>JAIRQE010000021.1 GCA_031256725.1 Propionibacteriaceae bacterium
GGTGATGAGCCTGGCAATGAGATCACAGTGACTGAGGATGGCGAGGTGTTGTGTACTGCCATCGTTCAGGAGGATCTGTCGTGGTCGTGTACCCCGTCGAAGCCATTGGAGGATGGTGAGCATACGATCACCGCAACCGAGACCGACCCGACTGGAAGCGAGTCAGCTCCATCCGATGAGGTGACCTTCACAGTGGACACCACGCCGCCGAACCCGCCAGTGATCACAGGCCCAGAAGATGGATCAGTGACCACCGATAGGACTCCACTGATTGAGGGTACAGGCGACGAACCTTTCAACGAGATCACGGTAACCGACTTGGAGGGTAATGAACTGTGTACCGCTATTGTCCAGTCGGATAAGACATGGGGTTGTACCCCTGTCACACCACTGGAAGATGGTGACCATACGATTATCGCGACCGAGAAGGACCCAACAGGGAACGTCTCTGATCCGTCGAACGAAGTGACCTTCACGATCACTCCACCAGTGATCAAGGATCTCGATCCCCCGAATCCGCCAGTCATCACTGGTCCGGAGGATGGGGAAACGGTCACGACCGACACCCCTGAGATCACGGGTGCAGGCGACGAACCGGGGAACACGATCACGGTGACCGATGAGGATGGCAACGAAGTATGTACAGCCATAGTCACGGAGAACAAGACGTGGGCTTGTACTCCGGAGAACCCCTTCGAGGATGGACCACACACGCTCACAGCGACGGAAACCGATGACGAGGGGAACGAATCCGACCCCTCTGATCCGATCGACTTCATCGTGGATACGACTCCTCCGAAGCCGCCAGTGATCACCAACCCATCAGATGGTGATGTGACCACGAACAACACTCCGACGATTACGGGTACTGGCGATGAGCCAGGCAACACGATTATCGTGACTGAACCAGGTGGCAAGCAGGTGTGTACTGCTGTTGTACAGCCAAACAAGACCTGGTCGTGTACCCCATCCAAGCCGATGCCTGATGGTGACCACACGATCACGGCGACCGAGACGGATCCTGCTGGAAACATCTCCGATCCGTCGAACGAGGTCAGTTTCACGATTGATTCGACGCCACCTTCTGACCCGACGATTGGGCCCTCCAATGGTACCGAGTTGACGGGTACTACCGATCCTGACACCACTATCACTGTACGCGATGAGGATGGCAATGAGGTGGAAGGATGCGTGGACATCAAGCCGGACAACAAGGGTACGTGGATCTGCTGGCCCAAGGAGAAGCTGAATGAGGGTGACAAGGTCACAGTGACCGCCAAGGACCCTGCAGGAAACGAGTCCAACCCGGTGCCCGGTATTATCACTGGTCTGGGGATCGACATCGCTTTCAAGCAGAGGAACCCTCTGCAGACCCAGATTGTTACAGGTAGGAACTTCAACCCAGGCGAGACAGTGTGTGCCTTCGTGTACTCCGAGCCAATGCCATTGGGTTGCAAGGTAGCGGATGCCAAGGGTGAGGCAACCTGGACCTTCACGGTACCATCTGGCTTCGCAGCAGGCAGCCATAGAGTTGAGATAGTTGGCAAGATTTCCGGGAAAGTATCGGACACTTTCATGGTCACCTTGGTTCCAAGGGTTGAAACTGGTGGTATCGCCGTTCAGACAGGTTCAGGTCTCGCAGCCGTGGCCATGGTACTGGTCGCAGTAGGAGCCGCCACATTGATAGGTGTAAGGCGATATCTGGGTAATGTTAACTGAATACGGCGGTTAAGGTGATGGTTGAACACTAGAGGGGATCACCTTTTCGGGAGACCGACAAGAGGGAGGAAGCGAAAGCTTCCACCCTCTTGTCCCCCGCGTGAATCAGAGTGGTGTCAGCCCGTATCCCCTGACACCCAAAATCAAGAAAGCAAGAAACAGTGCAAGAAGATATGTTCCTGACACCACTTGAACCGTTTCAGTTGAAGTGGCAGATGGAGAAGTAGAATAATTCGACAGTATAAAAATAAGCAATTCGACTTGCGGGGGGGGGGTGATGTGCTAGACATATCTTTGTAGAGTCTTAAGTTCCCAGGGGGGATATGAATCGGTTCGATACCGTGAAACGACTCATACAGGAAGGAACATTATGCGAAAACTGCTTAAAATAGCCGCCGGTGCACTGGCTTTGACCTTGTCGGCCTCGATGTGGATGGGCGCACCAGCCCATGCAGATGAAGAAGAAGCTTGGGGGTACGGGTCCACCCCGAAGAACGCGGACGGGAGTCTGGATTTCTCGGGCTGGTCGTCGGTGGGAGCCCTTGAGGGTTACATTGATTCTTCTTTGGGGACGACTCAATTCACGAGGAATGATTCTGATTATCAAATAGAACTGAGGACTCCGGTCTTTTGGGAAGGGACTCCTATGCTTGTGTCGAATGTTGTTGTAGAGCTGCTTCAACAGGCACGGTGGACCTATTCATTTTCTTACGGAAGTGGGAGTACGAGTGACTTCTATACAGAAATCGCTGGTAAACGGCAGGTAATTCTGGTGGATGAGGGGGAGTTCTTTGTTAAATATGATAGCCAGCATTTGGCAGCCGCATTTCAGGGCAAGGCTCGTGTAGGAGCTGACGTTGAGGGGCATTATGATGAAGACAACGACGAATACATTATTGACAGCGAAGTTGAAGGTGCTCCAATAACCTACAGTGAAGTCGTGGATGTTGATACTAGTGGGCGAATCCTGCATAACGTAACATTCACCAATTCGGGCGACGAAACAATTACTGACGTTTCTTTCTCCGCTCTTATTGATACCATGCTCAATAGTGACGACTGGATTCCGATTATGGCCAATGGAACGAACTCGGTGTACATCCAGAATGGTTCCTTCCGAATCTATTTCGATATGTTCCAAGGGGACCAGATGCTTGTGGGCGATTGGGAAAATTCGTTGGGTCCCGTTCCTGTATCTGAGAGCCTCATGTCTCCCAATGGTTATGCAAAGGGGGCTGTTATAGCTGATGGAATGGATACTGCTGTTAACTATGCCATCAAGGCCACAGACTTGACCCCCGGTAAGTCCGTATCAATGTCCTATGCTGAGAGCCTCTATGCTCCTGAGGAAATCTGCACAGTCGACCTTCAGTATATTGACCGCGACAACGGTAATGCTGTGGTGACCCCAATTGAAGGTACAGAGGTCCTCTTTGAAGGTGTCAATGGGACGCGTGTTGGTGTTACTGATGCTGCGATCACTGCTGGGATTCCTGAGAAGTATGTTCTTGATGCTATCGATAATCACACCAACTACCAGTGTGGGGCGAATCAGGTTATCAGGGCTTATCTCCGGCATACGTTGACTGAGGTGGGTACCCATGAAACCACTCGGACTGTGACCTATGCTGGTGCAGGGAATCTGACTCCGAAGCCTGTGGTTCAGACCCTGGCCTGGACCGTATACACAGATGATATTACTGGTGCTACTGTGTGGGTGAGTGAGTCTGGTTATGCTGCTGTGGCGTCACAGAGCATTGAAGGGTACAAGCCCAATATTGCTGCAGTTGGAGCTACGGATGGTACAACCGTTAGGGTCGAGCCGACAAGCACTGAGGTGACTGTTACTTATGCTCCAGCAGTCAAAGCAGATACTGGTGGTACTGTCGAAAGTTCAAGTGCTCTCCTGATCGCGATGGTGGTAAGCCTCGGATTCGGAGCAGTTCTGATGAGGCGTTACCTAACCGCCTGACATATAGTTTGAGACTTCGGGCGTCGGTCAGTACCAACTGATCGGCGCCCGAATGTTTTCCACTCATTCTGTGTCATAGGTGTGGCAGTGAAGGGGAATATCGCGCTAGCTTACAACTGAAACGCGTTTCAGGTGGAGCGTTGACTGGAAGAGAAGTCGTAGCTCGCTGTTTTCGTGGGGCGAAGGTCATGAAAATGGCTAGACTGGAAGTATGAACGAGGTCGTGCGCCCATGGTGGAAGGATGCTATTTTCTACCAGATTTATCCACGCAGTTTTCAGGACTCGAACGGTGATGGGATCGGGGATATTCCTGGGATTATCTCGCGGTTGGATGAGTTGGCGCATTTGGGGGTGACCTGTTTGTGGCTTTCGCCTGTGTACTGTTCTCCTGATGCTGACAACGGGTACGACATCTCGGACTACCGACAGATCGACTCACGTTATGGGACCCTTGAGGATTTCGATCAGTTGGTGACTGAAGCTAAGACGCGCGGGATGAGGGTGATCATGGATCTGGTCATCAACCACACCTCGGATGAACATGAATGGTTCCAGGCTAGCCGCCGCCGTGAGGAGTCGTACTCAGATTATTACATCTGGAGGCCAGGGAAACTGCCAGATGGGAGTGAAGCGGAGCCCATAGAGGGGGTCTTCGATCCGAGCGGTGCTGTTGAACCACCGAACAATTGGACTGGGTTCTTTATGGGGAGCGCCTGGGAGTGGGATGATCTGCGAGGGGAGTACTATCTCCATCTTTTCGACAAGAAGCAACCGGATCTGAACTACCACAACCCGGCTGTGATCGAAGAGATCAAACAGATCCTAAGGTTCTGGTTGGATCGGGGTATTGCGGGCTTTCGATGCGATGTCATCTCTTTGCTCTATAAGGAGTCATTGGAGGATGGGCAGGGGCTGCCAATCATCAGGGGTTTGGAACATTACAAGGGCCGTGAGGGAACCCATAAGTTCCTTCAGGAACTGCGTCGCGAGATACTGGAACCCTATGGGGCTTTCACCGTGGGTGAGACGGTGATGGTCAGTTTGGATGAGGCCAAGCAACTGTGTGATCCTGATCGCGGGGAACTTGATCTGCTCTTCTACTTTGATCATCTGGAAGTTGATCGTCTTGTTGCGAGGTACGGCCCGAAGCCTTTCCGTGCGGATCGTCTCCTCGAGAGGCTGACCACGTGGCAGCAGGGTTTGGAGTGGAATGCTTTGTACCTTGAAAACCATGACCAGCCAAGGATTGTCTCCCATTATGGGGATGACAAGAAGTTTTGGGCAAGGAGTGCCCAGTTGTTGGCTGTGATGCTCATGACCCTCAGGGGTTCCCCCTTCCTCTATCAGGGTCAAGAAATCGGTATGACCAACTTCGATTACACCTCCATGGATGACCTTGATGATGTCGAAAGCCACAACATGAATGGGCTCATGAAGAAAGCCCATATTCCGTACAATGTACGGTGGTGGATGATTCGTTCCTCCTCGCGAGACAACGCGCGTACACCTGTTCAATGGGATGATTCCGAGGGTGCTGGGTTCACTGCTGGCACACCATGGATGGCCATTAACGCCAACTCTTCATGGCTCAACTATGCTGCTCAGACCAAGGATCCTCACTCTGTACTCAACTTCTATCGACGCCTCATCAGGTTGCGAGGCAACTGCGAAACCCTCGCCCAGGGTGGGTTTGAACCGATCTACGCCAACCGATCTGTGATGGCCTACAGACGTACCTCCCAAGGATCCACGCACGGGGATTACACCATCTGGCTTAACTTCTCGGGACGTACCCAAAGACTGCCTTATGATTTGATCATCGAAGCCGGATTAGATGACTCCCATCAATGCATGGTTTCCAACACCGGAAGAAGACAGATACACGACCATCTTCTCCCCTGGGAAGCAATCGTACTCAGGCAAGAACAATGATAGACAAGGCAGTGTTTCACCTCGATACCCGCAACTCAAGCTATTGGTTTCGGATTACTGAACACGGGTATCTGGAACACCTCCATTACGGCGTCAGGCTTCCACAGGATCAGGACCCTACAGCACTAGCCATCAAGAGAACCATGGAGATTGGTACCTCGATCGCCTATAAGGAAATCGATCCCACCTATCAACTTGATCATCTCTGCCTCGAATGGTCTGGCATAGGGATGGGGGACTTCCGTACCTCTCCTTGCGAGATTGTGACAGGAGACGATTCCTATTCCACGGACTTCAGATACCGCGAACACGAATGGGTGCCCGGCCCCATGGTAGGCGCTACCCTGCCTGGACCTCACGCAACCAGCGACGAAGCCAAGACTCTCACCGTCCATTTGAAAGACCAACAAGCCCATCTGAGTCTCGCCATGGAGTACGCAGTCTTTCCGAAAACTGATGTGATTTCTAGGCGATCTACCCTCCACAATCACGGCGACCGACCCATCTCCATCAGGTGGATGGCCTCAATGATGATCGACCTTCCCGATAAGCAGTACAGAGTACTTGATCTTTGCTGTGTTACTTAAATAGTGGAGTCACAAACAATGAATATGGCTTTGACAAGGGATTATTCTCTGAAACCCTATTGCGTGGCGAAAGCATTAGTACTAGATTATGAGCAGAGCTAATGCTCCAGGAATTGAAGGACCCACTAGTGTCAGATGGGTGTCCTAAGTCCTGTAGCCCAGGCAGTGAGACGCGAGGCGCTGTCGGGCTCTCCCACAGCCGGTTCGCGTCCCGTACGACCCGCGGGGCGCGAATCGGCATGGCACCAACACAGTTAAACTCCACATGGACCTTGTTGGTTCACTCACACTGCCCTTGGTAGATTGGGTACCAAATCGAAAGGGGTGCTGTGTCCGAGGCGCGACCATTCCAAGTCGACCTCCAGGGAGTCGTAGATTTACTGGGTCGCCATATTTATTCGAGCCCGAGAGTGTATCTTCGTGAACTCCTCCAAAATGGAGTCGATGCAATTACCGCACGCCGGTCAGCGAACGAAGAAGAGGCGACGCATTCCTGGGGGATCACCATCTATCCAGCAGATGAATCCGACTTCATTCTCGTGGATGAGGGGATCGGTCTGACCGCAGATGAGGTGAGTGAACTCCTTGCCACAGTCGGGCGAAGCTCCAAGAGAGACATCCTCGGCATGGCACGTACTGACTACCTTGGGCAGTTCGGAATCGGACTACTCTCCTGTTTCATGGTCTCGGATTCGATTCGAATCCTCTCCCAGTCAGCCACTGGCGCGCCAGCCGTCGAATGGATCGGCTCAGGCGACGGTACCTTCGAGGTACGCCCCTATGGTCAAGAGATTCCTATCGGTACCCAGGTTTTCCTCACCCCACGATTCGACACAGTGGAACTCCTCAAACGTGAGAGCGTACTTCAGATGGCGAAGGAATACGGTGAATATCTCCCCGTACCCATCCACATCGCGACCACTGCCTATGCCCCCGGTCGTAAACCCACGACGACCACACTCAACTCTCATCCCGTCTTCCTTGACGATGATCCTGACCATGCGGCCCTCGCTGCCTTCGCTAAGGATGCCCTAGGTTTCGACCCACTTGGTGTCATCAACCTCTCAGCACCAGGAACGGGTACACGAGGAAAGGGCTTCATCCTCCCCTTCTCCCCACCACCGAATGCCCACCAATCCACCCGCGCTTATCTTGGTGGGATGCTCCTGTCCAAGAGGGTCGACGACCTTCTCCCCGATTGGGCCTTCTTCATTCGCGCTGTCGTCGACTCGACAGGACTCTCCCCGACTGCATCCCGCGAGGGGATTGTTGAGGACTTCAACCTTGAGTACACACGTGAACAGCTCGGTACCTGTGTGAGGGCCTGGGTCATGGATATGGCCGTACATCAGCCCCACCAGTTCACAACATTCCTAGCCGTACACGAGGTCGCCATCAAGCAACTCGTCATCCACGACGAAGAGATGGCACGGATCTTCATGGGGTGGCTGTCTGTGGAAACCTCAGCGGGGAGGATCACCTTCGACCGACTAGTGAAGATGTCACCGAACGTGAGGTATACCCGTACCCGTGACGAGTTCCGGCAGGTCTCCAGTTTGGCTCGTAATGATGCACCACTGGTCAACGGTGGTTACGTTTACGACTCTGATCTCGTGCAGTTGCTTCCCACGGTGTACCCCTCTGTGATGGTCACCCAGGTTGATGTACTCACCGAACTGGATCGCCTCGACCCGCCATCTCTGGAGGATCGTAGTGTTACAGTAGCCCTCGAAGATCGAGCCACGAAGGTACTCGAATCCAGGGAGTGCCAGGCTGTGGTACGTATCATGGAATCTGAGGATATTCCGGCGCTTTTCGTCGCCGATCCTGAAGTCTTCCGTCATATTGACCGGGGGCGGGCGAGCCAGGCTTCAGCGGGTTCCCTCTGGGAGGAGATCCTGGCCCAAACTGATGCTTTCGCCTTGTCGCGCAGCCAGTACGCTGATTCGGGTTTCTCAGCCAGGCTCTGCCTGAACTGGGCGAACCCCCTGATCCGATCCCTGTCCTCATTAGAAGACCAGGCCATATTTGACCGATATGTCCAGCTGCTTTATGTGCAATCTCAGTTGGCCGGAAGTTATCCTCTCACTCAGGCAGATCGCAACCTTATGACGACTGCCCTCAGTGACCTCATGCACCTCACCACCCCACCAACTGGAGGAAGTTCCAATGTCTGACCCACGCCAAGAAATCAAGGATCTCCTAGAGAAGATCGACGAAACCTATTGGGGTCCTGAAGAACGGGCCATGATCGATAGGGCCCTAGAGCTCAGCCGCGAGTTGGGCGACGAGGAGCTTGAATACCAGGTACGAGTACGGCTGACCGCGTCAGCTGTACGTACTGGAGACTCAGATGCACTCCTGTCATCCTTTGCCTGGTGTCTCGCCAAACATGATGAGGATCCCCAGAGATTCCCCACCGATGTTGAGAATGGCGCTGCAGATCTGATGTGGCAGTTCAAGTGGATGATTGGTGCACTCGACGATTCACCAATCTTCAGCCTCACTCAAGGCGAGGCCATGCTCGACGACATGGAAGCCCACTATGTTCGTGAAGGTTTGGGGCTCTCGGGAGTGATCACCGCCCGCTTCCAACACGCCTGGGGTATTGGGGACATTGAGAAAGCCAAGGAACTCAGAACCCTTCTTGCAGCAACTCCGCGAGACGAACACAGCCACTGTGATGCCTGTGGGCGAAGCGAACTCGCTGGATTCGCCCTAGAAATCGGTGAGGAGGAACACGCACTCACTCTCGTAGACGAGATCATGGAGGGCGGGTTCTCCTGTGGCGAGGAGCCTGAACATGCCCTTTCGCGTACCCTTGTAGCCAAGCTTAAGGCTGGGAGAAACGATGATGCCCTCGATTCGCATATGCGCTCCTATCGTCTGGCACGCAACAATCCTGACAACATCTCTATCGTCGCTGACAACATGATCTTCTGCGCGATCACAGGCAACGAGGCTCGCGGGTTGGCCATGGTTGAAAGACATGTACCCTGGCTCTCCCACGATGCGCTCAATGAGGCAGGACAGCTCAACATGCTCACCGCCATCGGTGTTGTCCTTGAGTCTGTGGGTCGAGCCGGATATGGGGAACAAGTGGTACGTGGGGCAAACGACCCGTCCTTGGATCGTTTCTTCGGTACCCGGGAAACACCCTGGACGGTGGCGGAGTTGATTCCAGCCGTCTGGGCGTCAGCAGCAACAATGTCGGCAGCATTCGACCAACGTAATGGCAACGATTACATCTCGTCCGAGGTTGCACGCAAGAAGGCAATGCTGGATCAGAGGTACGACCTGCCTATTGCCAGCGAGGTCTTCCTTCCAAGGGAAACCGCCATCCAACCTTCCACACCCGAACAGTGGCTGGCCTTGGGGGAGATCTATGTGTACGCCGGACTCTCGGATGCGAAGGAACCTCTGGAGCGCGCCCTTGAGGGTGCCAATCCAGCCACGAAATCAAGGGCCCTCCAAATCCTTACTTCGACGCTCTACCACATAGGTGAAGTTGAGGAGGCCAAGCAAACTCTCAAAGCCCGCTGCGAGGCCCTGGAAGCCGAGGGTGAACACCTTCAAGCCGAGTTGGAAACCCGAGCAGGATTGTCACTCTATGGTTCAACTGGCCCAGAGGATTTGGCTGTACTTGAAGCTGAATGTGCCCGCTTGGCGGATACCGGTGGAGCCGAATTGGGTGACGCAGAGATCACCCTCGCTGGCTGTCTTATGGAACAGGAAGAATTTGACTCTGACAGGGTACTCCAACTCCTAGAATCCGCTGCGGTACATTGCACCAGTCGACCCAATCTGAAAGCCTCAGTCCTCAAAATGCTCATGGTCCAATATGCCAACAATGATGACAACGAGAAAATGGAAGCAGCCTTCGAGGAAGCCACAGCACTGGATCTCTGTGACGGAGCTAGGGCCTCTGTACTCACCCAACAGGCACGAATCATGGGTGGGAAGCAGCGTTTTGAGGAAGGTGCTGCCCTCGCCGACGCTGCCCTGAAGATCTATGTCAACTATGGAGCCTCCAAGCCTCAGATTAATGCAGCCGTACTAGCCTCAGCCTTGTACCAGGATGCTGGGCGTCATGAGGAGGAACTGGCGAGAGTTCGTTTCGCCCTGCGTGAAGCTGAGCCTCTAGAGATCGACACCACAGGTATCCGGTACAGACTTGGCAGAGCTCTCCTGGCAACCAGTCATCCCCATGAAGCTGTGGAGATCCTGTGGGAGGTACTCCAAGACGAAGAGAAGATGGAGGTACCTGCCGCCAGCCGAGCAGAAACCTGTGAGGTCTTGGCTCAGGGTTTCGAAGCCGCTGAGAAATATGGGAATGCCGTGTCAATGTACGGCAGGGCTGCAGATCTCCTAGTCGAGGGCGAACAGCCTGTTATGGCGGCAAATATGCTGCGTCGTAAAGCCAACATCTTGAGGGAATTCGAAATCTATGACGATGCACTGGAGGCGCTATCACAAGCCTGGGATCTTGTGCAAAACAATGACGCCCCAGGCATGGAGGTACAGGTCCTTGAAGCCTGGGCATTCACCAAATCCAATACTGGTGATGCAAGTGCCCTTGATGATATTCGTCGCGCCATCACCACTGTCGAGAATGATCCCGACGGCCCCTTCACATGGAAGGTGGCGGACCTCATCGACTCTCAGGGACGGGTACTCATGGGCCTGGAACGTCGTGATGAAGCCGTCGCCTGTTTCCTCCAAGCCGGAGATGGTTATGCCGAGGCTGGCGACTTTGTCAGTGCTGCACGAGCCGAGCATTTCGCTGCCCAAAACCTGGCTGGTCCCCTGGAGCGTATCGAGGAGGCCGTACCAATCTGGGCGGATTCTTTGGCCCACGCCGATCAGGCCACAGCCCAAGGACAGGATGCTGCAGGTCTACTAGAGTCGATCCTTGTGAAGTACGCTGAAGCCTTGGAATCCCTCGGTCGTAATGGTGAAGCTGCCGAGTTGCGCTCCCGCATGTCTCAGGGGTGACACCAAGGCTAGGATGAGTTCGTGAATATCCCACTCAACTCTGTGAAACAGGTCTTATCCCAGATGGGTAGCCGATACCGTGCTTTCACAGCTGAAGCCTATGATCAGTTCACTGGACGAGTCAGGGTGGGTGTTTTCTGCTGCAACCTTTTCTTGAGCCTATACCTCTGTGCAGTGGTGGTCATGCTCTGCGTGGTTCATACCGGTTCCGGGGTCCCCCAGTTGAGAGACCTCGGTACGGCCATTATTTATCTTCCCTTCCTCTTCTATCAGGGTTTCAAGTTTCTCTTGGTCAAGAAGCCATCTTTGTCTATTCATCGCAGTGCGGAGAAGACCCGGTTGACACCCACGGTCATCCTCATTGTGACTGGCATCATCTCTGCTGTCTTCCTTCTCAGATTGCTGGCCTACTTTCCAGGCGGGATGGGTTGGGATTCCATCCAACAATGGAAACAGGTACAAGCTGGCGCCTTCAACGATTGGCATCCCGCCATCCATACGATGATCATCTGGCTGGTGACCCGCATCGTCGACCACTACACCTTCTTCCTGGCTGTACAGATCCTGGTCTTCGCTTTCGTGGCTGGGTACCTCGTTGCCACCCTCCTGTCTTGGGGTGTACATAGGTACTGGGCATACGCCTTCGTGGGGATCATCCTTCTCAGCCATTCGACCCCACGGATCTTCATGCATCCGTGGAAAGACACGATGGTGACCATTCTCATGGTGGCCCTGGCTGCCTATGTGGTCAACATTGTTTTCTCGAATGGCCGATGGATCGCGAAGTGGTACAACGCGGTCGCCCTTGCCATCGTTGGTGCCCTGATTACCGTTGTACGGCACAATGGCTTTTTTATTACCCTGCCTTGTGCGGTTCTTCTGATCATCTTCTACCGCAAGACATCCATGGATCCTGGGACTGCGCGCAGGATGACTGGTGGTCGCGGTGTACTCATCGCTGTTCTGGGTGGCCTCCTCATCGTGATAGGAATCACCCAGGGGCTCTATCGCCTTGCCGATGTGGAGAAACCACCATCACAGACCTATATAGAATCGGTGGGAATCCCCATGTCGATGCTCGGCCATGTGATGGTCACCAATCCAGATGCGCTTGACGCGGATACTCTAGCCTTTCTCACCTCGATTGCTGACGAGGACACCTGGCAGGAATGGTTCACGACAGGGTATAACTCCATCAAATGGGAGACCGAAGCCTATGAGAAAGTGGGGGAACTGCCTCCACGTGATCTTGCTTCCATGACAATGCGTACGATCCGTAGTGCCCCATTCGAGTGCCTGGTCGGCTTCGGTAATGCTACGCGCGTTGTCTGGAGCCCCATCGACTGGCTTCACACAGTCAACGTGGGTCGCGGCGATTTTGCCTTGGATGTTGCATACACCCAAGCCGAGGTGGATGCGTGGGAGCCTGTCATCAAGCCGGCTCGATATGTACACCTGGCTCTCGATAGCGTCATCCAACTCTTGGCGCCTGATCGGGTACTATCAATTGTGGGTCTGCATGCATTCCTCCTGCTCGTCATTGGAGTTTATTCGGTGAACCGTCGACTGGGGATGAAAGCCCTGTTCATTATTGGCCCAGTTCTTGTGTACAACATGGGTACCATGCTGCTCTTGGGCGGGCCTGATTATCGGTACTTCCACTTCAACATACTCGTGAGCCTTCCATTCATCATCGCCCTATTGGCGAAAACCACCAACGAGAACCTCGAGGTTTCAAAGGAGAGCAACTCATGAACACTTTTCGCGAGATGATCACAGCAGTACCCTCAAAGATCACCGAGCTACGTGAGTTTTATCGAGAGTTCACCGCCAAGGCTTATGCTCCCCATCATGGTGTACGCAAGGTAGGGGCCTTCCTGTGCTATACCGCAGTGTCGATCTATCTGGGGATGATCGCGGTCTTGCTGCTGATCCTGATGACCGCTTGGTACTATCACAACAGACTTCCCAATCTCGCAAGCCTGGTGGTACTCGCTGTGGGGGCACCTGTCATCTTCTATCAGGGCATCAAACTCTTGATCATCAAGGTTCCTGACCTGGGTGTGACCAGGAGCGAGCACAGGGGCAGGCTGTCATGGAAACTCATGGTGGCGATCTCGGCGGGCCTGGGTGTTTTCTTTGTGGCGGGGCTCCTAGCCTATTATCCAGGCGCGATAGGTTGGGATTCGGTCCTGCAATGGGAACAGGTACTCTCAGGGAAGTTCAATGATTGGCATCCAGCACTCCACACAATGATCATGTGGATCTTCTATCAGATCGTACCGAGCTACCCCTTCTTTCTTGGGGTTCAGTCCGTGGTCTTCGCAATCCTATGTGGGTACATGGTTGCCACGTTGAAAGCCTGGGGTTTCGCCACACGCTGGCCTGTGCTCTTCCTCGTGTTTGCGGTTGGTACCCATTCGACGTCGAGGATCCTCCTGCATCCGTGGAAGGATACGACCTTCACGATCCTCATGCTGTGGATGGCGGTCATCCTGATCAACATCATATTCACTGAGGGGAAATGGCTGGCGAAATGGTACAACGTCCTCGCAGTCATCATGGTGGTTGCGCTCTTGTCCACGGTTCGCCACAACGGGATCTTCATCACCATCCCATTGGTTGTACTTCTCGTCTTCTTCTATCGCAAAGCGAGCAGGAATGTACTGGTTGCCGCTGTCGGGTCGATCCTCGTCTGGTTGGGCATCACCCAGGGTCTGTACAGACTTGCTGATGTTGAACAGCCTGAATCCCAAAGCTATGTCGAAGTCGTTGGGATACCCATGGTGATCATGGGGGAGGTACTCACCAGCAATCCTGATGCTCTTGATCCAGAAACCAGGGACTTCCTTTACGCGATCACCGACGATGAATCCTGGCACACTAGGTACGAAACAGGCAACTTCAACTTAGTGAAGTGGCAGTGCGACGCCAACAGTGTGGTCGCTCAGGTACCTCCAGCAGATTTTGCCGCCATGACTTGGCGTACTATGAAGAATGCTCCCAACGAGTCACTGGTTGCCCTAGCCGCCGTGACCCGGGTGGTGTGGAGCCCCATCGATTGGCAGTACTCAGTCGGGTACTGGATTAACGAATATGCCAAAGATGTTGCCTACACTGATGCCCAAGTGGAAGCGATGAAACCCATCGCTGAGCCTGTGGGCGCAGTCTATAAGGTCATCAAGGGTGGGGTCAGTATGTTGCTCCCAGACCGGATCATGGGTTGCATTGGCCTACATATGCTGGCATTACTATTCTTCGGGATCTATGCCCTCAATCGAGGTCGGGGCTTCACAAGTCTTCTCGTTTTGGTCCCCATACTTGCGTACAACATTGGTACGATGCTCCTGCTGTGTGGCCCTGATTATCGGTACTTCCACTTTAATGTGGTCCTAACTCTGCCTGTGATTCTCACCCTCCTGGCAAGGGTATGCCCAGCAGAATCCATGACAGAGGAAATTACCTAATGTTTCAGGTTTATTAGCAAAACCTGCCACCAAAATCCGTGATAGGACTTGGCTCTTGAAGAATTCTGGTGAAAGTTCCGAGGGCTATGTCCAGTGACGACACTGGGGATTCCTGTGGCCTTAACGCGGAATCTATTCTCTTCCCGATGCTTCCCCCTTTCCCACTGCCCGTCTCCTCGCCCAGTTGTACCCTGCACTCTCAGGTACGGACCCAGCCACTGCATTATGGCTGACCCAACACGAAGCGTGGGTCGCCTATGCTGCTCCTCACACGTGGGCTGGCGTCATCCACACCACCACATCTGTAGCGTGAGGGCGACTGGTGGATAGCCTTTGTCCCAGGTCGATATACTGTGGTTGCCCACATAGGGGCTAGTTCTAGGGAATCTCCTTGAAAGAAGTGCTGCGCCTCGTCTTGAGGTTCGATCTCAAGGGGCTGCTGCTTACCCCAACAACAAATGTTGTCGTGCAGGTTTTCCGGGCATTGTTTGTTGCGGCGCTCGCCTTTATTGCTGATGCCGGGCTCTTATGGGTACTCTCCCTCACGGGGATGCACTATCTGATCTGCGCTGCTTTCGGGTTCATCCTTGGTGTCATCGTCAACTTTGTACTCAGCATCAAATTTGTTTTCAAAGAGAAGGCTCCGGTTGGGCGCAGAGTCGAGTTTCTCGTTTATCTACTTGTGGGCCTCGGAGGCTTTGGGATCACCATAGGGTTGATGTGGTTCTTCACAGAGATTGTGGGGTTCCATTTCATGGTGTCTAAACTGGCGACAATCGTGGCGACATTCATCTGGAATTTCGGGGTACGAAAGCTCACCTTGTACAGGAAGGATTCATCCGAATGAAGAAAGTGGTGATCATCGGGGGAGGTCCAGCAGGACTTACGGCAGCCTATGAGCTTCTAGAAGCCGGAGGATTCGAGGTAACCCTCCTGGAGGAATCTGAGGTCTTCGGAGGCATCTCACGTACAGTCGACTCCAATGGCAACCGAATGGATATCGGTGGCCATCGATTCTTCTCCAAGGATACCCGGGTCACCGATTGGTGGGCTAAGTTTGTACGTCCTCAAGGAAAGCTGGCCAAGGACCAAATCCTCTTGGGTACGAAAGTAGACCTCGTGGAAGGCGGTGCTGATCCGGAATCTGAGGACCTTGTCATGCTGGAAAGAATCCGCGTATCAAGGATCTATTACCGCAATGCCTTCTTCGATTATCCTGTGTCTCTCAACTGGAACACCATCAAGAATATGGGCCTGGTGACCACCATGCGTGCAGGTTTCAGCTATCTGGCTACTCTCTTCCGCAAGCTCCCAGACGACAACCTGGAAAACTTCTATATCAACCGCTTCGGTAAGGTGCTCTATTCGATGTTCTTTGAGGGGTACACAGAAAAGCTCTGGGGTCGCCACCCTCGCGAAATCTCTGCCGAGTGGGGTGCCCAGCGGGTCAAGGGCCTATCTATTAGGGCTGTTCTTGCTGACATCTTTGGCAAGATCTTCAAGGTCAAGAACCGCAAGGTGGAGACCTCCCTGATTGAGAAATTCATCTACCCCAAGTACGGCCCAGGTCAACTGTGGACTCAGGTCGCTGAGGAGATTAGGACTCGAGGGGGAAAGGTCATCACAGGCGCATCCGTCACAGGTATCACCCGTAATAAGGTGGGCAAGATTACCAGCGTGACATGCTCCAATGGAGACAAGTACCCCTGCGATGAGCTCATCTCATCCATGCCAGTCAAGGATCTGGTTACTGCGATGGCTAAGGTTCCTGAGGAATCTGTACGTATTGCTGAGGGTCTGCCCTACCGTGATTTCCAGACTGTTGGGTTGCTCGTGCCCAATCAAAAATTCCTCCTGCGTAACAACGGGAAACACCCCACTGTTGGTGACATCACTCCGGATTGTTGGATCTATGTACAAGACACTTCTGTGACCCTGGGGCGTCTCCAGGTCTTCAACAACTGGTCCCCGTACATGGTCAAGGACCTTGAGAACACCGTGTGGATGGGGTTGGAGTATTTCAACGACGAGGGGGATAAGTACTGGGAGATGTCCGATGAGGATTTCACCCGATTCGCCATCGAAGAGCTCATTAGAATCGGAGTGATCGCCTCTAAAGATGACGTGATCCATTCCCACCGTGAGCACGTCAAAAAGGCCTACCCTGCGTACTTCGATACCCATGCTGAGTTCGATGAACTGCGAGCCTTCCTCGATACCATCGACAATCTTTATTGTGTTGGGCGTAATGGACAGCATCGGTACAACAATATGGATCACTCCATGGTGACTGCCTTCGAAGCAGTATCCAACATCCTTTCGGGTACCACCGACAACTCAAACATCTGGGATGTGAACACCGACCAGGAGTACCACGAGGAAAAGTGAGGGAATGTGTCAGGGAACGTATCTCGTGTGTCGTGGCACCCCTTGAACATGAACGTGCCAATTCCGAACCGGCCCCAGAAGGAGTATCTGAGTTGGGAGCTTTCTGACGTAGATATACGAGGTGACTACAAGGGAACGACACCAGGAAAGTGGAGTATGGATGTTTATTGGGATGAATCGAAGAATCGAGTCCCAGCAGGAGGAACGGTAGTTGAAAGTGGCGGTGTCGGTGGCGGCGGTTCTTGGTGAGAACCTGACGATGAGTACGGAACAACTTGAATTCCTGGAATTGCTAAATACAATTCCAGTTCCAAGTAAATGCTCACTCGAAGCCATCATTGATACTTTCCAAGCAAATATCATTAAAATATCTACAGAAATCAAGGGAGACTCCCTTGTATTTCTTTCTTCCGGGTTTATTATTACAGCGTCAAGCGATATTTCTTCGTCCGTGGTTATCCAGACCAATATTGATTTAGATATAAATAAATATCCGGAGCTAGCCGTCCTTGCGCGGGCGTATGCGATGAAACACCGTGTGTCCCTGGAAGCGTATTACTTTCACGACACTCGTCAAGCCATGTTTGCCTTTGGAACCATGGATGGGACTTTACAACTTGAAAACCTTAGTGAGATTCCAGTTTCCGGAGCACTGAGCCGTCAACTATGAAATGATATTGCATTGAAATACGAGTCATGCCAGGTTTGGAGAGCAACCACCAGCAATCCATCCATCAATGGATCCGCTGGTGGTAGGCAAGACGGTCCGGGTTCAGTGTAGAAGCTATAAAAAGATGGCGAATTTGTTAAGGGTGCGGAACCTGATAATCATAAAGGAACCTGATAATCATAAAATCGTGAGGCAAGGGCGTACACTGGGATATGTGAAGCGTCTACTCCATGCCATTGCGGCGGCTCTGATTGTCATTGGTCTTTCGTTTATCGCGCCTAGTGCTCATGCTGCGAGTGACACCATCACTCGGTTTGATGTACACGCTGTTGTTGATAAGGATGGTGTCTTCACGGTGACCCAGACTATCGACATGGCTTTCGCCTATTCTGGCCACGGTATCTATGCGTGGTACATCACCCGCCAAGGATACGATGACACCCAGGATCGACGCATCAACTACACAAACTTCAAGGTCAGTTCTCCAACGGGAGCTCCCACTTGGATGGAAACCTCAACAGGAGACAAGCACATATCCCTGAGAATTGGTGATCCAGATAGATCAGTCACTGGTACTCAGACCTATGTCATCACCTATACGGCATCTGGGATAGTCAACCCCCATGTTATTCAGTCGGGCATGGATGAAATTTATTGGAACGTTGTCGGCACTGCGTGGGAGGTGCCAATCGAGAACATCTCAATCACTATCGAGAGCCCCTCCGATGTTCAGCAGACCATCTGTTATACCGGTTCTGACTATAAGGCTCCCTGTACGAATCACACTGCGGAGGGCCGTGTGGCAAGCTTCCATCAGGATTCTTTGAATCCCGGCCAAGGGTTCGCAGTTGTGGGTGGCTGGCCTGTCGGCTCCTTCCCTGGAGCAACACTTGATCTGGTACCCAGTTCCCAGAATCCCTTCGATCTTGCTAGTGGTGGAGCCAAAGCAGCAGGTGGTGCTGGTGTACTCTCAGTCATCGCTGGATTCCTGCTGACCAGGATCAACAAGAGGGGCCGTGACGAGCAGTTCGCCAACGTCACTCCTGGGATGGTCCCAGTAACCGGCGACAAGGTCGAGATTAAGTACGAAGAGGTCAAGGATGCAGCCGTACAATTCCAACCTCCACAAGGGATTCCACCACGCCTAGTCTCAGCAGTGGTACGCGAAGGTACCTCCGACGATGACATCACAGCAACCATCATCGATTTGGCGGTACGAGGGTACCTCCACTTTGAGCAGGGTGAGGGTAGCGACTTCACGATCAGACGTACATCACTCGAACCCCATGGGCTCACAGCTGTGGAACAAAGAATCTATGACGGGTTATTCTCCTTGGGGCCGGTTGTCACCAGAGCGACCATGTCGAGTCAGGGTTTCTATTCGACCTATCAAAGCTTCCAGTCCCTGACCAGCAAAGAGTTCAATGCACAGGGGTGGTACAAATCCAGCCCACGAGCCGTCGTCAGTGCCTGGCGCATCGGTGGTCTGCTTATCGCTCTCATGGGTGGCGCAGGGGCAGTATTCGTTGGTGGACAATTCGCGCGAAACGGACTCCTTGGCGTTGGATGGATGGCCATCCCCTTCATCCTCCTCGGATTGGGGATGATGGCTCTCGCCAAGAGGATGCCCGTACGTACCGCTGTCGGCTCAGCTGTAGCCATCCAATCCTTCGGCTTCAAGAAATACCTGGAAACTGCGGAAGCCAAACAGATTAAATGGGAGGAAGGACAAGATATCTTCTCGCAATACCTTCCCTATGCCATTGGGTTTGGTTGCGCCGACAGGTGGGCCAAGATCTTTGAAGAATTGGTCGCCATGGGTGCACCTGTACCTCACCCCATTTGGTACACAGGGTATGGACGGATGCCCATCTGGATGTCGATCAACAACTCTGTTGGTTCCATAGAGTCGACCTTCGGGGAGTCACTGCGTGAGCATGTGGCCGCCCAGGCTCAGGCCACGGGTGGTTCCTCGGGAGGATCAGGGTTCTCAGGTGGCGGTTTTGGTGGTGGCGTCGGCGGCGGAGGCGGCGGATCCTGGTAGCCCGGATGACGTGACATTGTAGGCGATGGTAGAGTTTAGGGGCGACTTGGGAAAGGGTCGCGCAACCTACGATCCGAGTTGAAGTCAGCCGGTTTGTACATGTGGAAAGGGGTGCAGGAATGTTCTGCCAACAGTGCGGCTTCAACTTTTCTGACGATCAGTCCGCGTGCCCATCGTGTCGTACACCAGCGACACCAGTCAATCCTTGGGTGACGGCTTTTCCTGCCTCTGATGGCGCACAATTGCCTTCCAACCCTTGGTCTGGGTTCGGTGCAGCGGGTGCCACTTCACAGCCTCCCGCGCCCAAGCCTCCCGCGACGACTCCCACACCACTGCCATGGGAGACCTCCCAGCCAGCGGCAACACCGTGGACTTCCGCAGCTCCTTCAGCCCCTTCAGTACCTGCGTATCCTCAATCGTCCACTCCTACTCCACCACCGAGAACACCAGACGAATCCCATTCGGGTGGAATCGGGGATCTTGTTGCCCGATTCCGCGACCAGGCGATTACGCCGACCCCCGCTTGGGATGACAGCCTCCCAGATCTCTCTACCGACTCTGGTATTGCGAAATTTGAGGCTATGTACGGGCCGGGCGTCCCTCCTCTTACACCACCACCTCCAGCGCCTGTGACTCCACCAGTGAGCCAGCCGCCACCGGTTCCATTCACAGCGAGTCAACCACCTGTGGCTGTACCTCCCCCGGTTCCTCCGATGAGTTCATCTCCCCCAAGTTCTCAAATGCCATCTTTCCCACCTGCTGTGTCACCGCTCGCGTCGCCTCCAGTGACTGCACCTATGGCAACCCCACCTGTCGAAAGCCCACAAGCGGATTCTTCGGCCCGATCCTGGTTGGGTGCAGGCCTTCCATCAGTGGTACCACCCTCCCAAGTTCCTCAGTGGGCTGCCGGATCCCCGCCACCGCCTGTGGCTCCTTCGCCGATCAAGCCGCCCCCTCCAGTTGTGGATGAGTCTGCTCATCCGCCTCTGATCTCGTCAACCCCTTCTGCGGAAGATACCCCACCTTCGACTCTCGAGTTGATGCTGGGCGTGGCCTCACCGCCACTTCCTCCAGGGATACTTCCTCCCAAGCCGACTGCATCGACTGGGCCTTCCACGACTCCACGTCTGGATGCCCTTGTTGCTGAGCCACCGCCGACTCCGCTAACTCCACCGGAGCCCGCCTTCCCATCCATGGCACCTGGGCCATCTCAGCCCCCCCCATGGACTATCTCCTTGACTCCGGTCGTACCACCAGAGCCTATTTCTGTGCCAAGTGTGGATTCTCTTCTGGAATCGAAACCGCGAACTCCTGAAACACCAGAAAAGCCTTTCGCTACGCCTTTGTTGGACTCGGAGTTGACTTCAAGCGAGTCCAAGTCTTCGCGCCCGAGGTCCACCTTCGACAGCCCATTGCTCGACATAGGTCTTGGTGACGATCCTAAGCCTGTGGCTCCGAAGGCCCCTGTACTTGACTCCACAGCCCCCATGGCTACGCCTGTTTTTGATGATCCGCCGCCGGCTATACCTCCGTGGGCGCAGCCACAGAAACCGCAGACCTCGTCGTTGCCAGATTCGCTCTTCCGTGACGCTGATTCTTCCTCAGTACGCTCCGATGCCGGATATACCCCAGCCTTATCGGCACAAACCAGCGGTATTCAGCATCCTGAGGCTCTGGGATTGGATTCGATTCTGCGCGATGATCCTCGTCCCCCGACAGGTCCCTCAGGATTCCCTGGAGCTCCTAGACCTGCCAATGATCCGTGGGGCCCCTCAGGAATCGGAGATCGTACAGGCCCTCAGCAACGGTTGGAGGAGACTGGCTCCGGTTACCTTGAAGCGCCCTTGGGTGACGGCAAGGCAGTGATTGTGGGTGGGCGTACCTCCCATGAAGTGACCAATAACAACGCCAAACGGGACAAACAAACCCTATCTATCGTCTTGTTTATCGTCTTTGGCATGGTACTCATCGCTATTGCTGCAGCCCTCTTCCTGCTCCTGTTCTAAATCTGACGACTACAATAGTCTTGTGATCCTTGCTGCAGTTGATGGGTCTTCCCTCGCGAACCCTGGTCCAAGTGGGTGGGCGTGGTACATCGACGACTCCCATTGGGAGGCTGGCGGTTGGGTCAGGGGTACGAACAACATGGGTGAACTCCAGGCTGTCATTTCGCTCTTGGAGGCCACAGCCCATCTGGATGACACTTTGAGGATCCTTGCCGATTCACAGTATGTGATCAATTGTTGTACTCGGTGGATTCCGACGTGGAAGAGCCGTGGGTGGCGTAAAGCAGACAATAAGCCGGTCTTGAACCTGGACATGATGAAGGCCTTGGATGAGCTTCTCACGGACCGCAAGGTCACTTTCCAATGGGTACGTGGCCACACGGGGAACCCTATGAATGAGAAGGCCGACGAACTGGCGAGGGCGGCTGCTACAGCTTTTCAACAGGGTATGCCTTTGAGATCTGGGCCAGGATTTTCCAAGGTTGCCAAATCTCGCGACAGCAAGGGATCCGACATCAATGCAGTGGATGTGGATGAGATCCTTGCTGTGGCTGACAACACCGTTGACAACACTATTGAGGATTCTGACAACACCCTACCCCTTCAACCGGACCTCGGGATTCCTCTCGGTCCCATGGACACGGGCACCAAACCCCAAGGAACCGACACCACATCCATGGAAACGACCACCACCGTGAGGTCGGACAACACTTCCTTGATTGTGGACATCACCGAACTCACACGCGAACTCATGAGTGATGAAGTACAACTCGACCGTGACCGCTTAGCAGACCTCATGCATCCAGAATTCGTGGCACACCTACCGGAAGGGATCATCCGTACAAAAGGTTCGATCATTGCCCGCCCAGCAGCCCTATCCGGTACAGTTCACCTAGATGTCTATGGGGCGGATCTTCTGGGAGAGGACGCCATCCTGTTGAGGTACAGGATGAAAAGGAACTCCCAAGATTACCTCTGTGCGATCCTATGGCAGCGTACAGGCCGTGAATGGCAGGCACGGTTCCATCAGATGACGGCTGTCACCTAAAGGAAAGGGGAAGTAATGCGATCCAAGCGCGCAAGCCTGATTGCCATCTTCATGGCCTTAATTGTACTTATCTTAAGCCTGGGAGTCCTGGGAGCATCCTCGTTCGGAGTCTTCTCTCCACCCTATGGAACCCTTGATCCTGAGGAATATGCCCTACCCCTGCCTGAGACCAAGTCTCCCGATCCTGGATTCGATGACATTGATCCGAGTCTCACCCTTGACAAAGCCGCTCTCCAACAGAATCTCATGGCCCTGTCGCGGACAAGTGCCTCAGCCTTCAGTTTCAGCGTATGGGACCTTCAAGGTACCCAACTTGCAGCCTTGGAGCCCACGACCACGAGGGTACCAGCCTCATCCATGAAGAGTCTCACTTCCATGGCTGTACTGGCCGCCTATGGATCCAATCATCGCTTCCCAACCACTGTGGTACCTTCTGCTACTGGGATCGTCCTCGTCGGGGGAGGGGACCCGTACCTTACAGGGAAGGATCGCTTCCACCCATGGCAGGCGCATATCAACGATCTGGCTGACCAAGTCGTTGAGAAGCTTGCTGCCCAGGGCACAACCAGCGTCACCCTTGGCTACGATGATTCCCTCTTCTCCGGTACAGGGTGGGCCCCAACCTGGCTAGCGAGTTTCGGAGCAGATGTCGCGCCGATCACTGCCCTATCCGTTGATCCGAAGGTATCGAACTCAGCCAATACCTCAGCCCTAGCTGCTAATGCCTTCGCGGCAGTACTCGCTTCCAAGGGGATCAAGGTGACGGCAACCCGCTCGGAGAAGGCTCCCCAAGCTGATCCCCTGGGTGTCGTCAAATCCGTTCCCCTAGGCCTGATCGTACAAAGGGCTATGGAAAACTCCGACAACTTCGCCACCGAAGTACTCTTCCGACATGTAGCGATCGCTGCTGGTCTCGCTGGTTCCCATCAGGGGGGACAACAGGCTTTGGAGTCCTATCTGCAGTCTGTGGGTCTGTGGGCTCCAGGCATGGCTGTCCATGACGGTTCAGGGCTCTCCCTTCAAAACAGGGTGTCCACAGATGTCTTTGCTAAGGCCATGAACATAGCCCTCAAAGACCCGCAGCTCTCCGATGTCATACGAGGGTTGCCAGTGGCAGGAGTTGAAGGTACCCTCACCTCGCGGTTCGATGATGCGGCTGAATTTCCAGGACGTGGGGTGGTACGAGCCAAAACTGGTACACATTATAAGGAGCGTTCTCTGACTGGGATAGTACAAACTCAATCAGGGGCTGTAGTCACCTTCTCGTTCCTTGTTGAAGGCATCACCAACCACGCAGCTGCCCTCAACTGGTTGGATCGGGCTGCAGCGATCCTAGCCTCCTCTTAAGCCATGGCCCGCCAGGCATTAACACCGTCGTGTCTCGCCCTTGTAAAGGCGCTGGAGACTCACGTACCACCGGCTTTGGAAGCTCTGGGTCTGACCTCCTGTCGCATCGGGTTATCGGGAGGTGCGGATTCCTTGGCACTCACAGCAGCAGCAGCCTGGGTACGAGATCGGCGCGCGGGGCCTTTGGCTGGAATGGATGTCACTGCGCGAATCATTGATCATGAGCTCCAACACGGGTCCCATCTGGTTGCGGAGCGCGCTCGTACCCAGTCTGAGGGTCTGGGGGTTTCTGCAGAGATCATCCGTGTGAAGGTGAACTCAACCCACGGTGGGCTTGAGGCGGGTGCCCGGGCAGCCCGCTATGAGGCTCTCACCTGGGGCGATGGGGCCCTTGTACTGCTGGGACACACCTTGGATGATCAAGCTGAGACTGTACTACTGGGGCTTGGACGAGGATCAGGGACACGATCCCTGTCAGGGATGCCACGTTCACGTGACCACCTGCTGAGGCCTTTGCTGGATCTTCGTCGATTCGATACTGAGCAAGCATGCAAGGACTGGGGATTGTCCTGGTGGGATGATCCTATGAATGAGGACCCATCCTTCTCCCGTACTCGCGTACGACAAGCAATGGTGACTCTGGAAGCAGCCTTGGGCCCGGGCCTCACACAGTCATTGGCGCGTACAGCCCAATTATGCCGAACCGACGCAGACTATCTCGACCTACTGGCCTTCACCACGGGTATAGATACCCAGGCACGCGAGATTTCCGTCGATGCTCTTGCTGTACTCGACCCTGCGTTACGTCACCGAATCCTTTTAGCGTGGCTACGGGGATGCGGAAATGACGCTGTGACCAGAGACCATGTCTTAGCGGTGGACGCCCTTGTCACCAACTGGCACGGACAAAAAGAAATTTGTGTACCAGTCGGGTCGGTTGTACGTACAAAGGGAGTGATCCAGCTTCTCAACTAGGGTCCCGTTAGACGAAACCACTAGTTGAGAAGCAGGACTAATCCTTACTTGTATGTAGCAAGCGGCGGACGGCCTGGCCTGCGCAGAGGCTGCACATTGGCCGGAAGCCTGTTTGCACCTGCAAGGTCGTCCCTCAAGAGAAGCTCAATGTGCGAGTTGAGGCTACGTGAGTCCTCTTCCGCCCACTGGGCAAGAGCTGCATGCACAGCTGGGTCCAGTCTCAGGAGCATTGCCTTGCGTCCTGGAGCTGGGTTTCTCACATCTGATTCCATATTTACCATGTTAACCTGTCCGTTTCTGTGTCGCCCCCCATTTGTACCTACATTGCCCCCCTGCTAGATACTTTACACGATGAAACCGGAAAAACCGGATATTGTCGTCAAAATACTTACAAGTAGTCTGAGGTACTGGGTTCCACTGTTGAATGATGTTACCACAATTTCGAGAAGACGATACCGTAGAAACCTAAGAGATTCCTGAGAAAACATGAGATTGCTGTGCTATGAAGTGGGGTAGACTTTGGGAGTTGGTTCGCCAATAGTGGGATTTACGGATTGTGCGCAGAAGCATATCCTGGAAGAAAACCTGGGTGGGAATAGGACAAACGAGAAAGGTACTGACAAGCCCGTGAGAAACTCATCTTCGCCACGAAGGGCAATACCTGACTCCTACGGTCGGTCTCATCGTTCCTCCAGACGAGGCCTGAAATGGGTAATACTCCTTGTCATCCTGGTATTAATTGGAGGTGGAGGTGCTGGCGCCTATTTCACTGGGCTTTTGGACCCACTCATCGAACGCGTGATAAAACTACTTCCCAACTCTGGAAACCACGCTACGCCCGATGTTCAAGAGGTACCCCAGCAGTGGCCACTCACTGGAATAACGGGACAAATCGAGCTGCGTCCAGGCCTCATTGTTGAGGTAGAAAATTCATCTGAAAATCGTCCACTCATTGGGATAGAAGCAGCCGATTATGTGATAGAAGAAGCAGCTGGGGAGGGTAGTACCCGTTTATCATTGGTCTTCAATTCCAAGGTGCCTACCGAAGTTTCGACACTCGGAAACCTCACACCCACATACGAAAATCGATGGTCTGAAGGATTCGTTGTCTTAGGGAGTGGACAAACACCCGCCACCTATGTGCTAGACCCAGATCCCCAACTTCCCCCCAAACTAGCGGACTTTGACTTGGAGGGGCGGGGATGTACAGCTCAACGCCATGGAGCAATGACAAATGAGATCCTTATCCAACTGCCACCCTCCATCGACGCCAATTGGACATGGGACATCACTACCTCGCTATGGCAGCGATCCGAATCCGAACAACCAGCGGTTTCAGCAAGCGGATCCCAAATCACTGCTACAAACATCATCATCCTTGACGTGGATCTTGGCCCCGACACTGGTTCTGGCCCTCAACCCATTCTCACAGGACAGGGTACGGGAGCCGTCGCCTCTGGAGGGATGTCAGCCTCAATCACCTGGTCCCGCGACTACCTAACATCCATGTGGGAGTTCACTGATGCTGATGGTGAGCCAGTGGTACTTCTTCCAGGTACGACCTGGATTGAGATCATCCCCAAGGGTGCTGGAGAGTGGTACGCCTTTTAGCTCTTCATCGTGGCGTTTGGCGATGATTCAGTTTTGGGTCAGACATCTGTCGTGGGGACGCTGTACTTTCGCGTCTTGAATAGTGGCTCTTCTCATGTGCGGTGGGGGTAGTTGAGTTGAGGGTGGTTGAAGGCTCCGCCGATGAGGAGCATTCTGAGTCGGTAGTGGTGGGGTTGGTGAAGCCTCTGGCGACAGATTTAGAGTTCTCGGGTTTGGGCGATTTGGGGCATACTGGTACTCATGCGTGCAATCACTGTTCTAGAGCCTGGTGGGCCGGAAGTCATGGTTTTGGGCGAGGTTCCAGATCCTCAGCCAGCTGTGGGGGAGGTCCTTATCTCCGTACAGGCGTCGGGGGTGAATCGTGCTGACATCCTTCAACGTCGTGGGTACTATCCACCGCCTCAGGGGATCTCCGAGATCATTGGTCTTGAGGTTGCTGGGGTCGTTGAGGCGGCCAATGGTACTACTGCGTTTAAGCCGGGAGACACGGTGATCGCCCTTCTTGCTGGTGGTGGGTATGCAGAGAAGGCTGTGGCTCCAGCCGGTCAGTGTGCGCCCATTCCGGCGGGCCTGGACATGATTCAGGCGGCTGCCATCATGGAGACGGCAGCAACGGTGGCCTCCAACTTCGATCACATTAACCTTGTTCCGGGCGAGACGATTTTGATTCACGGTGGAGCTGGGGGTGTTGGTACCTTTGCTATCCCGTATGCCAAGTACATAGGACTGACTGTTGTGACGACCGTTGGATCTGAGACCAAGGCAGAATTTGTTCGTGGACTGGGTGCAGATGTCACCATTGACTATCACGGGGATTGGGCCACAGAAGTACTCCACGCTACAGATGGGCGAGGAGTGGACGCCATCCTTGACATCATGGGAGCCAAGTACCTCGAAGCCAATGTCGCCCTCCTGGCCCGAGGAGGCAGAATGACGGTCATAGGCCTCCAGGGAGGCACAAAGGGCACCCTGGACCTCAATCGGCTCCTCTCAAAAGCGGCGACCGTCACGGCCACTAGCCTGCGCTTTAGGCCCGTACCAGAGAAAGTGAAGATCGTCTCTGAAGTTATCGCTAGAATCTGGCCCCTCTTTGAAGCAGGAACCATCCCCCTTCCACCCATGACAACCTTCCCCTTGGCCAATGCTGCGGCCGCCCACGCCCACCTAGACTCAGGCGCCAACGTAGGCAAAGTAGTACTAACTGCTCAGTGACTACACGAAAGTCGCAGAATCGGTCATGTCTTGGATGCTGCGACTGACGCGCAGTATGACGGATGGGAGCAACCCTAACGTCGAGATCACTAGCCGACTGTGGAGGGGTGCCAGACATCTATTTTGGATCGTATCCCCGAACGGAGGAGTTGCTTCCGAATGGAAGCAACTGCGTGAGTGCATCCAGAATAGATGTCTGGCACCCCTCCACACACCAGCCACAGAGTTAAAGAAAACACAAGCTAAAACTATTCAAGAGCCGAAAGTACAGCGTCCTCAAGATAGGGCTGAAGAGTACGAGTGAATGTGGTTGTCAGGTGTCCAGGGTCATAGTAGGCGATGACTCCGCCGATGACATCCCAGCAGGTGGTGTCATCACAGAGGGCATCGCTGAAGTTGATGGTTGAGACCTTGGGGCTGGTGGATTCTTCTGCTGCTTGGAAGAGGGGGTCTGAGGAGAGTTGCCAGTATCGGGGTCCGTCACAGGCACCAATGTTGTCACGGTTCTGTTCAACACAGTCGGGAGTGTGATGTGACTGGTAGGGCACATCGTGGATAACGAGTACGCTGAGCCCCTCAGAGGTGATGAGTTCAAGCAGATCAGTGAACATTTCTATTCGGACTTGGTGTTGAGCTTCCCAGCCCGTATAGGCCATGATGGCTGACTGGGGTCGTATAGACATGACAACAAGTTCGATTCCGGCTGCTTTCATGTCTTCCAGGGAGCGTGTTGTGTACTCTTGGCAGGCTTGCTGGGTGCCAGGCAGGGGCATGACCAGTGGCTGGAGGGAGGGGAAGCACACAGCGGCCAGATAGGTACGAATCCCCCAGCCGTGTGTGGCACCTATGTCGATAAGCGGCTCAAGGTAGGGGCCAGCGTGGGAGTTTCCCCACAGGGCTACCCGCTCGGGGAGTTCGCCTGTGTTCGGGTAGTGGCATACGGGGAATCGGGTTGGTTTGGTTTGCCACCACCAGCAGTCGTCCTTGTAGGCCACACTACGGTCGTTGGCGGCTTGGAGTGGTTCGGTCAGCAACTGTTCACCGTGGGGATCCTGTCCCGCACAGGCAGGGTCCAAGCGTATTGCTGCGCCCACGCAGGTGGCGTTTTCTGGGATCTGTGGACGGTCATTGGGTCTGCCGACGATATGGGTGATGGCTATGGCGGAGGTCCCAACTGCGGAGGTCGCAACCATGCCTAACACCAGGAAGATGAATGTACGGCGAAGCGGTACCCCCAGTGGACGTGATCCTCGGAAGCGGTCCTCAATGAAGGTTTTGGACAACCAGGAGAGTCCCAGGGTGAGCGCAATGGCCCCAAGTTTGATGGGCCAGTCCATGGGTCGCCCGATTGTCCAGGGAATGAGTATTACGAGGGGCCAATGCCACAGGTAGATCGAATAGGAGGCATCCCCGACGAATCGGATGGGTTTGAATGCGAGAATCCGGTCGAGGGAGTACCGATAGTTCCCGGGCCCGGCAGCGATGACGAGAAGTGCGCCCAGTACTGGGATTGCTGCAATGTAGCCAGGGAACCCTTGTCCGGTCACAGTGAACCCTGACCAGACCATGGCTGCTATTCCTGCGGCGACCATTGCCAGTCGTACCCACCACCAGGGTTCCAATCGTGGGGCCAACCGGGGATAGATGACAGCCAGAAGGCCACCGGCTCCGAGTTCCCACATTCGGGTTGGGGTAATGAAGTATGCCCTCGTTGGCATGGCTGAAGTGAAGAGGGCCGAGAAAGCGAAGGAGAGGGCAACCACACCCAGGATGACCAGCCCTGCCGCCAGCCGGAATCGATGCCAGCGCTTTCGTACCAGCAAAGCAACTAGGGCAAGGAGTATAGGCCAAATTAGGTAGAACTGTTCCTCAACTGACAGGGACCAATAGTGTTGAAGGGCGGTCGGTGGCGCTGTTGAGGCGAGGTAGTTGGTACCCACCCAGGCCAGGTTCCAGTTTTCTATGTACAACCCGGACCAGATCGCTGACCAACCGTTGGCCTGCCACTGGGTCATCGGGAGGATGAGGAGTGTAGCAATCACTGTGACGATGATGACTGTGAAGGCGGCAGGGAGGAGGCGCCGTACTCTTCTTCCCCAGAAAACGACGAGGTCGTGAGCGCGTCGCGGAGGTTTGGTGAGGAGGTGTGTGGTGATCAGGAAGCCCGAGATGACGAAGAAGATGTCGACACCGACGAAGCCACCTTTCACGTTGGTGGGCCAGAAGTGGTACACAAGAACAAGGGTCACCGCGAGTGCTCGCATCCACTGGATGTCGATCCGTGCGGTGTGAGTGTCAGTGGGCTTTACGCCTTCATTAGTTCTTGAGACCATAGCAGTGGTTCTCAATAATACCGGCTAGGCGGACAGTGTTCCCCGTTCTGTGAACCACCTCCAGATTCGTGAAATCATGGATGGCTTTCAGGTCGAAATCCTCGTTGTCGATGGCGGTGAACAGAGCGTGAGCATCAGTGTACTGCTGGGCTGGGAAATCAGATGGTGAGGTGAAGAAGCCCCGGATTTCATCATATCCGTCAGCATCCAAATGATAGAAGAAGACGGGTTTGCCAAGTACCAACATCTCGTAAGTGATGGCGGAATAGTCGGTGATGAGGTAATCGGAGACGGTCAGCACTTCCAGTGTGGAGTACCCGTTGATCTGGATGGCCCGGGGATCTTCGATAGTGAGTTTCGTGAGGGGATGTACTTTGATGATGAGGTTGTACCTCTCGAAATCCACAGCTTCAATAAGGTGATCGATCTCTTCATGAACGGTTTCACCACGACGAAAAGTCGGGGCGAAAGTAATGGTCTTCTTGTCGCCAAGTTCCGGATGTTCTGTCCGTATTTTCCCTTGTATTTCAGAGTTTTTCTCCGAATCGCTGAGGAGGTCCACGCGGGGTAGTGAAATCACTGAAACCGTGGAAGGATCACAGTTGAAGGCCTGAGCAAAGTTGTGAACACTGCGTTCGCCACTGGCAATAACGAGGTCGTAGTTTTCGTGCATATGCATGAGCTGGGCCAACTCAAAGCTGGTGAGTCCTCGTCCTCCTGAACGAGCCTCCGCCTTATCGAGTATGGCGTACCCAAATTTCTTGAAGGACCCGAGCGCGTGCCAGATCTGGATTACTTGGAGTGTTTTCTTGTGTGTGAAGATGCAGACGGGAATGCAGTAGGTATCAAGGACAACAGTCTTGCTGGTTGCGATATGGTACGCCTGGGTGAGCAGATGGAAGAGGTACCCAACGATTGCGGGTCCTTTGGGTACTGGCCGACACAGTAGCTTCACCTCCAAGTCAGGCTGATCACAGTGAAGCTGGTCGATCAGGAGAGTGAAATCCAGGGGTACATCCCAGCCTTGACGGCTGATAAAGATTACCTTGTTGCGGGTCGGGAAGAGCTTGATCGCAGCGTACAAAGCTCGTGCAGAACCTATGGCCACCTTGATGCCTAGGATCATGATTCCGCGCTGGAGCTTTTTCACGGTTCTCCTTTCATTTAGGAACTAGCCTACTCAAGAACACCCTCGTCACCGACTATTCCGTCATCACTCAAGATCAGTAGACGACTGTGGAGGGGTGTCAGACATCTGTTCTGGATCGTATCCCGAACGGAGGAGTTGCTTCCGAATGGAAGTAACTGCGTGAGTGTATCCAGAATAGATGCCTAGCACCCTCTCCACAGCACAAGAGATCCTGGGTCAAGGTTATAGACTCAGTTCGTGGCTGCTACGCGAAAAGGTTCATCAGGGTCCGGCTCATCTCCCAAGGTGAGTGTCATTGTTCCGATGTTTAATGTGGCTGAGTACATCGCCCACGCGGTAGACAGCCTAAAGCAACAAACATTGGTCGATTCTGAGTTCATTCTCATTGATGATGGTTCTACCGATGGTACAGCTGAGGTCGCTATTACTGCGATAGGGGATGACGACCGTTTTTGTCTCATAGGTCGTGAGAATCATGGGGCTGCAGCCACCCGAAACTTTGGGCTCTCAGTCGCCACGGGTGACTATCTGTGTTTTCTTGACTCTGATGATTGTCTGTCTTCAGATGGGTTGGAAGTCATGTACAACGCAGCCGTGGATCAGGGGGCCCAGATTGTGACAGGGGACACACTACGGTTTACGTCCACACGGCAGTGGCGCCAGAGTTCATTAGTGAGATCTGGGGTCAACACCCCCGGGTTGAAAACCCTTCACACCCATCCGGAACTGTTATATGCAGTAGGCCCCTGGGCGAAGCTTTTCGAACGACGCCTCATTGATGGAGTCTTCTTCCCTGAACATATTCACTTGGGTGAAGACCAGCCTTTTGTACTCCAGGCTCTCATGTCGGCCGCCAAGATCTTTACTGTCGACTCAACGGTGTACCACTATCGACAGCGGGAGGGTGGTAGCGAATCCTTAACGCAACATGCCTTGTCTAGGCCAGATGAAGTACTGGCGGACCTCTATGAAATGGTGAGATTGGGCCGAGGTATCCTCAGTGATGATCTCTTCGACTTCTATCTGAGGCGGGTGATCTACTCCGATATTTGGGCCAGGGTGGATGCTGCCCTTGCCGCTAAAGACCCAAGGATTCAGATGGCCGCTCTCACCTCGGTAAAGACTTGGTTGGAGGATCTTGACTCTGACACTTTCAACAGGGTTGCAGATCTGCATACAGTTCCCCTTGTGGGAATCCTTTTCCGTCTGTCCTGCCTTCGAGCGCAAGGGATCTCGGCAGCTAGAAAACTTATGGGCATGATCCTGTCAAAGATGAGATTCAGAAGCTATGTACGCCTGCCTGTGGCTGTGGTACGCCTTCTTATCAAGAGAGTACAGCGGTCCTGAATGCTCATGACCTCGTGTGAACTGGATTGAGATCATCCCTGCAAGGTACTGGGAGTGGTTTTAGCTCTTAGGTGATCTAGCTTTATGGCTGGAGTGTGGAGGTGCCAGACATCTATTCTGGATGCACTCACGCAGTTGCTTCCATTCGGAAGCAACTCCTTCGTTCGGGATAGGATCCAGAACAGATGTCTGGCACCCCCTCCATAGTCGGCTACTGATCTTTACGTTTTATTTACCATCCGTCATGTTGCGCGTAGTCGCAGGATCCAGACACTGCATTAGCTCTATTGGTCTCGACGTTTATGGGGGATGGGCCGTTGTATACCGATGCCTTCACGGGTACCTCTGGCAAGGGTTGTGAGTGTTACGAGTTCCGCAGCCGACTTACGAAGATGGTATCCACTAGGCGCTGTGTTGCATTACCGCCGCATCGGTTGAGGAATCTTTCGTGGAATTCGCTCCATTGCTGCTCGTCAATGGTCGTGGTACCAAGCTGTGTCAGTAGGCTCTCAAGGTCGGTGACTACTGGGCCATAGGTGTAAGCCTCAAAGGGGTAGTAGAACCCACGCCAGTCGTCGTACTGCTCGAAATCGGGGGTATAGAAGACAACCGGTTTTCTCAGAAGGGCGTTGTCGAAGATTGCTGAGGAATAGTCGGTGATGAGCAGGTCGGAAACCAGGAGAAGATTATTGAACTCAGGGTAATCCGATAGATCCACAATCTGGTCGCGGAGGTTCTGGGGGATCTCCCATCTTTGTCGAACAAAGGGATGCATCTTGATGACGAAGAGATCCTTGTCCCCCAAGGCGGTAGCGACAAGGTCGAGGTTGAGGTACTCCTGTGGATAGTGAACCCCTCGGTCTCCACCACTGCGAAAAGTCGGCGCGAACAGAATAACGCGACGATCCTTCAGTACGGGGAACTCCGCAAAGAGGTCCGCCCTTACGCGGGCTTTAGTTGCTTCGTCGAAGAAAAGATCTGAACGGGGTACACCAGTGGGGTGAACCGTCTCAAGGTCAACCCCGTATGCTTCAGCATAAAGGGGCCTGATCTCATCCGAACTAACAATGGTATCCGTATAGTTGCGATGGGTTAATGTTGTGGGGGTTGTACCGCCTGGTTTACCGAGGCAACTGAATCCCATTCGTTTCATCGCTCCCAACGCGTGCCACACCTGAATGAGTCGAGCACCACGGCGAATCGGAAACACATAGATCATGGGGAAGACGTCATCAATGAGGGTGTACTCGGTATGAGCAATCTCAGCGGCAAGCCTCAAACGGTTCATGAAACCCCGGAATCCGCGAGCCTGAGTGAAAAACTCCTTAGTCGAATAGATTTCAGTATTCAGAGCATCACGAATATAGCGAAGGTTGTCATGAAGAACCAAGCCCCTGGTACAAATGAAAATCACAGTGTTGGGTTTCACTGGGTGAAATAGACAGACCGCGCCGTAAACCAGCAGGTAGGGCAGTCGAGCAAGCCGTTGAAGCCACGGGTACAGGAAATCAGGAATCTTCACGACGTGATCTCTCGTAGGATAGCGATAGTACGTTCGATGCCTTCGTCAAGGTCGAAGAGGGGTTTCCACCCCAGGTCGGCCATCTTGCCCCCATCCATTACTGCCCGACTCGCGACCGAGTATCCTGCACGTTCTGCTTCAGAGGGAAGCTCGAAAACGACCTCAAGACCAGCCTTACCAGCAACCTTCGCCGCCAGGTCCTTGAGGTGAATATCACCTGATGGGTGTGCAAGGTTGTACGCCTGACGACACCCTCCCAAAAACAAGCAGGTTAGGATCCCTGAGACAACATCCCCGACATGGAGATAGGAAAAGTACTGGTTCCCCTCAGATTTGAGTACGATGTTTTCCCCAGCGACTGCCTTGAGAAGGAACTGTGACAGGGCCTTGGAGTCATTCAGCTTCATCGTCGGGCCGAAGACCCGCGGCAACCGGGGAATCACCACGTCGCGGCTGTGGTGTACCGAGAAAGCCTGGCACAGTGCCTCGCCTGTCCTCTTGGATTCGGGGTACCCAGCTCGCAAAGTATTGCAGTCGATGTACCCCATGTCCGTTTCTGTGAACCTTTCGATCCCAGAGCGGTTATCTCCATAGATTTCCACTGTTGAGAGGAAGAGGGTACGACTGGCCTCAGTACGTGCCGCAAGATCCAACATGGAGAAGGTACCGTGAACATTGGTCGTGATCGTACCAATGGGATCCTGGGAATAGGTCAGAGGGTGGGTGTTGCTTGCTGCATGGATCACCCAATCTCCTTGGTCGAAATCCAGAGGGTTGCCATTGAGGTCAACGGAGGTCATTTTTAGATTGGGATGACCCTCATAAGGCGCGAAACGGGCAGTCATCCCGGCAAGATCCCGAGCAAGGGCGTGAATCGTACAGTTCAACCCGTTGGTATTGTGGGCCATGAGGACGTCGACGAGGAAGCTTCCGATCATCCCTGAGGCGCCTGAGAGAACCAGCGTCGTGTTGGCTAAGGCCCGCCATGGCAGATCAAGTTCAGCAACCCTACGAATATCATCGCGGTAGATGCGACTGTTGAGAATATGGATACTCATTGAGAGTGGCCCTCAGGTATCGGGTCCACACGAGTCAACCCGGTCACGTAGGCATGGAAGAGTGCCAGATCATCAGGGGTTGTCAGCTTGATGTTCTTGTCTGATCCAGCCGCAAAGTGGAGACGTATACCTAGGTCAACCATCATGGTGTTTGTGTACGAGGTCGGCCCGATCCCGATGCCCTTCTCGAAGGCTTCGACGTAGCTGGAATGCAGGACGTCATATCGATAGGCCTGGGGGGTGGAGACTCGACGCAGGGTCTCGCGTGGGATGTACTCCAGGGTTGTTGTGGGGTCTTTAGGATCGATACGGAAGATTTGCTCGTTATAGGGCAGCGAGGTCACAGCATTCCCGTGGCGACTGCACACAGCTAGGACATCAGAGACCACCCCCGGGTCGACGAGTGGACGGATACCGTCATGGATGATGATGGTCTCATCGTCGCGGCAACGGTTCCTCAGTTGGAGTACCCCCTTGAAGATCGACTCTTGGGCTGAGGCTCCGCCAGAGATAATCCAATCCAACTTCGTGATCCCGAACTGGGTGACATAATCCGAGAGGATTTCGTGCCATCCATCAATGCATACGACTCCAATCGAATCGACACAGGGATGATCTTGAAAGGCCTCAAGGGTATAGATGATGATCGGTTTGTCTTCAACCAAAGTAAACTGCTTGGGTACCTCAAGGCCCATTCGAGACCCAGAGCCGCCAGCAATGATGATAGCTGTTGTCATCGGCCTCACGCTCCTAGAGTCAATCCTAGGACCTCCCAAGACGCTTGGCGACCCGTACGACATCAATGGGTAGGCGCAGGATGTTTAGCACCGTCAGGTTCCTCAGAATCATAGCGCAGAGTTCACCTGCTGCACCTACTGCTCCTTCGCGAAGTTTAGGTAGACGGAAAAATGCTCCGACAAGGGGAATCGTATGGAGGTCGCGCACACGATTAAAGGTTTCCTTATCGTAATCTTCGAGCCAGTTTCGTACTGCCTTCAAGGCGGGAACCTGTATATCTGGATCCCTGGTGCGTAGAGCCGCATCCACGCGGGCCCAAATATCGCGGTGCATCGCTCGGGCAAGATAACGGTCGAAGAGGGAGTCATCGGCGAGGATTGTGCGCGCCATGCGTACCATCTCGAAAAGATCACTGAGGACGACACCAGGTGGCGCTATCACACGGCTTGTGAGGGAAGCCCGCTTATCATCCTGGCAACGATAGTGGTAGACATCCTGGTCGACGGTGTGGATCTTCTTAGCGTGAGAGTAGGCGCGCAATACGAAAGGCTGATCCTCTCCCAGACGAATGTGCTCAGGGAAGAAGGTGGCTTCGATGAGGTCTCTGCGATAGAGCTTCGCCCAGGGGCCAAGGGATTGCATGAGTTCAGGATGGGTGGCCAGGGTTTTGTTTCCAGGTTCAGTAAGATCGTTGGCAGCGTGGCTGATGGGCCAGACTCCAGTCGAGTTGAAACGTTGAGAATTCCCAGTGATGAGGTCAGCATCATTATCCTTGGCTGCGGTGTACATCACCTCAAGGGCATCAGGCAGAAGGATGTCATCAGCATCAACAAAACAGATATAGTCACCATCGGCAGATCGGATGCCGTGATTACGAGCAGCGGACGGACCCTGGTTGTGTTGCCCGACTAACCTGAATCGGGGGTCATCAATCCCAGCACAGATCTCGGCAGTGTTATCGGTGGATCCATCATCAACCAAGATGAACTCAATGTTGTTGAGGGTCTGAGCTTGTAAGCCCGCGACAGTTCCACCTATGTACTTTGCAACGTTGTACATCGGCACAATGACACTGACGACCGGTTTCGGTGGACTTGCTGCGGCTGTGATAGGTACTCCCTCCCTAGTTTGATGTTAAAACAAGCCTAACTGATTAGCAACTTCAATACTGAACTTTAATACTGAACATGTCCGAATAGATTTCGATTAACCCCTTTTTCTCTTGAGCATCTTCATTGGTACGCTCACCACAAGGCGACCAACAAAGCTCATAAAAGTGGTGAGGTTCATCTTGGATAGGAGACTACGAAGAATCCGATAGTAGACTCCGCGTGCCTCATGATGGATCCTGTGAACCTGGGAGAGCAAGCAAGCCAGAGGATAGGAGTATAAAGCAGGCACCCTGTTGAATTGATCATCATCGAAATGGGTCAGCCAGGTTCCCAAAGAGTTCAGGGCTGTGATCTGAATTCTTGGGTCCCCAGTTTTCAAAGCGCTCTTGGCTCGCGGCCATACATCGGCGTAAAGCACCCTCGTAAGATAGGCATCCATGAGATCAGGATCCTCAAGAACCTGGGCGGACAGACGTACCATCTCATAGAGATCCTCAAGAGCCTGGATGGGATTCGTCATAGCAGTCTGTGTGAGGGATTGCGCGCCCTGATTTCGTACCCGATAGTGGTAGACCACTGCATCCACAGTTACGATAGTTGCCGAGTGAGCTAGAGCAAAGAGTACAAGAGGCTGATCCTCACCCAGGCGAATAGTCTCCGGGAAGAAGACTCCATCAAGGAGGGAACGGCGGAAGAGCTTGGCGCAGGGGCCAAGGGCATGGATGAGTTCAGGATGGGTTGCGAGGGTTTTGATCCCAGGAGTCGAAACTTTGTGGCGTGCATAGCTGGGCAGTGGCCAACTGCGATCCCTATCGAAACGCCGAGTATCACCTGTGACCATGTCAGCGCCATGGTCGTGAGCAGCTTTGTACATCACCTCCAAGGCTGAGGGGTCGAGGCGGTCATCCCCATCAACAAAGCAGATGTACTCACCCTGAGCCAGCTTCAATCCATGGTTACGTGCGGCAGACGGACCCCGATTTTCCTGGGTGACAAGCCGAAATCGAGGATCCTGGTCGATGGTGGTTTCCACGATCGGCACTGTGTTATCCGTGGAGCCATCGTCAATCAGGAGGTACTCAACCCCCTCCAGTTTCTGGGCTTTGAGGGAGTCCAGGGTCTCAGCTATGTACAGGGAAAGGTTGTACATAGGTACGATTACGCTCACTGAAGGGGCGATGCGAGGATTCACCATATCGCTCATTCGTAGTTTATGTACGACTCAGGGTAAGGGCAGCTCCAAGGGAGCGTCGGGGCGCAGGTGTGGATGCCACTGTGACAGGAATTCCAAAACCGCGTAGAGCTCCTTCCAATCCTTGGCACTGTAGTGCTGAATTCCGGCTTCCTCCCATACATCAAGTGCATGGTCGCGGATGAAGTGTGGAACATAGGGAAGGAACTGAGGGTTCAGTTTCTCCATGAAATCCAGGGAAACACTGTCAGCCATAGCCACGTAAGATTCAGGGATTCCTCTGTTGAGAATCTGAGCAGCCTCCATCCCAACATATTTCACGAAGTAGAGGGAGAATAGGTCGATGAGATGAGTCTCCCCGAAGTTGAATGGCGTAATGGGGGGCGTGAGTCCATCCATAGTGAAGTCGATGCCCTTGTATTTCATGTCGAAGACCTTCAAGAACAACTGCTTCTGATAGAGCTTGGAGTCACCGACATTAGCAAGGGACTTCAGTGACTTCTCGAGCAGTTCTGGGTAGGTACGATAGGTCAACAATGCCATGGTCGTACCCAGCATTCCGAAACTCAGCATGTTCAAATTCCTAATCCCCGCATAGATAAACGGCGTTGGATAACAGAAATTGCGCTGGGAAAAAAACCAATTCTTTTGGCTCCACAGATCCTCAAGCGGAGTTCCAAATGCGTGGTAGTCAGTTCCTAACAACTCTTTGTAGAGCAATGAGGCGATGCCCATGAAAACCCCAGTGTTGGCGTTGAGCTTCAGGTCTACCAGATTCGTAGTAACAATATAGGGTGAGAATTCTTCAAAGAAAACGCGCTCTCGAGCAAAGAGTCCGCCATAGTCAAGAGAAACTAAAGAGATGTCGTCTGGTAGAAGGGCTTTCACTGACAGAGAGTCAAGTCCACCAGAGAAGTTAAGTGTCACCTTATTTGGTGTGGTGGGAAAGGTTGGTGCTGTTGAAGTTATTGACTTTACGGAAGGCCGAATCCCTGTAAAGGAGTGAATCTTGGACAGTGTATGTTCACTGACAGGCAGGTCGATATGCACGTCGTCATAAGCCTTGCCAAAGAGGGTAGATAGAGCCAATGCAATGATGTCATCATGAGGCCGGTGAGCGTGGCTGAGTTTGAAGTACAACGGTGACTCCGTTTTGCGAAGTTTCCCACGCTTCACGAAAACGCAGGAAATCTCATTTTCTGTGATAGTGAAATCATTAAATCTAACTCGTGTCATATCATTCCTCTTTCGACGGGATACTAATGGGAATCATAGTACATAATCAAGAAAAAACTAGAAAACAGGCGGAGTTTCGCCATGTCAAACGGTGGTTGGAGGTACTAGCGACAGAATAAACTGCAACCCACATGATATATGAGCAGCATCACCAGCATGTGAGGTCAAGTCTAGAGGACGCTGACTCAATGGTGATCCAGGCTCAATAATGCCCCAAATCTTAACCCCCAAACTGGAATAGTCAGCATACTTTGATGGAAGGTAGGGGTTCGTGCCATGGATATCGCTGACTTGAGCATCCGGCACAATTAACCAGTCCATGGATCGAGCGATAGACACGAACTTTACATAGTTGACATAGCGATTGACCTCCACGCAGGACTGCAATCCATAGTGATGGACATTGGAACGAACACTGGACAATTGGCGAGATGGGACATACAAATGCACCATAACCCTGATGCGTACATCATCAGGTAACTCGCGAAGACTGGTCAACACATCGTCAACGCCACGCTTGGGGTAGACCCACCCGAAGTACCCAAGATGAATGCGCCCATCCTGGTTGCGAGGAACTGGTGGTGCAGCCTCAAGGATGTGATCTGGTACCCCAGGATGAGGGATCACCACGCAGTGTTCCCGCGCTCGCTGACGTAAAGCCATGTCAGGTACCAATGACAACATCAAATCACGTTGATTTTCATTAGTGAAAATGATCTGATCAGCAAGGGCATAGGTGATCCACTCGATCCACTCGTGGATTGTGCGAGCCGCTGATAGATCGAAACCAGCGAGGCGAACCTGATCGTCAATCTCGTGGCGTTCCAGAAAATCCCCCAAGGGACCATCTTTGAGTGTTCCATTGATATTGATCGACACCGGATCAGAGAACTCCGCAATCCATCTAATCTCGGGACGGCGTACCTTGATCAGCGCAGCGAGACCATGTGAGAAGGGCCAATGCACCCGAGAATAGAGTTTCTTGTAAGGACGTGTACGATCCTTCTCCAGCCCAGCCCATTGTCGAGCACCCTCACTACAGAATCTGGCTAACCCTTCCCAGGTAGATGAACGTGGAGCCCCATCAATGCGGACAAACTTCCCACGAAGATGGGAGTCGATCCGATGTGTCGAGGTGTCAATATCGCGAATTCCTGTCATTGAATGGGTGATGATGTCGAAGGGTTCATCCCAGTTGGCTAGGCGTTTTGCGGCAGTGATGGCAGATGCATCGTTGTAGGGAGTATAGGTGTAGCATGCCGCAAGTGTTGGGGCAGCCCTGTGATTGAAAATCTCTGTTTGCGCAGGGGTCTGGAATTTGAGAATACGCCCACGTAGTTCCTCGAAGCGATCAGGATGGTCATAGGCAGCATCCCCCAACAAGCCAATTTGGCCACGGATAGAGCGGTGAACCAAGGATCGCAGACGCCATGGCACCTTCTTCAGTCCCAGAAGGATGTCGATGACACGGAAACGACCAGTGATGAAGTTCTCATCGATTCGTCGAGAGAGTGACCCTGTTCGTACTAGTCGATAGTAGAAAGCCTTCTCACTAATGCGGGGGATGTAGACCTTCAAGCGATTGCGAGTGACCACTTGAAGCCAGAAGACCACATCCAAGCCGGAATCAATCGTCTCGTCGTAGCCCACCTCGCGGGCCAACAGTGTCGACACTGCCTTACCAGAATTCGCTGACTCCACCCAGACCTTGCGTGCTGAGATTAGCTTGCCCGCAAAGGGTGTCATGCGTCGACACAGATAGTTATTGAATCTCCGACTTGGTTCGCTGGGGTTCTCGGCCACATCACAGATATAGGTCATGACAACCCTCTTTGGTGCGCAATGGGTCAACAGAGTCTCCAGATAGCTAGGCGACACCCAGTCATCGTCGTCGATGTTGGTGAAATACTCTTTCGTGGCTGCCGCCAATCCTATGTTTGTACTGAGAGAAATCCCTGGTTTCTCGCTGTGAAGCACCCGAATAATGAGATCGGGGTGTTGTTCTTGGAAGGAGGCGATCAGAGCAGTGGTACCGTCGTCCCCACCGTTAACACAACACAGGATTTCGAATAGGGAGCGATCGAGGGTTTGGGCAGCCAGGCTAGTAAGAGCCTTCGAGATACGGTTCACGCCCTTGAATGTGGGCATGACAACGGTGATTCCTCGCTCCAACTGTTCGCTACCCATAGTGCTTATCTCTTGGTACTGAGCGACTGTACCTGGAGGTTCAGGTCGGCAACTTCTAGTGTTAAATTGCTGATTGTTTCCACTAGTATGCCCGTGTCGGCGGTGATCCCTGCTTTACGCTTTTCATCCCAGGCATGCTTCTCCACGATCCACCAGATGCGTACTGTGAAAAGCCCAGCAAGACCAGCCAGAAATGCGAGCCAGAGGTTGGATGTTGCCAGATAGGCCAAGACCCCAGCTGCGAGCATTCCTAGCCCGACTATACCGAGAGGTACCAGAGTACTACCAGTGGGATTCTTGAGTAGTTTTCGGATCAGATTCTTGCCATTGCTCACCACTGACATCTGCCACCTCCTGAGTTGTCGGTGTCACAGGCGAGTTCACCGATTCGCTGAATTCTAGCAGTTGGGGTGGGGGTTCCCGGGTCTCATTCGGCGATGATCTGCCGTAGGGCGGCCAGGGCTTCAGTACAGTCGCCAGCTTCAGTACTCAAATCGAGATGACTGTGACTCAATGGGCTTCCTGGTTCTATAAGACCCCAGATTTTGATCCCTAATGAGCTATAGTCAGCGTATTTGGAAGGTAGATAAGGGTTACTACCCAGATCGGCTGTGACTAGGGAGTCTGCAACCAGAAGCCAGTCCATTGTCCTCGCGATGCGAACAAATTCCATGTAGTTAACGTACTGGTGAACCTTGACACTGGTATCAAGGTGTTGATGGTGGATTAGGTGGCGTACCTCATTGAGTTGGTGGTGGGGAATGAACATGTGAACGCAGACCTTTCTACGCTCAGATTTGGGCATCGCTGTCAAAGCATCAAGAATCTCACCGACCCCACGTTTGGCATAGAACCATCCAAAATACCCAATGTGCTTGCGGCCATCATTGATTGCAGGTAGATCTTCCACAGCATCTAGGATCTGCTGTGGTACCCCAGGATGAGGGATGGCCACAGAGATCTTTCGAACACGATCAGCCAATTCCGAATGTGGAATGCGTGAGATCATATACGACATCTGATTATCGTTGGTGAAGATAATCTGATCAGCCAAGGCATAAGCCACCCATTCCAGCCATTCGTTGGCCGTACGCGCGCCTGCGAGGTCGAAGCCCTGCTTGGCCACGCGTTTTTCGATCTTCTTCCGCTCGGGGAAATCACCAAGTACTCCGGGACGCAACTCTCCCTTGATGTCGACTGATAGGGGATCGGAGAACTCTGCGATCCAATAGATGCTGGGTTGCTTGACTTTGATAAAGGCTGCTAACGCGTGAGAGAAAGGCCATTGAACCCTGCTGTAGAGTTTCTTGTACGGTGGGCGGTCGCTTTGCAGGTTCTTCCATGCGGCAGCACCCTCATGACAGAAGTGTGCCATTCCTGCAGCACTATTGGTGGAGGGAGTTCCCTCAACAGTGATGCATTGCCCACGAAGGTGTGCATCAATGAGATTTGTTGATCGATCAAATTGACGAAGTTTGCCAAAAGAATGCGTAATGATATCGAATGGCTCCCCCATCTCAGCGAGGCGCTTTGCTGCTGTGATCGCAGAGGCATCGTTGTAAGGAGTGTAGACATAGCATATAGCAAGGGTTGTTGCTGCTTTGTGGTTAAAGATTGCAGTACGTTCAGGGATTGCGATCTGTTGCACGTGGTCAGCCAGTTCCTGGTACCTGTCGGGCCACTCAAACCCCACCGCACCAAGGTGGCCAATCTGACCGCCAATAGAATTGGATATCAATGTAGAGTACCGAGGATAGAGTTTTTCGAGACGCTGAAGTCTCTCAATGACGACAAAGCGATTAGTGAGAAACTCTTCATCAATCGAACGTGACATTGATTCTGGGCGAACATGACGGTAGTAAATTGCGTGGTCAATAATAGAAAGAACATGGACACGTAAGGAGTTACGAGTCACCAGTTCTGTCCAGAAGACCACATCAAGACCTGAAGTGATCTCCACGTCATAGAGGACCTCTAGAGCCAGGCGAGTCGAAGCAGCTTTAGCACCATCAGCCGAACCCACGGGGACATCATTGGCGGTCACAGTCTGCCCTGCGAAAGGAAAGGTTGCGATATTGAGGTAGTTATCAAACCTGCCTGTGGGCTGGTCGACCTCCTCTGGAATATTGCATACATAGGTCATTACCACGGTATTTTCGCGGCAATGGGCCAGCAGTGATTCGAGGTAGCGGGGCGAGATCCAGTCGTCGTCGTCCACATTGGTGAAGTAGGAAAATTGTGCCTGGTGGAATCCAAGATTTCGGGCTCGCCCAAGGCCTGGAACCTCGCTATGAAGGATGCGTATCCCCAGATTTGGATGGCGATCCATAAAGGCAGTGATCAGAGCTTCAGTGCCATCTTCTGGCCCATTGAGGCAGCACAACACCTCAAACTGGGATCTATCGAGGGTTTGTGTCGTCAGACACTCGAGTAGTCGCCCGATTCTGTCAGCACCCATATAGGTGGCTACGATAACGCTGATCCCCCAGCGCAGATCCTTCGACACGATAACCTAAGTGGTCTTGTTCGACAGCGCCTGTACCTGGATGTTCAGGTCTGCAATTTCGAGTGAGAGAACGTTGATTGTTGATACGAGCTGTCCTGCGGAATTCACGATGTTTCCTATCCTCTTCTCGGCTCTGTAGCGACGCTCAGTAATCCACCAGATTCTCATGAGAATCACAGTGACTATTACTCCTAAGATAGTCAGGAATATGTTGGACGTACCAAGGAAAACGAGTACTCCAGCCATGACAACCGTGCTCGCAACAATGGCGATCCACATCTTCGGTGATCGACGCAGCTTCGCCAGGGCATCAAATCCAGGTGCGGACAATTGTGTTACCTCCAAGTTCCTCGAGTATCAATGATCGCAACATCCTCACGCAACTTTGGCTCTTCAAGGAACTCCTGATGGTCGACTAGGAGTACCACGATGTCGGCTTGGTTGAGAGCGGTCTCGTAGTCCACCAACTCCACATTGGGCATCTGAGAAAGCGCAGGTGGTAGTTGTGTGATATTGGGTTCGACCGTGAGAATTCTACCAGCAGGGAATTGGGCAGAGAGACTTTCAACTACTTCCCTTGCTGGGGAACCACGCAGATCGTCGATATTCGGTTTGAAGGCGAGACCAAGAGCAGCAATGGTTGGGCTTTCATGACCTCCAAGGCTTGCCTTGACCTTGGCGAGTACCCAACCAGGCTTGGAATCGTTGACTTCACGGGAGACTCTGATGAGGCGGGAGTTTTCGGGGTCAGCGGCCACAATGAACCACGGATCAACCGCAATGCAGTGTCCGCCCACTCCAGGGCCAGGGCTCAAGATATTCACTCGCGGATGATGGTTGGCGAGTTCGATGACCTCCCAAACATCCATCCCAAGGTTGTCGCAGATCAGGGAGAGTTCGTTGGCGAAAGCGATGTTGACATCCCTGAAAGAGTTCTCAACACACTTGGCCATCTCGGCGGTTGTGGCATCGGTCTCATGGATCTCACCTTTGCAAATGATCCCATAGAGTTCCTTGGCGCGCGTCGTGGCTGAAGGGGTTAACCCTCCAACAATTCGGTCATTGGAAACGAGTTCTTCGAGAACATGTCCTGGGAGTACACGTTCTGGGCAGTGCGCCACATCAACGAGGAGAGTCCCTTGATCATCAAGCAAATCTGGTCGAGCTTCTGAGATCCATACACCGACCAGTTCGCTTGTACCAGGAGGCGAAGTCGATTCAAGTATGACCAATGCCCCAGGGAACAAGTGGGGGGCTAAGCCCTGTACTGCTGAATGGATGTAACTCAAATCCGCAGTCTTGTCGGGATTAAAGGGGGTCGGAACGGCGATGATTGTTGCATCAGCCTTCTCAGGAGTCAATGCTGCTGTGAGATGACCATCGGCGACTACGGCTGAAAGGTGTTCGGCGAGCCCAGCCTCGACGAAAGGCGCTTCACCTTTGTTAATGGAGTCCACGAACTCGGGTTTGATGTCAACACCGAAAACCCGTAAACCGTGTTCAGCGAAGACAATGGCCGTGGGCAAACCGGTATAACCAAGGCCCATGACACATAACGTACTCATCGTCATCAGATGCACCCTTCATTGTTTGGCACCACGTCTCCCAAATGAGGAGTTAGGTTACTGATCGCGCCAGTCTATCAGTACGGGGTTATCTCTAGACTGGTGTCCCTACCGCAAGCCATTGGCGAATCGCATCAAGAGTCTGATGGGCGGCCGTACCATCTCCATAGGGATTCTCGGCATGAGCCATCCGTGCATACTCGCCTGCATCGTGGAGGAGTGCGGTCGCCCTTGTCACAATCAGATCCTCATTGTGACCCACGAGTTCCGCCGTACCCGCAGCAACCCCTTCTGGTCTTTCGGTGTCTTCACGGAGTACCAACACAGGCTTTCCAAGAGCTGGTCCTTCTTCCTGGAGGCCACCAGAATCGGTGAGAAGGATCTTCACACGAGCCATGAGTTTGGCCATTTCGAAGTACCCCAGTGGCTCAGTCAGAATCACATTGGGGAGGTCCTCTAGTACTGGAACGAAAAATTCCCGGACTGCGGGGTTCGCGTGCATGGGGAAGACGAAATATGTCTCGGGTTCCTGGATGGCGAGGCGGCGAAGAGCCTTGGCAATCTCCCGCATAGGATCACCCCAGGATTCGCGGCGATGGGAGGTAACCAAAACCAGGGGACGATCCCCTGTGATGAGGGAAGCAATGGTGGGATCGCTTACCTCAATCGGCATATCCACCGCCAGGCGTAGAGCATCAATGACTGGGTTTCCAGTGATGATGATCTTCTCAGAGGGGATTCCACAAGCCAGGAGGTTGTCCCGATTACCTTCGGTAGCCGCCAAGTGCAGGGTCGCAATCTGGGAGAGTAGACGCCTGTTGCCTTCCTCGGGGAAGGGGGAGGTGATGGATTCTGTACGAAGACCAGCCTCGACGTGTACCACAGGTACCTTCTCGTAGAAGGCTGCCAGGCCAGCCGCCATTGCTGAGGTTGTGTCCCCCTGTACGAATACTGCCGCAGGAGGGTTCTTGTGAAGAAGGGGGGCCAAGCGGGTCATAGTCTTGCCAGCGATCTCGCTGAGGCTCTGCCCATGGGCAAAGATGTCGAGGTTGGCATCTTCATGGATACCGAAACCAGCGTTGATGGGGGCAACCATATCTGGGTGTTGTCCGGTGAGAACAACGGAACAGTTCATGTCCTCAGCTTCACGGAAAGCACGGATCAGGGGAGCACATTTGATGGCTTCCGGACGCGTACCATAGACAACCATCATGGTTGGGTGGTTGTTGTGTGTCGTAGTCATAGTGGCTCAACTAGAAGAGTCTTTAGAGTAATATTCGATACCCTCATCAATGGGTCCATCGAATAGGAGTCTACCGTGGTCAATCACAATGGCACGCTTGCAGAACTTGGCTGCCTGATCAAGAGAGTGGGTCACGAAAAGCATGGTCACATTGTCGCCATTGATGATGTCCTGCATACGAGCCAGACTCTTGGCTGAGAAGCGACGGTCACCCACTGCGAGAACCTCATCAAGGATCAGGATGTCAGGCTTGAGCGAAGAGGCGAACGCGAAACCTAGACGGGTACGCATCCCCGTGGAGTAGGTACGCATAGGCTGATCGATGTACTGCCCAACCTCAGCAAAATCCAGGATCTCGGGCATGATCTCATTGATCTCTGAGGTTGAAAGCCCCCAGAGGTGGCCCCTCAGAATAAGGTTCTCACGACCCGTGAGGAGTTGGTCGAAGCCGACGGAGAGATCCAGCAACGCGGAGATCCTGCCGTGTACCTCAACTGTTCCAGAGTTGGGGGTACATACCCCTGTGGTGATCTTGAGGGCCGTACTCTTTCCTGCTCCATTGGAACCCAGGAATGCGACCGATTCCCCACGTTTGATCGTGAAGCTCAAGTCGTTGTTGGCCTCAACTTTTTCGTACTTGGTCTTTGGCCACACCGCAGAGAGCAGACGCTGACGATCCGACTTGTAGAGGCGGTAGGTCTTGGTGACATGGGCGAATCTGACCGCAATCGGATTCGTGGAGTCATTGGTCTGGATGATGGTTGCCTTAGAGGACATCGGGTACCTCCGGACCTAGACGATGTTGAACACTGACAGCGAGGATGAACATGACCAGGAACACACCTAGGAAGGGGAGCAGAAGTTGGGGTTTGTCCCAGACCCAGTAGGTGTCACACAGGGATGCTCGGAAGCTGGTTACAAAGAATGTGATCGGGTTGAAAGCCATGACGACTTGAAGCCATGTGATTTCAATATTTCCGACATCGAAAATAATACCCGAGAGCCAGAAGAGTGGGGTGGCTAGGGCTTTGATCAGGTTGTGGAAGTCTCGACTGATGGCGGACAGGGGCGATGTCAGCATCGACCAGACCACCCAAAAGAAGTACATCAGTATTGCCAAAACCGGAAGTTGTAGAGCATAAATCGTGAAAGGAACCTTACTGAGAATGATCACAATAAAAACCACGATCTGCGAGATCAGGAAGATAAGGAACTCGGCTACCCCGAAGAAGCTGGAGATCACTGGAATGGGGAAGCGCATCCGGTTCACGAGGAAGCTGTAGCGAGTGTATACATTCGAGCCTGTGGTCAACATACTCGACATGAAGAACCATGGAACAAGGCCCACCGTCAGCCATACGATAAAAGGTATCTCGTCAGCCGAGCTTGCCTCTTTTAGTCCAAGCTTGAGAGCGAACCAAAAGACGAAAACATAGACAGAAGGGGTGACAATCAACCAGATCCATCCGAGCGCGGCCCCACGGATCTGCTTCTGGAGTTCGGTCACCGCAAGTCGCAAGATTTGCGAACGCCAAACCCAGTTATCACGGAAGATTCCCCGAAATGTTTGAATCATTCACAACCTGATTTCTGGTCCCAGCCCAATGTGTGTATGTGTGCTCACAGCACCACCGGAGTTTACCATGCCCAGGAATGGGATGATCAAGTGGCATTCGTAACCGTACACAACTCAAACATGAAAACGATGCTCGTCGCGGCGCTCTCATGGTATGGGCTTGGGGGTGTAGGGACGTACGTCTCAGGTAGCTGATCGTCTCAGATCGGCCAAATTGGGCCAAATTCAGCCTAGAGCCTGTGGATACCGCGCGCTTTTCCGGAAAATCCAGATGACATAGGATAGAATAGACAGGTTGGCTAGGGAGCGAAATCCTTCCCCGAACCCCAAGGAGACAGATGGCTACCGATTCTGAGCCCATTGACCCGGAGGACACCCCACAGGAGTCACCTGAGGACATTCTCGACTCAATCCAGCTGAGTACAGACCAAATCACGACCAAGGTTGACCAGGGCGTCTACGACGCTGATGCGATCACCGTGCTTGAAGGTCTTGAGGCGGTACGAGTCCGCCCAGCTATGTACATTGGATCCACAGGGGAACGCGGACTCCACCACTTGGTCTACGAGATCGTTGATAATGCTGTGGATGAGGCACTGGCTGGGTACTGCGACACCATTGATGTAAGGATCCTCCCCAAGGGTGGTATCCGTGTCACCGATAATGGTCGAGGAATCCCAGTCTCCGAGCATCCCACTGAGCATGTCTCAGCCCTGACGGTGGCGCTGACCAAACTCCATGCTGGCGGTAAGTTCTCAGGTTCAGGCTATAAGGTCTCCGGTGGTCTTCATGGCGTGGGTGTCTCCGTCGTGAACGCCCTTTCATCGACGATGATCGCCACAGTACGACGTGACGGGTACACCTGGCGTCAGACCTTCACCCTCGGTGACCCTGATGCGCCCTTGGAGCGTCTCGAACCCACCGACGACGAGGGTACGACCATCGAGTTCTACGCCTCTCCCGAGATTTTCGAAACCACAACCTATTCCTTTGAGACACTGGCGACCCGTTTCCGTGAGATGGCCTTCCTCAACAAGGGTCTCACCATCTCCATCACTGATGAACGCCAGGACCACCTCGACGAGAATGGTACCCAGGTAGCCACGATTTTCAAGTACGACAGAGGCCTGATCGACTATGTGAAATACCTCATCGGCTCCAAGGATCTGATTCACCCAACGATCATCGACATGGAAGCCCAAAACGTCGAGTCGAATATGAGTCTCGAAATGGCGATGCAGTGGACGACGGGTTACGCCGAATCGGTCCACACTTTCGCTAATACGATCAACACCCATGAGGGTGGTACCCATGAAGAGGGTTTCCGCGCTGCCCTGACGAACACAGTCAACAAGTGGGGTGAAACCTGGGGGTTGATCAAGAAGCGTGAGGATCGAGTCTCTGGTGATGACATCCGTGAGGGCTTGACCGCGATCCTGTCGATCAAGATCTCCCAACCCCAGTTCGAGGGCCAGACCAAAGCCAAGTTGGGGAATACCGAGGCGCGATCCTTTGTACAAAAGGTCGTTAATGATCGACTCAGCGACTGGTTTGAGCAGAACCCCAATGAGGGACGCGATATAGTACGCAAGGCTCAGGCTGCTGCCTCAGCGCGACTGGCTGCCCGCAAGGCCCGTGACCTTGCTCGTTCACGCAAGGGGCTGCTTGGCGGTGGATCCCTTCCAGGAAAGCTCGCGGATTGTCAGTCGAATCGCCCTGAAGAATGTGAGGTTTTCATCGTCGAGGGTGATTCCGCTGGTGGCTCGGCTAAGAGTGGGCGTGATCCGAAGATCCAGGCCATCTTGCCCCTGCGTGGAAAGATCCTCAATATCGAGAAGGCGACCATGGAGAAGATCCTCCAAAATCGCGAGGTTGAGGCCATCATCAACGCTCTTGGTACTGGTGTTCACCAGGAGTTTGATCCTGAACGGTTGAGGTACCACAAGATCGTACTCATGGCTGACGCTGACGTGGATGGCGCCCATATTCGTACATTGATTCTTACCCTGTTGTTCCGGTTCATGAAGCCACTGATTGATGCTGGGCATGTGTACCTAGCGCAACCACCGTTGTACCGAATTCGTTGGACGAACTCTCCCCATGAGCTCGCCTACACCGATGAAGAGCGCGACAAGATCCGGGATCGTGGACTCAGCAACGGTAAGAAACTACCGCAGATCAACCCCATCCAGCGTTACAAGGGCTTGGGTGAAATGGATGCTTCCGATCTGTGGGAGACCACCATGGATCCTGAGAGGCGTACCCTGCTTCAGATCACATTGGATGACGCGGCTGCGGCCTCCGATATGTTCTCAATCCTCATGGGTGAAGACGTTGATCAGCGTCGAGCATTCATTCAGCGTAATGCTAAAGACGTACGATTCCTCGACATCTGATACTGCATCTGATACCCGATACCTGCCTAGAAAGAAGTATGAACCATGGCTGATGATCCTATGGATCTTGAGAACACAGAGGTGGAACCCGAGGTTGAAGACCAAGGGCTGTCTGCAAGTGGCCTGACGGGAAAGACGGAGGCCATCGATCTCAACACTGAGATCCAGAGATCTTACCTCGACTATGCGATGTCGGTGATTGTGGGTCGCGCTCTTCCAGATATACGCGATGGACTTAAGCCTGTACACCGCCGCGTGATCTATGCCATGTACGACGGTGGCTACCGTCCCGATCGTGGATGGCACAAGTGCTCTCGTGTCGTTGGTGAGGTCATGGGTAGCTACCACCCCCACGGCGACTCTGCAATCTATGACACCTTGGTACGTTTGGCTCAGCCTTGGGCTTTGCGGTACCCACTGGTTGCTGGTCAGGGTAACTTCGGTTCCCCAGGTAACGACCGCGCGGCTGCGATGAGGTACACCGAATGCAAGATGGCTCCACTCGCAATGGAGATGGTTCGCGATATTACAGAGGACACGGTCGACTTCCAACCGAACTACGACAACCGTGAAACTGAGCCCACGGTACTTCCATCACGGTTCCCGAATCTGCTTGTCAACGGTAGTACGGGCATCGCTGTGGGTATGGCCACCAACATTCCTACCCATAATCTGCGTGAAGTCAACGATGCTGTTCAGTGGTACCTCCAAAACCCTGATGCCTCCACTGAGGAACTTCTTGAGGCGGCCATGGCTCGGATCAAGGGTCCAGACTTCCCTGGCGCAGGTCTGATTGTGGGCCGCAAGGGCATCGAAGACGCATATCGTACGGGCCGAGGCCTGGTCACCATGCGTGCAGTCATGGAGATCGAGGAGGAGCGTGGCCACACGAACCTCGTCATCACTGAGTTGCCGTACATGTGCAACCCCGACAACCTGGCTGTCAAGGTCGCTGAACTAGTGAACTCTGGGAAACTCACGGGTATCGCCGATATTCGCGACGACACTTCTGCGCGTACAGGACAGCGTCTCGTTATCCAACTCAAGCGTGATGCACAGCCTCGCGTGGTGATGAACAACCTCTATAAGCACACTCCCCTCCAAGATACCTTCGGCTGCAATATGCTCGCCCTGGTTGATGCTGTGCCGCGTACTCTTCGTCTAGATCAGTTCATCTCCTATTGGGTGAAGCATCAAATCGACGTGATCCAGCGTCGTACCCGTTTCCGTATCGCCCAGGCCGAACGCAATGCCCACTTGTGGCGCGGATATGTCGCAGCCCTCGACCAACTGGATGCTGTCATTGCACTCATCCGTGGATCCCGTGACGCTGAGATCGCCAAGCAGGGGCTTATGGATCTTCTCACCTACGAGGATCCCTCAACGGGTAAGGAACGCCACATTGATGAAGATCAGGCGACTGCCATCCTCGATCTGCAATGGCGTCGACTTGCAGCCATGGAACGCCAGCGGATCGTTGATCGTCTCGCCGAATTGGAGCGTGTGATCGCAGACCTTCGCGAGATCCTGGCATCCCCTGAGCGTCAACGTCAGATCATTAGTACAGAGCTCCAAGAGATCGTCGACAAGTACGGCGATGAGCGACGTACCAGGATCATTTCTGCAGACGGTGACCTCTCTGATGAGGATCTCATTGCCCGTGAAGATGTTGTGGTGACCATCACCCATGGTGGGTATGCCAAGCGTACGAAAGCCGATATGTACAGGCTCCAAAAGCGCGGAGGCAAGGGTGTGAAGGGTGCAACCCTGCGCGCTGATGACGAGGTTGCACACCTGTTCGCCACGAATTCCCATGAATGGTTGCTCTTCTTCACCACCAAGGGTCGGGTGTACCGTACTCGTGTATGGCAACTGCCTGAAGGTGGACGCGAGGCCAAGGGTGGTCACGTAGCGGGGCTGTTGAGCTTCGCTCCCGATGAGAAGATCGCCCAAGTCTTGACTCTGGGAGCCTACACTGATGCACAATACCTCTTGCTTGCCACTCGTAAGGGTTTGGTGAAGAAGACAGATCTGGGCCAGTACGACTCCTCCCGACAGACGGGGTTGATCGCAGTCAACTTCCGCGACGAGGATGATGAACTTATTGGAGCGGCTCTTTGTAATGCGGTCGATGATGTCCTGTTGATCTCGGTCAAGGGCCAGGCGATTCGATTCAAGGCCAGTGATGAACAACTGCGACCTATGGGTCGAGCCACCTCGGGTGTGACTGGTATGCGTTTCCGTGGGGACGATGCACTGCTTTCAATGGCGGTCATCCCCTGTGGTACAGGTGAGGAGGATCGATTCGTGTTCACTGTCACCGATGGTGGATTTGCCAAACGTACCACTGTGTCGGAGTACCGCGAACAGGGTCGAGGAGGTCTAGGAATCAAGGCTATGAAACTCAATGAGGATCGCGGCCAACTCGTCGGTGGACTCATCGTTGGGGAGAATGACGAGGTTATCGCCATCAAGACCTCAGGCCAGATCATCCGTTCATCCGTGGCTGATGTCGCCGTCAAAGGCCGGGATACCATGGGTGTGAAATTCGTGGGGCTCCGTGGGGAAGACCAGGTTGCTGCCATCGCGCTCTATCCCGAATCGGGGGAGGAAACCGAGGATAATGGGATCGAGAATCCCAGCCAAGAGGACCAAGAATCCCCTGAGGAAACTCCCAGTGAAGGAACTGAAAGAGACGACATAGGGGTTAATCGGGTAGAGTCATGATGAGCGGATCAATGAACGCAAGTTCTGTCTTGCATTGATTCGCGCAGAGTTTCTCTGAAAACGACCGATTGTGCAACTGTCAATTCAGAAATAGGAGTAGTGATGACTGAAAGTGAGCAGACGGGTTTGGCGGGTTCGTCCCCTGAACCAACGTCTGAATCCGGGGGGGTCGGCCAGTCGATCACGCAGAGTTTTGTCAACCGCGCAAACAGGCTGAGTAGCGATCCTGAACTCCCGCTTGACTTGGGGCTGTCCTCGCCTGGATCTGCATCCAACCCACATTCACCTTTAACAAACCCTGACCCCAATCCAGAGAGGATACCTGACATGGCCCCCCCTACCCTGACGCCCCAGCCGAATCCAACGGCAAAGGTAGCCAAGGGTGAGGTGCATAAGGCATCCCGTCTGCCCAAAGCAAAGACACCACCGCGTCCCAAGTCTGCTCGTCAAACACGACGTGCGCGCTTGCGGGTATCCCGTGTCGATCCTTGGTCAGTGATGAAAACAGCTCTGCTTTTCGGTGTCGCTGGTTGGATCATCTTCATTGTTGCCACCTGGATCGTGTTCACGGTACTCGACATGACCGGTCTTTATGGTGCAATCAACGACACTGTCGCTCAGGTGTTTGCATCCCCAGACACTGTTGATCAGTTCCAGGTTGAGACCTACATCAACACCACAAGGGCTACAGCACTCGCTGCCCTCGTTGGTGCCGTAAACGTCGTCATCATCACCGCCCTGACCACCATCTTTGCCTTCGTGTACAACCTGACTGCAGTAGTCATGGGTGGCATCGAAGTCACCATGGCCGAGGACTAATCCCCGAATCTTGTAGGAGCTTGTCGGGTGACATACGAAGCAGGGTAGTTCATTCCTGAATGGGATATAGTAGTGCCCATGCGGAAAGACGTGATCCTGGCTCTCGTCGGGTCGGTGTGTGCAGTACTAGCTTTGGCTATCGAACCTGCAACTGACGACGGGATTATCTCCGCACTCAAGAATGCTGAAGGAAACAATGTTAGTTGGGTCGTGGTCTTTCTTGCCCTGGCCTTCTTTGGGCGTCATGTACTGAGGCAAATCCGGGTGGAGCCGTCAGCACGTAAGGCTGCAATTCTCGTGGGTGTTCTTCTTGGAGTTGCCTGGACTATAGGTCAGTCGATTTCGGTTGCAGATAGTCTCGAACCATTGTGGGGTTCCGGGGTCTCAACTATTGTGAAGACGCTCGTAGTCTTGGCTGGTTTTTCGTGGCTTGTCTTTTTGCCCTGCGGATGGCTTTTCGCCTGGAATTGCCGCCAAAAACTACGAGATCACTCTGTCATGCTGCGCGAGGAATCCAGAATATCCAGTCTTCATGAATCCCAGGTTGGAAGCACATCCATGTTCGCTGGTCTGTACAAGCAGCTTTCTCGTAGTGACCAGTGGATCAACAAGCATCCACGCTGGACATTCGGATTGGTTTTCTCATCCATCTTGGTGGTACGTCTGGTCTGGTTATGGGTCCTATATCCCGGTGTGGTGACAAATGATTCCTCAAACCAACTCATGCAGGCGTTGGGACTTTATGAGTACTCCACCCACCATCCGCTTGTGCATACCTTAGTTATTTCCATCTTCGCACGCGCTGGCGAAGCTTTAGGAAACTTAGCTCTAGGTGTGTGCCTCTTCGGTTTATTTCAGTGCATTGCGACCTCGGCAGTGGTCGCCTATGTTCTGTGGCGGATGAGATCCTGGGGAGTGTCGATTGGGGCACTGACTGCGGTCTATGCAGTTTTCTTGCTCTACCCCATCCATGGAGTTTTCGCAGTGACTTTATGGAAGGATATCCCCTTTGGATATGCCGTCTTAGTTCTCATGACAGTCATTATTGATGCGATAAGAAAACCCCTTCAAGGCAGGTACTATTGGCGTCTCGCTACGATGCTTCTCCTAGCAGGGGCAAGTGTCTACATATTTAGAAACAATGGTCCCTTTGTGCTTATAGCTGGCATGGTGGCTCTTATGATCATCCTTCGGCATCAGTGGAAACGCATCGTACCCATTGCTCTGGCTCCCATAGTGTTGGGCGCGGGTATCATCTTTGTCTCCAATGCAGTGCTCGACCCTATCCTTGGGGCGAAGCGCGAAGCCCTATCCATCCCCTTGCAGCAGATCGCGCGTACCTGCCATTCAAGCGAGCTCTCGTCGGTACAAGAACAGTTTGTCTTCCAGTTATTCTCAGGGGCAACCTGTGACGAAGTAGGGAAGAGGTACGTATCCTGGATCTCCGATCCTGTGAAAAACATCGCAGACGACGAGTTCATCACTTCTGATATGGGTCGATTCCTTGAAGGGTGGGCATCTATTGGTGCGGATCATCCAGGAGAGTATGTCACCTCTTTCTTAGCTGGAGGATACGGGTACTGGTACCCAACGAACAATCATTGGGTTGCTCTTACGGAGATCATCAACACTGATAGTGATAATGAGATTCTTACGATGCGCGAATCCGGCTTCGGTCGAATCACCTCTAAGAATCATCCAGAATTGGTTTCAACACTAGACTTCCTTCTCCTTAAGCCAAATGGAATCCCAGTGATGTCGATGGGTTGGTCGGTCGGCTTCTTAGTATGGCTGGCCACAATAGGAGTGGCTGCTGGTATCGTCAGAGATCGAGCCAAATACATTCTCTCAATAGCTGTACCACTAGGAGTTTTGTGGCTGACATGTATTGCGAGTCCGGTTTATGCTGAATATAGGTACACGTATGGTCTCGTCACCAGTCTCCCACTTCTTCTTGTGATTAGTTTTGCCCGATGGCGCGAACTCCACTCCGTGAGTGCGAGTGAATAATTCGTTAAACTGAAGCTCTGTTACCAGATCTATGATGAGGTTTGCGAATGACTGAACCAACGATTGTCGCAATTGTTCCCTGCTTCAATGAGGAAGCTGCAATAGGGAAGGTTGTCACTGATCTTAAAGCCGCTGTCCCCGAGATGCTTGTCTATGTCTACGACAATAATTCCAAAGACCGTACAGCCGAGGTAGCGGCCGAAGCTGGAGCTATCGTGCGTACAGAAAAACGACCAGGCAAAGGTAATGTCGTACGCCGCGCCTTCGCGGATCTTGACGCTGATATCTATGTCATGATTGATGGCGATGACACCTATGAGGCCTCTCATCTTCCTGAGATGATCGCAGCACTCAGAAATGGACCTCTTGATCACGTCTTGGGCTGTCGCAAACCCGAGTCGAAGGATAAGTCGGCCTATAGGCCAGGACATGAGCAGGGTAATAAGGCATTCAACAAACTGGTTGGATGGCTCTTTGGGGAACCAGTAACCGACATGTTGTCAGGGTATCGGGTCTTCTCCCGTCGATTCGTGAAGTCATTCCCGGCTCTGTCTCGGGAGTTTGAGATTGAGACTGAACTCACTGTTCACTCCATGAACCTTCGTGTTCCCCAAAAAGAAGTCATGGTTGGTTTCCGGGATCGACCTGATGGATCAGAATCCAAACTCAGGACCTATCATGACGGGTTTCGTATCCTTCGCCTCATCGCCCAGCTACTTCAGACTGAACGCCCTCTACCCTTCTACGGGTTCTTCGCTGCGCTTTTCGCTGTGACTGGCCTAATCCTTGGGATCCCAGTCATCGCGAGTTTCGTCAAAACTGGCCTAGTTGAGCGTTTCCCCACTGCAATCCTGGCGGCCTCAACAATGATCCTGGCCTTCCTTTGTTTCATCGTGGGTCTAATTCTGTCGGGTGTTTTGCGCGCACGCCAGGAAGCCGCTCGCCTGGCCTATCTCAGATGGTCAGCACCTGAATGGATCAGCGATTCAAGTGAGTAATTCAGTCGAATCGGGCCAGGAGCCCCAAGGGTTCCTTGCTCGTCTGGGGGGGAAGTTTAGAGACCTCTCCTTCTTGCGCTATCTCTTAGTGGGCGCCTTCAACACTGGCCTAGATCTGGCTCTGTTCACTCTTGGTGTTGCAGTTTTCCATTTGGTACCACTGGTGGCCAATGCCATATCGACAACCATCACCATGTGTGTGAGCTATCTTCTCAACCGGACTTTTGTTTTCCGCTCTGAGCAGAAACATGCCAAAGCGCTCATCCCTTTCTTCACTGTGACCCTCACATCGGGATTGCTTATTCAGGGGGCAGTAATCACCATAATTCTGGCCTTGACAAAGTCAGTGACTTTAGTGCCTTACGAAGTCTTGGCTGCTGGAGCGAAGATCTGTGCTATTGGTGTGGGTCTCATCGCGAACTACCTGGGGTACCGTTTCATCTTTACCCAATGGAATAAGCCTATTTCTGATACGGAAGAAAGTTCACACTGAGATCAAGGATCACTTCGCGACCCGGGGGAAGGTGAGGGCGAAGGTTGTACCACTGCTGGAGGTGGACTCAACTCGAATATCCCCGCCGAATCTTTGAGCGACCTCTGAGGCTAATGCCAAACCCAAGCCGAAGCTGCGTTTGCGACCGGACTCGGAGCCATGTGCGAACCTCTCGAAGATGCGTTCGGGGTCTACGCCTGTGATACCTGGGCCCTGGTCTTGTACGCGGATGATCACCTTGTCTTCAAAGGGGGTGGCTGAGACTTGGATCACGGAATTGGCGGGGGAATGCTGGATGGCATTGTCAACGATGGCGACTACAGCACGGGTGAGTGAGGTAGCTGGTACCCTTACAAACATCTCGGGGGTGTCGGCAAGGGTAATGGTGATGCTCAACTGTTCCGCAAGGGCATCGAGGGAGGTCACAGCATTGTCCAGGATGGTTTTCACTGAACTCTTTGTACCAGGCCCCAGGTTTTGACCCTCAACAGTGAGGAGCATGTCATCAAGTACGTTTGCCATATTGGCTGTGTCCTGGTGGAGTTGGTTGACGACCTCATCAACGGGTTTCCCAGAGTCCAGGCGACGCTTGAGGATTTGTACCCGCGAAGACAGGGCTGTTAGTGGGGTACGAAGCTCATGGCTGGCATCAGCAACGAAGCGACGCTGAAGTGTGAGGGCCCGTGACAGGGGTTGTACTGCTTGACGCGCGACAAACCAGGCAATGAGTGGGGTAACAATCAGGGAAACCAAAGCCAACATCGCCAGGGTCCAGATGACATCATTGGCGCTGAGGTAGCCATACCGGGGTGGGTGAAAACCGGGACGGGGATCATAGACGTCTACTGGGAGGGGGATCGCGTTGTTGGCTGCGATCGTGATCAGGGCGATGCAGGCCAGCAGTACGATTACCCCGGTTGCCCCGGCAACAGCCATACCGACAGCGAGAGCGGCGGCGCGTACCTTTTCGTCGTCGGTGGCGATCTGTTTCTTGGGGCGCAATAATGCTTGACCTATGAGTCCTAGCTTGTCAGCACGCTCATCGTGGGCCTGGATCTGGGCCTCGACCTGTGTCTGAGCGAGGGCTTGAGCTTTCGCGGCCCTCTTCGTTGTCCGGGTCTTGGTTGTACTCATGAGCCAAGCCCCAAACGATAGCCCTGAGAACGTACAGTTTCGATGATTCCGTGCTCAGTCTTGCGTCGGATGTAGTGAACATAGGTGTCCACTGTTCCCGGGGTGTCATCGGCTGAGAAGATGGCCGACAGGATCTCTGTGCGGGAAAAGATATGCTCGGGAGATTCGGCGAGCAGGGCGAGCAGGGCCGTTTCTGTTCCGGTGAGGGACACACGATCTCCATAGGGGTTGTAGAGGGATTGGGTTTCGGGTACGAGCAGCCACTCACCGATGTACGTCTTCCCAGTCTCGGCGGCAAACCCCCGTCGAAGTGCCCTGAGTCGCGCCAGAAGCTCATCGAATTCGAAGGGCTTGGTCAGATAATCATTGGCCCCACCATCAAGCCCCGACACCCGATCATCTATAGACCCGAGTGCTGTCAGCATGAGTACCGGAGTAGTAATCCCTGCACGACGTACCCCCTGGATCACGGCCACACCATCCATACCTGGCAGACGTCTATCCATGACCATGAGGTCATAGTGGGTGTTGAGCGCCAACTCCAGACCATCCTCCCCTGTGGAAGCATAATCAACGTCGTAATGCTCCTGAAGTACCTCAACCACCATCTCAGCGATCGACGGATCATCCTCTATAAAGAGCAGTCGTGAGTCCATACTCCCATTGTCGCGGAAATCTCCTCAGATTTCACTAAGGAGGGATGTCCTCGGTGTCATCCTGCGCGAAGTTGCAGAATCCAGGATGGGTTTCATGTTTTACTCTCCATTCGGGGCTCGATTATTGCTCGCGGCCTATGTTTGCACCTGGGTTGGGCCCTGAATTTGGCACCTAAACACTGCCGCCAGTCTTTATCTCTAGGAGTACCCGAAGCATTGGTGGATTATCGACGATTGACTGCAGTACTACTGGAGGAAGGGTTGTTCTCATTGTGGACATCACTCTCATATATAATGTCATGAAATTATGAGAAAACTCGCGTTAGTGATAATCGAACTCGTGTTGACTGGATGCGTATCTCAAAGAGCTCGGAGATGGATCACAGAGTCAGTCTTCCGCTGCGATGCAGTAGTCGTAGAAAGGCATCAAAAACGTGTATCCAGCCACGAGGTGATCAGCAAGCTCAGGTTTGAATAACTCTTCGCTGATGTCTCCGTAATGAATCAGTGAGAAGGACTTCATGTTGTACCATTCCTGAGTCTTGGGTGTGGGGGCCTGCTTTTGTCGGGCGTACGGTGGACCTTCAAGGATGAACTCATCTTGGCTGGCGAGAAGGTCTATCAGCGATTCGAGTGCTGCTGGATTCTCATCTATTTGTGTGCGCAGTTTCGCCATTGTTGCCGCCTTGGCAGCGTAGTACCCAAGACCATAGCTCCAACCCTCGGGGTTGAGGTCGAACCAATATGTCAGGATGCCTGCGCTTTCCGTGCCCTCGGCGGAGGGTCTTTCCACTGAGAACCAAAGGCTGTCCCTGTACGGATGTCCGTCGTGGACGCGCCTGGCGTCTTTATAGATGCGTGAGAGTTTGTGGATGAATCCGTAGTGCTCGTATTCGACGACCATTCGGGTGAAAACCTCGTGTCCCAGCTCTTTCATGGGAGTTTGAAAGTCCTGCTTGAAAATATCCTTGTGGGCTTCAAACCATGCCTTGTTGTTATTCATGCGGATATTCCACATGAAGTCGATGGTCCTTTGGGTAAAACCTGTGAACATATCTGTTACCTTACTTCCTCGTTGGTGCTGTGACAATGATCTAGGTCATGATTTGATCTCGGTCATGATTTCCTCGTCCTGGTTCAGGCAGTGTCGGGGGACGTATCTCCTGACATACGTATCGTCCGACTCTCTAAGCCGTGAGTTTCAATACTGCCGTCCTCTGACACTGGCACTTTTAGACACTCCCTGACACGGGTTTCCCCATGAATGGGGGGGTACCTCACTCTCATGGGGGATTTCGTACCCAAAAACCACCCCAAAATCTGGCCCGAAAAGGGAAGAACTGCGCGGAGGTGGTAACATCACATAGCGTCACCAACTGCACAAATTCAACCTGCCGATAAGGGAAGGTGTTGCGATGAACGAGAGCCCCAGGTACCCCGGGATCCCTAATGTCATTAATGGTAATGGAGCCGTGGCTTATGTCATGGGACACGTATGTGGGGGGGTGATTGGATACCCTATTACTCCGTCGACGGAAATCTCGGAAATCTTTGAGGCTGCGCGCGCGGATGGGCAACTCAACGTATGGGGAAAGCACCCGTTCTTCGTTGAATCTGAGGGTGAACACTCAGCCCAATCGGGAGCCCTCGGAGCAGCACTCACAGGTGGCAACTACATCTCGAATGCGAGTTCTGCCCAGGGGATCCTCTACGCCTTGGAGTCACACTATGTGACTGCGGGGAAGAAGATTGGTGGGTTCGTACTCCACGTGGCTGCACGTGTGGTGACTCGCCACTCCTTGAACGTCATGGCGGGCCATGATGACATCTATTCGCTTATCCCAACGGGGTATACGATCCTCTTCGGGTCCGATCCCCAGGAGGCGGCTGACCTCGCGGCCATCGCCTATAGGACGAGTTCCCTGTCACTGATTCCGGTCGCCAATGCCATGGACGGGTTCGCAACCTCTCATGTCATGAGCGAGGTACTTCTCCCCGAGTCGGATCTTCTTCACATCTATCTTGGTGATCCCGCTGGTCGTATCCCTTGCCCGACACTCGCCCAGGAGGTTCTCTTTGGTGCAAAGGGTCGCGTCGAGTACCTCCTCAAATGGGTGAAGGATCATCGCAGTTCCCTCTCGGCCGAAAACTTCACTGCCCTCCATCTCATTCTCACCCAGAATGTGGATGCTATCGAATCCGATAACGAGGGCCACCTTATCTCCAAGGTTGATGATTATATCCCTGAGGCTCTTCGTGGAGCATGGAAGAGGGCTTGGAAGGGTGCTTGGGCTAAGGGTACCCGTCAACGCGTTCCAGCGATCATCGATCCCAATAATCCCGGTCTCGCAGGTGGGGTACAAAACCAACCCGATTTCCAGGCCGGTGCAGCCGACCACCGTACCCATTTCGCCGCCGCTGTACCCATGCTTGTTCGCCAAGCCATGCAGGAGTACTCCGAACTCACTGGTCGCACATATTCCCCTGTTCACCGATATGGCCCCGAGGATGCTGATCTGGTCCTGGTTGGTATGGGTTCAATCACCGACGACGCGAGGGCGCTCCTGCCGTACCTTGAAACCCAAGGGTTGAGGGTCGCTGTAGTCTCAGTAAAACTCCTGCAGCCTTTCCCGACTGAAGAGTTGATCGCTGCCCTTGGTTCCGCACGACATGTCACGATTCTGGAGCGTTCCGAGGATCTGGTGTTGACTGGAGAAGTCAAAAAGGCACTGTTTGAATCAGGGATGAGTGCCAGGGATCTTGGACTTACGACAGCCATCTTCGGTCTGGGCTCCCATGATGTACAACCGCGTGACCTGATCGCTGTCGTCAAGAAGATGACTGACAACAATCCACCGTCATTGGTCTATGTTGGTTCACAGTTCTTCGTTAAGAATCCTGCATCCGACAAGCTCATTGAACTCCAAACCAAGATGCGTGCCGCCTATCCTGAGACCGAGGCTATGGCGCTGGAAACTGGCGAGAACCCCACTGGTTTGATGCCTGCCGAGGCTCTGAGGATTCGTTTCCACTCAGTGGGTGGCTATGGAACGGTTGCGACCGGCAAGCTGTTGACCGACATGCTGTCGTCGATGCTGAATATGCATTCCAAGTCGTCTCCGAAGTACGGCTCTGAGAAGTCGGGCGCACCCACGAACTTCTATATCACCTTATCTCCTGAGCCTGTACTGTTCACGAATGCCATGCTTGAAGAGGTGGAGGTTGTGATCTCGCCTGACCACAAGGTCTTTGAGCATGAGCGTCCCTTGAGGGGTCTGGTCCCTGGTGGAACGTTCATCCTCCAGTCGGATCGTAATCCACTCGAAGTCTGGGCTGGACTACCCGCCTATGCCCGCGAGGAGATCAAGACCAAGAAGATTCGTTTCCTCGTGATTGATGCATTCGCAGTGGCTAAGGTTCATGCTCCGACCGCGAACCTTGAAACCCGGATGATGGGTGTCGCCTTTATCGGTGTGGTGATGGGTCATGTGGATCGTGTCTCACATGGTGCTGATCTTGAGCAGGTCAAGGTCTTGATCCGCAAGGAATTGGATAAAAAGTTCGGTTCCAAGGGTGGTGCCGTCGTTGAGGGCAATTTGTCAACGATCGTGGACGCTATTGCTGCAACGACTGTTGTGAATTATGAGGCTCCTGAGTTTGCAGCTGCTGAGGTTGAGGCTGCAGAGAAGACACCTGTACTCACAGGCAAGCTCATGCGTAGTCCTGGGTTCACTCCCACGGGTATGTTCGATCCAGAATACTTCGATGACCTGTTGGGTCGCCCCTTCCGTGAAGGATGGGCTGGTTCTTCACCCGTACTTCCAGGAACCGGTTTGTTCATTCCCTCAGCGTCGGCGGCAACCAAGAATAAGGGGCTGTTCAGACGTGACGTACCAGTGGTCGACATCCAGAAATGTACCGCCTGTCTAGAATGTGCAATCGCTTGTCCTGATTCGGCAATCCCCAACCAGGCACATGAACTCGCTGATGTGATCGCCCGAGCCATTGGGGCCACCAAGCTCCAAGACGACCACAAGGCGTACCTCCTCGGTTTCGCTGCCCCCTGGGCTGAAAGGGTACGAGCGGCACTCCTCGAAGACACGTCGATCAAGACGCTTAGTGAGGTCATTCGCAAGACTTCGGATGCTGTACCTTCGATCCCGAGTACCCATATCAATGCCATCGTTGAGGAACTTGAGGCCTTCCCCGTTGGGCGTATCCGCCCCATCTTCGACCAGATGGAGAAGAAGGAATCTGGTACAGGTGCACTGTACTCTGTGGTCATCGACCCGTGGAAGTGTACCGGTTGTCTGCAATGTGTGGATGTCTGCGGGCCCGGCGCTCTGAGTGCTGCCACCCAGGAGGACGCCATGGTTACTGCCATGGAATCCACCTTTGCTCGGTTTGCTCAGCTACCGAATACTCCTTCGCGGTTCACTGAGGGCGCGGCTGCCCCAGGTGGGGATGCCAAGCGCGTGCTCATGGATCACAATAACTATTACGCTCTGGCTGGCGGCCATGGTGCATGCAAGGGATGTGGAGAGGTCACAGCAACCCACCTTGTCACTGCACTCGCTGAGTCTGTGGGTCAGGAGAAGAGGCGCAAGCGCATCGCACAATTAGAAGCCCTTATCTATTCGCTGACCGCGAAGGTCAGTGTCGTTGACCCAGATCGTGCGAACAGGATCCAGCGGGTCATCTCCCTGCTGGAGGCAAGCCTATGGCGTTACGAATCCGGCCCGACAGGTAAGGGTCCAGCCTCCACAGTGATCGTCAACTCGACTGGCTGCTCCTCGGTGTACGGGTCGACCTTCCCCTTTAACCCCTTCACTCAACCGTGGGTCAACTCCCTCTTCCAGGATGCTCAGGCAAGCGCGATGGGCGTTTTCGAGGGGCTCGTTTCTACTTATGTTGAAGAGGTACAAGCTTGCCGAATCGCCAAGATGGAACTGGAGGATTCCTTCATCCCAGGTGAGGCAGAATCCGGCCTCGCAACCCTGAATTGGCGTGAGTTCACTGACGAGGAAATGTCACAACTACCGTTGGTGCTCACCATCTCTGGTGACGGTGCAGCCTACGATATCGGCTTCGGCGCGATGTCGAGGGTACTCGCGTCCCAGACTCCAGTGAAGATGCTCGTCTTGGATACAGGCGGCTATTCCAACACGGGTGGTCAGGCTTCAACCGCGACCTTCACGGGACAGAATGCTGACCTTGCTCGTCACGGCAAGGCCCACAAGGGCAAGACCGAGAAGCGTAAAGAATTGGCTCTGTTGGCGGCCCTCCATCCCGGAGTCTTCGTCGCCTCGGTTTCTGCGGCCTTCCATTCCCACTTCATGGCTGCCACTGCTCGTCTGTTGGCCTACCCCGATGGTTCGGGCGTACTCCAGGTCTACACCCCATGTGGGTTCGAGCAGGGCTTCGCCGACGATCTGTCGAACGCCAGATCCCAAGAAGCGATACGCGCGCGCATGGCTCCCCTGTTCGTTCACGATCCCGATGGTGGTCCGTCAATCAGCGACCGGATCTCCCTCGACGGCAACCCTGAGATCGACAAGGCTTGGGCGACACGCAACCTGAAGTACGTCGATGAGACAGGTCAGACCAAGATCCACACCTCGCCGATGACTCCAGCGGAGTTCGCCTATAGTGAGATTCGCTTCGCTAAGCACTTCACCCCCTTAGCTGATACGGTCGAGAATCCGACCCCCATTGCTGAGTTCGTTGAACTCAGCATCGAGGATCGCCAGGGTCGTACCCCCTTCATCACGGTCGCTGAGAATGGTGCTCTGAAGAGGATCGAAGTCTCGGCAGCAATCGTCGAACTTGTTGAGGATCGACAAAGGTATTGGCAGTTGCTCAGGTACCTCGCTGGTCGCGATTCCCAGATCCAGGCCAAGGATGCCGAAGCAGCACTCAAGGCTATCCGCGAGGAACTCGATACGGCCATCGCCTCACGCGAGGAAGGCATTGATGCGATTGCCCATGCACTGGCATCCCTGGCCACCGCCAGTGATCCGAAAACCGTAGCCATCCCAAGCTTCGGTTCCACCCCAACTCCAGTGGCTACACCTGTACCGCAGGCAAGTACCCCCGCAGCGACGGTTCCCCAGGCTCCCGTAGCCTCAGGTTTGGGAGCGAAACCTGCGGGTGCGCCAATCTGGTTGGCTGAGCAGGATGTACCAAAATGTACGGACTGTGCGACCTGCTACCAGGAGCTACCCTCGATCTTCGAGCAGACCACCATTGTGGTCAATGGCGAAGCCAAGGATGTCTCCCAAATGAAGCAGGGTTGTCTGGACGGGTTGGAGGTAACACCAGAATTGGTGAGCCTTATGGATCGAGTTAAGGGTACCTGCGACGCGGAGATCATCCAGTGAACGCCCACGCAGCAGAGTTGGCCCTGATTGCCCGCCGACTTGAGGAGAACCCCAGAGCCTTCCGCGACATGTTTATCGCTGACGGTGTCTCCACGGTCGCCTCGGAATTCTCTCAAGAGTTGAATGCCGAGTTTGTGACGAAGCTGTGGGAGATACTTCTTGATGGGGGAGACGCGGCGAGTGCGTTGATGAGGTTCCTGTGGCACCTGCCTGTTGCTAAGCAACGTGTGTGGCTGCGAGGGGTGGATACCCACCTTTCTGAGCGTTATCCGATGTTCAAGGGTCTCTCGGATTCCTGGCCGGCGCAAAATGGGATGGGGCCCTATATTCGTACCCCTGAATCCAGATCCAACGACTTCGAGCTCGTCAATCAGGGGTACATGGGGTACATGTCCATCGGGTACACCCTGCGCGAAGTTGAACTCTTTGTATGGTTGGAATCTCTGCGTGACAAGCAGTGTTCCGAGAAGCCCTGCGAGATCGGGAAACTCATCGAAGGACACAAGGAACGTAAGGGTGGATGTCCTGTACAAATACACATCCCGACGATGTTCGAACTCATTGGTCTCGGCAAATTTGATGAAGCCCTCGCGATGTTGGAGGATTGCAACCCACTACCGAATGTGACTGGGCGTGTTTGCCCCCAGGAACTCCAATGCCAGGGTGTGTGCATCCACAAGCTGCCCATGTCGATTGGTCAGATCGAATGGTTCCTGCCTGAATGGGATAAGGCCGCCCATCCTGGTGAGGCTTTGGTTCGCGTTGAGGGTACCCCCGATCCGTGGCTGACAAGCACAAAGCCTCCCGTGGCTGTCGTCGGTTCTGGACCAGCCGGCCTGATCAACGCCTACTTGTTGGCGCGTGCCGGGTTCCCGGTGACCATCTTTGAGGCTTTCCATGAACTCGGTGGGGTACTCCGTTTCGGGATCCCCGAGTTCCGTTTACCCAATCAGCTCATTGATGATGTTGTGGAGAAGATTCGCGCCCTCGGTGGTCGCTTCGTCACCAACTTCGTTGTCGGCAAGACAGCAACCCTTCAGGATCTCCAAGACGCCGGATTTGCTCGAATCTTTGTGGGTTCCGGCGCAGGTCTTCCGATGTTCCTGAATGTTCCAGGCGAGGAACTCCTTAACGTGATGAGCGCCAACGAGTTCCTCACCCGCGTCAACCTCATGCACGCCAATCTCCACGAGTACAAGACCCCACTGCCCTATGTGGAGGGTCGCAGTGTGCTCGTGATTGGTGGTGGGAACACTGCCATGGATGCCGCACGTACAGCACGACGACTCGGTGGGAATGTGACCATCGTGTACCGTCGAACGAAATCCGAGATGCCCGCTCGTGAAGAGGAACTCCATCACGCGCTCGAAGAGGGGATCCAGGTCGCTGAGTTGCGAAACCCAGTCGAGTTCATCGGCAACGAGAACCACTTCGTGGAGAAGGCAGTGCTTGATGTGATGAAGCTCGGTGAGCCCGATGACTCTGGTCGTCGACGCCCGATCTCTACTGGTGGTACAGAAACCATGGATGCCTCGTTGGTCATCATGGCTCTCGGAAACTCCGTGAACCCGATCATCCGCGAATCCGAACCCAGGTTGGATGTCACCAAATGGGGTACAGTCATCCTCCGCAAGGATGCCCAAGAGACCTCACTTGATGGTGTTTTCTCCGGTGGTGACGCGGCCCGTGGTGGCTCGACTGCCATCCGTGCAGCTGGTGACGGTCAGAGTGCCGCCCGCGAAATCATGACTGCCACCGGAGTGATGGGAAACCGTACCAAAGCTCTCGAATTCACTGAGCGCGCTCAAACAGTTCCAGTGATCATAGCCAAGCGTGAACTCACTCCAGGGATCGTCGAATTCCGTGTACAGTCACCCGCAATCGCATCCTCGGCCCAGGCCGGGCAATTCGTACGCGTCCATCCTCGTGATCGCGGCGAACTCATCCCGCTGACCCTGGCCGATTGGAATGCTGATGAAGGCTGGATCGCCCTCGTTGTCCAAGCCATGGGTGTCAGTTCGATTGAGATCAACCAGATGGAAGTAGGACAGTGCTTCGAGGGCATCGCTGGCCCTCTGGGTCGCCCCTCCCATCTAGAGAAGGTACCAGGCGGTCAAACTGTCGTATTCACCGCCGGTGGATTGGGGCTCCCCCCAGTCTTTCCGATCATGCGTGAACACCTACGTTTGGGCAACCATGTCACACTCATCGCTGGCTTCAGATCTAAGGACCTCATGTTCTGGACTGAGGAGGATGACTATGTGGGCCAGATGAAAGCCCAGTACGGCGACCTCCTGGACATCATCTATGCCACGAATGATGGATCCTATGGGATTGAGGGTTTCGTGACCGTACCCTTGAAAGAGATGCTTGACAAGAAGCATCCCATTGCCAAGGTTGTGACCATTGGTCCACCCATGATGATGCGTTCAGTTTCCGACCTTACGAAGCCGTACGGTGTACTCACTGAGGCCAGTCTTAATGCGTTGATGGTTGACGCAACAGGGATGTGTGGTGCCTGTATGGTTCCCTACGAAGAGGATGGCAAACTCGTACGCAAGCATGCCTGTGTGGATGGGCCCGAGTTGGAGGCTCATCGGATCGACTGGGACAAATTCCTTCCACGGTTTAACTTGTTTAAGACTCAGGAGATGGAAGCGCGTAGTCGTCACGGGTACTAGTTTGTGACTGTATTTCGTGGATGCATTATGCATTTGCAGAATTTGTGGCTGGTGTGTTTCTAGCAATATCGTTTCAGTTTTTGAAAAGGTATCTTAGGACTGTCTCCGGGGCATGAATGTTGGCAAAAACGAACCGATCCCGCTGTACTGAGTGTATGCTGATTCTCTAGGTTCCTCGCGGGGCAGGATGGGAGTATGCGCATCGCAGTCTTGGGGGCTGGGTACGTTGGTTTTTCTAATGCTGTGGTCATGGCCCAGCATCATGATGTGGTGGTTGTTGATGTTGACCCCGCCAAGGTACGAAGTATTACCCGCCAAGAGTCGCCTGTTTCAGAGATGGCGCTTTGTGAGTTTTTCAACAGTGTACGCAGTTCCTTGGCGGCAACTACGATCCTGGGTGAGGCGGTGGAGGGTGCGGACTGGGTGATTATTGCTACCCCGACTGACTATGATCCGAGGACTCGGCATTTCGATACATCGTCGGTGGAGGAGTGTATTGCCCAGACACTTCAGGTTAATCCCGAGGTCGGGATTGCTATTCGGTCAACAATTCCGGTGGGGTTCACTGATCGGATGAGGCAACAGTATGGGAGTACGCGAATCCTATTTGTCCCTGAATTTCTTCGGGAGGGACAGGCTCTGGAGGATTCCCTGAATCCGTCACGAATCATCGTGGGGGATCTCAATGAGGATGCTGAAGCTTTTGCTGGGATTCTAAGACAGGCATGCGCTCGTTCGGATGTACCCATGTTGTTCACTGGTACCCGTGAAGCGGAAGCCATCAAGTTATTTGCGAACTCCTATTTGGCCTTGCGGGTTGCGTATTTTAATGAGATTGACACCTATGCGATCTCGCAGGGGCTTGATATCCACTCCATCATTATGGGGGTCGGCTTGGATCTGCGCATTGGTACCCACTACAACAATCCATCGTTCGGATACGGAGGTTACTGTCTGCCCAAGGATACGAAACAGCTTCTCGACAACTATTCGGGGATCCCCCAAGATCTGATCTCGGCAGTGGTACGGGCCAATGAGACCCGCCAGACCTTCATTGCCTACGACATCCTGGCTCGAAATCCGAAGACTGTTGGAATCTATCGCCTCATCATGAAAGCTGACTCCGACAACTATCGTTCCTCATCTGTTCTGGGGGTCATTGAGGTACTCAAGGAGTCCGATGTCACGGTTGTGATCTATGAGCCCATTGCTCGCGGATCACGGGTGGCTGACTGCGAGATCATTGAGGATCTTGCTGAGTTCAAACGCAGAAGCGATGTCATCGTGGCGAATCGCAGGTCTGTGGATCTTGGAGACGTGGCTGCGAAGGTGTACACCAGGGATCTGTACTCCAGAGATTGATCTCCTGTTGTATCCTGGTTTCATGGACTTGGAAGGGCAAAGGCCCCTAGGTGGAGATCAAGGAGAATTGTATGCGCCCCCACCGCTTGTACCTTCTGATCCTGCGCCGGTACCTCCGGTGGCTGAGTCTCTAGCTGTGTGGCCGCAGACCTATGAGTCCTTTCCCGTTGAGGATCCTCCCAAGAAGTCGACATGGTTGAGGAATCCATCCGGGTTCGTTGTTTTCCTGGTGGTGGGCCTTGTTGGGATAATCACTTACACGGTGGGCACGATCACTAGCCCATGGATTTCGAACATGGATGGCTCCGTGGTTGTTGAGCCAGTTGAGGGAACCGATTGGTGGTTCGTCGAGTTGGGGGAGGATGTGATTCCCAGCATCCAGGAGGTTGTGAACGAAGACTATCGAGCGAGTTCCTATGATGAACTCACGGACAATTACCTCATAGTGCATTACACGGTTTCTGTCACGGGTGAGGACCTTGAGACCTACATCCGATTCCTGGTTGATAATGAGGGTTTCCGTATCGCGCTCTACTCAGACTTCACTCGGTCTCCTGGTAGGGCGTACCTATGGAAACCCTCTGCGGAGACAGACAAGGCTCTCACCATAGGTATCTGGTACGGTGTGGATGCTAGTGGCAAGGTTAACTGTGGGATTACGTACTTCCTTGACCCGAAACCCGAACCAGACGAACAACCATTGTTTTTCCACTACAAGAGACCACCGGGCTGGGAGATAAGTGTGGGTACATTTGAGTGGCTGGTTTTTGAAAAGGATGAGTCTGAGATCGTCCTTGTCAACGACAGGGCCTTCGATTTGTGGGATGGGTCACCGCAGACTTGGGAAGAATGGACTGATCATTCGCGGGTGGCCCTTGACAGTCATGGTGTGTACTCCGAGATCACCGAGAATGAGCGGATCACTGTCGGGGTTCATGAGGGGATTGAGTACCACTACACCGTCGCCGAAACTGGGTACGAAGGAAGGGTTTTCGCCGTACCGAATTCCCATGATGTCCTCAGTGTCCGATGTACTATTCCCAAGGATCGGGACAAGGAAATGAGGGACTGTACTGACCTGATCGAGAGTATCGAATTCACTTAGTTGGATCTCTTCGATGGGTGGGTGTTAGGGGACGTATCTCCTGACACTTTGATCAGGGTACCCCACCCCTGCGCTTGTCTTCCAGGACGCACCTTGGTCCGGGTAGTCACCCCAGTTTCCTTGTGAGACCATTGATGAAGATGATAGTGCTCTTCGTGGAGGGACTTCCTCTAGGGATGTCCGGGAGAAACAAGGAGGATCGTGGTCAAGATCTGCCAGCACTGCCAGGTGGAGTCCGCTAGTACGGCCTACCTGTGTAAGGGGTGTGGGCGTGTCCTACGACCCCCCGGTACGATGACCCCGACTCGAAAGGTACCAGGTCGAGCCGTCGGAGATGGTACCCCCCGGCGCGGATTGGGTGTCGAGTCCAGACTTCCGGCGGGCTATGAATCCGCCGTACCATCGCGGGGGAATGCAGATGAACCGAGTGGCTCTGAACCAAGTATCCACAGTCACCAAAGAGTTCAGTCCGAACCCTCGAATGAACCTAACGTAGAAGCTGATCTGGTCCAGAACGGGGGATTGGATCGACCCAGGTTTGTGGCTCCCGTGGTACCAAAGAAGAAAAATCAGGCTCTTCGGCGACTTCTTGCCCTTGGGATAGCATGGGTATTAGTCCTTGTGGGGGTCTCTTTCCTCTATGTACATAGTATGGGGCGGCTCGATTTTTACACCCTTGGTGAGGATCAGATCACCTCGGTTAAGGGTGTCGTGGGCGCTCGACATGTGTATGAGTGGCATCGGGAATCCCATGAGTGGTCGTGGCGGTTGAACCTGGATTATCGTGTTCCTCGCGAAGCGACAAGGGACGTGGAAGCATATAGTGCCTTCCTGGTGGCCAACGAGGGATTCCGTGTTGTGGAGGCTCCCGATTTCGAGCAGCCCACTGGGGTGGTTGTCCTGTGGCGTGAATCAGAGAATCCTTTCGAAGACGTGATAGTGAGGATTCGCTATTGTGAATCGGGGTACACGTTGGAGTTCCTCAAGAACAGGCGTTCTTCTGAGTTGGTGCCCGCTCTTGATCCTGGGGCTGAGAGTGCCATTACTCTTCGCATCGAACCTGTTGAGGGATGGACCTCGGTCGGGGGTTCCACGGAACTTGAATACTCGTCTGACAAGGGTTTTTTTGGGATAGGGGTACGCTACCTTCCATCCGGGATGACTGCCAAAGAGTATGTTGAGGGGGTACATCAGGCGGCTTCGGCAAACTCCGTTGAGCGTACGAGTGTCACTGAAATGAGTGAGGTCTCGGTTGTAGGATTCAATGGGTGGGAATTCTTCAGGACCGTTGGGGTTGTGGAAACCCGAGAAACCTTCCTCCATGATGGCCCCCGAATCTACCGAGTCTCATGCATCCTCATGTCAAAATCATCCGATGAGGATTACGGGCAATGTACGGAAATGATGGAGTCTCTCACTACGTCATGAATCCTGGGGGTGTGTCAGGGTACGAATCTTCCTAGATGTGCGAAGTTTGAAGAGTTTAGGTCGGATTGATGGGTACGTACCCAGTGTCTTCGATAAGGCGCTGGCCTTGGGGGGAGAGAATCCAGTCAACGAGCTCCTTGGTTGTACCCGTGGGCTCGCCAACAGTCACAGCATAGAAGTCACCTACGAAAGGATAGGTACCATTGTGGATGGTCTCGGTCGTGGGCATTACCCCATCGACACCAAGGAGTTTGGTATCCGGGTTGGAGTACATTGTTGTCGCGAAGTACCTATAGGAGTAGCCGAGCGCAGGTTGTACCCCTTGCCATTCGACCGAGACCTGTTGTACCAGAGAATTCTCCCCAAGAAGGCTCGGATCGGGCAGCGGTTGGGGTACCTGAATGGGAATCTGACGCCCAATGAAAGCCGCAAGACCGGTCTGGCTACCTGAACCTTCAGGGCGTTGGAAGGCGATAATTTGGCCACCCTCGTTCCAGCCAAGAGTACGCCACTGGGAAGTTTTGCCGGAGTAGATCGCGCGCAACTGATCCTGGGATACTTCGGTGATGGGGTTATCTTTGCCCACGAGGAAGACAAAGGCCTCGCGCCCAATCGGAGTGAACACCAACTCGATCCCAGCCTGGCGAGCGGCTTCTCTCTGCTTCTGGGAGGCCTGAGCCACGAAGATCACATCAGCCTCACCGGTCATCAGCGCCTCAAAAGAACCGCGGGTGTTGGTACACACAACGTCATCCTCGGTGAAAGTCTGTCGGTCGTAAGCGGCTTCAGCGAAGGCCGAATAGAGGGGGTACGAGGCGGTCGCGCCATCGAGTTTGGGGAGGTTTCCGGTCAGGGTGAGGTCCGATTTCTCGTCTAGTTTCACGGTGAGGGAACCCTCGAGGAAGGGGGCGTACAAGGTGAGGTCCGGGGCAGCCTCACCGGTAGTGGAGGCGGTCGGGTTGATCCACCAGTTCCCACGAAGTGCATTAGGGAAAAGCGCGACGGATGCGACAAGGATAATGGCAAGAATGATCGTGGATGCGCGGTTACTACGGTGGCGGATCCATGTCAGGGCAATAATCATGGCGACTGCAGTGGCGATGAGAACAACCGGGATCATACCCACGATATTGTCGGTGACGTGGAATTGGGAGAGGTACTCGAAGTGTTCGAGGATGATCAAACCGATGACCAGCGCGGCGATTGAAATGGTGATTTTCAGAACTGTCCCTATGGGCAGTGCATTGCGACGAATCATTGTTTTTCCTTCAATGTTTCTTGGCCCCCGCGTTATTGGGTCTTCATCATCTTGGTACGGCCCTCGCTGTTTAGCGAAGGACTCCTATCCATCTGAGCGTTTCCTTGGTTATTCTGTTTCATGTATCCTCCTCCACGTCGCAGGATCCAGATAGTCGATCAGATGATACGAGTATGAAGATCTTGACAGGATTCGGGTCTGGGCGAATTCTTCTAACGTCACATCAGTGATATCAAGCCAGTATAGGCGCCGATAAAGAAGAAGAGAACGAATACGATGATGATGACTGGGATCGCCACAGCAATGGCTGCCAGGATGACACCAACCACCCCGATTCGATTCTTCGCCCTACTGAGGCAGATAGCGCCAATGATCAACCCTGCGATGGGACCCACCATGGTGATGAGAAGAACCACGCCAGTTATGTACACGCCCATCCATGTGACGATGTATCCCACGAGTACCGGAAGAAAAACCAGTCCAAGGGCCAGCAGTGGAAGCCCGACCCCTTGAAGTTTAGGGACCAACTGGGTGGGAGTATCATCGGAGATCTCGGTCGGCTCTTGAATAACGCTCATACCTTCAAGGATACGGAGAAAACTAAGGAGTACAACCCCCTGGTCATTCTGGGTATAGACATGGGCCTTGGGGTGTTCCTCAACCCAGAGGGAAACCTCTACCCGCCTTCGATATTAAGCGACCGTGTACAAGTACGGCATAGAAAATCGCACCAGAAACACTGTATCCGGCTGAAAACCTCGACTCTAGTTCCCCATGAACCTGAAAGAAGGAACTAATGGAGTGGAATTCCGAGAGGGTGCATCGATTTAGGGACGTACTTCGTGATTCCTCAAGAGTCGTCGGCTCCAGAAGGATTGCTTCTGTGGTATTCAAAGGATCTTGTAGTTGGTGAACAGGGATACATAGCATGAGTGAGATTAAAATAATCAAAGATGTCTTGACGTCCTAATTATTAGGATATTTCGTTATCAAAAGAAGAATCCTCGTGGGTGCTTCACCCCATCCCCGCTTTCAGCGGCGAGACAGCGGCGAGACAGGGATTCGAACCCTGGAGGCTGTTACACCTGGCCGCTTTCAAGGCGGCTGCACTAGACCACTATGCGATCTCGCCAACGGGTATCAATCATACCTTGTCGCCGGTGTGAGTGAGCAACATGGGTCATGGAAGTCGTACTGCTTCCCCTTCGCGTACTGCCAAACCATCCACGATCAACCCATCCAAGGCTCGCTCCATCTGGGATCTGGGGGATTGAAGGGCAAGGAGGGCAGCCACGGGTACCCTCTCTCCCTCTGCTTCTCTTAGAACAGCCATGACTTTTCCTCGGGCCTGGCGGTCGGTACCCTTCCACCCTTGGGTACGGCGCTGCCCAGCATAGAGATCACCAGGGTACCCAGCCTCACGCCAGGAGCATAACTCCTTGACAGGGCAGGGTTCGCAGGTGTGTTCTCGGGCTTGGCAGAGGATAGCACCCAACTCCATGGTTGACTGATTCCACAACACAGATTCCGCGATATCCTGGGGTACAAGCCGCGCAGCCATCTCCCGTTCAGCCGTCGTCAAATGGGGTACGGGCAGGGCTTCGCCACTGTGGGCGCGTGCCAGAACCCGACGAATGTTTGTATCGAGTACCACCGTTCGACGCCCATAGGCAAAGGCGGCCACAGCAGCCGCAGTGTACTCTCCAATCCCAGGAAGCCCGCGCAAAACCTGATCTTCACTAGGTACTTTACTGCCGTGGGAATCGGTGATGATCTTCGCACATTCTTGGAGTCTGAGGGCGCGTCGTGGGTAACCCAGGGTTCCCCAAGCGCGGATGACCTCAGCAACGGGAGCCTCGGCGAGGTCCACTGGTTCCGGCCAGGTGGTCATCCACGATTCCCAGTACGGAATCACTCGCGCGGCTGGTGTTTGTTGAAGCATGATCTCAGAGACGAGTACCCCCCAGGCTGAGACCTTCGGATCTCGCCATGGCAGTGGCCGCGCATGAGCAAGATACCACCGCCCCAGGGGTACAACTAAAGGATTCATGTACCAATGATAAAGGGATCTACTTGTGCAAAATCTAACTGAATCAGGAAACCTCACCTAACTACGCAGAGTCACGAAGGCATGCACTGTCGAGACGATGTCCAAAACCGAGGTATGTCAGAATTCGGTTTGCTCAGAAGGGTCCCCAACCAATCTATCCATCAACCGCTGGATTCTTTCGTCAACTCCACCGTCGGGGTCTAGGGCAGCGACGATGGCGCCGAAGGTATGAATGGCAGTGAGAGCAAATCCAAGGTCTTGGTCTTCCTGGGTTGGTTCGCCTTCTCCGCTGCGTGTACGGCGTACCACTCCTGCCGCGAGATCCTGGGACTGGGCCAGCAGGGGTACCAATGCCCCCCGGGCCTGTGGGTGGCGGATTCCGTAGAGGTAGAGTTCCAACCCCAGGAGGGTGTTGGCCGTGTGCTCGGGTGAGTCGACGCAGGAGGTGAAGGCCTCGGACACGGTCAGATCCTGGATTTGGGTACGGGCCTCATCATTAGCTAGGGCCTCGCGAGCGAGGGCCAAGAGCAGGGCCTCCTTGGAGTCGAAGTTCGCATAGAGGGCGCCTTTGGTATATCCAGCGGCTGTGGCGACATCACCTACTGAGGCACCTTCGTACCCTTTTTCGGCGAAGACTCTTGCGGCGGCAGCAAGCAACTCCGAGCGGGTACGCTCGGCTTTGGAACTGTTACCTTTGAGCCTGGCGCTTGCTGCTTGTACTGCTTCATTGATGTCTTTGGTTGCTTGGCGTAACTCTTCGGCGATTTCTCGGGTCACTTGGCTGGTGGTACTTGTGACTGCGGCAACCTCGCGGTGGGTCTGGGTGGTGGCGTCAGTGACCTTGCGGCGAAGTACGCGGTTGAGCTCGGCTGTGGCTTCCCGGACCGCCCGTGATGCGGATCGGAGGTCTTTGTCCGCTGATGCGGCGCCAGCGACCAGACGGGTACGCAATTCCTCGGCTGTGGCGGAAACCTCACTCATCGGATCTGTGTTACCTGACATGAAGACAGACTACAGGTGATGCCAATCCACTTGCAATACCGACCGGTATGTACTAGTCTCTCAAAATATACTGACCGGTATGGATTGGAGAATGGACATGGACGAAATCCTCAGAATCGAAGGATTAAGCAAGTGTTATCGAAGTGGCAAAAAGGCCGTACACGCCAACGATCACGTCACCCTGCAGATCAAGGCGGGCCAAGTCGTCGGCCTACTTGGACATAATGGGGCTGGAAAAACGACCCTCGTCAACCAAGTCGTGGGTCTCGCAAAACCAGATTCAGGGCAAATCACCCTCGCCGGAATCAATGCCATCACCCATCCCCACCAGGCTCGACGCTTGGCGTCCGTACAAGCCCAGGCGAACGTACCAATCACTGGGCTTACTCCTCGTCGCGCCATAGAGTTGGTGGCACAGATTCGCGGAGCCTCCCGTACCCAAGCTCGCAAAGACACCGCCCACCTGATCGAAGCCCTCGACCTGGGACCCTGGGAAAAGGTTGCAGCCGAGAAGGTCTCCGGCGGTGTAGCCCGGCTCACTGCCTTCGCCATGGCAACAGTGGTACCAGGTCGGCTCGTCGTCTTGGATGAACCCACCAATGACGTTGACCCCGTACGCCGCAGGTTGCTTTGGGAGGAGATCCGCCGGGTTGCTGACGCGGGATCCGGAGTGTTGCTTGTCACCCATAACGTACGCGAAGCCGAGTCCGTTGTTGACCGCGTCACGATCCTCCACCATGGACGGGTACTCGTGGATTCCACTCCCAGTGAGCTCACGAGTACCCACGAGACCCTTGAAGACGTGTACATCACCCTCGTCGGAACAGATACCACAGAATTGGAGTACGCATCATGAGTACAACATCGCATCCCATCGTAGATCACCCATCCACCGACTTACTCGAAGACGTGTACACCCTCGTCGGATCTGACATCATAGAAATGGAGAATGTTTCATGAGCACCATTGCCCCCCACAGGACTACGGATCTTCTTAGTACCACCTTCTCGGCAGTCTCGGTCCTTCGCCAACTGCCACTCATCATTCAATGGCAGTTCCTCCGCATGTCTGGGCATATTGCCCTGCTTGTCATCATTCAGATCCTCCTCTCGGTCACCACTGTGCTTGGGTACGGCCTGCTGGTTGGTATCCCCTCCCCAGAGCAGGCGCTTTATCTGGCAACCGGTGCATCCACGGTCACCCTGATCATGGTTGGTTTAGTGATGACGCCTCAAATGGTGACGACCTCTCGTACCGAGGGATCACTTGACTGGATACGTACCCTGCCTGTCCCCAGAACCATCTTCCTCATCGCAGACCTCACCATCTGGACCTTCATCGCTCTGCCTGGTACAGCCCTGGGAGTGATCGCCGGAGCATGGAAGTTCGACATCGACCTGTCACTGTCACCCTGGCTTCCCCTGGCCGCCATCGCAGTCTCCCTCACCTCCTCCTGTGTAGGCTATGCGATCGCCTGCCTGTGTTCACCTCAGATAGCGCAACTCATGTCACAGGTACTGATCTTCGTTCTTCTCTTCTTCTCCCCAGTGAGTTATCCGGCTTCCCGTCTTCCCACCTGGCTAGCAGAGGTACACCAGTGGCTCCCCATCGAGCCCATGGCCGACGCCATGAGAGCTTCCTTAGTCAGCGATGTCTTCACAGTCTCAACCCGCTCCGTTGTTGTGCTGAGTGTATGGCTGGTCGCCTCAATCACCGGAGTCAGCTGGGCCCTAAGTAGGCGAATATAGCCTTTATGGGACAGAGGAAGAGTAGGAATTATAGCTCGCAGCTATATTGATTTAGGGTCTTGGTGGGAATATAATGGTCTAGCAACCACGGTTCTTCGCACGTAGCGTAGATGTCGATATGATTCCAGCAGGTAGAATGTAGTACTATCGACATTGGTTCGAAAGTTGAAAAGGAGTTATGAATGCCTACTGGTACGCAAAGTTCTCTACTACGCCAGGCAATCACGACAATAAAGAATGCAACCGATAATCAATTAGATAGCTTTGAGGAAGCGGCGGAATTGGCTTCGCAATCAAATTTTGTGAATGAAATTGCCAAGAAAACTGACCTCCCTGATGACGAAGTGAAGGCTCTAGTCAATGCTGTCTTATCGTTCCTGTTTGCTGCATATCAAAACTCAATTCAAAAAGATGACCGCCCAAAACGATTCATCGAGCCTCTGGTGGATGAATTTCCTGACTATTGTAATGAAGAGCTTCTTGGCAGAATTGCTAAGATCTTGGCAATCAGGCCTCTCGCTATACGGGCGAAGAGGAACTTTCTTTCGCGCGCACATAACACCAAACTCTTGTCATGTGCCATCGTGACAGATCAGCGCCCAGTTTTTGGCGATGATCCTGAAGTTGGAGATCACGGTGTGATAATTTACGAAAATCTCAATTTCACATATCTTGAGGCCGGTAGGGATGTTCGAACGCTGTCACTGGCGTGTAGTATCGATGACCTAAAATCTCTGGAACAGCAGATTGAGCGGGCACGCAAAAAATGGGAAGCGCTGGCGAAGACTCTCAAAGACAGTGGGCGAACAGTTCTAAACGAAATAGAAGAGATTCAGTAGTGAATGATCAACTGGCAACGTCTATGCCGCACAAAGACTATGTATCGTCAACTTACCTCAGTGTAAGAGATAGCAGTAGCCTCAGTGTAAGAGATGACAGCAATAGCTTCGATAGTATGTGGGATTATGCAGCGAAAAAGGGTGCTCATCCGCCTTCGTTTCCGAACAGCCAAGTTTCACATGGCGGGGTAACCCGCCCGTCATCACGAAATGACATCTGGACCTGTATTCAATCCACAGAAGTATCCTTGTGGACCTTTGAATTCACTAGAGATACTAGAGATAATAGTTTGCTCTTCCGTGGACCGATGCCTTTTGTTTTTCCGCAAGCAATCCAATTGTTTGTGTCTGCTTCTGGTGAAAGGGCGTCATATTCACGTGATGGTTCGGCGAGACCTGTACTATCCGCTATTACACAAAAAACAAAAGAGCTTTTTCGGATTCACAGAACCTTGTGGCTCGTGCTTGTAGTGTGGGCTTCAATTGGTTGGCTTCTGTTAGGGCTTTCGATTGCTTCGGTAGTGCCATGGCTGACGGTTCCACTTTATGGGGCAGTGGTCATCTTGGTCGCGTCTGTTGTTGTGGGGGCTTACTTATGGCGGTCTGGAAACAATTTCATTCGGGGTGGTCGTGACACCTGAGGGGAAAAATAGAAAATCTAAAAAAAAGAAAAATAAAAACAAGACATCTGAAAATGGAGTTGCTGTACCAAATGGTCAAGCATTAGTAAGGATGTTTGGTGACAAACATGTAAATAAAAGTTTTGTTCGCAGGCTTGTAAAAGCTTTTGAGACAGAACCTCACATTCTAGTCATGCTAATATTTGGTGGTGCGCTAGTTTTCTCTATTTACCGAGGCGAGATGATCAGCATGATAGCCATGGGGGTCTTTCTTGTCGCAACGCAGCTAGTCACGAAGCTTTTTGATAAGGATCATAAGGTTCAAAAAGATCTTAAAAAGCTAACAGAATACTGATATGCGTCGATTAGTCCTGCTGAGCCACTCAGCCATAGAAACCTAGTCTCCGCCTAAAACTCACAGAACTTCTCAGCATCAAGTGGTTCTTCTAACTCCGCTCGGGATTGGGAAGTTGTACCCCAATTCTGGTGCTGATCTGCGTACCAAAAGTTCACAACTTGAGAAGAGCCATGGTCCAAGATCCAGGGATTGAGAAGTTGTACCCACCTCATGACGAAGCAGCACAACAACTAAGGGTTCACTCATCAATCCAAACCTGGCATTCCTGGTAGAATTGACTTCCGGAACTAGTGAAAGACTCCACATGGTCGGTTTCATTTTGACGGCCGCTATCGGCCTTATTCTCCTTCTCGTTTTTCTGATTTTTGATGGCATCTTGGATGCTGTCCATGTTGATTTCGGTGGGTCGGGAATCTTCTCAGGTGCGTCTATTGGCGGGCTGTTGACGGGGATCGGATGCGGCGGAATCATTGGTACCTCCCAGGGTTGGGGATTCCTCGCCTCCTTCATGCTGGGCGTACTCGTTGGTGTGGCTATCGCCGCCATTGCTGTAGTCCTTTACCGGCTTCTTCGCAAAGCAGAGGAAACCGAAGCGGAGGTCTCTCTAGATCGTCTAGTCGGAACAACTGGTGTTGTCACTGCTGGGTCTAAGCCCGGCTCTAGGGGCCTCGTGCAGGTGATGTACCTCGGCTCCCCGCGTACCGTCTCTTTTACGTGCGAAACCCCTTTGGCTACTGGCGATCCTGTGATCGTCACTGAAGTACTCGCTCCCGAAGTTGTCAATGTCATCCCAAGTCTCCCAACAGGAAGGACCCTTGAATGAGCCCCGAAACTGTCACCATGATTGGTATCGTCATTGCGGTTATCGCAGTGGTGATCATCATATTTGCCATAGCCAAGCGCTATAAGATCCCGGATGCCAACGAGGCCCTGATCGTCACAGGTGCCAAGGGACGCAATACCGACGGTACGGCAGCACTCAAAGTCGTCATGGGTGGTGGCTCCTTCATCATCCCCTTCGTGCAGAGGTGCCGCGTACTCTCCCTTGACGCAACCGAGATCGCCATGCAGGTGCCGGAAGGTGTTTCCAAGGACAATATCAAAGTTGTTGTGGACGCTGTCGCCCTCGCAAAGATCGATGGAACCCCCGCTGGTGTACGTTCCGCCGCCCAGCGCTTCCTTGGACGTGAGGATCAGATTCCTCGCATCATCCAGTCGATCCTCGCTGGTGCTCTGCGTGGTGTGGTCGGCAACATGACCATTGAGGAGATGCTCCGTGACCGCGAAGGTCTGGCCACCAAGATCCAAGATGCCGCCGCTTCAGCACTCTCTGATGCAGGCCTTCGTGTCGACACCCTCCAGATCAACGGTATCTCCACAGACCCGGTTGACTACATCACGAACCTTGGTCGCCCCCAAGCCGCCCAGGTACGAAAAGCCGCTGAGGTCGCTGAAGCCCAGAACGATCAGGAAGCCGCCCGCGCCAAGGCCGAGGCTCGAATCCAGATCTCATCCGCCAACAAGGATGCCCAGCTCCGCGAAGCCGAGTTCCTCAAAGAAACCGCCCAGGCGGAAGCCGAGGCCGACGCTGTTGGTCCCATGACCAAGGCCGCCCAGGATGCGCTCATCACCCAGGCTGAGCAGGCGAACGCCCAGCAGGTGGCCACCCTCACCAAGCTCCAGCTTGATTCAGAGGTACGCGCGAAGGCTGATGCAAACCTCTACGCAGCCCAGAAGGCCGCTGATGCTGAGCTTTATACAGCCGAGCAGAGGGCTAAGGCCCAGGCAGTACAGGTCACCGCCAAAGGCCAAGCGGATGCCGACATCATCAGAGCCACAGGTGAGGCGGAAGCCCGAACCATCAAAGCCAAGGGTCAGGCCGAAGCCGAGGTCAAGGAACTCCTCGCTGAGGCCTACGCCAAGTACGGTCAGCAAGCCGTTATTGATCGTGTACTAGCCTCTATGCCGGACATGCTTGCTGCCGCAGCAAAGCCAATTGGTGATGTGGACAACATCACGGTTATCGGAGATGCCGGTGCAGCAAACGGGATTACGAAGATCTCCACAGATCTGTTGGTCAAGCTCCCCGCAATCATCAAGGCTGCAACAGGCCTGGATACCACCGAACTGATGAAGACCTGGTTCTCAGAAGATATGGTGGTCGAGGTGGATGACCCCAAGAAAGTAAAGACACCAAAAGAGGTTGAAGCACAGGAATCGTGATGAAGGTGCCCGCAACTCCGCCAGTGAAGGCTTCTTGGATTGCGGCGATGGTGCCGGCAAATACCCTTGTCGATGGGGAAATAGCTGTACAGGCAGCTATAGAATTCTTAACCAGCGTCCAAAAGCCGACCTGCGTCAGATGGTTTGATCTCTAGACAGGGAGTACCTTCGCAGGTACAGCACAGCGCTGACGGATGTAGCGAGGTTGAGACTCGAAACATGGGGTTCCATCGGGAGGGAAACGATCTGGTCACACCAGGAACGTACCTCGTCTGACAAGCCACTACGTTCGGACCCAAAGGCAAAGATGGTGGGATTGGGGGAATCGCAGGGCTGGAATTGGGGGGCATCAGCATCAAGCCCTACAAGCGTGAAGGGTCGGACCTCATGGCCTATCTCTGGGGTATCAAAGTGTGACAAAGAAGAACCGTCCCCAGTGTCACAATGACCTGTCCCTGTGCCACGGAAACGTGACAAAAACGAACCGGCTCCACTCCAGCAGGGGATGGCCCATTGGAGTCCGGCACCACCTCGTACCGCCATCGGGTTGAAGAAATCCGCAGGTCCATGGGCGAGTACACCGGCCGCTCCTACGGCTGCCCCCACGCGTACCACTGCCCCCAGGTTCTTAGAATTTCTGGGATCATCAAGGAGGATTGTTGGTTTCTCCGCAGTGGGCATACACTGCTCAAGGGTGTAAGTCGGTCGCTCAGCATAGGCGAGTACATGGGTAGGAATCGGCTGGGTGGCCCGCTCTCGAAAGTGCGAGGTCGAAATGACCTGGGCCCGCTCCACAAGTGGCCGAAGATCATCCGAGATTCCATCGGCCAGCTCAAGAGCCTTATCCAAATCATCAGTCAGGATCTCAGTGATCCGTGCCCCAAAACGCGAAGCATGCTTGAGCGCATGGAGCCCCTCCAGAATCACAGTACCCATATGCCCAGAGTATCCGAGAAGTACCACCCCTCACGAGTAAAGCACGAAACTGGACCAATCTGAGGTATATAGGGGTCTCTTCTATGAATGGTCCAGTTGTGCAGGGTCCTGAACAAGAATTTGCCACCAAACTGGACCAATCGCGGAAACAAAGGCTGAAAAAGGGACCCTCCCCATTCATCAACCATAAGTACGAGTCAGATGTAACTTCGCGCAGAATGACGGTTGAGTATTAACGTACCTTAGGAGCGTACCTCAGGAGGAAGAGCAAAGGTCAAAGTCTCCTCGATACAAAGAGTTTCACTGACATCGTCGAAACCCAGTTCCTGAAGACGGGTGACTACTTCTCGTACCAAATGGTCGGGGACAGAAGCACCTGAGGTGACGCCGATTGTACGAGCCTCAGCAAGCCAATCCGGGTCAATCTCGCCCACATCATCAATGAGATAGGCTGCCCCAGCGCCAGCATCCAGGGCGACTTCGACTAGGCGTACTGAGTTGGAGGAGTTTCGGGAACCGACAACCAGGACGCAGTCGCATTCGGGCGCCACCTGACGCACTGCAGACTGCCGATTCTGGGTGGCATAGCAGATATCATCAGTGGGGGGATCGGTGAGTTCGGGGAACCGGGCTCGCAAGCGTTCGACGGTTTCACGGGTTTCATCAACGCTCAAGGTGGTCTGGGAGAGCCAGGCAAGACGAGTGGGATCCTCGACCTCAACGGTGTCAGCATCCTCGACGTGTTCGACGAGTCGGATCACATCAGGGGCTTCACCTTGGGTACCTTCAACCTCTTCGTGGCCAGCGTGACCGATGAGTAGTATTTCCAAACCGGAGTCGGCTAGACGCTGGGCTTCTTTGTGTACCTTTGTGACGAGGGGACAGGTAGCATCGATGGTTATGAGGTTTCTTTCGGCAGAGGCGGTACGTACAGCAGGGGAGACCCCATGCGCAGAGTAGACGACAACTGAGCCGGGTGGTACCTCATCTACTTCATTGACGAAGATGGCACCCTGGTCCCGGAGGGCCGAAACCACGTGTTTATTGTGGACGATCTCCTTGCGTACATAGACCCCAGGGCCGTGGATCTCCAGGGCCTTCTCGACGGTGGCGATGGCGCGATCCACCCCGGCGCAGTAGCCGCGTGGCGAAACCAGTATGACCCGGCGCGTACCCTGGGATGGGGTTGGGCCTCCTGGTAAAGTGGCGGAAGCGATCATGGGGTTCATATGAATAAGTGTACCCTTTGCAGTAAGGGGGGTTACTTGGGGGCTTGGTGTACCGTCTTTTGAGCCACTAGGAGTTGTAAGCATGACGATGACTATTGGGTTGCTGGCCTTCCCGCAGATGGAGATGCTGGACTACATGTACCCCTATCAGGTCTTTACCACTGCTGCACAGATTACAGAAACCCAGTCTGACAAGGAAATTCTTTTAGTTACGATAGCTGAGACTTCCGATTGTTTTGAGGTACGCGATGGAGTTCCCCTGCAGCCGCAGGCAACCATTGATGACCATCTGGAGTTGTCTTGCTTAATCATTCCGGGCGGGAAAGCCGGTGTTGATCTGGCTATAGAGGGTGGCCGGATTGCGCCATGGCTTGAAGCCCAAGCAATGTGTACAGCGATTCTTGCGAGTCTTTCGACGGGTACCTTTCTCCTAGCTCAGACGGGTCTTTTGAATGGGTTGGAAGCCACCACTTCTGGGGAGCACATTGAGGAGTTGCGTAGACGATTCCCAGCCATTGATGTTGTGGACCGTGACTGGGTGGAGTCTGGGCGTTTCTTGACGGCTAGCTGTAGTAGTACCGGTGTGGATATGGCGCTTCATGTGGTGAAGAGGATTCTGTCTCCCGAGATTGCTCAGGCAACAGCTGAGCGGATGAAATAACAGGATAGTTCCCAAGTACCTTCGAGAGGCAGCCTTGCTGGTCCAAGTTATCTGACATTTCGTGTCAGGATGGGACTCCCCTATCCTCCGGTGATGGAGGTCCAAGCGTAGTCGATCAGTGATAGTAGTGCTGCACCGACCCAGGGGAATGCGGTACATACGAGCCCAACGATCACAACAACAAGGATCACGCGTACCCATGTTTTGATGAATGACTTGACGATTCCAAGAACCAAGAGGATCAAGAGTGCGACCGCAGAGATAATCAGGATGGTATGCCATTGCGCGGGCATGGACTCCCACATTGATGTCGCCTTATCCATCCAATCCTGGAAATTGTCCGCAAATTTCATGATCATCCTTGTCTCGATAGTTGCTGTAAGAACCATTCTACTCTGAGAACTTTCACGGATGGATAAGCATCAGAATGGCTAACGCCAAGGTGAGCACTTCAAAGGCTTGTTCGTGGGATCTGCCACTGAATCCCCATACGCAGATGTGCCCCGGTTTCCCAGGGCACATCATTAGTTCGGATACTTACATGTGTACTAGCCGCACTAGTAACAGGACAGTTATCACTCCTTGACGTCGTCATCTACCCACTCGAAGGTCTTAGTGACGGCCTTCTTCCAGTTGCGGTACAGTCGGTCGCGCTCGGAGGAATCCATTGCGGGCAGCCAGCGCTTGTCTTCTGCCCAGTTAGCGATAACGTCTTGCTCGCCATTCCAGAATCCGACGGCGATGCCAGCTGCATAGGCTGCACCCAAAGCGGTTGTTTCTGCAACCACAGGGCGTACCACAGGGACACCAACCATGTCAGCCTGGAACTGCATAAGGGTGTTATTGGCGGTCATACCACCATCAACCTTCAGTTCAGCGAGCTTAGCACCCGAGTCGGCTTCCATAGCATCCAGTACCTCGCGGGTCTGGAAAGCGGTTGCTTCAAGGGCTGCACGAGCAATATGCCCGCGATTAACGTACCTGGTCAAACCGACGATTGCGCCACGGGCGTCACCACGCCAATAGGGAGCAAACAACCCGGAGAATGCGGGTACGAAATAAGCCCCACCATTGTCCCCAACAGACAGAGCCAGTTTCTCAACCTCGGGGGAGGAATCGAACATGTTGAGGTTGTCGCGCAGCCACTGTACGAGCGAACCAGTGACAGCAATGGAACCCTCAAGGGCGTAGACAGGCTTCGAGTCACCGATCTGATAGCATAGGGTGGTGAGGAGGCCATTCTTGGAGAAGACCGGCTCTTCGCCTGTGTTCATCAGCATGAAGCAACCCGTACCATAGGTGTTCTTCGCCTTGCCGACCTCGAAGCAGGCCTGGCCAAAGGTTGCAGCCTGCTGGTCACCCAAGTCACCCGAGACGGGAAGACCGGCGACAACTGGCTCCTTCGCAGTGCCATAGACCATGGATGAGGGCTTGATTTCGGGAAGCATGGACATCGGGATCGTCATGTCGGCTGCGATGTCGGTTGCCCAGGAGAGAGTACGGGCATCCATGAGCATCGTACGTGAGGCGTTCGTCACATCGGTGATGTGGAGTCCGCCATCGACGCCGCCGGTGAGGTTCCAGATGAGCCATGTGTCGATGTTGCCCATGAGGAGTTTTCCAGCCTCTGCTGCGGCGCGGGCGCCATCAACATTATCCAGAATCCACTTCACCTTTGGGCCTGAGAAGTACGTAGCCAGTGGGAGACCCACGCGGGAAGCGTACTTATTCTGATCGCCGCCGCCGAGTTCGTCGACGATAGCTTGGGTACGGGTGTCCTGCCACACGATTGCGTTATAGACCGGTTGACCCGTGGTCTTGTCCCAGACGACTGTTGTCTCACGCTGGTTGGTGATACCGATTGCTGCGATGTCATCCTTGGTGACCTTGGCAGCGTTCAATGCACCTGTGATGACCTGTACGGTACGGGTCCAGATTTCGATCGGATCATGCTCAACCCAACCGGCGCGGGGGAAGATCTGCTCGTGTTCGAGCTGATGGCTTCCCTCAATACGCCCGGCGTGATTGAAGACGATTGCGCGTGAGCTGGTCGTGCCGGAGTCGATAGCTAGGATGTACTTTTCTGACATTATTCCTCCACATCTATGGATTGATGATTGCTATTTGTTTGATTGCTGTATTCTCAGTGCTAGGGCCGCCGTGGCATCTAGTACTGATGTGCTTGCTTCGGGTGGTTCAAGACTGGTGGGATCATCCCTTCTTGAACCTTTGGTGGATGAATGCCGGGAATCTTAAGTGTGATTCCCGGCACACATAAATCCTTACAGGATCAGGGATCAGTAAACTGCTGCGACGCCAAGATAGGCGACTGCGGCAATGATGCCACCGAGGATTGGGCCAACAACGGGTACCCATGCATAACCCCAGTCAGAGCTACCCTTGTTCTTGGTAGGCATGACTGCGTGCCATAGACGAGGTCCGAGGTCACGAGCTGGGTTGATAGCGTATCCGGTAGGTCCACCGAGCGAAGCACCGATAGCGACAACCAGGAATGCAACACCGAGAGCGTTCAGCCAGCCGAGGTCGCCAGAGTTGCCCTGGTAACCGCTGATCAAAACAACGAAGACCAACACGAAGGTGGCGATGATCTCAGTGACGAGGTTCCAACCATAGGAACGTGAAGCAGGTCCAGTCGAGAAGACACCAAGCTTGGCACCCTCGGGCTGTTCAATGTCGAACTGCTTCTTATAGGCCAGCCATGCGAGTGCTGCACCAACGAAAGCACCGAGCATCTGTGCTGCGATATAGATAACAATATCCATTGCGGACAGCGCAGCAGCAGTACCTGCATTAGCGATAGCAATACCAACAGTAACGGCTGGGTTCAAGTGGCCGCCGGAATGGAAGGCAACCAACACGCCGGAGAAGACCGCGAGGCCCCATCCGAAGTTGATAAGCAACCATCCGCCGTCTTTGCCCTTGCTCTTGTTGAACGATACATTCATGCACACACCAGCACCAAGGAGGAGCAGCATTGCGGTGCCCATAAACTCTGCTAGGAAGATCTGCATAGAGGTCTCACTTTCTGACATCATCAATGATGCCTAGTAGTCGATGGACCCAATCTTGCCGAAGTTTGGGCGTTTGATCCAGACCGTGGGAGAATGTGCAAATGGAAGGCAAAATCATGCACGAGCGGTACGAGGATATGCATGAAGCTTGCGTGCGTTATTACGTACAAGACGAGACCATGGAATCGATCGCTCGACACCTGAAACTCTCTCGCTCCTCAGTCTCCCGTCTTCTTGCTGAAGCCAGAAGTACGGGGATGGTGCGAATCACAGTGGAGGCTCCGGGGGGGTCGTCTTCACCTGTTGCTCGTAGTGTTTCAGCTATTTTCGGTGTACGTGTACATCTCGCCCAAGTGGGTGAAGCTGCATCTATTGCTAGTCGTTTTGAGCGAGTATCCCGTCTCGCAGCCGCCACCCTTCGTAACAGTGTCAAAGATGGTGACTTCATTGGAGTCGCCTGGGGGGTTACTCTTTCGAATATCGTTCCCTATCTGGAGCAGCGTCCCCTTCATGATGCCACAATCGTGCAGATGAATGGTGGTACTAATTTCCATGACACGTCGGCTCGCCATGTTGCGGCCATCCTTCAGGCTCTATCTCAGACCTTCGATGCCCGAATCGTACAATTCCCTGTCCCAGCGTTCTTCGATTATCCCGAAACGAAGAGAGCAATGTGGCGGGAGAGATCGGTACAAATGGTACGAAATCTTCATTCAAAGATTGATGTGGCCATCTTTGGGGTTGGTGGAATCGGAGCCCGGGTGCCGTCATATGTCTATTCGGCGGGATTCCTTGACGAGGATGATGCTGAGAAGATGCACAATGACGGAGTCGTTGGAGACGTGTGTACTGTCCTACTTCGCGAAGATGGAAGCTATCACAACATCGCCCTCAATGAACGAGCATCAGGTCTGACCCCACATGAACTGCATCGGATACCTAAGCGGATCGGTGTCGTGGCGGACCCCTCTAGGGCGAATGCTCTCTTGGGGGCGTTGAGGGCACGAACCATTACAGACCTGGTTTGTGATGATACAACTGCTAGGGATCTACTGGATCTGGTTGATCCTGAGGATCGCAAGGCTGCACGAGCGGCGATGGCCAAGGATCACAGTTAGGGATCCAGGAAGTCTGCACAGAAGTCGGAGATGAGCTGAGCAAGTTCTGCCGGGTGGGTCTTCAAAAGATTGGGGTCCGTACCAGGCAGGAGACGTTTGGTCGCTTTGGCCTGCGCAATGAGATGCTCAGCGCTGGCACGACCCATGGGATCACCATCGGCTGCGATCGTGAGCGTTGGGGTTGCGAGCCCAGACAGATCGACTCCCATATCTGATTCGGCTAGGGCCCCAAGGGCCGCAACGACATGCTCTTTCGAGATCTGTTTGAAGAGCATCGATGGGGTGAGTCGTGCCATCCATAGTTGGCGGGATAGGGTGGCTTGGGCTGGGATCATCGGCGTCGAGATGAGGACGGTGTGCCTGATTTTCTGTGGATATTTCATTGCGGTACGAAGGGCGACAAGTCCACCAAGTGAGAACCCTACGAGATCTGCTTGGTCGACACCACGTACTTCCATGACATCAAGGATCGCTTCCACAGCCGAATCCATGTTGAACCCGTCATGCTCAGTGGGTTTCAACCCTTTGAGCCAGGGTGCCACCATCTGCTGATCCGGGTTGATGGCTCCGACCACATCCTGCCATACAGGAGGGGATTGCCCAGGTCCATGAAGAAAGATCAGCAAAGGAGTGTCCATGGGTACCATCTTCTCACGTAGAGGGGAAATACCCAGTTTTAGTCTCGGTGGTGGGGTTATGTACAGTGGAGTTGTGAGTACTTCCCGACGAGCGACACCAGGTGAACCGAATTCCATCGCCACGAGGTACTCCGAACTCCAGTCAACCGGAATTGAGCTGACCGATCTCACGAACACAAATCCGACCAGATGTGGGCTCTTCGATCCAAGGATCCTAGAGGTTGTCAGCGACCATCTTCCCCAGGCGAGTACCTACCAACCGAGTCCTCGTGGCCCATGGCCGGCACGCGCTGCCCTAGCCGAGAGGTACGGTGGTAATCCAGACGACTATTGGCTGACCGCATCGACTTCGGAGGCCTATAGTTGGCTGTTTACGATCCTCGCCGATCCGGGGGATTCTGTGGCGATCCCCAACCCTGGGTACCCTCTCATTGAGCCACTTGCCCGCCTCCAGTCGATCACGGTACAGCCCTATCATTCCTTCTATGTACCCACAGGTTGGGAGGTTGACCTCGATTCCCTTTGCGCTGCTCTAGATGCACAGGTACAAGCGGTGGTCGCTGTACATCCGAATAACCCAACGGGGGCCTACTGTCCTGTGACGGTACCTCAGTTGGCCGCTGAGCATGGAATTCCACTTATAGCGGATGAGGTGTTTCTTCCCTATTTCCTTGGTGAGGGTGACCCTCCTCCACGCATTGGAGACTATCCCATCTCTTCTTTCGGTCATCCGGGAGTCCGTCCTGATCCAGTAGTCCTTCCCGGTCATCCTGCGCGTAAATCGCAGGATCCAGGCATCAACGACGCAGTCATATTCAGTCTTGATGGCTTATCGAAACTTCTCGCCGCTCCCCAACTCAAGCTGGGGTGGATTCGCTTGTCAGCCCCCATTCTTTCCCGTGAGAAATATGCCCAAGCACTCGATGCAATTGCTGACACCTATCTGTCAGTGAACACTCCAGTCGCTCTCGCATTACCGGATCTTCTCGACTTGGCTGAGTCGGTTGTACCCATGATTACGGCAAGACTCAGGGCAAATCTGGCAATAATCACTGAGACTTTCGGTCAAGAAAGAGTCCGTACAACGCACGGCGGGTGGATGGTACTTCTGGATGTACCACCGATGATGGAAGCTGAAGCTTTGTGCGTGGAACTCATGGAATTAGCGGGACTCTACGTTCACCCAGGGTACTTCTATGACCTGCCAGACTCGACCCTCGCGATCTCCCTCCTCCCGGAAACCCCCATCTTTGAGGAGTCATGCATACGACTCAATGCGGCTCTTGTTGTTCTCGGAGAAAAGCTGAGAGGAATCCTTTAATCACCAAATTCCAACACAGGACACTAGTAGAATTGCCGTGGCCCAACCAAGGAGGCACCCTATGGAGATGACGAGTAGTGTTCACGATACCGCGCTGATTTTTGAGGGTGGGGGGATGAGAGGGGCGTACACCGCTGCTATCGTGGCCTTCCTGCTCAACCAGGGGATCCACTTCGATTATGTAGCGGGAATCTCATCTGGCAGTTCCAACACCGTGAACTACATCTCCCGTGATGCCGTACGCGCTCGGAAGTCTTTTGTCGACTTCGCTGGTCATCCCAAACTCGGCTCGTGGAAAACCTGGATCCAGGGCAAGGGGATGTTTAATGCAAAGCATATCTACGAAGAGGCGCCCATGCCTGATGGCCCCCTACCCTTCGATTATGAGACCTTCATGGCCAACCCCGCCCGCTGGCGGCTCGGCTCCTTTGACGCGGAAGCGGGCGAGACGGTGTACTGGTCGCGCGAAGACATCCGTGACCGCGTAGACCTCATGAGACGGGTCTGGGCTTCGTCGGCCATCCCTTTGATGATGCCTTCGGTTACCCTTGATGGCAAAATGTACGTTGATGGCGCGCTGGGGTACGGCGGCGGAATCCCCCTAGGCATCGCCCAACAAGAGGGGTTCACCAAATTTTTCGTGGTACTGACCCAGGAGCGTTCCTACGTCAAACCCAGGTACAAGGGAGGTAGCTTCATGCGGGCCTTCTACCGCAAACACCCTGCCGTCGCTGATGGTGTCATGGGTCGTAACGCCAAGTACAACGCCACTCGCGAAGAACTCAAGGATTTGGAGCGTGATGGGCATGCCTACCTGATCTTCCCCGAAGAGATGAAGGTTGCCAATAATACCCGCGACGTTACGGCTTTGGGGGAATGCTATGACCAAGCTCTCACCCAAGCCGAGAGGGAGTACCCCCACTGGCGTGAATTCCTGGGGATCTCGTGAGTCTTCCTGAATGGATCAAGGAAATAGTCAACATTTCTTGACCTTGTTTATATCTTGTAGCTAAGGTGTTGAACGTTGTCAACAATGAGTTTTCTGGCACCTTTTTTGGCCAAGCCATGGTTCACCATCGCAGAAGTGGTCTCGGTTTATCTCAATTGGAGATCGTTGCAATGGGATGCCGGATGATGGTTTTGAGTTTCTCGGGGGCCGTCTTTCGGGGGTCACCAAGATAGATCTCGTGGTGTCGTCGTGTAGCTGAGATGTCTAAACGATAACCAGAGTCACTGATGAACCTGTTCAGGGTTGCGATGCTGCGTGGCTCATCATCATAGGGCCCGATATGCAGAATCTGGGCGCAGAGTCCCTCATAGAACTCAGTGAGGCGAGCCCGGGAAACATCAAGTCCCTTCTTGACTGACACCTTCTCTTGGGCAGCAGCGAAGACCTCATCGGTTACAAACTTGGGTTGGCCGATCATTGCTGTCCATTGGAACTCATTCTTACGATCCAGTACAGACCCATCAAAGTCATCACCCAGGGACCACAGTCCCTCCAGTGGCGCCACGACGTACTCGTAATATCCTTCAGGCTTGTCAGGCCCCATTTTGCTCATCTTGATTGAGTACGACAACCCGTACAAAATCTCCAAAGCCGATGAATACTCAACTGAAGTATTAGGGTCCCCCTGCCCATCCACCATGATAAAGGCCATCGCTGGTACATCCACGACAGTTGGCGTAGTCGTAGGGGAGTACAAATCCTTACGTACCTTCTTGATGTCAACAGAGGTCATAAACCAAGTTTAGTACTCCAGAGATCAAAGTGTCAGGGGACGTATCTCATGACACTGTGCCGTTCACGGTTGGCAGTACAGTGTCATGAGATACGTCCCCTGACTAAAAGAAACGTCCCCTGCCCCAGACGAGGAAACGATTAAATCAGACCAACAATCACCATGATGACGCCAAAGATGGTGACAAAGATTCCAATGTTGCGTGTCTTCTTAACGGCTTCAGGCGACCCTCGAAGCTCCTTCTTTGTAGCAGTCTGTGGAGTAGCCAGCATGATAATGCCCATGATAAAGAAAACAACACCAGCAATAATTGGCAACATAATAAAGTCCCTTCACGTCGATGTGAACTATAAACCGATAATAAGTCTAGCGCCATTACCCATAACCAAGATCGAGTCCCACCAAGATCAATATCCGTCTTCTAAGGGGGTGGGGCACATCTGTTCCAAACCGTTCCCCCCGAGCGGAGGAGTCATGTCCGAATGGAAACGTGTTTGGAATAGATGTACCCCACCTCCTCAGAAAACCAATCATAAACTCTAGATCCTGCGATTCCATTACGCTGCACGCAGGATGACGACGAAAAACAACCCTAGGAGGACGGGAAAATAAAGCCCAAGTATGACGTGGTGTCAGGGGAAAAATGGCAGGTAAAGCGCAAGAGAAATAAATAACGACAGGTAAAGCTTCAGCACAGTGCAAGGAAAAAGCTCAGCAAAGCGTTAGGAAAATAACGACAGGCAAAGTGTAGGATTAACGCCCACGTAGAGCCGCACGCCCACCTTTAGCAGAAGGCATAGGACCCTTGGGAATAGGCATTCGGGGACGTGACCCATCCAATGCTTTGAGTCGGGCCGCAATCTCGGTCACCTGGGATCCTTTTATTGCCTTGGGGAGCTTCTTAATGTACTTATCCAGCTTGGCCAAAGGTACCTGATTGTTGGCATCGCCCACGACGATACCCGTCACAGGTACAGAGTACTTGATTGCCTCGTGACGCTTGATCTCAGTGGCAAGGAGTTCGCGTACACGACCGGGTTGCCCTTCACCAACGAGTACTATCCCAGCAGGTCCAACAACACGGTGAACGATATTTTGGTAGCGATCGAAGGCGATGACGGGTTGCTTGATCCAGGTCTTGCCTAGGAGGTTAAGTCCCACCTCGGCAGCACCGGCTTGACCCTCGTACCTCTTGAACATGGCACCCTTGGCGCGCCAGGAGAGGACGTACATTGCAACGAGCAGGCCAGTGAGTACACCGAAGATCCACCACATCCACCAGGGATCAAGGAAGAGGGAGAGAATCCCACCCACAGCCAAAGAGAGGACGAACCCGCCGATGATCAACGGCATGAGTTGCTTGTCGAACTGCTTGGTGATCTTGAAGGCTTCAACGAACTGGCGTCCGCGACCCCAGTCATTGGGGTCCTCAGAGTTCTTCTTGCGTTCCTTCTCTGCTTTGGCAGCAGCCTTTTGCTCTGCAGCAAGCTGTTTGGCGCGTTCGCTGGCCATGGTCCTCCGATGTTTGAACGGGTCGCGTTATGCGGAGAATAGTCTAACGAGGATGGCCCAGAACTCAGAATTGGGCGCCGAAGTCGCCACCTTCCAAGCGCTCTTTGACCATGACGAGGAAGCGCGCTGCATCAGCACCATCCACCAAACGATGGTCATAGGAGAGCGAGAGGTACATCATGTCCCGGATCGCGATGATCTCACCGAGGCGAGGATCATCAACAACGACTGGTCGACGCTTGATGGAGCCCGTACCCAGGATTGCTACCTGGGGCTGGTTCACTATTGGGGTGTCGAACAGGGTTCCCGCTGAGCCATAGTTGGTGATGGTGAAGGTACCACCTTGAAGCTCGTCGGGGGTGATCTCGTTACTGCGCGTACGGGCCGAAAGGTCGGCAATCTTCTTCGCCAAACCGCTGACGGTCAGGTCTCCAGCCGACTTGATGACTGGTACGAGCAACCCCTTGGGAGTGTCAACGGCGATGGCCAGATGTACTCCCTTGGGATAGACGATCTCGCCAGCTTCGGTATCCATCCGGGCGTTGACCTTCGGGTAGGCTCGCAGAGCCTCAATGGCGGCCTTGGCGATGAAGGGGAGGAAGGTCAGGGAGACACCCTCGCGAGCCTTGAAATCGTCTTTGACTTGGGAACGTAGTCGGGAGATCAGTGTGAGATCCACTTCGACTGTCGCCGTCAATTGGGCCGAATTCTGGAGGGAGTCGACCATGCGACGGGCGATGGTTGCCCGCAAGCGTGAGATTTTCTCGGTTGAGCCCGAGATGGGGTGTTGTTCCCCACGCTCGGCTTCGAGTGCGATGTTGATGGATTCTAGGACGGCGACATCCTCAGAGTCATCCTTATCCTCCACCTCGTCAACAAGATCCTCCGCGGTCTCCTCGATATGTTCTTCCCGATCTTCGTCTTCAGGCATGTCATCCGAATCAAATTCATCAAGGTCAACCTCAGCGACTTCTTCGATCTCAGCAGCTTCTGCTTTCTGGGCATCCGTATCTTCCACGGATTCTTCCTCGACCTTTTCGTTTGAGTCTTCACCCTCAGCGTCCGTACCTTCAGCGTCTGCAACTTCGGGCTCCACAAGTCCAGTCTCAGCAAGGTCATCTTCGCTCGCCTCAGGTTGGTCCTCGGGGGCGATGAATTCAGGCATGTCAACCTGTTCTTTAGATTCTTCAACCTCGTCAACCTCAGACGTGGCCACGGGTACATCTGGCTGTACCTCTTCAACCAAGTCGGGTTCACTCGGATCAGGTGTACCGGCTGCATCCAACACATCCTGTTTGCGGATGCGCCCACCCACACCAGACCCAACCAGGGTGTTCAAGTCGACACCAGTTTCTTCAGCAAGTTTACGAACCAGAGGTGTGACGTACACAGAGGATCCAATAGATTCTGGGATCCCATGCTGGGCGATTGACGAAACTTGGGGTGAGGGTACGATCCCTAGAACCTCAGCGACGGGAGCTTGTGGAACGACAACAGTTCGCGGGTCTTCCTCCAACTCGGGTTCTTCAACCTCATCCACGGGTTCAGCCTGTACAGGTTCCGGAGCAGGAGCGGGAGTCGGTTCAGGAGCAGGAGCTGGCTCAGGCGCAGTCAACTCTGGTACAGGAGTTGGCTCGACCACAACTGGTACGACAGGAGTCTCGTTAGCGGGTACGGGCGCAGGGTTAGGAACAACCGGCTCCACCACAGGTACAGGCTCTGGCGTAACCGCAGGAACAGGCTCAACCACAGGAGCCGGCTCAACCACCACGGGTACCACTGGCTCAGGCTGAACAGGGGCCACCGGTGGTACCGGAACCTCAGGAGGGGTGTAGGGGGTGACAGTCGGAGGTATCTCAGCCACAGGGGCCGGTGCCTCGACGGAGGCGTCCCCAATGATTGCCAGGACTGTGCCAACGACGACAGTCTCGTCCTCGTGTACACGGATCGCTGTGAGCACACCTGCAACTGGTGATGGGATCTCGGTGTCCACTTTGTCTGTACTGATCTCCACCAAAGGTTCGTCGCGGACGACCGTATCCCCGACTTTCTTCAGCCAACGCGAGACCGTACCTTCGACGACGGATTCGCCTAGTACAGGCAGGGTCACTTCATGAGACATGGGTACTCCTTTAGGCTCATATATGAGCAAGCCTACCGCCGGTTCAGGGGTTTGTGACACAACCTCATGTGAGTTTGGACAGGAATTGCCCAAACAGAGACCGATTTGGTAGTGGGCGTCCTTCAATTTCGTCTGAATCAACTATCCTTGATAGAAAGAATTATGGCTCGATATGAGAGGAACCAAATGTCCGACATGAACCCCAACACCCCTCCTCCCCAGGGTTATGCTCCACCAACCCAGCCGGTGCCGACCATGCCCGTTCCGCAGCAGACCAAGGCTGCAATGCCTGGCCCGGTCTCGGGAAAGAAGTCAATCCGTGAGAAGAGAGCCCCCTCAATCCCAGGATTGCTCGGCCTACTCCTGCTTCTTGCCCTGTGGGCCTTCGGCATCTATGAGATTTATCTAGGCTTCGAGCCCCTCTATAGTGTTGATGGTGAGCGCCTAGGCATCGGCGTACTGTGTATCGCCATCGCCCTCATCTTCCAAACCTCTTTTACGATCATTCAGCCCGGTGAGACCAAGGTTCTGCAGTTCCTGGGAAGCTATGTCGGAACGGTACGTGCTACAGGTCTGCGTATGACCCTCCCTCTAACCACCAAGCGCCGAGTCTCGGTAAGGGTACGCAACTTTGAAACCCGTGAGATCAAGGTTAATGATTCCCAAGGCAACCCTGTTGTGATTGGCGCCATCATCGTCTGGCAGGTACAAGACACCGCCCAGTCCACCTTCCAGGTCGAGCATTATGAGAATTTTGTTCACGTACAAGCAGAGGCCGCTCTACGACACATCGCGACCATTCACCCCTATGACAATGGTGAATCCGGTGAAGCAACCCTACGCGGAGCCACCGACCAGGTTGCAGCTGAGTTGGCCCAAGAAGTCGGCGAGCGGGTCTCCATCGCTGGGGTACGGATCCTCGAAACCAGGATCTCCTCCCTCTCCTATGCCCCAGAGATCGCCTCTGCGATGCTTCAACGTCAACAGGCTCAGGCTGTTTTGGCAGCACGCGCCAAGATCGTTGAGGGTGCCGTCACGATGGTTCAGTCCGCTTTGGCCCGTATCGACTCTGACGGGATCGTTGAGATGGATGATGACCGTAAGGCAGCAATGGTTGCCAACCTGCTCGTCGTACTCTGCTCAGATTCACGTGCCATGCCTACTGTGAATACTGGGTCTTAGTTTTAGTCGGAAGACTATTGTGATGGACAGAGGGTGTGGGATACATCTATCGTGAACACACTCGCGCAGTTGTTTCCTTTGGAAACGACTCCTCCGTTCGGGGATACGGTTCACGACAGATGTACCCCCACACCCTCTGACATAATTAGCTACTAGAAGTAGTACGGGAACTGGGACCAGTTGGGGTCCCTCTTCTCTAGGAAAGAGTCTCGGCCTTCTTGGGCTTCGTCGGTCATGTAAGCCAATCGTGTGGTTTCGCCTGCGAAAATCTGTTGACCGACTAGACCATCATCTATGGCGTTGAAGGCGTACTTGAGCATCCTGATTGAGGTTGGTGACTTGGTTGCGATCATGGCTGCCCATTCGAGGCCGACTCTTTCTAGATCCTCGTGGGGTACGACTGCGTTGACTGTACCCATCTCGTAGGCTCGCTGAGCATCATAGGTCTCAGACAGGAAGAAGATCTCGCGGGCGATCTTTTGACCGACTTGTCGGGCGAGATAGGCCGACCCGAACCCAGCATCGAAGGAACCCACATCCGCATCGGTTTGCTTGAATCGGGCGTGTTCACGTGAAGCAAGAGTCATGTCGCATACAACGTGGAGACTATGTCCACCACCGGCAGCCCACCCGTTGACTAGGGCAATCACCGGTTTCGGCATGAATCGGATGAGGCGCTGTACCTCGAGAATATGGAGCCGTCCAAGACTCGCACTTCTTTGTCGTGAATCCTTCGTTGCATTCCCCTCCTCATCACCCTCGTACTCGTAACCCTGCTTACCGCGAACCCGCTGGTCACCACCCGAACAGAAGGCCCATCCTCCGTCCTTGGGGCTCGGTCCATTTCCCGTAAGGAGTACGCAGGCCACATCGGCAGACATCCGAGCATGATCCAAAGCTGTGTACAACTCATCCACAGTCTGCGGCCGAAAAGCATTACGTACCTCAGGCCGACTAATCGCAATCCGCACGGCTGGCACCTTCACCGCCCGATGATAGGTGATGTCCTCAAAATCAAAGCCTGACACTTCAGCCCACTCACCTGGGCGAAAAGGTTGTTCCATAACTCAAGAGTATCGCTTGATTCACCACCAGTCCCCAAAGGACTTCCAAACGTAGTCAGAAGGTGTGGGGTACATCTGTCGTGAACCGTATCCCCGAACGGAGGAGTTGTTTCCAAAGGAAACAACTGCGCGAGTGTGTTCACGATAGATGTACCTCTGACTACCCAAAACAAGAAGTACCACAAAGAATGTATATCTCATGTATAGGTCGGGTAGGAAGGATAAAAGGCGTGACCTTTTGCCTCAATGCCCTTCTCTCCTTCTCAGAACTTACGATTACCGATCAAGGAGGTGGTGAAACAGAGCTAGAAATGTGAAGTTTCGGCTATGTGGGAACACTGAAGCGGGATGACGGCACGAAGTGATCACACTAGGTATTTGTACAGGATCGAAGCGGGATCAACGACTTCACCGCTCACGGGACTGGCATTCAAACGTTGAAGGAAACTCTGGAAATCATCGGGGTTTCCCAGTTCTATGCCGACTAGGGCAGGACCAGTTTCGCGGTTCGACTTCTTGGTGTACTCAAAGAGAACGATGTCATCGTCGGGACCTAGTACCTCGTCTAGGAATCGGCGTAGGGCTCCGGGTTCCTGGGGGAAGGTGACGAGGAGGTAGTGCTTGCGTCCCTCAAAGACCAGGGAACGTTCGATGACTTCGGAGTACCGCGAAATGTCGTTGTTTCCGCCTGAAACCACACAAACAACCGTTTGACCAGGGGTAATAGCTAATGTTGTGTCCCTGGAGCCTCGCCGTAGCACTGCGCTCGCCAAAGCGCCAGCAGGCTCAGCGATGATCCCATCGGATTGGTAGAGGTTCAGGATCTCGGAGCATATCTGTCCCTCTGGGACTGCAACCATGTCGGGTCGAATCTGGGCGATGAGTTCGATGGTGAAAACACCAGCCTGTCCAACAGCAGCACCATCAACAAAGGAGTCGATTTGGTCGAGTTTCACAGGATGTCCAGCTTCAAGGGCTGCGATCATGCAGGCAGCGCCAGCGGGCTCAACCCCGACGATGCGTGTCGTGGGATAGTGGGTCGCCATCCAGGAACCGCATCCGGCTAAGAGTCCACCACCACCCACGGGAAGGATGAGTACATCGGGGGCTCCACCACCAAGCTGGTGAACAATCTCGCGGGCAACAGTACCCTGTCCTGAGATGGTTGCCAGGTGGTCGAAGGCTGGAACGAGGGTACGCCCCGATGCGAGCGCCCTCTCCTTGGCGATCTCCGATGAAGCATCATAGGTTTCCCCAGCGACTACCAGGTGTACCCGTGAACCTCCAAGGGTGGAGATCCGTTCCCTCTTTTGGCGTGACGTGGTTGTGGGTACAACGATCTCTCCGTCAATTCCAAGGGCGGAACAGGCGAAGGCGACCCCCTGCCCATGGTTCCCAGCAGAGGCACAGGTGACCCCTGCTTGTCGGGCGTCCTCGCCGAGCTCGCTCATGAGCTGATAGGCCCCCCTGAGTTTGTACGAGCGTACTGGGGAAAGATCCTCGCGTTTCAGGAGAACCTTGGCCCCGGTTAACTCACTGAGACGCATATTGGGTTGAAGCGGGGTCTCGACCATAACCCGTCGCAGGGTCGTTGCGGCAGCATCCACGCGTTTGGCCATCGCGGCTGGGGTATTTGCAGTGTCGACCATGACGAATGACCTTACCGCAAGGATGGGTGGCTATGTCGTCATCCTGCGTACTGCGATCTGAGCCACATGTACGCAGATGGTGGGGAAAGGGTATCTCTGGGAAAATGGGAGTCCAGGATAGGGGAGGGGCTGTCGTGTTGGATCATCATGACAGTTGAACGGGCGCTGAGCGACCCTTCAACATCTGCGAAGACTTTGGGGGAGATCGCTGACAACTGCCCCGACTTGGTAGCGCATATGGCTCACTGGGGATGGGGAACTCGTAAAGCTCCGATGAGGGCACGCACGATCTTCAGGAACTGCATGTGAGAAATCGAGAAACCCAAGGTCACATCGGTATCAGTTCTCCACGTTGATCAAGACGTACCATGAGGGCAGCATCCTGACCATAGGTGGATTTGAGATTCCCATCAGTGGAGGTGGTGTACCCGACCGCAAGAATTTGCCCCTGCGGCGTGATGGAGGCCCCAAGGAAGACATCAGATCCAGAGCCACCATATATCCTGGACCACAGTTCGTTCCCAACAGAGGAATACCCCACTACCCAGGCATCACCAGCGGGCAAACCCTCTCCAGGGGAATCGGGTACCCCCGTAGCACCGATCGCAATGATGTCACCATAGGAGGTGACGACGAGATCATTGAAATAGTCGTGACCATCTCCGCCAGTTGATCTCATCCATTTTTCTTCCCCTGAAGAACTAAACCTTGTTAGCATCCCCTGACGCTCACCTGTGGTCAAACTCCGATAGCCGACAGCCACAATATCCCCATCGGGAAGAATCTCAACAGCGGTGTAAGTATCCGACGTATCATAAAAAACGGAGCTGACCTCGCCGCTCTCATCAGTAAACATGCCTGATATTTCTATCGTTGCAGACTCAGAATCCCGTACATCCTCAAGAGCGGACTCTATTGATTCCGCAAACTCCATGTCGAAAATAAAGAAGGGGGTTCCCCAGACCATTTCACCTTGTGGGTCGAGTTTTATCAAGGCAGATGTGGCCCCCCAGTTTGAGTAGGCTGACCCGGTAATATAGATGTTCGAGTCTGCGTCTACAGCCACATCTGAAGTACTGATCCAATGAGGAAATTGGTCAGTAAACTTTCGCTCCCAGGAATACTCATCACCATAAGCAGGATGCTTTCGTACGACGAGAATGGATTTCGCGGTGTCGTCTGGATCTACAGTACTGGTAGTGCTGTTATCCGCATCCTCAGGGGTGACGGTCGTGGTATTAGCCTTGGTTCCGACAACGACAAAACTAGAGTCGGGGCCAGCAGCAATCGCATTCCACGAGAGTCCGTCCTCAAGTATCTGTGCTTGTGGCAGGTTACGGTCGGTAAGGTGGGCCCATTCCAGAATCGCGATTGGCTGGCCGTCGTGGGCTTCCTGGCCAATGGTTCCGATCGTACCATCGGGAATAGAATCAAGACGCAAATACTTCCCATAGGGTACAAGTTCCCACGTTGCTTCAGATCCTGAAACTAAAACTTTCAGCCCTTTGAATTCACCCTCCGAACCCCGGGATGCAAAGTCTCCGCCGTCTCCAGTTGTTGCCCCCACAGCGATGATCTGTCCATCAGGGGTAACCGTGACATCGTTCAGAAAACTGGTCCCACTGTTACACAGAGTGAGAATCCATGTGTCCCCAAACTTACTACATGGGTTTCCAAGGGTTTCATCGTGGCGAGAATCCCAAGCCGTGTACCCGAAATACCCTCCCACGACAAGGGTAAGTACCACAAAGGACACAATCCAGAGGATCCCTTCCCGTTTCCGTTGGGGTTCCTTGTCCTGGTCAAGTACCTCTGGAAGATTAGTTATGGCCTGTTTAGCTTCAATGCGATCCATCGCCACACCCTCCTTTAATCCGCTATTCTCATTTTTCCATAGATTAGGTGTCAGGGGGTGTCGGGGGACGTATCTCCTGACACAGATGTTATCAATATCCTATTGGGTTGGTGGTTGAGGTCGCATGGGTGTGTCAAGAGATACGTCCCCCGACACCCCCCCCATAGCACACAAGAAACTCAAAACTGTGTCTGGATCACGAGGGACGAATATCCAGCCATACAGTAGGATCGACTTGGGTATGGATCTGTGTTCTATGCCAGATATCCAGCCCGACTATGTCACTTACGTGAAGGACATGAGATGAATCTTTATGCACCTATCATTGGGCTGCTCGCGCTAGCTGCGGGATTCATGGCTATAGCGATCCCCCTTTCGACCGTTCTTGGGCCTCGGCGCAAGAACAAGGCCAAGTACGAGGTCTACGAGTGTGGGGTCGAGGCGACTCCGCAACCTCAAGATGGTGGGCGGATCCCAGTGAAGTACTACATCACAGCCATGCTTTTCATCGTTTTCGATATTGAAATCGTCTTCCTCTATCCGTGGGCGGTTTCCTATCAGGCGATGGGTACATTCGCCCTAGTCGAGATGGTGTTGTTCATCGTGACCGTCTTTATTGCGTACATGTACGTCCTACGCCGTGGCGGCTTGAATTGGGATTGAGGAGACAATGGGCATAGAAGATAAGGTTCCTGGATTCCTATTGACAACAGTCGAGGGGGTCTTTGGGTGGCTACGCCAGGCCTCGTTATGGCCGGCGACAATGGGTTTGGCCTGCTGTGCAATCGAGATGATGGCCTTCGGCGCCCCACGTTTCGATGCTGGTCGTTGGGGGCAAGAGGTTTTCCGCGCCTCACCACGTCAGGCCGACCTGATGATCGTCTCGGGTCGCCTTTCACAGAAGATGGCCCCGATCGTGCGCCAGGTCTACGACCAGATGCCAAACCCCAAGTGGGTCATCTCCATGGGTGCCTGCGCCTCGACGGGTGGGTTGTTCAACAACTATGCCATCGTCCAGGGTTGCGACCATATCGTTCCAGTAGACATCTACATTCCCGGCTGCCCTCCGCGTCCAGACATGCTCATCGACGCCATCTTCAAGCTCAAGAAGAAGGAAGTCATGTGGAATCCGATCGGCAAGAATATCGCCGAGCAGGCCGCCGCGACCGAAGAGAGGGTCCTCGAAGCAGTGACCACCTTGGAGAGGGGATAGCACCATGACCGCGTCTGATGCCCTGGAACTCGCCACCGATGCGCCCACCATCCAACCTGTCCGTAAGGGCATGTGGGGCGGTGGACCTGGCGATGTCTCCGGTTTCGGTGGGATCTCCCGTCCCATACAGTACAATTCCCGCGCGACTAGGCCTTATGGTGGATGGTTCGACGAGGTTATTGACCAGGTTTTGGGGCTTGTGCCGGATTTACCTGAAGAGGTAAGTACAGACCGGGGCGAGTTGACCATCTATGTACCTAAGGATCTCATTCTTGAGGTTGTACGGGCCACTCGTGATGATGCAGCGTTGAGGTTTGAGACCTGTACCTCTGTGTGCGCGGTACATTATCCCGATGATCTGGGTGCTGAACTCCATGTGGTGTACGCCCTGTTGTCGATGACCCATAACCGTCGAATCCGTTTAGAGGTGGTGACCAGTGATGAGGATCCTGTGGTGCCATCGGTCGGTTCGGTTTACCCGCATACTGACTGGCATGAGCGCGAGATCTGGGACATGTTTGGTGTCATCTTCGAGGGCCATTCGAGTCTGACACGAATCCTTATGCCCGATGACTGGGATGGTCATCCAGGACGCAAGGATTACCCCCTAGGTGGGATCACCATGAAGTTCAAGGGTGCCGAGGTACCCCCACCGGACGAGAGGAGGTCGTACTAATGTCACCACGTGATGAACTCGACCCAGTCGAAGGTACGGAAGAAACTGTAGATATTTCAGTTGCCGAGGATTCTGAACTCTCGTCACCCTGCGCGGAGTCACAGGGTCCAGAGGACGCGGAAGTCGTGGATGGTGTGTCGGATGATTACGCTGAGGATGACACGGGGGAAGTTGCGCAGGATGACGACAAGGGCGCCGTGGTATTTGAGGAAGAACTGACCGACAAGCCCGAACCCACCGAGTACCTCATCATAGGTGGTGACTTTGATGACGTGGTGGCTGCCCAGCAAAACCGCTCCGATGAGGTCATCGTCATCAACATGGGTCCCCAGCATCCATCAACTCACGGGGTACTTCGCCTCGAAGTCGAACTGGATGGTGAATCGGTCCTGTCAATCCGCCCAGGAATTGGGTTCCTCCATTCCGGGATCGAAAAGTCGATGGAATACCGTACATGGGCTCAAGGTGTGACCTACATCACGCGTATGGACTATGTGGCTCCGATCTTCAATGAGGTTGTGTACTGCCTCGCTGTCGAGAAACTCCTTGGAATCGACGTTCCTGAACGCGCCAATGTCTTGCGTGTGCTCACTATGGAACTGGGTCGTATCGCCAACCATCTTGTTGCCGTGGGCACTGGTGGTATGGAGATCGGCGCACTCACGGTGATGACCATTGGTTTCCGTGAACGTGAGATGATCCTTGACTTCTTTGAGGCCCTGTGCGGAACGAGGATGAACCACGCGTACATCCGTCCAGGCGGGGTCTCTATCGATCTGCCTGATAATGGCCTTGCTCGTCTTCGTACAGTCATCGAATGGTTCCACAAGCATCTTCCCGAGTACGCAGGTTTCTGCAATGAGAATCCCATCTTCCATGCTCGTATGCGTGATGTGGCCACCATGTCCTTCCCACAGGCGATGGCGATGGGTGTCACCGGTCCACCGTTGAGGGCAACTGGCTACCCTTGGGATCTTCGCAAGAAACAGCCGTACTGCGGCTATGAAACCTATGACTTTGATGTGATCACCTGGGATACCTGTGATGCCTATGGGCGTTTCAGGGTGAGGCTCTCCGAGATGTGGGAGTCCCTGAAGATCGTTGAGCAGTGTTACAAGCGTCTTGAGGAAACAGCCGGTCAGCCGATCATGAGTACTGATCCGAAGATCGGGATGCCAGGGGATCTGAGCCTCGGCCCCGATGGTCAGGGTAACTCATTCACCCATGTGAAGAAGGTGATGGGCCAGTCGATGGAGTCCCTGATTCACCACTTCAAACTCGTCACCGAAGGATTCAAAGTACCCCCAGGTCAGGTCTATGCAACCATTGAGTCGCCCAAGGGCGAGTTGGGTTGCCATATCGTTTCCGATGGCGGGGCACGACCCTTCCGTGTTCATATGCGTGACCCTGGGTTCCACCATCTCCAATCTGTACCCCTGTTATGTGAAGGCGGAATGATGTCTGACATTGTTGTGGCGGTCGCGAGTCTCGACCCAGTCTTGGGAGGGGTGGATCGATGAGCGGACACGACGACTACACCCACACTGGATCTGTTGATATGACTGATAACTCAACTAGGATCGATCAGGAAGCCATCGACCAGTTGACTGCCTTGGTGGGGAAGTACCCCCAGAAAAGGTCAGCATTGTTGCCGATGCTTCACTATGTTCAAGCCATCGACGGACGAGTCTCCCCACGAGGGATTGAGGTTTGCGCCGAGATCCTCGACATCACCCCAGCCCAGGTTGCCGGGGTGGCAACTTTTTACACGATGTACAAACGTCGCCCCGCTGGCAAACATCACATTGGTGTATGTACGACCGCCCTATGTGCAGTCATGGGTGGTGACGCTCTCCTAGAAACAGTGGAACGCAAGCTTGGTATCACCACAGAGCAGACTACCGAAGATGGCATGTTCTCCCTAGAAAAAGTGGAATGCAATGCCGCCTGCGACTTCGCGCCCGTCATGATGGTCAACTGGGAGTTCATGGACAATATGACCCCCGAAAAAGCAGAACAACTTCTCGATGATCTCGCCGAAGGTCGGGAGGTACATTCCACACGAGGCCCCCAGATCACCAGTTGGGCAGACTCCGAAAAGGTACTCGCCGGAATCAATGATGGTAAAGCCGATGAGGGTCCCTCCGCTGGTACTCCCTCTTTAGAAGGGGTACGCCTAGCCGCAGAGAAGGGCTGGACCGGCACCCCGGATGCTGAATCCCAGAAGGGGGGTGATTCATGACCGCCACCCTAGCCCCCGTCCTCACACGGAATTGGGGAACGGACCGTTCCTGGACCTTGGAAGAGTACAAGGCCCAAGGCGGATACGAGGCACTATCGAAAGCCTTTGCGATGAAACCGGAAGAGGTGATCAGCGAGGTCAAGGATTCCGGTCTTCGTGGTCGAGGTGGTGCAGGCTTCCCGACCGGCATGAAGTGGAGTTTCGTACCCCAAGATAACCCGAAACCGAAGTACCTTGTGGTCAACGGTGACGAGTCTGAACCGGGTACTTGTAAAGACATCCCATTGTTGATGGCGAGTCCCCACACCCTGATTGAAGGGGTGATCATCTCGGCTTACGCGATCAACGCACACACGGCTTTCATCTATGTCCGTGGCGAGGTCGTCCATCCGATCCGCCGGATGCAAAGAGCTATCGAAGAGGCCTATGAGGCCGGACTTCTAGGAAAGAACATCCTTGGATCAGGTTTCGACCTTGATGTCATCGTCCACGCTGGAGCTGGTGCGTACATCTGTGGTGAAGAAACCGCCTTGTTGAACTCCTTGGAGGGTTTGCGTGGCCAACCACGGTTGCGTCCACCATTCCCCGCTGTCGCTGGTCTCTACCAGTCACCCACTGTGGTCAACAACGTCGAATCGATTGCCTCTGTACCCTCGATCATCAAGTACGGAAAAGACTGGTTTGCTGGGATGGGTACAGAGAAATCCCAGGGTTTCACCATCTACTCCCTCTCAGGTCATGTGAGGCGCCCTGGGCAGTACGAAGCCCCCTTCGGGATTACGATGAGGCAATTGCTGACTATGGCGGGTGGGATACGCACGGGTCACGAACTCAAGTTCTTCACCCCAGGCGGGTCCTCAACACCGATCCTCACTGCTGACCATCTCGACACAGTCATGGATTTCGAGTCCCTGGCTGGGCTCGGAACCATGTTGGGCACGAAAGCCATGCAGGTCTTCGATGACACCACATCGGTGATTCGGACAACACTGAGATGGGTTGAGTTCTATAAGCACGAATCCTGCGGGAAATGTACACCCTGTCGTGAAGGTACATGGTGGCTCGTGCAACTCCTGACCAAACTCGAAGCGGGCCAAGGCGAAGAAGGGGATGTGGATAAGCTTCTCAATGTTGCAGACACTATCACCGGCAAGAGCTTCTGCCCGCTTGTTGAGGGAGCCGTAGCCTGTGTGACAAGTGCGGTCAAATACTTCCGTGAAGAGTTCGAGATCGGGTACACCACCCCGGCCTGGGAACACCTCCCCTATGAGAAGAGCGCCTTGTTTACCATCGCTGACAAGGAGGTACGTTCATGACCGAGACTGTACCCATGGCGGAAATGGTTACCGTTACCATTGATGGCACCATGGTTCAAGTACCGAAAGGTACACTCGCCATCCGTGCCGCCGAAGCCGCAGGGATCGCCATCCCACGCTTCTGCGACCATCCGCTGCTTGATCCCGCAGGCGCATGTCGCCAGTGCATGATCGAGATCGTGGACTTCGGTAACGGTCGAGGATTCCCACGACCACAACCCGCATGTACCACCGAAACAGCAGAAGGCATGGTACTCAACACCCAAGAAACCTCGAATGCGGCCGCCAAGGCCCAAGCTGATATCTTGGAACTATTGCTTATCAACCATCCCCTGGATTGCCCAGTGTGTGACAAGGGTGGCGAATGCCCCCTCCAGAATCAGGCTATGGCACAGGGTCGATGTGAGACCCGATTCGAGGGTACGAAGCGTCATTTCCCGAAGCCGATCCCCTTGTCGGAGTTGCTTCTTCTGGATCGTGAACGTTGCGTGATGTGTACCAGGTGTACCCGTTTCGCTGATCAGATCTCTGGTGATCCGATGATCTCCCTTGTGGAGCGTGGAGCTAAGCAGCAGGTTGGGATCTATCCCGAGGAACCCTATGACTCCTATTTCTCAGGCAATGCCGTTCAGATCTGCCCAGTAGGTGCCCTCACGTCGAGTGACTATCGGTTCTCGGCTCGCCCCTTCGATCTGGTTTCCACGGTCTCCACCTGTGAGAACTGTGCAGCCGGATGTGAGATCCGCGTCGATGCACGACGTGGTGAAGTCAAAAGGCGCAACGCTGGAGAAAACCCGGAAGTCAACGAAGAGTGGACCTGTGACCGTGGTCGATTCGGCTTCGTCTCCAACCGTGGCGAGGATCGCATCACAAAGCCCATGATCCGCAAGGGCAAGAAATGGGAGCCGATCTCTTGGCCGGAAGCCCTCTCCATCGCAGTGAAGGCCCTCAGGAAAGCCAACGACAGAGTTGGTGTCCTCACTTCAGGACGCTTGACATTGGAGACCGCATACACATATTCCAAGTTCGCGCGTACCGTACTCAAGACGAACTCAATCGACTTCAGGGCACGACCGTCAAGCAGTGAGGAAGCAGACTTCCTTGCCACCCAGGTTGCGGGACGCAAGGACTCGATTACCTATGCCGATTTGGAGAAGGCAAAGAAGGTCATCCTGGTGGCCTTCGAGCCTGAGGATGAATCCCCGATGGTCTTCCTGCGCTTGCGCAAGGCGGTACGCAAGAAGGGGCTCCAGGTTGAAACCCTGGCGCCATTCATGTCGAGGGGATCACAGAAGTTGGGTGCCACGCTGACATTGACTGCGCCCAGTGAACTACCGAAGGCCATTGAGGCATCTGAGGCTGATGCTGACACAATCATCCTCGTTGGTGAGGTCCTTGCACAGATCCCTGGTGGGCTGACCGCGGTCGTCGACAAGGTGGAAGCCAGTTCAGCCAAGATGGTGTGGATTCCCCGCCGTGCGGGAGAGATTGGGGCCATCGAAGCAGGATGCTTGCCTGGACTCCTTCCTGGTGGACACCCGGTTTCGGATACAACCGCAGTCAAGGATCTTGAAGCCCTCTGGGGCACAGAACTTCCAACCACCCAAGGTTTGGATGCTTCCGAGCTCCTCAAGAAGGCAGCACAAGGAGACCTCAAAGTACTGATCACCGCAGGTATTGAAGCAGGTGACTTCCGGGATTCCCAGGAGGTCATTGACGCTCTCGAAAACACCTTCGTCATCAGCTTTGAATCACGGATGAGCGATGTCACGAAGTACGCGAAGGTCGTCTTCCCGGTAGCTCTTCTCGAAGAAACCGAGGGTACATTCCTCAACTGGGAGTACCGCGCAGGGATAGTACGTCAAGCCATCAATCAGCAACGCACCCCCCTTACGGAGATCAGAATCCTTGCTGCCCTAGCCGAGGCCTTAGGCTCAAACCTGGGGTTCCGTACCCCAATGGGAGCCGCAGATTCTCTCGCCGAAATTCCCATCTGGGGTGGAGCGAAACCCACGCCAGACAAGGTCAAAGCCACTGAGGTACCCACACTCGACAAGGGCCAACTCGTGGTTTCCACCTGGCGTGAACTTCTCGACGACTCCCGATGCTTGGATGGTGCCGACTCCCTGAGAGCGACATCGCGCCCCATAGCAGCCAAGGTTTCTGTTGGTACTGCCAAGGATGCGGGTCTAGAGGATGCCACTACAGTACGCATAGCCAGCGAGAAGGGCTCACTGATTCTTCCACTGGTGCTTGATCCAACCATGGTCGATGGTGTCATCTGGGTGCCGACTCGAGCCAAGGGTCATGCACTGAGTTCAATCGGAGTTGGCCTGGGATCCACTGTCGCCGTGGATTCACCTGACTCGAAAGAAGGTGAAAAATGACTCCCGTCGTTGAATCGGTTTTCGGAACCGACCCGTGGTGGATCATAACGATCAAAGTCCTGGGAATGTTCGTCTTCCTGCTCGTCTTCACGATCTTCAATGTGTGGTTCGAGCGACGCGTGGTCGCCAAGATGCAGCAGCGCAAGGGCCCCATCATGAACGGCCCATTGGGTCTCGCTCAGGCTCTGGCTGATGGTACGAAAGCGCTTCTCAAAGAGGATTTCCGTCCCACGGGTGCTGACAAGGTTATCTTCAACCTCGCCCCCATCTTGACCGGTACAGCAGCCTTCACCGCTTGGTCAGTCATGCCTTTAGGTGGCGAGGTCTCCATGTTTGGCGTGACGACCCAACTCCAACTCACCGACCTACCGATGGGTGTACTCTTCATCCTCTCCATCGCCTCCGTTGGTATCTATGGCATCGTCCTTGCTGGCTGGGCCTCAACCTCTGAGTATGCGCTTGTTGGTTCGATTCGTTCGACTGCTCAGATGATCTCCTACGAGATCGCCATGGGACTCTCCCTCGTTGCGGTCTTCATGTATGCGGGGTCAATGTCCACATCCGAGATCGTCGGGGTACAGGCTCAACCCTGGGGGGTACTTCCCTCCCTAGAGTTCCCGAGTTGGTTCGGGATCCTACTCCTACCAAGCTTCATCATCTATGTGATCTCGATGGTCGCCGAAACCAACCGTGCCCCCTTCGACCTCGTCGAATGTGAGCAGGAATTGGTCTCCGGATATCTCACCGACTATTCGGGTTTCCGCTACGCGATCTACTTCCTCGCTGAGTACATCAACATGGCGACAGTTTCCGGCGTGGCGACCACCCTCTTCCTTGGTGGATACAAGGCCCCCTGGCCGATCGCGCCCTGGGTGAGTGAATACCTCGGCTGGACATGGATCGATACCGGATGGATGGGGCCAGTGTGGTTCCTCGCTAAGGTGATGTGCTTCATGTTCCTCTTCGTCTGGTTGAGGGGTACGCTGCCTCGACTTCGCTACGACCAGTTCATGCATCTTGGGTGGAAGGTACTCATCCCCATCAACCTCGTATGGATCGTTGCAGTCGCCGTGGCGCGTGTGGGTGCCAATGAGGGATGGTTCACCCGCCCAGTACTCCTGGGAGCGGCAGGAGTTGTACTCGTGGTCCTGGTGATTATCGCTCTCCTACCTACCAAGAAGGAGGAGATACGCTCGGAGGTTTCCCGGGTACCAGCCGTCGAAGATGGGGTCTACGATCCCTTTGAGTACGGCTATCCTGTACCACCGATGCCAGGACAGGTACTCCCCGAGGATGCTGATGTGCTGGTTGGACCCGATGGGGAGGTCGTTGATTCCGACCTCATCGTGGATCAAGACAAGGAGGTGTGATCATGGGATTCATGGACCCGTGGAAGGGATTCGCCATCACCTTCGCCACCATGTTCCGGAAGTCCTTCACCCAGGGGTATCCCCAAAAGGGTAAGGAGAAGGTCACTGAGGCCCGATTCCATGGCCGTCACCAACTCAACCGTTGGCCCGATGGTCTGGAGAAGTGCGTGGGCTGTGAACTGTGCGCTTGGGCCTGTCCGGCTGATGCCATCTATGTTGAGGCTGCGGGCAACACCGATGAGGAACGCTATTCCCCAGGTGAGAGGTACGGGAAGGTCTACCAGATCAACTATCTTCGCTGCATCTTCTGTGGAATGTGTATTGAAGCCTGTCCGACTAGAGCCTTGACGATGACAAACGAGTTCAAGCTTGCAGACAGGTCACGCGGCAAGCTGATTTACACCAAGGAGGAACTCCTAGCACCCCTGCTTGAGGGGATGGAGGAACCACCTCACAGTCGTATTCTCGCCGAAGATGAGAAGGAATACTTCCTGGGTCTTCCAGATTCTGGCGCTGATAACCGGGTACCAGCACGATCCGCTGCAACCCAGAAGGGGGATCAATCATGATGGTACCCATGGTCACCGGTACGGAGGTCGTCTTCTGGATCTGTGCCGTGCTCGCAATACTCGGAGCAGTCGGACTGATCACCTTCTCGAAACCTGTGTATTCCGCCCTATGCCTCGCGCTCGTCATGGTCAGTTTGGCTGTGATCTATGCCAGCCTCGGAGCCCCCTTCCTCATGGCAGTACAGATCATCGTTTATACCGGCGCAATCCTGATGCTCTTCCTCTTCGTGATCATGCTCGTCGGTGTAGACACCCACGACTCTTTCACTGAAACCTTGAAGGGACACAGAGTCGCTGCGGGCCTAGCCGGTGTTGGGGTACTCACCCTACTCACCCTGGCTGTCACCCAAGTCGTCTTGGGTTCGCCCGCCGGTCTGGATGCTGCCAATGCTGGAGGAAACGTTGAGGGCCTAGCCTCCCTCATCTTCTCCCGCTACGTCATAGCCTTTGAATGTACAGCAGCCCTACTCATCACCGCTGCAGTAGCCGCCATGGTGCTCGCCTACCCCGAGAAGGTTAAGAAGAAGATCGGCCAAGTCGAAAGAGCCGCCCAACGTCTGGAAGCTTTCACAAAGTCCGGGCAACACCCGGGACCCAAGCCATCCTCCGGTGTCTTCGCGCGCCACAATTCGATCGCCACCCCAGCCCTGCTCCCCGATGGAACGGTAGCCGAGGAATCCGTCTCCAGGATCCTAGCCGACCGAGTAGCCATAGCATCCGCCGAAGACCTCTGGGCTCCCCACGACGAGATCCTAGCCGCCATAGAATCCGAAGAAGATGACATCTTTGAGTTAGAGGAAGCCAAAGAAGAAACCGAAGCCGAGGTTTCCGAAGGGGTCCCAACGAGACAGGACACCCCCATAAACGAAGATGATCAAGACAAAGATGATTCAAAAGATCAAGACAAAGAGGAGAAAGACAATGACTAGTTTGTACCTAATCCTCGCAGTAATCCTGTTCTCAATAGGTTTGATAGGATTCCTGATTCGCCGTAATGCCTTGGTCGTCTTCATGTGCGTGGAACTCATGCTGAATGCATGCAACCTGCTCTTTGTTGCGTTTAGCAACCACCACGGGATCCTAGATGGACAGATGGCAGCCTTCTTCGTGATGGTCGTGGCTGCGGCTGAGGTCGTGATCGGCCTTTCGATCATCGTGATGATCACCCGTACTCGTCGCTCGACTTCGGTTGATGCTGGGACCGTACTGAAGGGCTGATGACTATGTTGCTTGAAATCCTCTCACCTGTCGCGGCCCAAGGCCTCATGCAATGGGCGTGGCTGTTGATCGCAATCCCAGGAGGCATGGCGGCACTGCTGCTCATTGCGGGCAAGGTCACCAACCGCTTCGGCCACTGGCTCGCTACGGCGGCACCCATCGCCTCCTTTATTCTGGCGTTGATCTTCTTCATCGACCTGCTATCCAGGAGTGTGGAAGCCCGTACGGTGAGCGTTCATCTTTATAACTGGATCACAGCGGGAGCCTGGGAGATCAATGTGGGGATTCTCCTTGATCCCTTGTCGATTGTTTTCGTTTTGTTGATCACTGGCGTGGGCTCGCTGATTCACATCTATTCGATTGGGTACATGGCCCACGATCCGAATAGACGTCGATTCTTTGCGTACCTTAACCTCTTCGTCGCGGCTATGCTCCTGCTTGTTCTCGCCGATAACTACCTCGTGTTGTTCGTCGGATGGGAGGGTGTCGGTCTGGCTTCGTACCTGCTGATCTCCTTCTGGCAGGAGAAGCCGAGTGCAGCCGCTGCTGGCAAGAAGGCCTTCATTGTGAACCGTGTTGGCGACATGGGCCTGCTCACAGCTTCCTTTACTCTATTGGCGATGTTCTCCTCAACCGCCTTTGTCGATGTGAGTACAGGCGCAGACAAGCTCACCACGGGCTGGGCAACCTTCCTCGGGTTCATGCTCTTGCTGGCTGCCTGTGGGAAATCGGCACAGGTGCCTCTCCAATCCTGGCTCTTGGATGCCATGGAGGGTCCAACCCCGGTCTCGGCTCTGATCCATGCCGCCACAATGGTGACCGCTGGTGTGTACTTGGTGGTACGCTCCGGTGCGATTTTTGAGCAGACACCTTCCGCCCAGTTGGCTGTAGTCATTGTGGGTACGGTCACACTCTTGGCAGGTGCATGGATCGGCTGCGCTAAGGATGACATTAAGAAGGTTCTCGCTGGCTCAACGATGTCCCAGATTGGGTACATGATGTTGGCCGCAGGGATCGGACCCGCTGGGTACGCCTTCGCAATCTTCCACCTACTCACCCATGGATTCTTCAAAGCCAATATGTTCCTTGGTGCTGGATCGGTGATGCATGCGATGGATGACGATGTGAATATGCGTCACTATGGGGCACTGAGAAAGCTCCTACCCATCACCTTCATCACCTTCGCCATGGGGTACCTCGCTATCATCGGATTCCCAATGTTTGCGGGTTTCTATTCCAAGGATCACATCATTGAAGCAGCCTTCCATGCTCAACCAGCCATGGGTGTTCTCGCACTCATTGGCGCAGGAGTGACAGCCTTCTATATGACCCGATTGATGATGATGACCTTCTTCGGTGAGAAGCGCTGGCGTGAGGGGGTACATCCCCATGAGTCTCCTGTTGTCATGTGGGTGCCACTAGTGATCTTGGCTATCGGTTCCCTCATTGGCGGTATGGCCCTCAACGGTTGGATTGGTCACTGGCTTGAGCCCATTGGAGCTGAGGTTTCCGGGCACCCATCCTGGCTACCGCACATCACCACGATCGGCATCATTACCATGGTGGTCGTTGCCCTCGGAGTCGCGCTGGCGTGGTACCTCTTCTCGAAGAAACCTGTACCAGACGAAGCCCAAGAGAAGGTGTCGATCCTGACCACCGCAGGACGTCAGGATCTGTTCGGTGACACGGTGAACGAGTACCTTATCATCAAGCCCGCGAGTGCTCTGTCACGGGGGATCGCCTTCATGGATGAGAAGGGGGTGACCCCGGCCGTGGAAGGCTCTGGTCGTTTCGTGCAACTCATTGGGGATAAGGTCCGTCTTATCCAGAATGGGTACGTCAGAACCTATGGTCTCACCATGGTGGTCGGTGCGGTCCTCATCGGTGTGGCACTCGTTTTAAGTCGATTGGTCTGAGGGGAGTAATGATGTTTCCATTCCTGAGCGTACTCGCCCTCATCCCGGCGATCACAGCCATCGTTGTTGCGCTGGTCAAACCCACGTTAAGCCGCTATGTCGGTCTCGTCGGGGCCCTGATCTCGCTGTTCTATACCATCGGGGTACTGGTCTTTGTGAAGGTTTCGTCGGTGTTGATCGCTGAATCCCTCCCATGGTTGCCTGCTGTTGGTTCCGCCTATTCCCTCAATCTCGACGGTATGGGTGTCGTTATGGTGGCAGTCACCGTCCTTCTAGTACCAGCCGTCCTCGTCGCTGAATGGCATACAGGTATGGGGGAGACCGGTCGTTATTCGTCGAAGACCTTCGTGGCCTTGGTCTTGCTGGTGTCCTCCTTCTCGCTGTTCACCTTTATGACTTTCGATCTGCTGCTTTTCTATGTCTTCTTCGAAGCAACCTTGATACCGATGTACTTCCTGATCGGTGGATGGGGTGGCGTCAAGAGGGGACAGGCTGCTGCAAAGTTCCTCCTCTTTGGGTTGGCTGGCGGGCTCATCATGCTCTTCGGTGTGATCGGTACTTCTGTACTGTCTGCGCGTGCGGGTACACTCTCGCTCGACTTCATCCATCTGGGGCAACTCAACCTGAATCAAACCTGGGTGACCCATATGATTTTCATCTGCTTCTTTGTGGCCTTCGCATTGAAGGCCCCCATGGTGCCAGCACACATCTGGTTGCCGGATGCAGCTGAGGAAACCACTCCAGGTGGGGCAGCACTGATGGTCGGTATCCTCGACAAGCTGGGTACCTTCGGTATGATCCGAATCTGTATCGGTATCTTCCCAGAGGAGGCCCAGTGGGCCACCCCAGTGATCCTGATTCTTGCACTGATCTCGATCTTCTACGGGGCTTTCGCAGCCATCGGATCCAAGAATCTGATGAGGCTGATCGCCTACACATCCATCTCCCACTTCGGGTTCATGGTCATGTGTATCTTCGCGATGACGAGCCAATCCATCTCCGGTTCGATCTTCTATATGGTCAACCACGCTCTTGCGACTGGGGCTCTCTATCTCGTGATCGGCTATATGATTGCCCGTCGGGGATCGGCCAATGTCAACGATTTCGGTGGGATCATCAAGGTTGCGCCCCTAGCCGCGGGATTCACTCTTGTTGCTGGTTTGGCATGTTGTTCCTTGCCAGGTACGTCACCGTTCGTCTCGGAGTTCATGGCCATCGCTGGGACATGGAGCCACTATCCTGTGATCGCAGCCATCGCTATTCCTGGAACTGTACTCGCAGCGGTCTACATCCTGTGGATGTACCAACGGATGATGACCGGCCCTGTCACCGAGGCAACCAGGAAACACATCACGACAGACCTGTCGTGGAGGGAGCGCTTGGCACTCATCCCGCTGGTAGTTGCCTTCCTCGTCTTGGGCTTCTATCCACAACCGGTTCTCAACGAGATTGCCCCCACCACTGAGTACTACATGACTTCTGCTGGGGTCACTGATCCTGAGGCCAAGATCGAGGAGGGTCGATGATGCTGACACTATTTGAGTTCATACCACCAAGTCTGGACTACCTCCTGCTCGCCCCCTTCCTCGTCGTCTTGGGTACAGCCTGTCTCGGGATCCTCGTTGAAGCCTTCGTACCCCGCAAGCCCCGTTTCATCGTCCAACTGGTTTTGGCTGTACTGGGTCTCATAATGGCCCTAGTACTCATCGTATGGAACTGGGGGAGCCCCAATCTGGCTGACCCCTGGTCTGATGTGATCATCTCAGGTACAGTCATGATCGATGGGCCGACGATGGCCTTCTGGGCTCTCCTGTTCGGGTTTGGCCTGCTCGCAATCATCCTCTTTGCTGAGCGCAACTTACATGCGGGGGCCACAAGTTTCACCTCCTCAGCAGCGTCAGTACCAGGCTCCAATGCAGAGACCGAGGCTGCGGATGCAGGATTGGTACACACTGAGGTTTTCCCTTTGGCGATCTTCGCCCTTTCAGGAGCGGGTCTTCTTGTGGCCGCCAATGACCTCCTGGTTTTGTTCATCGGGTTGGAGATCCTTTCACTGCCTCTCTATGTGATGGTTGGATTGGCTCGACATCGCAGGGTCGTCTCCCAAGAGGCCTCCCTGAAGTACTTCCTCCTTGGAGCGATGGCCTCAGCGATCCTACTTTTCGGCGTGGCCTTCCTCTTCGGCCACACTGGCAGCTTTGATTACGCAGCCCTTTCACGTGGAGTCACCTTCTCCTTTGGGGATTCTCTCCTCCTGGCTGGTATCGCCCTGATCGGTGTGGGTCTGCTCTTCAAGATTGGTGCCGTACCCTTCCACTCCTGGGTACCTGACGTCTATCAGGGTGCACCAACCCCGGTCACAGCCTTCATGAGCGTGTGTACAAAGACCGCTGCGGTGGCTGCCTTCCTGCGCCTGTTCTATGCGGGCCTGGGCGGAATGCGATTGACATGGCAACCGGTCTTGGCTGGTGTGGCTATCCTCACGATCCTGGTGGGCTCGATCATCGCCATCAACCAGATGGATATTAAGAGGGTACTCGCCTACTCGGCAGTCTCCCATGCTGGGTTCATCCTCGTACCCTTAGTTGGCGCTGCAACCCTGACCTCAGGGATGATGCCAGGTACAGCGAGTTCTGTGGCCTCCATCATGTTTTACCTTGTCGCTTACGGTTTTGCTGCCTTGGGTGCCTTCGCAATAGTTACCCTCGTACGCTCCCAGGGCCGAGAGGTCACAGACCTGGCAGCCTGGGCAGGGATCGGGAAACGAGATCCGGTTATCGCAGTGATCTTCTTGATCTTCCTGCTGTCCATGGCTGGGATTCCGCTCACCGCTGGTTTCGTCGGCAAATACATTGCCTTCGTCGCCGCCTGGCAGGGTGGGTACTGGTGGCTCGCGATGGCTGGTGTTTTGGGTGCGATCATCGCTGTCTATATCTATGTACGCGTGGTACAAATCATGTTCTTCAAGGACCCTGATGGACCAACAGCCACGATTACTCAGGCTGGGCCAGCTACCTGGATTGTCATGATCCTGTGTGTCATTGGTACAGTAGCTTTCGGAATTGTTCCAGGCCCCTTGTTGGATCTGCTGCAGTCCGTGTCCACCTTCATTCTTCCAGCAGGATCCTAGGAGTTAATCTGTGCCAGTGACGGACGAGCAGTTGCATGACTGGATCTCTGATCTCAGTCATCGTGTTGAGTCTCGCCTACTGGAGACCGTGCGTACTCCCAACTCTTTCGTTGAGGAAGCAGCAAGGTACCTCGTGGATGCCGGTGGAAAGATGTTCCGCCCAGCATTTGTGTTGGCTGCTGGTGGTTTGGGTCTGGATACTGGTACATCTGATGAGGATTCCCTGGTGAGTGCTGCGGTGGTCGTGGAACTCACCCACGTCGCATCCCTCTACCACGATGATGTCATGGATGAAGCGGTCCTGCGTCGAGGTGCTCCCACAGCCCACACCAAGTGGGACAACTCGGTTGCCATCATGGTCGGTGATTATATGTTGGCTCAAGCATCGATTCTGAGTGCGACATTGGGTACGGATTTCGTTGCCTATCAAGGCTTAACACTGTCAAGGCTTGTTCAAGGTCAAATCGCTGAAATGAGAGGCCCGGACACGGGGATCGATGAGATCACCCACCATCTGGATGTCATCAGAGGCAAAACAGCCGCCCTCATCAACGCGGCCGCCCGCTATGGTGCCACCTTCGCTGGTCTTGAAGCAGATCGGATTGAGGCCCTCACCACCTACGGTGAAAACGTCGGCATAGCCTTCCAGTTGGCTGACGACCTTCTCGACATTGCCTCCAGTAATTCCGGAAAGGTACAAGGCACAGACCTTAGAGAAGGGGTGCCAACCCTGACCACTCTCCTAGTGAAGGCACATGCCCGCAGTGAGGATGCTCGCCTGTTGGAACTCCTGCGCAGTCCTGTACCTGAAGAAGAGATACCTGAAGCGCTCGCCCTATTGCGAGTCCACCCAGCCCTCGCTGAAGCCAAAGACGAGGTACGCCAGTGGGCCAAGAAAGCGGAAGCCTGCCTTGATGGTTTCCCTGATGTGGCTGCGACGCGGGCCCTAAGAATGCTGTGTGAGCAGGCTGTAGAACGTACCAAGTAAAACCTGTCAGATTCCTGGTGGCTGGATTACACTATATCTAAGTGAAGGGGGCTGCCAATGATGAGACGGGCCAGAAAACCTACTTGGGGTGTTATCGGAATCGCTTTTGTGATGATTCTTGGGGGGTGTGCCCAGGGTCCACAGGTGGGTCTTGTTGATGAGTACCGCAACTATTATCAGATCTTTGTGGGGTCTTTCGCTGACTCGGATGGGAACGGGTTGGGTGACCTGAATGGGATCACTGAGAAGTTGGATTATATTCGTTATGATCTTGGGGTTGACGGGATCTGGCTGACACCTATTAACCCTTCGCCGACTTATCATAAGTACGATGTCACGAATTACAAGGGGATTGATCCTCAGTTTGGTACGATTCTCGACTTTCGTAGATTCCTTGAGGAGGCCCATGAGCGGGGGATACGGGTACTCATTGATCTAGTGATCCAGCACACCTCCTGGGAGCATCCATGGTTCACTGAGGCCATCAAGGCTTTGAAGTCGGGTGTCGAGAGCCCTTACGTCGACTACTACTATTTCGGTTCTGAACCGCATGAAGGCTATGCCCAGTACAAGGATACGAATATCTATTATGATGCTGAGTTTGTTGCCGAGATGCCTGATCTCAATGTGAAGAATCCAGTAGTACGTGAAGAGATCGCCTCGATTGTGGAATTCTGGCTCAATGAGGGGGTGGACGGTTTCAGGCTGGATGCCACGACACATCTTCTTCCAAGCGATCCAGGCGGCGAGAAAGAGTTCTTCGAATGGTTGAATGCCACCTGCACCCAAATCAACCCAGATGCCTATCTGGTGGGTGAAGCCTGGACCTGGGCAGACAGAATCGTTTCCTATTATGAATCGGGGATTCCGAGCTTCTTCAACTATCCCTTCTATGTCGATGACACTATCAACACCGCACTCCAAGCCAAGGATGGAGCCACCTTGGCCACAGCCATTGAGGCCTGGAATCAGCGTCTAGATGATGCCCATCCTTCAGCCATTGATGCCCCCTTCATCTCCAACCATGACATCAATCGCCCAGCCTCACATCTGGCATGGAACCTTACTCGTGGAAAACTCAGCGCGGCGATATACCTTCTCATGCCAGGAAACCCCTTCATTTATTATGGGGAAGAGATCGGTATGGTTGGCTCGGGAATCGACCAAAACAAGCGCATGCCCATGGTCTGGTCCACCACCGACACCACTAGTATGCCGAATCCTCCCCACTACGCTGACTATGACATGAGTGCTGTTGTCGGAGTTGATGTTCAGCGTGAGGACCCAGGTTCCCTGTTGAATTTCTATCATGAGGTCCTGGAGCTGAAAGTGAAATATCCGGCTATTGCGCGCGGGAAGTATGCTGCTTTAGACACTGAACGAGCGATACTGGGGTGGCGTAGCGACTACAACAAGAGGGTCATCTATGTCTTCGAGAACTTAAGCGATGCGACTGTGACCCAGTCATTGACTGACTTGGGGATTAAGTCCGCAGTCACGGTAAGGGATACCCTGCTTCCCGCCGGAGATGATCAGATTCCCACATTGGATAAGAGGGTGCTGACCCTCCCACCGTATACAGTTGCGGTGGTTGGATAAATCAGGACCCCAGGGATTTCCAAGAGACGATCACCTGTGATCTGCGCCCTGGATTCAGCGATTCCACTGTACAGAAGGTCAAATCTCACGGGTGCTGGCATTCACAAAAAGAATCCCCCCTGTGATCCGGCGTACCGTCCAGGCTGGATACCAGAGGAGAAACTAGAATCAAGTCTAGTACCAATGTTTGGTTTGCCAGAAACTCCAGGCCCCACATGGCGTGGTGTAACGGTTTTCCCTTGGATTACCGAAATTAAAGGCGCTTGGCAAGCCACAAATTGCAGATGATGGTACAATTGTATACCTAACTAAAGAGAAGGCTAGCGTTGCAATTCAGAGCAATGATTATGGATTTAGGGTGCTGACGATCCTTCAGGATACCTCATCGACTGATCGTATTTCATATCAAATTGAATTACCTGCAGGGGCGACGATTGTGCGCGATGAAGCGGGTGAAGGTGCCTGGATTCTTGATTCCTACGGAGAGCCGTATACGTATCTAGAGTCTGCGTGGGCTCTCGATGCAACCGGAAGGTCAGTACCAACATGGTTTCTTATAGAAGGCAACTCACTCGTTCAGATTATTGATCACACGAGTAGTAATTTCACATACCCAATTGTGGCGGATCCTTCCTGGATTTGGTGGGTAGGAACTAGCTTGGCATGTGCGGCGGAACTTGGTACCTTGGCATTCGGAGCGGCAAAAGTTATATCTGCTTTTGCCAAGGCAGAGAAGATCATTAAAGCAAGCAAGAATATGATAAATGCATACAAAGAACTTGGAAACAAGATGCAAAACGTCATTGATGCTCTTAAAAAGTACATCAAAAATCGAAGTAGTCTAACAAAAAAGCAGATTAATGCTCTAGAGACACTATCAAAAGCAGCAATTGGAAGCGTGATAACTATTCTTGGTGTTGGATCGTGTTACAGCCTTTGGACGAAAGGTACCTAATGTCCAGTTTCGTTGGAATTGTGGTTCTGATTCTCTGCTCTGGGGGAGTAATTATGACAGGCATTGTATGGGGTGGGCCATGGCCACCAAAAGCATCAGTAACAAATGGATTATCGCAAGAAATAAATCTAGGTAACATGAGAATATGGACTGCGATTTTCTTCCTTGGAACTATAGTTGCGCTCTGGCTGGTGAACCCCTTCCACAGTCTACTAGTAAGCTACTTGGTTCTATTGTTTCTTCCACTTCTTGTTGGCGTTGTGATCAGGCGCATTTTGTTGCTTCGTGAAAAGCGTGCATGAAAACCATCAATCCAAGAAAATGTGAATTGCCGCACCCCAGTATGAGCTTATACGAAAACTTATACTGGGGTGTGGCGGATAGAAAGGCGACACATGTCTGATAGATCAGCATGGCGAGGTAATCCTCTTCACCTCATCACTCTTTCCCTTGTTAGCATGGTAATGGGGTTATGTGGCTGCTCAAGTGCAGATGAACAGTTACCATCTTTGTCGGAGGATACTGGTTCACAGGATACTTTAGAAGCCATCGCCTCCGCATTTTATAGCTGTCTTTGTGATGTGGAATTACCTGCAATGTATGAAATCCATCAAGGGAGGCCAATCCTCGTTCGATTTGATGAAACGGTACCTGTGTTTTGGAGATATCCTGGTCAGACTTTGATGTTCACGAGCGCTGTCTCCCAAGATGATGTAGAGATCGTTTTTAACGATGAGGGTTCAGATGATCTCAGTCCATTGCTGATTGTTAAGGGACTTGATTCCTCAAATTTGTTTAGCGAGTGTCTAGAATCATCTGGATATGATGAAGCGCAGGTATTCAGTGAAACTGAATCGACGTCGATTGTGGCTACATATGTTCGTTTGACTGTGGATGCATCAAACGAATGGGCAAACTGTGCCCGGGAGAATGGGTGGGCGACTGTTAAGGATGCCGTTCTTCCCTTGGATCCAAGTAATTCCCCGGCTCCAATGGTTCTTCTGCCTCCATCAATAGAGGAAATGGAGTTAAGAGCGCTACTTGTTACTTGCCCAGCATTCTTACCTGATCGAGCAAAAAAGAATGAGGAGCTTCTACTTACCCAATCCGGTCCAGCCTCATTCCCGGATGGATATCAAGAACAGCCTAATATTGGTTTTGACTATCCCGGATTTCGTAATGATGAACTTGATCCAGGTGGATCAGTGCAGGACGAGACCGCAATAAAGTTGGCTCTTCTTTCCCAAATTCTTGCTGAAGCCGAGAACTCTTATTGGGATGAGTAGGTTGGATTTACTGAAAACCCTAGTACCAATGTTTGGTTTGCCAGAAACTCCAGGCCCCACATGGCGTGGTGTAACGGTTTTTGATGTAGGTCAGACCCCAACTAATTTGGGTGACAGCATTGGTGCGGTAGTCAGCGCCAGCGGAAGCCATCTTTGAAGCAGGGAGGGACTGGGGAATTCCATAGGCCCCGGAGGAGGGGTTCTCGGCCCACCATCTCCAGTTGGATTCCCGGTTCCATAGGTTCACAAGACACTGGAACTGAGTCGTGTTCTGCCAGCCATAGGCGGCCATCATTCCATAGGCAGCCGATTGAGCCTCGGCAGGGGAGAGGTTCCCTGAGGTGATAGGTGGGGTACTTGGCGCCCCCGAGTTTGAGGTATTCGTATTGTTCTGGGCATTCTTGGCCTCTTCGGCTTTGCGTGCCTCCTCTGCCTTTCGGGCATCCTCAGCTTTGCGTTTTTCGTCTGCGATCTTGGTGTTGATCGCATGTTGGGCGTTCTTGGCCTGATCAAGGGTGGTACGTGTGTCAGCCTGTACCTGGGCTGCATAGTCGCGAACGACCTGGGATTCGATCAACGCGGCCTCAAGGGCATCCTCAGCGGCTTGTGCGGCTTGCTGGGCACTCAAGGCGGATGCTACATGGGCTTGAGCTTCCTGTTTCGCCAGGTCGGCAGCATGTTGAGCCTCGGTGCACGTGAGTTCGGCAGCATCCAATTCCAGTTGGATGGTACGGAGCTTGTCAAGATCAACCTGGTTGGTGACCAGTACTGTGTCGGACCATTGGACACGGTTGGCAAGGTCGGCTGTTGATTCGGCTGTGAGGAGTACAGCAACAGAGATCAATGGCATGGAGTCTTGGACGATGGAGCGAGCATAGGCATTGATGTGGGCTTTTTGTACCTCAATCTTTGCTTGGCCTTGGGCAACCATGATCTTGGCTTTAGCCAAAGCCTGGTCAGCCTCAAAGAGTTCCGCAGTCTTGTGGGCTTCGACTTCGGTTGCTTTCGCCCATTCTGCTTGGGCCTGTGACAGCACACTTCGGGCGTACTCGACCCTCGACTCAGTCATGCGAACCTGGGCATTCGCAGCCTCAAGGGCCGTTGTTGCATTGTTGTAGTCGGTTTGGGCCCTGTAGGCCGCAGTATCGGCTCGACTCTTGGCGGAGGTCAGATCCTCCGCATGTGCAGGGTAAGCCAGCAGTGAAAACGCCATCGCGGAAGCGCACAGTACGCCAACCGCCCGACACAGCGACATTTGAGCCACGTTGAAATCCTCCGTCCGTTCGATGATCTCTGGGTTCGCCGGGCTAGACGAAGGGAGTTCATCGAAAGAATTCTCCTCAACCCTAGCTGGGGTTGCGCAGGCAAGCGATATTTATTTAGTACCAAAAATGAAGACGCGCGGGAAGGCTCAAGACTAGGTTGAGGATTCGTACCCGCCGGCCCCAGTAGACTAGAGCCCATGACTCAACCAGCCTTTGATTTCACCCGCTTCGATATGGACGTACGACCCGGGGATGATCTTTTCCGTCACGTGAATGGTACCTGGCTTGCCACAGCCAAGATCCCCGACGATAAACCCGCCATCGGGGCCTTTGATGATCTACGTGACGCGTCAGAGAAGGCGATTCATGATCTTTGTGAGGAACTCGCCGGACAGGATGTGGATCCCGCAACGGAGGAAGGGAAGATTGCGGGGTTGTACCGCTCCTTCATGGATGAGGAGAGGATCGAGAAGCTGGGCTCTGCACCTCTTGCTGGACTCCTAGCACGCATTAATCAGATTGCGACGGTTGATGATCTGCGGGCCTGGATTGGGTGGTGCATGAGGTACGGTTTCAACTCATTGACTGGCGGTGATATCGACGCTGATCCTGGCGACCCAAAGAGGTACCTCTTCTTCGTTGGTCAAGGTGGTCTCGGCCTTCCAGATGAGTCCTATTACACCGAACCCCAGCATGAAGAAGTACGCACCCAATACCACAGGTACCTGATCCAAACTCTGGCGTTGGGTGGGGATCGTGAGGATCCTAGTGAACAGGATCTCGAAGACGCTGAGGCTATTTGGGAACTGGAAATGGCCATTGCTCGACGTCATTGGGACATCGTCAAGGTACGTGACCTTCAACAGATGTACAACTTGCGTACCATTGCTCAACTCGATGAGGAAGCGCCCAACTTTGGGTGGACAACCATCTTGGCGGCCGCAGGAATCGATGACAGGGTTCACGAAGTCGTCAACTGCCAACCTTCATTTTTCAGTGATGTTGCGGAACTCATGACTGAGGATTGGCTCACTTCATGGAAGGCATGGGCTAGGTTCCACGTGATCTCCGATCTATCTCCGTACCTCTCGAAAGCCTTTGTGGAGAACCGCTTCGGATTCTATGGTCGGATACTGACCGGGCAGAAGATCATCAGGCCACGTTGGAAGAGGGCGGTCTCCTTCACCGAGTCTGTGATGGGTGAGGCTCTGGGGAAGGTGTACGTTCGGGAGCACTATCCACCGGAAGCAGCCGAGAGGATGACCGAACTTGTGGACAACCTTCTCGCCGCCTATCGGGAGTCGATCAGCGCCCTGACATGGATGGGGGACCAAACCAAGCAGGAGGCCCTGCGCAAGCTGGATCACTTCCGGCCAAAGATCGGTCATCCCCAGAAGTGGCGCGACTATTCGGCCCTGGTTGTGGGTGAGGATCTCATAGAGAACGTTATCGCTGAGGGGGAGTTTACAACCGAGTACGAGATGGGCAAACTCAGTGAACCCGTGGATCCTGATGAGTGGCTGATGTACCCACAGACAGTGAATGCCTACTACCACCCCTTACGCAACGAGATTGTTTTTCCGGCTGCGATCCTCCAGCCGCCCTTCTTCAATGTGGATGCTGATGATGCTGTGAACTATGGTGGGATCGGGGCAGTCATTGGACACGAAATCGGCCACGGATTTGATGACCAGGGGTCAACCTGTGACGGTGATGGAATGCTACGTGACTGGTGGACACCTGAGGATCGGGAAGCCTTTGAGAAGGCAACACAGGCCCTCATTGACCAGTACAACACACTCAGCCCTGCCCAAACCCCAGAACTCACAGTCAATGGTGAACTCACCATTGGGGAGAACATTGGTGACCTGGGTGGGCTCGGGATCGCGATCAAGGCCTGGCGTTTGGCCACTGGAGGGGATGTGGAACCCATTGATGGCTACACAGGTCTCCAGCGACTCTTCCTAAGTTGGGCTGCTGCCTGGAGTTACAACTCCCGTGATGAATTGGTTGCTCAACGCTTGGCTACCGATGAGCATTCACCGCCCGAATTCCGCTGTAACCAGGTGGTACGAAACATCGACGAATTCTATGAAGCATTCAATGTGACCCCAGAGGATCAAGAATGGTTGCCACCTAAGGAGCGGGTTACCATTTGGTGAAAGAAACCTGAAAGGGTTTAGGTCTCAGGTTCAGGTTCCTCCATAGTCTGCGTGGTGGTGACCTAATCCGACAGCCTGATGAGCATTGACAGACTCGGCTAGGTTTCGCCGTAAGTCACATATCCATTGACCTTGCATAGGAGGGTACTGATACCCTCGTTATGAATCTGTGAAAGGGGCACCATGTACCCAGACATCCTCCTTATTGGCGAGGCGCTGATCGATATTGTGCGCCGAGCAGGAGCCAAACCTGAGTACCATCCTGGAGGAAGCCCTCTGAATGTGGCCGTTGGTCTAGGGCGCTTGGGTCATCGTCCGATTCTTGCGACCTGGTTCGCCCGAGACGAATTGGGTAGATCCATTGAAAAACACTGCGCCGATTCACAGGTACGAATCCTTCCGGGATCCGACCAGGCCCTTCGTACCCCCACCGCTGATGCCATTGTGGATGAGGATGGACATGCCGACTATGTCTTCGACATTGATCTACAGGTACCACCGCTTCCGATGGACTTCCATGGCTTGGTCCATACTGGCTCTATCGGGGCTCTGATACAGCCAGTAGCCACTGAGGTACTCTCCTATATTGAGAATATCCGGTCAGCTTTCATCACCTTTGACCCCAATTGTCGACCATCCATCATGGGTGATGTCAATAATCTACGCCCGCTGGTTGAAGGCTACGTGGAGGCATCGAACCTGGTGAAGGTCTCCGATGAGGATCTTCAATGGCTGTACCGTGGCCGTGGTACAACCGAAGCCGACCTCGAAGAGTTAGCGAAAGCCTGGGTCGGGTACGGCCCCACTGTGGTTATTGTCACCATGGGCGCCGGGGGGGCTCTCGGGGTGACCCAAGACTTTACCGTTCGGGTAACAGCTGACACCTCTCACGGTTTGGTGGATACCGTGGGAGCAGGGGATTCCTTTATGGCTGGGCTCATCCACGAAATCATCACAGGCGGGTATACCGAGGATCAGTCTGGACTTGGCGTAGATCCCCATGTACTCACAACCATCCTAACCAGGGCCGCAGCCATGTCGGGGATCACCGTTTCACGTGCAGGGGCGAACCCTCCATGGCTATCAGAATTAGGGGAATGATATGGACCTTCACAACGAAACCCTCAGGTTACTCGACTTTGCTTTAGGGTCGGTGTGCGAGGAAGGCGGGTTCGGTTGGCTCGACGACACTGGTCAGATTGACCGCACCCAGGATAGGCAATTGTGGATCAACTGCCGTATGACCCATGTCGCAGCAATTGGCACCCTGCTCAACCACCCGGGATGCCGTGAGGCTCTCGATCATGGGGTCACTGCCCTGACAACGCTTTTCGCAGATCCCATCTACGGTGGGTGGTACGACCGAATCAGCTGGGATGGGCAACCAATCGATGACACTAAGGCTGCCTATGCTCATGCCTTCGTCATCCTCGCTGCCTCCAGTGCTGTCGCGGCAGGATCCACTAAGGCCCTTCCGCTCTTCCAGGAGGCCCTTACCATCTCCACGACCCGCTTCTGGGATGAGACCCAATCCATGTCTGTTGAGGAGTGGGATCGCAGTTTCTCCACCCTGTCCACCTATCGCGGCGTCAACGCCAATATGCACACAGTTGAGGCCTACCTTGCAGCCGCAGACGTAATCGACCTCGTACACCTCAGCACAGTCTCCAGTGATCTTCTCAGGGTACGAGCACACTCCATTATGGACAGGATCGTGAACCGTGAGGCCCGCGCCAACCAGTGGCGTATCCCTGAGCATTTCGATGAAATCTGGACCTCTGATTTAGAATATAACCGCAACCAGCCAGCCGATCCTTTCCGTCCCTTTGGGGCCACTATCGGGCACGGATTGGAATGGGCTCGCCTGGCCATCCAGACTCATGGGAGCATCACTGATCCACCTGAGTGGATGCTTGAAGGGGCCAAGGCTCTCTATGAAAGAGCTGTTGATGATGGGTGGGAGGTTGATGGTACTCCTGGGTTCATCTACACCAGTGATTGGGATGGTCACCCTGTCGTACACGAGCGAATGCACTGGGTACTTGCTGAGGCAATTGGAGCCAGTATTGCCCTCGACAAGGCAAGAATCCTTGCTACTTCCCAGGATTGTGGCCGCTGGTGGGATTACGCAGACACCTATCTCATTGACTACGACAATGGTTCTTGGCACCACGAGTTGGATCAGAACAATCGCCCCTCCTGTCTGGTGTGGACAGGCAAACCAGATGTGTACCACGCACTACAGGCCACCTTGTTTTCTCGACTGCCTGTGGTACCAGCGATCGTACCTGCTCTTGCACGCGGATTGATCACGAGTTGATTCCCATATTCATGAAGAACCTTCCAAGAATCGGAGTGGGAATCTAGACATTGTGAGGTTTTCTTGTCCGCTGATAGACTTCGTATAAGAAGGGTTTTATCGGTCGTACCCCTAGGGGGACTAGGAGGGCTCTATGGTACATAAACCTACTTCTGTTAATGCGCTGTTCAGTGACGGAATCCTTGAATCTGACTCTCGACTCCTTAACCTTGCCCGTTCCGGTGATCAAGAGGCTCTCACAAAGCTGTGGACCCGCTACTATACCTACGCCTATATCTCCGCATGCGAACGTGGAGGAAAAACCGATCCTCACAAACTTGTCTCCCAAGCCTTCCGCAAGCAACTCATTGACGCTTCCAAGCGATCCAGCGATGTGAGCGCCTTCCTACGGGGATGGTTCACCAAGCTTGGCGCCAAGCCTCCAGCCACCCCACATCGTGCAGTGGCGTGGGCTTTCTATGCACTCCCTGAAAAAACACGGGCCCTAGTCTGGCGTCACAACATTGATGAATGGTCCGATGCTGAGATCATGGGTGAGTTCGCGATCAGCGCCAGGTCGGTTGATCTGTCGATCAACCAGGCCAACAGCCAGTTCGCAGACAATGTCGCACTGGCATCTGGGCTCATGGGGATTCGCTCGGATCTGGAGCTCTTCCACGATGCGTCATGGCGAGCTGGCGCTCTGACGGCAGGAATCCTTCACTCCCATCCTCATTATCTTGACTCCACCAAAGTGATCTATCCTCCTGGGCCACCAGAGGTCACATCCAAGTCACGGGTGGCTCTACCCAGCTTCAGTCTTGCGACTTGGTGGGCACAGGCATCAACCATTGCACGTGTAATTCCCATTGCTGGGGCAGCGTTAGTCATCGTGGCTGGGGCTGTCATTGGGATTCTTGGGTTGAGGCCACATACGACCGATAAGGAAACTGTGCCTCCTGCGGTCTACACTGCGTCCTACAACGAGCCGACTACTCCCACTCCATGGCCGACGCCTACGCCGACACCAACCCCTACTCCAACTGCGGAACCCACTCCCACGGAAACCCAGCCCGCTCCTCAGGCTACGCGTACATCGACAGCACCGAGGCCGACCCAGAGGCAAACAAGTGCGCCAGTGAATCCGCCACCAGCGCCTCCGCCTGCGCCATCTGTAACACTCGCTCCAACTACCGCACCGACGACACCCAGTGAAGAACCACCTCCAACGGAAGAAGCACCTCCAACGGAAGAACCCACTGTCGTTGAGCCCCAGCCGAGTGTCACAGAGATATAGAGCTCATTTCTTTCTCGTTGAAGCCCTAGAAATCCGTTGGCCGACCTAAGTATTCCCATTCAGCAAGTTCTGCTAGATGGGTCTCTAACTCTGTACGGATCACATCGAAAGCGAAGTTTCCAAGAGGGAACCTAAATGGGGGATTCTCAGACATAACAGCTGTGATGATTGCCTCGGCGGCCTTCTCGGGGTCACCAGCTTGGGTACCATGCATGGTGTCCTTCTCCTTTCGGCGTACACCCACTGTCTCAGCATAGGCAGCGATAGGTACATCAGGCTGTTTCAAGGATCGGCCCGCAAAGTCTGTACGGAAGGGGCCAGGTTGAACAATGATGACCCGGATACCGTGAGGTTCGACTTCGATCTTCAACCCAGCAGACATTCCCTCAAGAGCGAACTTCGTTGCGGAATAGAGCCCCGATCCAGCCGAGGACACCTGTCCTGCAGTCGAAGAAACATTCACGATCCTCCCACTGCCCTGGGCCCTCATCGTTGGCAGGAACTGCTGAATCAGATCCAATGGACCAAAGAAGTTCGTTGCGAACAGTTCGTCGGTGGCGTCCCTCTCGGCCTCTTCGACCGCTGAACGGTAGCCGTACCCTGCATTATTCACAAGGACATCAAGTCGTCCAAAACGATCAATGGTTGCCTGTACTGCTGCTAGAACTTGGTCATGGTCCATCACATCTAGGGGTACGGCCAAAGCTTGATCGGGGTAGCCGGCAACCAGGTCGGCAACTGTGTGAACATCGCGGGCGGTGACGACAGCCTCGAATCCATGTGAGAGAACGGCTTTCGCAAGCGCTCGCCCGATTCCCGTTGAACAACCAGTAATAAACCACGTTGACATTATCTCTCCTGTTGTGAATGTGTGTTGTTGGGCAGTACCTAACTGACGGTCTGCCATACGACGATGTTCTTGCGTACTGGTATTGCGCTCGCATCCTCGACGAAAAGCTCGGGTGAATGGTCTTGGATCTCGCTGATAATCGCAAAGATTGCACTCAAATGGACGGTCAATAAATCCTTGGATTTCTCGATCTTCCCGTCGACCACGGCATTAAAGATCCCACGATGTTCGCTTGCCAGCTCAACAAGGTTGGTATGCGCTCTCAAGGTGAGCATTCGGGCACGATCAAGATGGGACTTCGCAGAGGCCAAGGCAGTCCACGCAGTGCCATGCCCTGCGAGGTCAAGGAGTTTGTGATGGAAATCCTCATCCAAGTTAATGAATGTTGTGAGATCTTGGGCTTGGGCAACCTGATCTTGGTGATCCAGGTTCTCCCTGAGTAATCCGACGGTTTCCTCGTTGAGGGGGTACACAATATCGGCGAGGGAAGCCACTTCGACTGCCTGCCTCAGGAATTGTGCATTGGCGACCTTCTGAGGATCGACCCTTGAGACGAAGGAGCCGATTTGGGGGAAGATTCGCACGAACCCATCCTCGGCAAGCAGGATCAATGCTTCTCGAATGGGGGTCCGAGACATGTCGAGGGTAGCCGATAACTCTGATTCCCTCAATGCATGCCCAGGTGGCAAATTCAAATGAACAATCTGCTCTAATAAGGCTTTATAGGCACGCTGTCTGGACCCACCTCTTTGTGCGGTGCTCATTGAACAAGTATAACGCACCTAGTATTGAAGTACTATCTACCATATTGATCCTCGCGCCATCCATGGCGAGGATTTTATTGTGATATGAAAATGCCAGGGGACGCATCTTCTGACACACCTTGACCATGTACCCCACCCTTTCGCTTAAGTGGTCAAGAGATACGTCCCCTGACATTTGGAAGGCTGCATCTGGCTTCTAAAATCTGAGTTTCCTGCAAGTACGAAGGTGCCATATTTCTATCGGACAACCATAGTAGGGTTGGTTCATGGTTCCCCGTACCCTTGACTCACCGCGAGCTATTGCAGCGGTCATACTCCTATTCGCCTATAACGGGCTCGTAATTGGGGTCTATGCTGCCTCCATCCCCATCCTGAGAACCAAGTTTGGGTTGGATGCCATCCAAATGGGGATACTCTTTGTGGTCGTCGGCATCTCCGCAGTTGCAACGATGCAGGTCTCAGGTCGCCTAGCTGATTCTCTGGGAGCTCGGCGAGTGTGCTTGGCAATGATCCTCCCACTGATCATCGCAATCGCGGGGCTCGCACTCGCGCCAACCCATGCGCTCCTTCTCGTCGCGGGTGTCTTCCTTGGCATGGGAAATGGTGGTATCGATGTTGCCATGAATGCTCTCGCCGTCCATGTGGAGCGTCACCGTCTTGATAGTGGTCGCGGTCCCATTATGAGTTTCTTCCATGGGATGTGGGCCATCGGCTCCTTCGTGGGTAGTTTTGCAATCTCCATCGTGGGTACCGCCATCGGATTCAGCCAGGGCCTCACCCTCCTCGTTGTGGGGCTTACAGCCGCTGGGATCGGTGCGGTTGCTTGGATTGTCGCCTACCTGATTACCCCAGAAACCGACCCTGTGGTACACCGAAGTGAAACAGGCGAGAAGACACCCATACCGCGGGCTGCCTATCTTCTGGGGCTCATGGCTATAGCCTTCGGCCTGGGAGAGGGTACCGCCAATGACTGGTCTGGGGCTCACGTGCAATCAATCGCCAATGTGGACCCTCGTACTGCTGCCTGGACTGTCACTGCTATGACCGCCTCCATGGTTATTATCCGCTTGACTGGGGATTTCCTCGTCACGAAACTGGGACGCAAAACCCTTCTGAGAGCTGGTGGGATTGTGGCTGCTGCCGGGTACCTCACCGCCGCCTTCGCAACTCCTTTCCCGGTACTCATAGCTGCTTGGGCCTTGGTGGGTTTCGGGATCGGCGTTGTTGCTCCCCAGGTTTTTGCAGCAGCTGGTCACATGGCGGGAGGCCGTGGGCTCGCAGTCGTTGTCAGTTTTGGGTACACGACCTTCCTGGTTGGCCCAGCCATCATCAGCGCACTCGTCCACTTCTTCGGCATTGACCGAGCCATGGTCGTACCAGGCGTACTCCTGCTTGGTCTCGTTGCTCTAGTCGGAATTGCCCTCAAAGACGGAACAGATTCTCTGCCGTTATCTGAAGAAGGCTCCTAAAAAAGGACTGCCTCAGAGTTGGGGATACTCATCAACTCTGAGGCAGTGAGGAGGTCTTGCGGAGACCTCTTGGACTAGCCTTCTTCGATTAGTGCGCGCAGTTGCTCGCGCGGTGGATTGAAGACATCAATGCATACAGCGCCCGAGTCGGGACCTGTACCACCACCATGGTTCACCCATGAAGGAATGTAGACAACCTCTCCAGCCTTGATGACGCGTGTCTCTTCACCCAGGGTGAAGATCATTTCGCCTTCAAGAACGATAGTGATCTGTTCTTCTTCGTGGGCATGGGGAGGACTCGGTGAATTCGGCTCGACCGTAATGTAATTCACGAGAAGGTTCTTACCCAAAATGGGACGCATGACAGCCCCGATAACGGGACTGAATTCTTTGGCATCTGCCCAACTTAGCCATCTTCCTGGCTCGGTTGGCGTTCCAGCATCATCTGTAGGAACGAAGTAACTGGTGTCGTAACCATTGTCCTGGCTCATATCACTCTCCGTTGGCGTGAAGCGACAAACTCGTCGCCTAGTAGTAATATACTACTACTTCCATTCTAGAAACAGGGATAGTTTCTGTCAAGGGTTTCAGGCAAAATATGAGGAATCTCAGGAAGATACCGAACGGAGGAGTCATTTCCTGATGGAAATGACTGGTGAGCGTGTTTGGGACAGATGTACCCCACCCCTCCATCCACCTGACACGTAATTCGCTACTCAGCGATTCAGCGAATACCAATGTGGAAGCGTACATTGTCGCAGCGGTGAAGGGCGTAATATGCCTCGAACCGGCTCCCATCAAAAAGCCAAGAAATCGAATCGATCCCCAAGACAGGGGTTTGAATATCGATTTCGAGAAGGGCCGCGTCATCCTCGGAAGCGAATACTGCATCAATCCAGCGATCAGCCCCAGCAGTTTGCAAAGAGTAATTGCGTCGAAGGATGTTGTACAAAGAGTTGTTCTCCAGGTTGAGTTTCTCAAGACCCTGTACCAATCGGGCCGGGAGTACAGCCCGAGTCAACATCCACGGAATATCATCGACCCTTCTCAAACGAGTCAGACGTACCACTGGAGTACCCTCAGCAATCAGGAGTCGTTCAGACTCATGGGAGGTGGCCTCACCAGGTTCCTGTTCCAGAATCTGAGTGGTGACCCGACGGCCAAAGCGACGCAAATCGTCGGCTGAACCTGTGACTGATCCTATGAAGTTCACCTCAGTATGTCGAGGAGAGACATAGGTACCCTTGCCCTTGATTGCGTACACGAGGTTCTGCTGGGTCAACTCCCTGAGGGCTTCGCGCACAACGGTACGTGAAACCCTGTAGAGGTCGCCTAACTCGGTTTCCGAGGGTAGGGACTGGTCTGGCTTCAAGCGGCCAGAACGTATGTCCTCTCGGAGTATGCACATCAACTGCAGCCATAAAGGCGCAGGGTCATCACGTCGCAGATGGCTCATAGGCTTTCCCACTTAGAACTATCGGACCGTAGGCTACTGAATCCTGGAGCCTACGTCAACGCACGAACGGTACTCGTCGTAGGCATCCTTGGGGCTAACATCATCATGAACAACCGCGCGTACTGCCTGGATCATGGCTGCAGGGTGAGCACTCTGGAAGATATTACGGCCCATGTCCACACCAGCAGCACCAGCGCCTATGGCCCGACTCGCCATCGTGAGGGCATCAAGTTCGGGGAGTTTCTTTCCGCCAGCCATGATCACCGGTACTGGGCAAGCAGCCACAACGTGGTCGAAGTCTTCCTCGCAGTAATAGGTCTTGACGATCTGGGCCCCAAGCTCGGCGATGATTCGGGTTGCCAAACCGAGATATCGAGTGTCACGGGTCAGATCCCGTCCCACAGCTGTGACACCAAGTACGGGGATACCAACCTCCAGGCCAGCGTCAACAAGAGTTGTCAGATTGTGGACTGACCGTGACTCGTTTTCTCCACCAATGAACACCTGTACTGCCACAGCGTCGGCATTCATCCGTACCGCATCTGACATGGATAGGGCCACGTACTCATCCGAGAGCTCCTTCAATACCGAGGGCCCACCTGAGGCACGCAGTACCAACCCTGCTTGGGTGGCGGGGGGGATGGAGGTCCTCGCTGCTCCGCGTGTACACATCAATGCATCGACACATGACTCTAGGGGAGCAATATCAAGATCTATGCGCTCCAACCCCGATGTGGGGCCCTGGAAATAGCCATGATCGAAGGCCAGCATCACTGTACGGCCTGTGGATGGATTGAAAATCCGCCCGAGGCGGTTTTGCATTCCCCAGTCAAGATTGCTGGCTCCACGGATCTTATGAATGAACTGTGCGGGAGGGGTATCCGGTTGGAAACGTTTCGCAGCAGCATTACCTTCTAAATCAGCCATAATATTTTCCTTTCATTATTCTGTAAATCTGACTACCGGCCAGAACGGGAGAGTTCCCGCAACCGGTAATAGGAATCGCGGTACTGCTCCATGTAGGGTTTGTACTGGTCGCAGGCACCCTCACGAGGTTCGACGAGTCTTTCGATACTGGTCATCTTCGCGGCTCCGGTCGCCACATCCGGGTGAATCCCAGCAGCAACTGAGGCGAGGATGGCGGAACCAAGGGTCCCGGATTCGCCCACCTTCGGAATGGCTATTGCATGGTTTGACACGTCGGCATGGGTCTGAATCCACAGTGGGCTTTTCAGTGCACCACCGCAGGCAACGATCTCGTGGATGGTATGTCCTGAGTCACGCAGTGCCTCAAAGATCGACTCTGTACCAAAGCACACAGCTTCAACCACGGCGCGGTATAAATGCGGAGCCCCATGTGCCAAGGTGAGTCCCCAGATTGCACCACGAGACTCGGAGTCCACATGGGGGGTACGACTTCCCTGCCAGTGTTCAAGAACATGGACCCCATCAGCCCCTGGTGGAAGGCGGGCCGCTTCAGTTTCTAAACGGTGATAGATAGCCTGGTTTTCAGCATCACTTCGCATAGTGGAACCCGAGATGAGGTCACGTACCCATCGAAGAACCGATCCTGATGAGGGTTGCCCACCCTCGACCGTATATTGTCCAGGCATGACCGCATCCGTGTAGGCCCCAAAAAGCCCACCACCATAGCTCGGAGTATCGGATTGGAGGATCTGGAGATGGGAGTTTCCTGTGATCAATGCTACCGACCCTGGCCGAATCGCATTCATGCCGATCTGGGCAACGAAGGCATCCGCTCCACCGACACCAACAGGAGTACCAGCTTCCAATCCAAGTTCTGCGGCAGCCTCAGGACATAGACCTTCACCCAGTGGAGTACCCATGTCAAGTACAGTTGAGGGCAGTTTCTCGACTAGGTCATCAAGACCGATCTGCTCGAAGAGGGATACTGGCCAGCCACCCTCATTTCGGTCATAGAAGCCTCGGATGGCGGCAGTGTTAATACTTGCTGTCCAGGTACCAGTGAGTTTGAAACCGAACCAGTCTGTGTACTCACAGACAACAGGAGAATTAGCGAAGGTCTGGAGGTCATTGTCGTGTACCCATAGTGCCTTGCAGGGCAACCACTCAGCTGAGACTGCGCCGAATCCGGTGTACTTCAAACTTGGATGGGCTGTGGCAGCGATCTGCTTGGCTTGTGTACTAGAGCGAATATCCATCCACAGTAGGGCGGGCCGTGCAGGGGTGCCATCATTGTCACAGAAAACCACTGTGCTACTAGTACATGCACATGAGATGCCAGCGATGTCGTGGCCAGTGATCTCCAGTTCAGTGAGTACCTGGCGGACGCAGGACACGAGTGCATTCCACCAATCATTGGGGTTTCCTTCAGCCCAGCCGGGGTGGGGATGTTGTGTGGGGTGGGCGGCGCGTGCCAGACCCACAAGCTCACCTTCAGGGGTGAAGACTGCGGCCCGAACCGCTTCGGTACCACCATCGATGCCAAGCAGGAATGGTCCAGTGCTCTGATTCTTGATTCCCATGGGGTGCCTTTCTTTAGTCCAATTCCTGGGCGGATGTCATGATCTGCCAGACGGGAGTCATGGCCAACATCACTGCATCAAAGGTGGCTGCTTGCTTCTGATAGAAATCTGAATGGGGGCCTGGTTCGAAGACATCAATGTGGTCCCCATCGAACCATCCTGAATCGCTTTGCCCAACAGCCCTGGCAACCAAGGATGCCACCCCTAGCGCGCCAAGTTCGCGATCCAGGTGTCGGTGCAACCTCTGTCGAATGATGTCCGCGAAGATCTGAGCCCATAGTGTTGACTTCATGCCCCCGCCAGCGAGTTGCCAGGCCTGGTCGGGTGCCACGAGTCCGGTTGCCACAACTCGTTCCAACTGGACTCGATGATAGTGAGCCACCCCCTCAAGGACAGCGCGTACAAGATGTCCACGGGTGTGGAAGGAGGAAGCGCCCACAAAGGTACCCGAGGCTGGCTCAGTGGTCCCAGACCCGTTCACAAAGGGCAAGAAAATCAGGCCATCTGCTCCAGGTGGTACCTTGTCAGCTTCGGCTAGGAGAGTTGAGATTGTCTGGGGTTCTTCGGGTGTACCTAGGGCCCCACATAACCAATCAATATTGGTTACTGAGGCAGGGGAAACCTCCATGCACAGCATCTGGGTGGGGTCTGGGAGTAGGGCAACCATACCGACGGCAGGTGGGGGGCCTGAAGGACCAATCACTGCATTGATCGCCCAGGTACCCGCAATGACGGTGACCTCGCCAGGGTTTCGTGTGCCTGTACCAAGTGCGGAAGCTATGCAATCCATACACCCAGCGATGACTGGAAGCCCCTCAGGTAATCCAGTGAACTCAGCCACTGTAGTGAGTACACCACCTACTAGATCCCCAGACGGGTGCAGGGATGGTACGAAATCTTGGGCATCAACCAGCCCAAAAGCCTCGAAAGGTATCCTGCTCAGTTTGCGTGAGCGAAGGTTAAGAATTCCACAGGCACTGGCATCCGAATAGTCGGTACTTGCAACACCAGTTAGGCTGGCAAGGATCCAGTCCTTGCAGCACAGGACCCAGCGGATGCGAGAGTACACCTCCGGCTGCTCATCACGAATCCAGCGAAGTAGGGGGAGTGGCTGGGCGGCCCAAGGCCTTGATCCGGTGGCCTCATGGATTTCTTTTTGGAGATCCTCAGGAATCCTGCTGGCATATCCGAGGGCGCGCCCATCTGAGGAAGCGATTCCGGGGGCAACGGGTACAAGGTTCTCATCAACGAGGTACAATCCATTCCCATGGCCTGTGACACCCAGTCCAGCGATCTGGTAACCCAAAGAGCCAACCTTAGTAACCACATCACGCAGAATCAACAGGACTCTGTGTGCCAACTCCTCCATGTCGACTTCATGGATCAGGGAGGAGACGATGGATCGTGGAGTGGCCAACCCACAACTGGTGAGTTGGTGACCATTGCTATCGAAGGCTGAAGCCTTGATCCGCGAAAGCCCGAGATCAATCCCGATATAACACAGGTCAGTCATCACTCACCTCCTGGATCCTTAGGTTCATCGCTGGAAGAATCTGGCAGGCCATGTACCAGGGCAACCTCATTGCGGAAGGCCTGTACCTCGTGGTCAACGTGTGTGGAATCCCAGCCTAGGAGTGCAGCCATCGTTGTGGCTGCCAGATTGATGATCCGATCCTTGGGGGTTGCACCCAGTCTGTGCGGGATGCGACGCAACATGAGATCAGCCAGGGTTGTGGTGTTTTCTTCTTGAACGGCCAGGGTGACTTCAGCGGCGAGTACCTGATCGTCCGGGTCTTTCAATATCGAGATGGGTGTGGTGGGCAACAGGTCAAGTACCCTTTGTGCGCGAATGCCATAGATGTGCAGAAGCTGGGTAGTAACCTCGGCTGACAAGGGGGAATCGTTTAGGAACTGACGCTTGTACTCATTCCAGTCGGCGGAGTTTGCACCAGGGAGGCAACGTTGCCGAGTAGGGCTGGGATGCTTGGGAAGGCCAAGGATGGTACGAGCTTTGGCCACGGTATCCTCTCCAAGGGCACGTTGGGTGGTGAGTTTGCCACCAATAATCGTGACCAATCCGGGATAGGTGGGCCCATGGTCAAGGATCGAGTGGTCTCGGCTGATCGTGGAGTTCCTGGAAACATCTCCAACATAAGGCAGGGGGCGAACGCCTGAATAGGCGTAAAGGACGTTGTCGGTCGACAGTTTTGCGTCCGGGAAGACTCGATTGGCCTCAGCGAGGAGGTAGGTGATCTCATTGGAGTCTATGCGGACCTCGTCAAGATCTCCGTCATAGGTGATATCCGTACTTCCGAGGATGTACCACCCATTCCAGGGCAAAACGAAAACAGGTCGACCATCTTGGGCTGCCTCAAAGAAGAGTCCAATGGTGGGGGCTCCCTCAAAGGGAGCGAGAACGAGGTGACTGCCTTTGGTACCTCCGCTGAGTCTGGGGGATTCGATCTTTCCTGTGAGAAACTCATCAATCCATGGGCCAGTGACGTTGATGGTGAGTGTGGCTTCCAGGTTGCAGGTGGTTCCCGTAGTATCCACATAGGTGACTCCCCTCACACGATTTCCTTTGGTGAGGAAGCCGGTCACTTCGGTGTGGGTGAGGATCTGTGCCCCCATGCTTTGGGCATCCAGCATGAGTTCTACACATAAACGCTGGGGCCATACGATTTGGGCATCGTGGAATATCACTCCGCCACGTAGTCCCCGTGTTGCGATCCCTGGTACCGCGGTGGTGATCTTTCTCACCGACATCCCATTGCTACGATGGGTACGCGACATGACATCATGGAGAAGAGCCCCGCAGCGAATGAGAGCTCCTGGCCGACGTGATCCTTTGAAAAATGGAACAAGCATGGGGTATTCGATGGTGAGATGGGGTGCATCCCTCATGAGTCGCCGCTTTTCATTGATGGACTCTTGGACTAGGGAAAACTCCAGATTTTCGAGGTACTTGATTCCGCAATGAATGAGATGGCTTGAGGCACTAGTAACCCCACTGGCGATGTCATTGCGTTCTAAAAGAACCACATCTAGACCATGGCTGGCTGCTTCGCGCGCAATGGCGAGTCCGTTTACTCCGCCTCCAATGATGGCAATGTCAACCATTAAAGCCTCCACGTCCTTGTTCGGCACCTTGACTAGGCAGGGGACCGAACCTCAGTACCCGTGATCTATCCCGATCAACCTGTCATTACAGGTACGGGAAGAGTACCACCCCTGATTTCACCACGTCAAGGAAGAACTCTCTTTTCTGTGAGTTGAGTCATTCTTCGTCGGATAGATTGAGATCATGCATCATGAGTGTGGTCATTGAATACAAAAGAACACTTGACCTCCTGGCCTATCACGACTAGTATACTACCACCTGTTACTACAGGTTAACTGTAGATGACTGCAACACAACTCAAAGGAGAGCGGAGAATATGACACAATCAGACGCCGTATGGCAGGCAGATGAAGGTTTTGATTCAGAAAAAGGCTGGGACCCCACGTATTTCGTCGAGCCAGATGAAATGGGAGTACCAACCAAACCTGGTCGTTTTACTAGTGTCCATGAGGTAAAGTCCTTCATGCCCGTTGAAGGGGCGGTTTTCCATCCCATCCTCGGTGAAGACATGTTGCTGAACTACATCGTCAGTGAACCGAATTCGCCCTTGACGATTCACGCACATGCTGAAGAGCAGATCTTCATCTGTCTCGAAGGCGAGATCGAATTCGTTGTAGGCGATGAGAAGCGCATGCTGAAGGCAGGCGATGTAGCTGTGATACCACCGTGGGTGCCGCATGGAGGCGGAACTCGCGACAAGGGAATGATCGGCATTGACGTTTTCTCTCCACCAAGAAAGCAACTCAAGGAATTCGTGGAGAGCGAATGAACGCATAGTTCTGGTGATCCTCAGTGGCCACCAGTAACTCCAATGCATGGTGCGTAGCACCATGCGAACTAGAATAAGAAATACTCTTTATAGAAGCTGTCAAATAACAAGGATGAATTATGACAACTGGAAAAAACCAATTCGGTTCGAAGAAGAAGGTTCTTCGTGCCCTTATTGCTACCGTTGGCTGTGCAGCACTAGCCATGGGTGGCTACGGCTGTACTCAGGCTCAACCAGATCCTGACGAAGTCAAAGTTATCGAGATCAAGGTCTCACATAACCAAAGCGAAACCCACTACCAGACCAAGTGGCTCGAAGAAGTGGCAAAGCGTGTGGAAGAGAAGACCAATGGTCAAGTTAAGCTCACGATCTACTCCAGCTCCCAGCTGGGTACCATCGAGGATCTCATTGATCAAGCCCTCGCAGGTTCTGATGTGATGACCCTTCACAACTGGGCACAGGCAGCCACCTTGGGTGGAGTACCAAACATTGCTGCCATCTCAGCGATGTACACCTTCACTGCTCCTGAAGGTCAGAGTGGTCCTGGAGCCATCTATCCGCTCATTCAGAAGCTTCTAGACTCTGATTTGTTCGCTGGTTGGAAGGCCGAACTCGCAGACAATGGGTTCATCCTTGTTACCGCTAACTGGTACATGGGCGAGCGCCATATCTACACCGACAATCCCAATGGGCATCCAACTCCTGAGGATCTCAAGGGAATCGCACTTCGTGTACCTGGTGGTGTGACATGGCAGGCGTACTTCAAAGAGACTCCAGCCACTATCGTGACCATGGATGGCTCGGAAGTTTATACCGCAATGCAGCAGGGTACCCTCAACGGTGCTGAAGGTCCCTTCGCGCAGACCCTTGGCTGGTCGCTGCATGAGTTGACGAAGTCAGTAACACTGACCGGACATGGTAATGACACCCAGGGCTTCATGCTCGGTGAGAAGACATGGAACAAGCTGTCTGAAGAGCAGCAGAAGATCCTCGTTGAAGCCTTCGTATGGGGCGGCGATGAGTACACCAAGGAAACCATTGCCAATGTTGAGGCTGACCAGAAGAAGTTTGAGGACCTAGGTATCCCGATCTACGAAGCAGATCGTGACGCTTATCGTGCTTTGTCTGACTTGGCCTATACATCAGCAGCTTTCCCTGAGTGGGATCCGGACGTTCGTCAACAGATCCGCGAAGTTACAGGTCAGAGCTGATGACATGTGCGCCTTGATCTTGAGTGGTCGGGGCGTGCAGTCCACCTCCGCTGCCGCCGCCGCATCAAGGGTTGTACTACAACCCAGATACTGAATAAGTTGGGATTCAGTGAGGCATACTGAATTGTTTCGAAGGACAGGAAATGCAACGATCAGAATCTGATGCGGCGGCGGGCAGCATTAAAAAATCGCCCGCCAGACGAATACTAGACATCTTTTTCAGTCTCCCAGCGAATTTCGCAGCCATACTCCTGTGTGGTGTGATGGTACTCCTTGCGATAGGAGTATTCGCTCGGTACTTCGCCAGGATGAGTCTGACCTATGTTCATGAGATAACCCTCTTATCTGCAGTATGGGTAGCGTTCTTGGGTGCAGCCGAAGGCATAAGAAATCACTACCACGTACGAATCGATGTTCTCACATCGAAACTGCCGAAACTGGGCCAAATAATCGTCGAAATTGTGGTGACCACGGTTTTGACTGTCGCCGTGGGAGCCCTGACCTACATGGGGTATAGGGTACTCATCGAGTCATCCTCAATCCTGGAGGGGCTCAATATCTCACGAAAGCCACTGATCGCAGCAATGCCGGTGGGTTTCACCTTCATGACCTATTTCATGGTCAAGAACGTCTATGAACTTGTCAAGGGTCTGCGTGCCCACTCATATGATCTGCCCATCTATGAGCCAGAGGTAGTCGAGGGAGATGAGGACGAGGAAGAAGCCTTCGCCCGTCTCTATGTCGATCCTGACAATGCCGACCCAGAAAAGAAGGAGATGGAATCATGATCGGTATCACCTGGATGTTGATCATCTTCTTTGCACTACTACTTCTCAGGGCCCCCATTAGTGTTGCCCTATGTACCTCAGCGATGGTGTACTTCCTTCTCTCGGGGCAGCCCTTTGAGTTTGTTGCCCAAAGGATCGTTGCCGGTGTGGATTCCTTCCCACTTATGGCTATTCCCTTATTTGTCTTAGCGGGTACTGCGATGGCCCGCGGAGGAATAGCGAGCGCCAACCTGGAGTTTGCTGACACTCTCGTGGGTCACTGGCGCGGTGGCCTGGCTCAGGTCAATGTCTTGAATAGCGTCTTCATGGGCGGAATGACTGGATCAGCGGTGGCAGATGCTGCCACTGATGCGAAGGTCTTGGTACCCGTCATGATCCGCAAAGGCTACTCCAATGAGTTCTCCTCGGCTTTGAGTGCCGCATCGGGGATCATCGCCCCACTCATTCCTCCAGGAATCGGTTTAGTACTCTATGCCCTGACTGTTCAAGAGTCAGTAGGGCGACTCTTCCTAGGTTCACTGATCCCAGCATTACTGATTGCTCTAGTCATGAGTGTGACAGTGAACCTTGTTGCTCGACATCGGGGATTCAGGTCTGACCGTACTCGTCGCGCACGAGGAAAAGAGATCTGGAAGGCCTTTATAAGGGCTCTGCCAGCCCTTGGTATGCCCTTCTTGTTGATCGTCGGTTTGCGCATGGGAATGTTCACGCCCACTGAATTGGCAGCGCTAGCAGCCGCCTACTCCCTGATCGTGGGGGCCTTCATCTATCGCAAGATCAACTTCAAGAACCTTCCCGCGATCTTCCGTGAGGCTGTTGTGGCCAGCGGTATGGTCATGCTCCTCATTGGCGGTGGTGCAGCATTCGGTAATGCCATGATCCGTGAACGGGTACCTCAAAAGGTAGCTGGGTTGCTTACATCATTATCCGACAATTGGATGGTCATTCTGATCATTATCAATGTGCTCCTGCTGATTCTTGGCATGATCATGGATGGTTCCATGCTGATTATTATGCTGGCCCCCCTCCTCGCAGTGGCGACAGCTCAGTTGGGCATCGATCCGATTCACTTCGGGGTACTCATGGTGATCAACATCACTATCGGAGGTATTACTCCGCCGGCAGGAGTGGTGCTACTCTCTGTGGTTGGTATCACAAAAGCACCGATGGGCAAATCCTTCATGGAGATGGTGCCATTCCTGATCGGGAGTATCGGAGTGCTCTTCCTTGTCTCATTCGTCCCAGACATCATTCTGTGGCTACCCAATCTCATCATGGGCTAACGAGCCCACGGGGAACAATCGCATATGAGCAACAGGGCTCATAGCGACACAACTATATAACTGAAGAAGTGGAGAGATTAATGAATAGAAAGTTTCGTAACAAGGTACGTTCCCGTGAATTCCTTCTCGGTACATGGGCAACCACCTCGGATCCGGCCATGATGGAAGCCATGGGTCAATCTGACCTGGAGTTCATCATCATCGACGCCGAGCATGGGCCGTACTCACCCGAAACCCTGCAAACCTGCTTGATGGCACTCACCCCCTATCCAGTCGGTGTTTTCGTGAGAGTCGGCAGTCTTGAGCCCATCGACCTCATGAGGCCATTGGACATGGGTGCTGATGGCATCATCATCCCGCGCGTCAACAGCGCTGAGGAAGTCGAGCACATCGTGCGTTGGACACGGTACCCACCGATCGGCGTGCGTGGGTACGGGCCCCGCCGGGCTGCCAGCTATTGCCGTTTCGAAAAGGAGTACGTTGCCGCAAGCGAGGATCACATCGCGATCGTACCCATGGTCGAAACCGCTGGTGCTGCCAAGGAATTGGAAAAGATGGCAGCAGTACCAGGCATCGATGGTCTCCTAGTCGGACGCAATGACCTGTCAGGTTCCATTGGTCTCGAATGGCAGCCGACTCATCCAACTGTCATGGGTATCGTCGAGAGGGTCGTCAAGGCTTGTGCCGATAACGGTATCGCTTCTGGTATTGCCTCGGGATATACCCATGAGAACGTTCGAGTCTGGGACGAGATGGGTCTAACCATGGTCGCCGCTGGCTTGGACTATGAATGGATGAAGATCGCTGCTGATGATCTTGCCTCCTATGAGCGTCTTCCACGGGGATAAATAATGAAAGCGATTGTCTACCTCGGTGACGGTAAGTACGAACTCCAGGAGATTCCCACACCAACTCCGGGGCCTGGTGAGGTACTCGTCAGAGTTGATGCGAACACCATCTGTGGCACAGATCTGAGGATCGTGGCGGGTGCGAAGAAAAAGGGAGTCTATCCACCTGTGGTTTTAGGTCATGAACTTGCCGGCACCGTGGTAGAGGTCGGCCCAGGATTTGACCGACTGCAGGTCGATGATCGGGTCGGCATGACACCCAGTATCACCTGTGGTTGGTGTGATTCATGCCAGCGTGGATGGTTCAACCTGTGCGCCAATGTACTGGTTCTTGGCCATAGTGTTCACGGTGGTCTGGCAGAGTACTTCCTGGCTCCAGCGCAAGCAATGAACAATGGGGGTTTGGTACGAGCATCCTCAGATCTGCTTCCAGAAGAGATTGCGCTTACTGAGCCCCTGTCGTGTGTACTCCATGCTCATCGACTTCTTGGGACTGGCCTAGGTGAAACTGTTGTGGTGATCGGTGGGGGCCCGATTGGGCAGCTTCATGCCCAGCTTGCGCGTAGTTTGGGAGCACGTCAGGTGATCATGAGTGAACCCGTGGAGTCCCGTCGCGATCTTGCCCTCAAACTTGGTACAAACATCGTGGTTGATCCTATCCGAGAGGACCTCGTCTCGATGGTTGCTGAAGCTACTGGCGGTCTCGGAGCTGACGTGGTCATCGTGTGTACAGGAGTACCAGACCTGGTAGCTCCAGCCGTAGAGGTCGCTCGTCCACGCGGAAGAATATCACTGTTTGCGGGGTTCCCAGCTGGCATGATGGCAGGTATTGATCCCAATGCCATTCATTACCGTGAGTTAATCGTCACTGGTAGTTCCAATTCCACTGCTGAGGAGTACACCATGGCTTTGGATCTCATTGCTCAGCGGCAGATCGATGTACTCTCCCTTGTGAGCCACCGATTCTGTCTCGATAACTTCGCTGAGGCAGTAGCCACGGCTGCTGATCTCAACACGATGAAAGTGGCAGTAAAACCGTCATCCTGATCCTGCGACTTCGCGCAGAAACCTCAACAAAGGAGGGGGTAATGTCCCTGCAGAATCTTGACCAATGGCGTAAAACTGTCGATGAGCAGTTTGCGCAACTCAAAGCCGAGCACCCCGAAAAGCTCGAACGCCGGATCGATATGTCCTGGTCGAACTGGGGTTTCGGTCTGGAATCCCTAGCAGTCACCGCTGAACGTTTAGCCAAAGCCGGATTGGAGTACATCGAACTCCATGGCAACCATTACGGCCCCGATCTTGGGTACAAAGTGGACGAGGCCAGAAGAATACTCGCAGACAACGGACTGAAACTCTCAGGGGTCTGTGGCATGTTTTCCACCGAATCTGAGTTCTCCTCCACCTCACATGCGACCCGCCAACGTGCCATTGACTACACCCGACGTGAGGTCGAGTTTTGCGCAGAATTGGGTGGTGAGTACCTCCTCCTCGTGCCAGGTGCCGTAGGTCGCCCGGATGCTTATGACAATTCAGAATGGTACCGCTCCACTCAGGCGCTAGGTATAGTCGCTGATGCGCTGACAGATGCTGGGATCAAGGGTGCGATCGAACCCATCCGCGCTGCCGAGGTTTCCCTAGTACACACTGTTGCAGAGGCAGTGGCCTATATTGACGATGTCGGGCATCCAGGTGTACAACACATCAATGGGGACGTGTACCACATGCAGGTTGAGGAGGTGAACATCCCTCTCGCGATCATTGAAGCAGGGGATCGCCTCACGAACCTTCATCTCGCCGACTCGAATCGACGTGGTCTCGGTTGGGGCTCCCTTGATGTCGACACCCTGATCAAGGCGCTCTATGTAATCGGCTATAACACCCCAGGCCATTATGTGACTCCCGAACCGCTTGGTCCTGGTGCAGGCCCGTACCCTGCTATGCATTCACTCCAGGATCCAGCCATGTTGGATGAGCTTGTCTTTGGCACCGTCACCTACTGGAGACAACGTGAGGAAGCTGTTCTGGACAACGCATAGAGCCTTATCCTTGTGTGACAGTGGGGCCGGTTCGTTGTTGACGCATTTTCGTGTCACGGGGACAGGTCTTTCATTGGTCCTTCACGAAAGGGACTTTCCTGGTTGCTCCCTGAGTTGGAGGAAAGATCTCTTCAATCCTCCTCAGATAGGGATAAACTCGGAAGCTGTGTACGATTAGGTGTTTGTGTATGCCCTTTGTGGGTATGCGTGCCCCGTACAGGGAAGGACTCCACACATGAAGATGCCCTTGAATCGGCTGGTCTTTCAATTCTTGAGACCCTATTGGGGGTGGCTGTTTTTGGTCATCCTCCTTCAGTTTGGTGCAACGATTGCAGGGTTGGAGTTGCCGCGACTGAATGCGGAGATCATCGATAATGGTGTCTCCAAGGGTGATACGGCCTACATCTGGAGTCATGGGGGAATCATGCTTGCGGTCTCCGCAGCACAGGTACTGTGTCAGATCCTCGCCGTATTCTTCGGTGCACGTTTGGCGATGTCCTTCGGTAGGGATGTACGCGGGCGGCTCTTCAAAAAGGTACTCTCCTTCTCGGCCCGAGAGGTGAACAAGTTCGGAGCCCCATCCCTGATCACCCGTAATACCAACGATGTTCAACAGGTACAGATGCTCGTACTCATGAGTTGCATCATTATCTTCGGGGCACCAATCACCATGGTGGGCGGTGTCGTCATGGCCATCCGTACAAGTTGGGGCCTTTCATGGATCATCCTTGCTGCAGTGGTACTACTTGGGGTACTTGCCACGACCATCATCCTTAAGATGGGGCCACTGTTTAAATCTATGCAAACACGGATTGATACTGTCAACCGGGTACTGCGCGAACGTATCACAGGAATCAGAGTGGTTCGCGCTTTCGTACGTGAACCCTATGAGGCTGAACGTTTCGGGAAAGCTAATGCTGACCTGATGGATGTTGGAGTCAAAGTGGGGCGTCTCATGATGACGATGTTCCCGCTCGTGATGTTCATCCTCAACATCTCAACGGTCGCAGTCATGTGGTTCGGCGCCAAGCAGATTTCCGCGATGGAGATGGAGATCGGTGGCCTGACAGCCTTCATCACCTACCTCATGCAGATCCTTATGTCGGTGATGATGGCGACAATGATGGTCATCATGGTACCTCGTGCTGCCGTGTGTGCCGAGAGGATCATGGAGGTCTTCGACCAGAGGTCCACCGTAGTACCTGCCGAAAAACCCGTCACGGAACTGACTGGTGAGGGCCGTTTCGCTTTCGAGAACGTTGCTTTCCGGTACGCCGGAGCCGCCGAATCCGTTATCTCTGGGATCACCTTCGCGATGGAACCTGGACAGACGACAGCCATCATCGGTTCCACAGGTTCGGGGAAGACAACCCTAGTCAATCTTGTACCTCGGCTCTATGACGCCACTGAGGGTGTGGTCAGTCTCGATGGGGTGGATATCCGCGAGATTGACGAGCAACTCCTGTGGTCCAAGATCGGTTTAATTCCGCAGAAGCCGTACCTCTTTACAGGTACAGTTGCCTCAAATCTGAGGTACGGGAACCCGGATGCGACCGATGAGGAACTGTGGTATGCCCTTGAGGTTGCTCAAGCCAAGGACTTCGTATCCGAGATGCCAGGAAAGTTGGAGGAACCCATTTCGCAGGGGGGTACAAACGTTTCGGGTGGTCAACGTCAACGGCTCTCCATTGCTAGGGCCCTCGTCAAGAAGCCTGACATCTATATCTTTGATGATTCTTTCTCGGCCCTGGATGTGGCCACTGATGCCCGTTTGCGAGCCGCTCTTCATGAGGAAACCGACCATGCTGTGGTCATGATTGTTGCCCAGCGTGTCTCCACGATTCGTAATGCTGATCGCATCCTTGTTCTTGATGATGGAGGGATCGTAGGTGATGGTACCCATGATGAACTCCTTGCCAACTGCCCGACCTACCAAGAGATTGTTGAATCTCAGATGACTGCAGAGGAGGCACTGGCATGAGCAAGAATCCTCAGGTCGACACCCTAACAACTGGTACTGCCTCCGAGGCCCCTAAAGCCAACGAGCGCCCCAAATTTGGTCCTCCACGAAGGGGTCATGGTCCCATGGGTCATGGTGGTGCTCCCACTGAGAAGGCGATCAACTTCATCCCCAGTTTGAAGAGACTCCTCACCTATCTCAGACCCGAAAAGATCAGGCTGCTCATTGTGCTGATTGCGGGGATCATTGCAACTGCTCTTAACGTCTATGCACCTAAGCTGCTAGGTCGAGCTACGGATACGATCTTCTCGGGTGTAATCGGAACGATGATCGGAAATCAGTTGTCGAATCCCGAGATCGCGGCTGCTCTGCCTCAGGTGTGCGCCCAAATCGGATGTGATCCGAATAACCTCACCAAGGATGACGTGCTGGCGCTGATGGAGATCATGTCCCAGAACTCGGATGTGGGTTCACCGATCCCATCCTCCATGACGGACATGTTGAGCGCAATCGACTTTATCCCAGGTGTGGGCGTTGATTTTGCTCGCCTCGCCACGATCATCGCCATCGCTGTGGGACTCTATGTCGTCGCAGCCCTAGTAATGATCACTGTCGGGTGGATACTCAACGGTATTGTCCAGCGAACCGTCTTCTCCATGAGGACTCAGATGGCGGCCAAACTCGACCAACTCCCTCTGTCCTATTTCGATCGTCAGGCGCGCGGTGAACTCCTGTCGAGGGTTACCAATGACATCGACAACATCTCTCAGTCTCTTCAACAGACCCTCTCGCAGGTGATGACTGCTGTACTGACTGTTCTGGGTGTCCTCATCATGATGGTGACGATCTCGCCATTGTTGACAGTGGTAGCCGTGGTCACAATCCCGGTATCCATCCTTGTCGTCATGCAGATCGCTAAGCGTTCACAGCGGAAATTTGCGGCTATGTGGGCGGCCACTGGCGAACTCAATGCCCAGATTGAGGAGGCGTACTCTGGTCACGCTTTGGTGAAGGTCTTCGGTCGTCAACCCGAGGTTTCTGAGGTCGTGGACAAGAAGAATGAGGAACTCTATGGGGCCGCTTTTGGGGCTCAGGCTCTTTCGAACTCGATCATGCCCATTATGGGTTTCATCGGAAACCTCGGCTATGTCGTCATTGCAGTCGTGGGTGGCTTGCGCGTTGCCTCAGGCCACATCTCTCTTGGTGATGTCCAGGCCTTCATCCAGTACTCCCGCCAGTTCACTCAACCAGTGAACCAGATCGCATCAATGATGAATCTCTTGCAATCAGGCGTGGCCTCAGCTGAGAGGGTCTTCGAGGTACTGGATGAGACTGAGCAGACTCTAGATGGTCCCCAGTCTCTGCCTGAACCATTGGAGGGTCGCGTGGTGTTCGCCAACGTGGCCTTCTCCTATGATCCAACCAAGCCCCTGATCACGGACTTGGATCTTGTTGCTCTGCCCGGTCAGACCATCGCTATCGTTGGCCCGACTGGAGCTGGAAAGACCACACTGGTCAACCTTCTCATGCGCTTCTATGACATTAATGCTGGTCACATCAGTTTGGATGGTGTGGACACTGCTGCCGTACCCAGGGCTGCACTACGCGGCGAGGTTGGTATGGTACTCCAAGAAACTTGGCTCTTCCACGGTACGATCCGTGAGAACATCGCCTACGGTCGTCCTGATGCCACTGAGGAAGAGCTCATGGAGGCCGCTAAGGCAACCTACGTCGACCGCTTCGTACGCTCCCTGCCTGAGGGATACGACACTGTCATCGACGAGGAGGGTTCCAATGTTTCCGCTGGCGAGAAACAGCTCATCACGATTGCCAGGGCCTTCCTCGCTGATCCGTCGATCCTGATCCTTGATGAGGCAACATCCTCTGTTGACACCCGTACCGAAGTCCTAGTTCAACGAGCCATGGGTGCCCTGCGTAAGAATCGCACCTCCTTTGTGATCGCTCATCGACTCTCGACGATCCGTGATGCCGACACTATTTTGGTCCTTGATCACGGTGACATCGTTGAGCAGGGGAGCCATAAGGAGTTACTGCGGGCCAAGGGTGCCTACTATGAGTTGTACCAATCGCAGTTCTCGGCTGGGCATGACTAAAGATTCTACGTATCCGTGGAGGTTATGATCTATCTATGTCTGAGTTGAGTACATTCACAGGTACTGTCGAAGTTTTTGATCTGGAGATGGGTTGGCATTATGTCTCAGTACCCACCGAACTCGTGGACCCGTGGAGGCATCGCGCTGAACGAGGGTTGATCGCTATCACGGCACATCTGGGGGAGCACTCATGGTCTACCTCCCTGCTCCCAAAAGGAGATGGTACTCACTTCATTGCTTTGGCTGCTCCGCTGCGGAAGAAGGTGGGGATCACTGTGGATGACACGGTGACCCTGAGTTTCGAGCCACGAAACCGGTGACTGCTGGTACTTGCTCTGATTGGCTTGGACGTGGATGTACATGGACTTGTGTACGTAGAGAGTGGGATAGATCTATTCTGGACGCATTCACCGAGGTGTCTGGGGGCAGACAACTCCTCCATTCGGGGGGACGGTCCAGAACAGATCTATCCCACCCTCTGCTTGTCGTGATGAACATGGATTCCGCCTCGGGTCATGTTGATTAATGCGTTGGCATCCTCATACCCCGGTAAAACCCAGCAAACCTCCCCTAATCATCAGAGTATCTGTTTATTGGGCTGGGTTGTACCTTTGTCTTTAAAGAAATCTGAGGGTACAACTCAGCCCGACTCCTTGATGGAGCCCAAAATGGGGGACTTGGGTTGACTTTCAGTCGATGGGTGTGTCATGGGGACGTGTAAAATGACACGGTTTTGGGGTGTCACACCTCATTGCCTTGGTGGGGAGATCAGGTGTGGATGACACATCGAAGACTCCTGGGTCTTGGTGGGTACCGAATCCCTGCTGTGCCTAGACGCAGAAACTCAAAGGCGGAACCGACGGTTATCTCAGCCGAGACACAATACGATAGAGGGGTGTATACGATGACACCTCAGGATTTGCGGGGATCTGCCGCGGGAAAAAAGATCGGCGTACTCACCGGCGGGGGGGATGCCCAGGGTATGAATGCAGCGCTACGAGCGGTGGTTCGTACTGCTATCTATGCGGGGGCTCAACCCTATGCTATCCGCGAAGGGTACCAGGGGATGATCGATGGCGGGGATGGGATCACTCCCTTCCATTGGGATGATGCCTCCGGGATACTCAACAGGGGAGGTACAGTCATTGGTACCTTCCGCTCCAAGGAGTTCATCACCCGGGAGGGCCAACTCAAAGCAGCATCCAACCTTGTCAACCTGGGGATTGACCGACTTATTGTTATCGGTGGTGACGGCTCACTTACGGGACTCAACGAGTTCCAGGAAAACTGGAGCGGCCTCATCGATGAACTCCTTGAGCAGTCTAGGATCACAGCGAAACAGCACAAGGCCCATCCGAAACTCATGTGTGCAGGACTCATGGGTTCCATTGATAACGATCTTGTCGGAACAGATATGACTATTGGTGTCGATTCTGCCCTTCATCGAATCCGCGAAGCTATCGATGCTATCTCGTCGACTGCCGCCTCCCATCAACGCTGCTTCGTTGTTGAAGTGATGGGCCGCAATTGTGGCTACCTGGGTCTCGCGGCTGCCATCTCTGGGGGCTGCGATTATGTCCTCGTTCCTGAACTTCCGCCCGAGGATGGCTGGGAGAAAACGATGTGTGAGCAGTTGCGGGCCTCCCGTGAGGCTGGGCGCAAGGATTCGATTGTGATCATAGCTGAGGGGGCGATCACCCGCGATGGAAAAGATATCTCAACCGAACATGTACGCTCTACTATTGAGGAGAGCCTGGGTGAGGAGGCCCGTGTCACCATCCTCGGACATGTCCAAAGAGGTGGTACCCCAAGCGCCTATGACCGCTGGGCCTCCACCTGGTTGGGGTACGAGGCGGCGGCCCATGTGCTCACTGCATCCGGGGATGATCCTGGCCCAGTCTTCGGCCTCCATGGTGAAGAGATCGTACGTCTACCCCTAGTCAAGGCTATTGCCGACACTCGAAGTGTGTCTGGACTCATCGCCAAGGGGGAGTACGACACGGTACTCGCTATGCGTGGTACCGAATTCACGGACTTGATCCGCATCTTCACTGAACTGTCGAAGCCGAAACGTACAGAAGCCCAAGCCTCGGATAAGAGAATCGGGATCATCCATGCTGGGGCTCTTTCGCCTGGAATGAATACTGCGGCCCGGGCAGCCGTCTGGTTGGGGATCTCGCGGGGGTACCAGGTCGTTGGTATTGAGGATGGTTTCCTTGGTCTCGCGAGCGGCGAGATTGTGGACCTCACTTGGAAGGATGTGGATGGCTGGACCCAGGAGGGTGGAGCTGTATTGGGCACAAGGCGTCATATCCCAACGGTTGAGGAACTCTATGCGATCTCCCGTTCCATAGAGTCAGCCAAGATTGATGGCCTGCTCGTCATTGGTGGTTGGAATGCCTACGAGGCTGTGGCTCTGATCAACGAGGAGCGCAGCCGCTACCCGGCCCTCCAGATTCCTATCGTGTGTGTACCAGCCGCCATCGACAACAATCTTCCAGGTACAACCATGTGCATTGGCGCTGATACCGCTCTCAACCATATCGTCGACTCTATCGATAAGGTGAAGATGTCAGCCTCAGCATCCCAGCGCTGTTTCGTCATCGAAACCATGGGTCGCGACTGCGGGTACCTCGCTCTCATGGGTGGGGTTGCCGGTGGTGCTGAACAGGTGTACCTCCCTGAAACCGGTGTGACCTTGGAGGGGATCCGTACCGATATTGAGTGGGTCAAGATGAGTTTTGACACCCACGGTCGCTCCTTCTTTTTAGCGGTACGAAACGAGAACGCGAACCATAATTACACAACAAGAGTTCTCGCTCACCTCCTTGATGAGGAGGGCCATGGGAGGTACGACACACGTACCCTGGTCATTGGCCACACCCAGCAAGGCGATGCTCCTTCTCCTGCTGATCGACTCCTTGCCACCCGTCTCACCGATTCCGCCATCACCCACCTTGGTAAGCAGATTTCCTCAGGCGACAAGGGGATTCTCTGCGTAGGTACGGAAGACAACGAGGTGTACGTCTCCAAGATCACTGATGCCATGGAAACCACCGATCCCATCAACCAACGCCCCCAGGAACCCTGGTGGCTTCCCCTCAAACAGATCGTAGACTCCATCAACCGCGAACCTGAATAGTCCTTGGTACTCACGCCACCTAGTCCTCCCGTAATCCTAACTTCATCCTTAGGGATGACTGCTTAGGTAGTCTCGGTCTGGAAAGATAGGTACATGAACGTGAGCGTGGTACCACTGGGGGTACTCTCGGCTGCCCTGGCAGCGGGGTTGGTGATCACCCTTGTCATGTTTACGAGGTACCGTGCCAGCCGCAGAGCCTTGGATGAGGCCCGTAGTGAAGCCATGGTGGCTGAGCGGGAGATTATTGAACAGAAGGCGATGGAGTTCGAACGTACCCGAATCTTGAGGGAGATGCACGACATCATCGCTCACTCTTTGGCGATCATGGTGGCTCAAGCTGATGGTGGAAGCTTTATCTCCCATGATGGTGAGGCCGCTCGACGGGCCTTTGAGACTATCGCCGATACGGGGCGGGCAGCCGTTGACGAAACCCGACGGGTACTTGGGATGTTGAAGTCGCAACCTGAGAGCAACGAGTTGGCGCCCATGCCAGGCCAGTTCAGTATTGATCGCCTAGTCGAGGCGATGAAAACCGCTGGGATGAATCTGTACCACATCCGATTGGGGGAGACGCGCACACTGCCCGCAAGTTTGGGGCTGACCTTGTACAGGATCTGCCAGGAGGCTCTCACGAATGTTATGCGCCATGCCAGTGAGGACTCTGAGGTAGCGATCACTGAGAATTGGAAACGCTTTGAGGTGATTTTTACGATCACCAACCAGGGTGGTACGCAGCCCCCGCGGGGGCTCCCGGGCGCTGGTCAGGGGATCCTCGGCATGAAGGAACGAGCCAGTTTGGTTGGTGCCACTCTCACGGCTCAGGAGATGGAAGACGGCTTTAAAGTACGTCTGATACTCCCGTTGCCAGACCCTGAGGTGATGGTTCTACCACAGACTGCTGCGGTGAGCGAAGTGTCAGGGGACGAAGTGTCGGAGGACACTGGCACCCGAGAATCATTACCACAGGAGTCATAAAGCTTCGAAGGAGGACGACTCATGACCAAGATAGCTAATCCGTTGCGAGTGGTGTTGGTGGACGACCAGCAACTTGTCAGCGCAGGGTTGCGAATGATCATCGACTCTCAAGACGACATGATGGTTGCTGGTGAAGCCTCAACCGGAGTGGAAGCGGTAGCACTACTGTCCAGGATCGAAACCGATGTGGTCCTGATGGATGTGCGCATGCCTGACATGGATGGGATTGAGGCCACGCGTCAGATCCTGGCACCCAGTATCGACCCGAGTAGAGGCCCCAAGATCATCATCCTTACCACCTTCGATTTGGATGAGTACCTCTTGGCTGCGATCCACGCTGGCGCCTCAGGGTTCCTCCTCAAGAATGCTCCACCCCTTGACCTTCTGTCAGCCATCCGTACAGTCCACTCAGGTGATGGAGTTATTGCGCCCTCATCGACCAAACGTCTGATCGAGCATGTGGCAACCCAAGTATCTACACCGATGACCCCCAGAGATTTCGACTGTCTCACCGATCGTGAACGTGAGGTACTCCTTTTGGTCGCCAAGGGGATGAGTAACAGCGAAATCTCGGCAGTTCTCTTCCTGTCTGAAGCCACTGTGAAAACCCATGTCTCCAAGATCCTTGAGAAACTAGGCTGCCGGGATAGGGTACAAGCCGTCGTAGAGGCCTATGAGGGAGGATTGGTACGTCCCACCTAGTCGATGTGGGCCAACTCCATCTCGTCTTCTGGTTCCACTTCAGGGATGCGCAAAGTGAATTGGGCGCCCCCAGTTTTAGCATTATCGACCTCGACAGTACCACCGTGAGCAGTAACCGTGTGAGCGACAATAGACAGACCCAATCCAGTACCAGGGGTGTTCCTTGATAGATCCGAGCGGTAGAACCGCTCAAAGATGTGATCCCGGTCCTCTTCGGCGATACCAGGGCCCTCATCGGTGATTACGAGCCCCTCCGAATCAAGACGTACTGTGATCGTACCTCCCTGGGGAGAGAATTTTACCGCGTTGTCGAGGAGATTTGTGATGGCCCTCTCCAGGGTTGCGGCATCACCCATGACATAGAGGGGCTTCATGGAAACATCAAAGATCATTGAGGGGCCTCGACGTTGTGCCCGAGAAATTGCCCGATCCACAACTGCTGAGAAGTCGACCTCCATGAAGTTCGTGGGTTCAACCGCACCACGACTGAGCATCACCAGATCGTTGACCAGGGAAGTGAACTCGCTCAATTGGGCGGCCACATCGGAGAGGATTTGGGTACGCGCCTCCTCAGGTAACATCTGGGCACTGTCGTCAGCGATAAGCAACTCGACATTGGTTCTCATACTTGTGAGAGGGGTACGCAACTCGTGACCCGCATCGGCGATCAAACGATTCTGTTGTGTACGTGAAGCGGCTAGGGACTCCATCATGACGTTGAAGGAGTGCTTCAGATCAGCCACCTCGGAGGCTCCGCGTACCTCAATAGTAGTGAGTTCGTCAGCCGAGGTGATCCCTGAGACCACTGAGGTCAGGTCACGAATGGGGTTGAGGGTCGCTCCAGCGACGAGGAATGCAATGACAATAGAGACGGATACGGATGTGAGACTGATCAACGCTTGGAGTAGAGCGAGATTCGCCAGCGCGCTTGTGGTTGGATCAAGTGCCCTGGCGATGACCAGGGAATATGCTTCATTACTGGCGGCATCCACGAAGGGTACTGCGACAAGACGATAGGTCACATCAGCCTCAGAGACTCCGTTTCTAGCACTCGATCCCGATTGGAGTCGAGCCACCGCGATCTCAGCAAAGGAGGGGATCAGCGGTTGCTCGCGGTCGCCAAGCAGGATTTCGATATTCTTATTAGCCTTCACGAGAATGGCGACCACATTCTGTGTCTCCAAAGTGGAGATGTAGGACGGTGAGGATTCCTGGGTGTTCACCGATAATTGGGTGGCGGTACGTTCCGCAATGGAGAGTAACTCCAGATCAAGTTGGCTGTAGAGGGAGATACGGGCCGCCTGATAGGTGACAACCCCGATGATCAATGCCCCCAACACGAGTGTGAGTGCAGTCAAGAAAACGAGACGATAGCGCAGGGAGGTCCGCACCTGATGGGCGAAAGACCGAAGGCCAGCTATCATCCACTGCATCTATGCGGTTTCCTTCAAAACATAACCGATCCCACGGACCGTGTGAATCAGACGGGACTGATCCTCGGATTCGATCTTGCGCCGCAGATAACCAATGTAGACCTCAAGGGAGTTTGCTGTCGTTGGGAAGTCGAACCCCCAGACCTCATTGAGTAACCAACTACGTTCCAGTACCCTGCGAGGATTCTCCATAAAGGCAAGCAGAAGGGCAAACTCTGTTCGGGTGAGCGAGATGTTTTGACCCCCACGTGTCACTTCACGGGTTTGGGGATCGAGGGTCAGATCCGAGAAGGACAGCATCTGTGAAGGAGTACCCTCCTCCCCACTGTGGGCTCGCCGCGTCAAAGCCCGCAGGCGTGCCAGCAACTCATCAAGAGCGAACGGCTTGACCATATAGTCGTCTGCGCCAGCATCAAGGCCGTCCACACGATCCTTGATCGCATCCCTTGCAGTGAGGACAAGGATGGGCACATCATTACCGGAGGCACGCAGCATCCTTGTGGCCTCCAAGCCATCCAGTCTCGGCATCATGACATCCATAATGACAGCATCCACGTACCCATTGGACAGCTTTGCGAGAGCCTCAATCCCATCTTGGGCAGTGGTCACCTGATACCCCGTGTACTGTAGTGATCTCGCGAGGGAATCCCGTACAGCTTGGTCATCGTCAACGACAAGGATTTGCATAGTACTAACTGTGCCATGAATATGATGGGAGTGGTACTTTATAGCCTCCTAGTGTCCAATTCAGACATGCGCTCCATGGCCCGCACCTCGCGGTAAACTGAGGGATCAGCAGGGCTGAGGGAGATGAACATGGGTATTTCTACCATGCCGGAACCGGCATACCTCATGACCATGGGCGACGGGACAATCAAACAAATCAACCCGTCAACGGGTACACGGGTATGGACTGTTGCCGGTCGCAACGATCGTCCGCGCATCCACGAGGCCAGCAATGCTGGCCCGGTCTCCGATACGGACTGGACCCACGGTTGCACCTTCTGTTCTGCTCGCTATATGGAAACCCCGCCCGAGAAGTTCCGCATGGTACGAGAAGGTGGTGACTGGCGTCTGGTTGAACGGCTCATGGCTGAGCAACTCTTTGATTCGGTCGCCGAGTTCAGGGTTGTACCCAACCTTTTCGAGATCGTCTCCTACGCCTACTGGCATGAGAACTATGGATACGAACTCTCCAGCGAAAATGCGCTCTACAAGCAGGAATACCTGTCCACGAATCAGGGGCGCCGTCATGTCATGGCTGTACAAGCAGCCAAGATGCGTCTGGCTGGGAAGAGTGCTGAGGTGATCGCACAGATGGATCAGCAGGCGATCATTGACGCAGCTGACTCCTTCTTCGGTGGTGGGCATGATGTTGTTATTGCACGGCGTCACTGGGTGGATGGGGCGCGTACGACCACTAACCTTGCCTCCGCTGGTACCCTCACCCCTGACGAGCATGAGCAGTACATCCGTCTCACCTTGCACACCATGCGTAACCTCTATGAGGTCAATCGCTATGCTCGCTATGTCGCCTGTTTCCAGAACTGGCTTAAGCCTGCTGGTGCCAGTTTCGATCATCTTCACAAGCAGTTGGTCGCCATTGATGAGCATGGTGCCAACGCAGATCAGGTCGTGTCTCGCATCCGCGAAAACCAGAATTTCTTCAACGAGTGTGGTGTGAATTACGCGAACTATCATAATCTGCTCATCGCTGAGACTGATTCCTCGCTCGCCTTCGCTGGCTTCGGGCATAGGTACCCGACCATAGAGATCTACTCGAAGTCCCCACGGGTCTATCCCTGGGAACACACCGAGGATGAGGTACGAGACATGTCGAATATCATCCAAGCGCTCCATGCGGCGACCGGCCCTGAGGTCCCCTGCAATGAAGAGTGGCATCACGTCCCCCCAGATGTTGATGTACCCATGCCCTGGCGCATCAACATCAAATGGCGGATCTCCACGGTTGCCGGTTTTGAAGGCGACACCAAGATCTACATCAATACGATGTCCCCCCAACAGATCCGCAACACGGTCACCACACGTCTCCTAGAACTCCGCAAAGAGGGTATGATCGACGACATCCGAATCGGTGATGAGTGCTCTGGAGCCCCGAACCCATTGAAGTACAACCCCTCCCTGTGGTGAGTGCGAGTGTGACAGTGGGGCCGGTTCGTTTTTGACACGTTTTCGTGACAAGGGGACAGGTCTTAAATCGGGGCACTTCGCCCTTGTGGATCCTGATTCGGGCTCGAATGGCTAGGGGCGCGAGGGTTTATACATCTTCAGCGACGACATCCTCTTGGTCGACTTGGGTACGGGCTTTGCGCTTGCGCTTACGTACGATGAGAACCACGATGATACCGGCGACTAGGAGTATGACCAGAGCGGCAAGCCACCATGACTTTTGGGCAAGGGTCACAATCCCTATGAAGGCCGCCAAGCCGCCCGCAGCGTACATGACTCCCCACAGGATCCATCCTGGGACCGCGGACAAGGTGTAGGGAAGCCAGCGCCATCCGATTAGCCCGGCTGTCAGTTGTACCGCTGTCTGGAATCCCACGGTCAGGAAACTCAAAGGAATCAGGGGCCAACCCCATTTCTCCAATTGGTTGACAGCCTTACGTTCCTTGTCAGAAGCCAGTTTCTGAGCCCAGGCAGCCCGTACCAAACCAGCTCGAATTCCTCGCCCAAGTAGATAGGTCAATTGGGAGCGAAATCCCGCCACAGCCGTCAGGAAAAGCGCAACCACAATAAAAGGCTGGCTTTCTATCCATTCCATCACCCCCTGATTCTACGAGAGAACCCCCCACAATCCGAGCAGGAAGGAGTATTTCGTGAGAACCGGGGTGACCGGGTATAGTTATTCCGGTTACTTTGTAACACGCCACCTTAGCTCAGTCGGTAGAGCGGCTCACTCGTAATGAGCAGGTCTGCGGTTCGATTCCGCAAGGTGGCTCTCATTGATTGGATCAAAGATGGCCCATGTACCTGTGTCTCGGAAGTGTTGAGCAGATAGGCAAAAGAAACAGTCGTCTTCCGCAAAGCGTTTGAGGATTGTTGACGCTGCTGCGATCCTCTCAGTGGTGTGGGCATCACTGAGATCTTTTACTGTTGGGGGTTGATCGTGGTCAACACCTGGATGGTCAAGATCGCAACCTTGCCAGGTCGTGATGGTCTTCTCCGCAAAATCTACCTCGCACTCCCTCCATGAAAGGCACAACCATCCAGTCAGGTGATAATCAAGGATCCCGTAGACTAAGAAGCAGGTTAAAGTCACCACAATGTGCGTCGAGGTAGAATTGCTGAGTCTCACTGGGGGCCAGAAGAAGAGGTGCGGGAGTGCGGACATGCGTCGTCTCATATCTTTTTATAGGCGGGAATACGGACTTTGTGGTGAGAAGCATTAGTGTACGAAGAGCATAAGCAACTGGGGAACAGTGGATACGGACGTGGAAGGTATAATCATTGATCGCGGCACAGGTAGTTGATACTTCTCATCCAGGGTACAGAACAGTTGTCGCTGAAAGAGAGGAATGCGATGATGCTACTCAGTGACTTGATGGAATCCCAGGCCATTAAAGTTTTGGCTGGGGATGCTGCCGCGTCGGTCGAGGGCATCGCCTACGATTCGCGTCAAGTCAAGTCGGGAGATGTTTTCGTCGCCCTTGCAAGCAAGAGCAACAACGGGCATGGCTACATCCAGGATGCATATTCTCGCGGTGCTCGGGTCTTCGTGGTTGAGCATTGGCCTGATCTTGATCTGGGAGAAGTCACGGTCATTGCCGTCCCTGATACTCGTCTTGCCCTGGCTCTGATGAGTCAGCGCTTCTTCGATTTCCCGGACCGCAAGCTCACTGTTGTTGCTTTGACGGGTACGAAAGGCAAAACGACCATCTCCTTCATGGTGAAGGCGATCTGTGAAGCCGCAGGGAAAAGAGTGGGGTTGATCGGCTCCAATGGCGTTTTCTATGGGGAAACCTATTTCAAACTACCCAATACCACCCCGGAATCCTTTGAATTGAACCGAATCATGGCCGACATGGTGGAAGCGGGCGTGGAAATCCTCGTCGTGGAGGCGACCAGTCAAGGATTCATGATGAGGCGTACGGACGGGATTAGATTCGACATCGGTGTATACACAAACATTGCACCTGATCATATTTCCGCAACGGAGCATGACAGTTTCGAAGAATACTTCAACTGCAAGAAACGGATCTTCGCCCAGTCCGAGGTGTGTCTGGTCGATTTCGATACCTTCTTCACTCAGATCATGGAGGATGTCTCCTGTCCGATCCTCACCTACGGGTTCTCCACTGAGGCCGATTATCAGGCAACCAATGTTCACCCCTCCCAGGATGATTCAGTATTGGGTACGCATTTCGTCTGCCGTACCCCGCAGTTCACGCAGGAATTCTGCATCCACATTCCTGGCCACTTTAATGTTTCTAATGCGATGGCTGCAATCGGGATTGCCGTCCAACTCGGATTGGATCCTGGCTCCATCGCCAGTGGTCTCTTGGCCACCCGTGTGCCAGGGAGGGTCGAACTCGTCGACGTGCCCGCCCCGTACACTGTTTTGATTGACTTTGCCCATAATGGCTTGTCACTGGAGGCTTTGATTGATGCTGTTAAGGCCTATCATCCCCGTAGGGTACTGAGTGTTTTCGGCCTTGAGGGTAATCGGGCCCATATCAGACGTACCGATTGCGGCAAGATCTTGGGCGCCGAGGTTGACTATACGATCTTGGCTGATGCAAGTCCTCGGTTCGATGATCCTGATCAGATTCTGACTGACATCGCTTCTGGTATTGAGCAAGGCGGCGGGCAGGGGAGGTACGAGATCATCCGTGATCGTCGTACTGCAATCCCAGCTCTACTGTCCATGGCCGAGGAGGGTGACGTTGTTCTTTTGATTGGAAAGGGTTCCGTCCTCTACGAAGAAGTCCAGGGCGTTAACCACCCCATCGACGAACGAGATATAGTTAAGGAATACTTCGCGCGAGCCTAGTGGATACCTGGGATTTCTGATCTCGAAAAGTGAAGAATCCACCAAGGTCATCTTCAGTGATATATCAGGCCAGTACCTCACAAATGATCAGTGCATCAGCGAAGGATACAGGTTGCAATGGAGAGGCTTCATAGTTTTGATCTCACCTCCTATCAACCAGCCGCAGGGTCCTATTATGAGGGTGATTATTCAGCTACCATTTATTACTCCTTGATCTAGGGCTCCTCTGGTACCGCCCCAGATGACCTAAAGACGAAACTCGTGGATCCTTACTGAAACGGTCACCTCAGTAGGTTGTACGGCAGGAAGATCTTCACACGAAAGATGAAAAGCACTAGGGCCCATGGCCACCACTGACGTGATTTCTTCGGAGCTGAGTACCACCTTATAGTCGAGTTCTGTACTGGCTTTATGATGAAAAGTCGAGAACTGTTCAAAGAGCCTGGCTTCCTTGTCGGGTTCGATTCCTAGCATGGGTACGACAGTTCGCAGCTCTGCAAGATGATGTTTCCCTGGGGTAACAACCACACAGGTACCATCCGGGTTAAGTATTCTAGCAATCTCCTCCGGATTGCGTGGGGCGAAAATCACCAAGGCCAGATCTACGCTTGAGTCGCTGAGGGGGATTGATGACCAGAGGTCCGCTGTACCCACAACCAACCGTGAATGAACCTTTGCGGCAATCTTTGCCGCAAAGGGGGAAGCATCCACAAGGACACCATCAAGGGTGGGAAAGCGGTCCAGGATATATCTCGAATACCACCCCGTACCTCCACCAAGATCAGCTATTAAAGCAGAATCCCTGTTGTTAAGCACCAGGGATGTGATGGAGACTAGAGCCTCGGTAATGGGTTCGTAGACTCCTTGGGAGAGGAACCAGTGGCGTGCTTGAACCATCTCGCGAGTGTCAGATTTGGGGCTCGAGCCGGTCATCAAGGAGACGTACCCTTGACGAGCAATGTCGAAACTGTGACCCGACTCGCATTTCAAACTCTGGGTGACAAGTGTAAATTGTCCTGAACACACAGGGCAGATGAACACTGAGTCAAGCGAAACCATCCTTCATTTTACACAGCATAAGACCCCCGGTCGTGGGGAACGGGGGTCTTATGCTGTGTAAAAATATTACGCGGTGACGCGCAGATACTTCTGACGGGCACCCTGAGGGGAAACGCCGAGGCCAGCAGCAATGGCAACCCAAGAGTAGCCTTCTGAACGGGCCTTGATGACGGCGTTGTCGAGCTCATGTTGAGCCAAAGTAGCCGATTTCTTGAGTTTCTGGATATTTTGCAATACGAACGATGTCTTGAGAGCCTCTTTACCGCGAATGCGATTCTTTTCACTGGCAGTCAACACAACCTTTTCGTCGGTTTTTTCCACAATATTCTCCGTGTTCTACTAGTTGGCCAGAGCACGAGTGGGGTTGCTTGGCCTTCGTGGACAGCGTATATCCAACACTTCCTGTTACCCAGCTTAGACTAGAATCAAAGGAAGAGGAAGATTCTTTTTTGATCTGTAAAGATCATTTTCTCTCACCCCCAATCGAAGAAGAGTTTTGAGGATTATCCCTTGACACATTCGTTAACGAAACCTGTGAACCTTGTTCATCAACGACCTACTCCAAGATGGGTAGGTTGGATAGTGATAGCCCTACCTATGCTAGCACTATTGGGTACATGGCTCCTGGGTTCTCACCAAGTTTTTCCAATAGTGACTGTGTCATTATTAAGCATTGCTTTTTGGGATTGGTGTAGTTCTTTTGACAAATCAAGAACTATGGTATCTCTATTAGGATTATCTCTCGGATTGATAGTAAGTTCCCTTGTGGCAACGAGTATTGACCGAAATTTTGGCGGGTCTTTTTTCGACCAGTCGACAGCAATGGTGTCCTGGATGGCCCTGTCGTTAGCACTCGTTCAACTCTACAGATCACAGGAAACAGTACGAACAATCATCCGCGGATGGATGTACGCGATTACGATCATTACCACGGTCGTCACCTATCAATGGTCCACTCGTACTATGGTTGCACTCACGGGTCCATTTCCAAGTCCAGCCTATCTCGCAGGTGCTATGGTCCTGGGAGTCTTTCTGATGCCCATCGGGTTTGCCCTGGAAGAGGATCGGCGACTCAAGTGGGCATACCCTGTGATCGCAGTCATGGCGACCTGGGTCGTCTGGACTACACATCGATCGGTTGCCTTTGCCTGGTGTCTGATCGTACTCATCATCTGGTTGGCCCTCTACCATCGGATACTTGTCATCTTCCTCGTGGTCATTGGTACAACCACTGCCATCATCCTGCACCAAAGAATCCCCTTAAGATGGGCTGATGTGGGCATGGAACCCCCACTGAACAGCAGCCTCCACTTCGCTTTGATGGATGCCGCCTGGAGAATCCTCCAGGATTCCCATTTCCTTGGTACAGGCCCTGGCGGGCTCTCAGCCAAATGGCCCACAAAGTTCAAGGACTACCAAGGTCCGTACTCAGCATTCCTGGAGGTCGCAAGCCAATACGGCATGGCTTTTACAGTAGTACTGATCTGCTCACTCATCGCTGTGGTGTTGTGGTGCATCATCCGGTTGCGAAACACTCACAACCAACCGCTGCATAGCCCATTCAGAGCCCCAGCGCTCTGGGTACTACTCATGATCCTCAGCTTGCCATGGACCTCATCTATTCAGGCGCAATGGCTGAATATGCCCTTGTCAGCCTTAGCGGCAGCGACCTTGGCCATGCTTGCTCGCCATATCGAATCACCACGAGGACGGGCCCTGATATGGCCTGTTTCACCCAGCCCAGGCCCCAACGTAGTACCGGTGAGCCCACCAGATCATTGTTGAAATCTCCAGGCTCACAAGGGCAATAAAGCCTCCCCGTCTGAAATCGTTGACAGCTCGGGGAAGATCCGGCTTGGCGAACTGTGCAATCAGGAGGAAGACCGGGAACCACAAGAGGAATGAGCGTGTCATCGAAATGAACCATGCCTGGCAGGACAGGGCAAGCCATTGCACACCGACCCATCCACCTTCCGCGATCCATCGACGAGAGAAACAGGCGACCACAACGATGAGACCCACAAGGAAGACAGCGAACTCCCAGCGAAAGATCACTCCTGATACATGCATCTTGGAGCCTATGATCCCGGCCGCTTTCAGAGTCACTATCAGCCCATTCCACGGCCAGTCGAAATGCCGCCCCCAGCCTTCACCTTGGGCCTGGAACCAGGCCATCCAGGAACCAAACCGCACTCGAAGATAGAAGGAGTACAACCCAAGCACGGCCATGGGAATCCCAAGCCAGGCGACCCGCGTCATACGGCGTTTCCAGGTGGATCCCGAAAACCCGAACAGGGCTATGAGGCCGAGGGCTCCGATAAGGAAGAGCCCCGAGATCCGAAATAGGCAGGAGGCACCAGCGAGTACCCCTGCCCATCCCCACTGGTCGCGTTTGGCGTACCAGAAACTCCACAAGGCAAAGGCCAAGAAGACAGACTCGGTGTAGGGAACGAAGGTGAACACTGCCATGGGCGCGAAGGACCAAGCAAGTACGGCGACTGCCCCTGGTACCCCTCCTCCCGCAAGTCTGTAAAGAGCCCAGGCGGCCATGGCTGAACCCACGAGGGATACGATAATCCCAGTAAGAAATGCTGGGATACCAATGAGGGCAAACAGGGCCATAATCCCAGGCAAACCGGGGAAGAAGGCAGCCTCCGTGGCCTGGGTGTACCCGTGTGTGGATAGGTGAATGAAATGGGCGGCATCCCATCGTGAGAAGGGTTCGTTAATTGACCAGCCACGCTGGTACACAAGAACTAGGACGGTGATAAGCAGAACCAAGCGCGAAGCCAACCACCCTTGTACAGCGAATCGTGGGGCCTGATGGGAGGGAAATAGTCCCACTCCACTTTTGGTGGTCACGAGGTTAGTTCTTCCTTGGCTGTGAGAACATCACGTACGACATGGTTCATGACCCATATCGTGGCTGTGATCCTCAACAGGATTGAGAAGATATAAACCCAGGGGACATCAGAGATTCCCAGAGTAAGGTCGTTTCGGCGCAGATAAAGCCAGATGAAACAGAAATAGAAAAGCTCGGATACGGTGAAGACCCACAGGTCGCGCCAGTGGGGTCGAACCAGGACAATCAGGGGGAGGACCCACAAGACATACTGCGGGGAATAGACAAGGTTGCCAAGGACAAAGATCGCAACAGCCAGGTAGGCGATCTGCTGAGCTGAAGGAGCCTTACGAGCAAAGAAAATCAGGGCTGCTAAACCAAGGTAGCCGAGGATCATGATGAGTCGCGACCATAGAGCAGGGTTATCAACTCCGAGTCCAGCCAGATCCAAGGCGAACCACAAGGATCCAAGGTCTGCCCCACGATCCTGGTAGTTGAAGGTGTAGAAATAGCTCCAACCCCCCGGATGGGTCGTCATCAGGGGAAGGTTGACGATCAACCAGGTTGCTACAGAGCTACAGGCCATGAGCAGCCACGCATGTACCACGGGGGTCTTCACAGCTCCTTTGCGTAGACACAGAACAAACAGAGCACCAATGATGACGATGGGATAGAGTTTGGCCGCCACAGCGAGTCCCCACCAAAAACCCGCCCAGATGGGTTTCTTGTCAAGCCATGAGGCAAGCCCAGCGGCAGTCAAAGAAATAACCAAAAGATCCCAGTTGATCAACCCTGTTGTCATCAGAGCCGGCGAGATCGCCATGAGCATAGCGATTCCTGGCTGCTTGGGCGCAATGAGAAGGGTGGAGGAGACCAGCCACAGCAAGCAGATGAAGAGCAGTACAGAGGTCACCGAGAAGTAGATATCTGCGTTGAGTACCTGTTGCTGGGAGTTGATATCCTCAGCGAAACTTGCTCCCGAAAGGGATGAGATCCACTGAGAGATCGTAGCTAAATAGCCAGTGAGAACCGGATACTCCCAAGCAACATCGATATAGGGGAGTCCACCTGTAGCCTGTCCGCGGCTGAAATACAAGGCGGTGATGTCTGTGTAGCACATCCACTTGAATCGGTCGGGACCCTGTCCAGAAAGGGTTTCATGGCAGGGGATCTGGCGGAGCATACAGATCGCCCACGACAGGGTTGCCAGCAGATAGGCCCATGCGGGACTCCATCCGCGTTTGTGTTGACCCATGGGGCCGCCGATTCGCCTGGTCAGCATGGGAAGCAGACGGTTGATCCAGAGTTTGTGAAGCAGGTCAGTTTCTGGGATCTGAGTGGCATGAGTACGAACTGGTGACACCTCAGTCATCGACGAAATTCTAGCCATAGATGTCCTCAACTGTTGAGGCGCGTTTAGGGGGTTTGCGTACTGTCCCATCGCCAAGAAGATAGGATTCGATGACATGGTTCCATCCGCATTCGGAACACACCTCGACCACATAGACGGTGAACTCGCCGTACTCGTTCTCCATCTGTTCTAGTTCCTCGTCCGATTTGATGCGACCAGAGTACTGCCCAAGTTGATCCCCGAAGGTGTAGTTCAGGCGAAGTAGTTGACGGCAATTGTTGACGGGGCAGCGAATCTCACTGAGTTCACCGTGGTGAAGAGCGGCTCTGATCAGCATCGGGTCGGCGTCCAGGGCATCATGACTGACCATGGTACGCAAGGCACCTTGGAGTTCAGCTAATGTACGACGACGCTGAAGACTGTAGTCAACGCTCTTCCTCTTTGACCACATTGATCGAGTTGCAGCCTATTTCCACAAAGTCATCAAAACGAAGGACAGGGCGATCAGGATCATTCCGATCAGAATATTCCACTGGCCGAGTGCCACCATGAAGGGGATGGAAGCCACCGCAACATTCGCGACAACGATCCAGGCTACGCCAAGCAGGAGACAGGTGATGAACAATGGGGGTACCCAACGGCGTTCTCCTGGGCGCCCTACACGCTCCTTCTCACGCTGGACATCAGCGACCTGTTCGTGTCGACGTAGCTTCTTCTTCTGAGCTGCCTCAGGACGAACTCTTGATTCGGGCACCAGCTCACCACCTTTCTCACATTAGTACCTGATAAGGATACGCGTTTCTACAAGTTTTTCCTACACCAACCCCAGTTCGGGATGAGGTACACCTTATCCTCCACCTGTGGGTGTCTCTGTTGGGGGAGTCTCCGACTGCGGGGGAAGGTCTGGTTCGGGAAGTTTAGCGAGAACCACGGTGATCCGAGTATCCCTGGATGCAGTAGCTCCCTTTTCTGGACTCGTTGCAATCACAGTATCACGAGTGTGTGCAGACTCTTCGGAGACAAAAGTAATATTGCTGGGCGAGAATCCCTGCTGAACGAGCCTCGCGAAAGCAGCATCCCGACTCAAACCAAACAGATCAGGCATCCTGATCGTTCCAGTTGCTTGGTAGAGAATGATTCTTTGATCCTTGGTGGCCGTGCCACCAGCTGCTGGTTCCGTATTGAGGATCGTCCCCACAACAGCGTCTGGTCCCTCAGAGGGAGCATCCATGACTTCGACATTGGTGAAGATTTTGCTCATCTCCTCCAATGCCTCATCAACAGTCTTACCTCTGACATCGGGTATCTTGAAGGTTTCGGGGCCCCGATTGATCCTGATGCGTACGGTCGAACCAGGCACGACCGATGATCCTTCCGTCGGATACTGTTCAAGAACTTCGCCGATAGTCCCATCATCCGGGCCGAAGACATCCTCACTGAGTACTTCCAAGCCTCGAGATTTCAGCGTGTCGATGGCACCCTGCTCATTCATTGTGATCACCCGAGGTACGGCGATAAGCCCTGTGGAAGCATCACTGGGTGGTGGCTGAGACTCACCCCTGTTCAAAGCCCACACAAGGCCCACAGCGGCTAGAGCAATCACCAACATCACCCCAAGGACGATGGCGATGATTCGACCCAGATGGTTGGGTTCCTCTTCATCCGCATCCAAGGCTCGTGGAGGTCGGCCCGTACTTGAACCGGAAGGCATAACCTGGGTGGCATCCTCCATACCGAGTACCTGTGTGGGGGTGTCCTCTACGGATGGGGGGACCACCGCTTGTACCTTTTCTCCCGCGAGCAGACGTGCAATGTCCTCAAACATCTCATGCGCGGTCTGGTAGCGGTCGGCAGGATTCTTTGCCAGAGCCTTCAAAACAACCTTGTCCATCTGGGTGGAGACCATGGGGTCAACCTCAGAGGGAGGTACAGGGGTGGCCCGGACATGCTGATAGGCCAAGGAAACTGGGGAATCGCCCTCGAATGGGGGCCTGCCGGTCAACAGTTCGTAAAGCAAGCAGCCTGTGGAGTACAAATCCGAGCGACGGTCAACGGTTTCACCACGGATCTGCTCAGGAGAAAGATACTGGGGGGTGCCGATCACCGAGGCAGTCTGGGTCATTGAGGCTGCAGTATCAGAGACTGCACGGGCAATCCCGAAATCCATGACCTTGACCTGGCCAGTATTGGTGAGCATTATATTCGCAGGTTTGATGTCACGGTGGACGATCCCATGGCGGTGGGAATAATCAAGGGCATCAAGGACACACTGTGTCAGTTCGAGTGCTTTGAGGGGCTGAATCTTGCGACCGTCGTGAAGGATCTCTCGCAGAGTGTGACCAACGACCAACTCCATGACGATATAGGGGATCATGAGCCCACTGGCCTCATCGAAGGACTCACCAGTGTCGTACACCGAGACGATATTGGGATGGTTGAGTCCAGCAGCTGAGTGGGCCTCGCGACGGAATCTTTCCTGGAAGACAGGGTCTCCGGCGAGGTCAGGCTTCAGGCGCTTTATCGCCACGTCACGCTCTAGTCGGGTGTCGCGGGCTCGGCGTACATCCGCCATCCCCCCTCGTCCGAGTGGAGGTCCTATGACGTATCGATCGCCTACCATGTTGTCGGTCATACCCGTCCTTTCCTCATGGTGAGGGTGCTCGTGTTCCAGCATAACCACCCCAGTGACCGCGCGCGACCGCGAACAGCGTGTGGTACCTCACCTCTATTCTGGCGCGGTTTACTGAGAGGAAGCTGAAAACCTGATGAACTCATCGTGTTGCCTGAATAACTTTCTTGGCAACTGGGGCAGCATCTCCACCGCCCCAGAGATCTGCGGGCGTTTGATCGGATCTTTGAAGGAAGACGACAACCACCACGTCTGGGTCGAGTGCGAAACTGACAAACCACGCGTAATTAGGGCTTGATGGGTCGGACTGGGCTGTACCCGTCTTTCCACCAATCGTAACCCCAGGAATCTTGGCTCCACGGCCTGTACCATTCTCAACAACTGAGATCATCATCTCTTTCATTGATTGAGCTGTGGATGGTGACACAACTGTGGAGGTACGAGTTTCATGACGACTGAGTACGGCCAAATCAGGTGTGAGTACCTCCTGAACGAGGTAGGGATCGGGCATCTCTCCACCGTTCACAAAGGAGGAGGCCACCATGGCCATCTGTAGGGGAGAGGCTGCGACGTCGTACTGACCAATGGAACTCATCATCAACTGGGCCCCATCAAGTTCATCTGGGAAGCGGCTCACGGCAGCACCGAGGGCTGGGAGATGTTCGGAACCGAAACCGAACCTCTGAGCCTGGGAACGCAAGGTATCAGCACCCAAGGTGTGACCCAGGTTCGCGAACGAGGTATTGCACGATAATTGCATGGCCATGGCAAGGGAAACCTGGGTTGATCCACAGTCACTCGAATTGGCTAGGTAGATCTCTGTTCCTGGAAGTTGTACTTCTTTAGGAGTGTCGATCATCGTATCTGGGGTGTACCCTCGCTCCAGGGCGGAGGCAGCAACAATGAGTTTGAATGTCGATCCTGGAGGATAGATCTCTCGGGTACCACGATCCAGCATGGGGCCAGCAGGATCAGCAATCAGAGCATCCCAGGATTCCCTCGCGGCGCCGTAATCATGGGTAGCAAGTACTCCAGGATCATAACTGGGAGTGGACACTAGTGCTTGGATGGCTCCCGTATGGGGATCCATCACAACTACGGCACCAGAATACCCTTGAAGAGCATTCCAGGCAGCCTCTTGATAGATGGGGTTGATGGTGGTCACCACTGAAGCACCCTGGGGGCTCGTATTTGTGAGAGTGTCGATAATCCTCTGTAACCACTGGGAGGCGCTGGTCCCTACGAGATAGGAGTTGAATGAGTTCTCCACCCGAGAGGACCCAAACAAATAGGAATAGAACCCTGTGATGGGTGCATAGAGCGGACCATTGGGGTACATCCTCTGGTAACTAAAGATGGAGCCGTCGTTGGACAGTACAGACTCGGCAATGACAGTGTTCCCAGCATAGATTGATCCACGATGGATGTTGAACTCTGCTTCCCGGGCGCGGACGTTGTACTCGTTGGCTTGAAGGGGTTCCTCGCGGAAGAGGTTCATATAGGTCAGATTCCCGAAAAGGGCAAGGACCATGAGGGCGGAAACGAGGCCTACAAGTCGTATCTGGCGATTCACTCTGTACCCTTTCCGAAGTAGTCATCATCGTCATCCTCAAAGGATGTTGGTATCTGTGGAGCAGGCTTGGGCTCTTGGGGAACAAAGAGGCTCTCAGGAGCGAGTTCGTACCGAGTTCTGTTGGGATAGAACTGCGCATCAAGGTTTGGTACAACCTCGGTCGTCTCCTCATTGGGTACCCCAGTATCATCCCCACCCGCAATCATGGGTTGCCCAGTGAGGGTGAGGCGTACCTGTTCAGCGTTGATTTCCTGGATCGGGTGAATCTCTCCGATACCGATCTGCGCGAGTTCACGGCTGGAGAAAACCTGAGTGGATTCCTCTCCCAAGGCAGTGATACCCCAAGCGCTCGCTTCACCGATCTGTGCGTGGGGACGTCGAGCCTGGTGGGACATAACCAGCAGTAGTGCGATGAGTATCCAGTTGGCGATCATCGATGACCCGCCCTGGGACAGGAAGGGAGTTGTGAGACCCGTGAGGGGCAGTAGGCGAGTCACGCCGCCAATGATGGAGAAAGTCTGGAGGAGGAAGGCGAAACTCAGACCAGCAGCAAAGAGTTTGGTGAAAGGATCAACGGTCACCAGGGAGGTTTTCAAACCCCGAAAGACCAGGATCCCGTAGAGAGCAACGATAGCCATGAGGCCCACGATCCCGATCTCTTCACCAATGGAGGCAGCAACCATATCCGAGTAGGCGAAGATGATGAGGTCCGGGCGTCCCATCCCCCACCCGGAACCAAGGAGTCCACCATGGGAGAATCCAAATTGGGCCTGAATGATCTGGGTGGCATCATTGGGATAATCGAAGGGACGTAGCCAGAAGTCGATCCTGCGTTGTACATGGCTCGCGAATTTCACGACAGCCGCACCACCTGCAGCAAAGAGTACTAGGCCAAGGATGACCCAGGATCCTTTTCCAGTGGCCACATAGATCATCATGACGAATAGGCCGAAGAAGAGTAGGGAGGTACCGAGGTCATTTTGGAAGACCATGATCGCTAGGGACATCCCCCACATCACCATCACTGGTCCAAGGTCACGCATCCGAGGAAGATCAAGGCCCAGGATGCGATTGCCAGCCATCGATAATACTTCCCGTTTATCAGACAAATAGGCTGCGAAGGCGGCAGCAAGTACGATCTTCGCCACCTCTGCGGGCTGGAATGAGAACCCACCGATGCTGATCCAAATTCGTGAACCATAAGCAGAGGAACCCAATCCAGGAATCAGAGGTAGGAGAAGCAAAACGAACCCTAGAGCTGACAGGATGAAGGGGTACCCTTTGAGTCGGCGGGGATCTTTGAGAAGGAAGATGATCACAAGCAGACAGCCAACACCCACAGCAACGGCAAGGAACTGTGTGTAGAACATCGGGTCCTGGTTGCTTGTGAGGTCATAGCGATAGAGGAAGGCCAAGCCGATTCCAGTCAGGGTGAGTACAAGCGGGAGGATAATCGGGTCAGCATAGGGGATGGCGATCCGAGAGGCGGTAAACAACAGCAATCCCAATCCGAACCAGAAGCCACCTATGGCCAGCCATTTCTCTGGCATGGTATTAGTACGAAACAGGGTCGTCAGAATGAAACCAACAAAGCTGATGCCTTGCCCGAGGATGGTGAGAATTAACTGTGCGATCCAGCGTTGCCTGTAGCCGCGAATCTCAGCATCCATATCAACACCCGTCCGACGGAATGGGAGCACTAGCTGGGCGGGTTGTGCGCGCCTCCACACATTGGTCGGCCTTGTTCTGGAGTTCGTGCACGGCGATATATGCCTGATTGAGGCCACCAGTCTTGATGGGGATTACTGAGACGACTCGGTTTCTCCATGAATAGGGGAGATCCTCAAGATGGATGTCAGTAGCTTCATAGAGCCAGGAGGTTTTAATCCCAGCAATATCACCAGGGAGTCCCTGGTAGATGGCAACAACATCGTTCTCATTGGAGATGTAGTACTGGTTGAGGACATAGGTACGAAGCCCCCAAGCGGCCCCAGTCAAACCAAGGACAATCAGGAAGGCTATGAGCCAGGGTATCCAGCGGCGTCTCTTGAATGAAGGAGAGTAACGTCGCCTCTCCCTCAAGGTGATGGTCTCATGCTCATCTATGTCATCCGTCGCATTGTTCGTAGGTTGATCCCCTGGAGTGATGGCCGCCTTGATCCGGGAGATGACCTTGGGATCGGCTGCCGCACCAAGAAGACCAGTGGTGGCGAAACCTTGAAGTGGAAGGGATTCTTGTTCAGCCAGAAGTGAAGGATCAGGGGTGAAGACAATCGTGTGTTCCCCAGTGTCGGCCTTGGGTTCCCCAGGTGACTGAAGGGTTTTCACCTCGACGACATCCGCGATGATGATGGTGATATTGTCTGAACCCCCTGCGGCGTGAGCCAACTCCACGAGGGTTATCATGGCATCAGTGAGTTCGGAAAGACTCATAGCAGTACAAATGGTGCTATCGTCCACAAGGCCACATAGGCCATCGGAACAGAACATCACGCGATCCCCAGCAGCCAACTGGGTTGTGAAGAAGTCGGGCTTAATCTCAGGCTGTCCGTTGAGAACCTTGAGAAGGAGGGAACGATGAGGATGGTTCATCGCTGCATCCTCGTGGAGTTTCCCGTCATCAACCAGGGATTGTACATAGGAATGATCATGGGTGAGACGGTGAAGGTTCCCCTCCGCCAAAACATAGCAACGGGAGTCCCCAATGTGGGCGATATGCATTTCATCACCATCGAAGACACCACCACATATGGTCGTACCCATGCCGTCCAAACTTGGATTCGTTGTGATCATATCCCCGAGTTCACCATTGACCTCGAAGATCGCTTCCTTCCAGGATTTGAGTGCCTCTGAACCAGTTTGTGGATCATCGGCTAGTCGACGGAGGTGACGTACTGCTACTGCGGAGGCGAAATCCCCAGCAGCGGCACCACCCATGCCATCAGCAACAAGCATCATGGATGTGGAGACATAGCCGGAATCCTGGTTGGACTTTCGGACCAACCCAATTTCCGAATGGGCAATCGGCCGCAGTGTGAGAGTCACTAGATCTCCAACCTCATTTGTACTTCGCCGATGCGGATAACATCATTCACACCAACTGTAGTCGGGTGGGCGATTCTTTCCGCATTGACGAAGGTTCCGTTTGTACTCCCAAGGTCTTTCAGGAACCAGCCACCCTCTTCACGGTGGCTGAGCATTGCATGCATAGACGAGACATAGTCATCATCAAGGACTAATTCGCAGGCTTCTGAACGACCAATGCGTACCTCTGGTACGAGTTGAAGTCGATCTCCAGCGTGAATACCGGAGTCAATCGCCAAAACCCAGGGCTCCTTCTTGCCACGCTTGGTCTTCCGAGAATCGGGAAGGGGTGGAAGATCGACATTGTCTGTTCGCCGCTGGCGGCTACCAATCATGTCGGAGTTGATGACCGCAGCCACAAGCAAGATGAACAGCCATAGGATCGCCAGGAAGGCGATCTTCAAGACTAGAACAGTAAACTCAGCCACATCAGCTCCCCGAAGGGGCATAGACAAGCATCTGTGTTTTGCCTATGTCTATCCGCGATCCATCCCTCAGTGGAGCCTCTTTAACCTTGCGTCCGTCGACGAGGATTCCGTTTGTTGAACCAAGGTCGACGATCTTAACCGACAATGCTGATCCTGTACCTGTCACCACGAATTGCGCGTGATTACGGGAAATACCGGGATCGTTGATGCGAAGATCTGCTTCTGCACCGCGGCCGACGACGAATCCTGGTGGGGTGAGGGGGTGGCGTACTCCGTTCACCTCAACGACGAGCTTGGATGAACGGGTACTCGAAGAAACACCTGAGGGTCGATCCACGGAGGCTACAGTTTTCGAGGAAACATGGAATCGACCGACGGGAAGATCAGGACGCTCTTCCAAAGCTATCGTGATGGCGCCATTGAAGATGTACTCATGTTCGGCAGCATATTCACGTAGGTCAGCAGTGATTTCAGCCGTCATAGTTTTAGAGTACGGAAAGAGCCTAGCGTAGTCATGCTTGGACAAGGAGATGAGAAAATCATTGGGGACGAGGTACTTGTCCTCGCCAAGGATCTGTGCCTGGGAGTCGAGTTCCTTGCAGAGTTGGTGAGTGATCTCGACTGGTTGCACATCTCCTTTGAAAGCGCGCGCAAAGACCCCACCAATGGCACCTTCGAGCTTCTTTTCGGCAAGGGAGAAGATTCCCATTGACCATCCTCCTTCCTCAGAGCATACCTATCGCAGTGTCCATCCTACCTAATCCATCCAGTCACCATGGGATACCTGATGGGAGTTTGCCATTCTTGGCTCTGATGAAGGCTACTCGTTGAGGAGTCCTCGGATCTCGGCAGCTTGGGAATCCCGTCCAAGAGAATCCAGGGTTTCGGCAAGTTTGACAAGGATGGATCTGCGAAGGTTGAGGTTGGTAATCTCACGTTTGCGGGCCTGATGCCACAGATCCACCCCAGATTCACTCTTGCCTGATTTTACGAGAGTTAACGCAGCGAAATGCTCATTTCGAGCGGCACCATCATGGTCGCCCAGATCATCATATTTGTCGCTGGCTTGAAGAAAGAGTGCCACTGCCTCATCGTCATGATCAAGGTTTCCTAGGATCTGGGCCTTTGCTTCAAGAAGGTTGTTGATCTCAGCGGGGCTTTGGTGATCGGTAGATAATGCGAGCGCTAGGTCAATGTCTTCGATTGCACCGGAGTCCTCAATTTGGGATTTGGACAGGCCCCGACCGTGGAGAATATCCACCTGAATGCAGCATATATTGTCATTGTCTTCCAGGGCTTCCAAGGCCATGTCATAGCTTTGACATGCTTCTTTGTGCGCGTTGAACCACCTCAGTACATTGGCTTGGCGGCAGTAATTCTCGGCAGCAGCAAATGGCCTGTCGGCCTCAGCCCAGTAGGCGGCTGCAGTCCTATAGGTGTTCACGGCTCGCCCAGGCTCATTGGCCACCTCAAAGGCCCAGCCAAGGGGGCCACAGATTGCAGCCTTCTCAGCAGGGGTATCATTCTCAGCCTCGCCCAGAGCCTCCCAAAGGTACTCCACGGCTTCCTTCCCATGGCCACTATTGGCCAAGGCCGTACCGATTCTGCATCTCAACTCCCGTGTAGGCAGTTCAGCATTCACCGCAGCCTGGAGTCCGGTACGAAGTCGGGTCAACTCGTCATCAAACCTCTGCATATCATGGTAGAGAGATGCCGCCAGACTGGCCTTCGACACCACCGCCGTATTGACTCCATACATGGAATAGATTCTCAGGACTTCGTCTGCATACTGGATCGCCTGGGTATATCGACCCTGGTCAGCAAGTAAGGCAGCAAACCCAGAGTACAGAGCAGCCTTATCCCCGACAGTCAGCTCCAACTCTTGGATCTGTTCACAGATTTCTAAGGCTGTTAAGTTTTCATCCAATCTCACATGGGTCGCCACCATACCCCATAGCAAATTCGCGAGAATCTCTGGATGTACCAACTCCCGGGAGGCCTCAAAATACTGGAGTGCCAGTCTGTACTCTTCCTCGCTTTCGCCGCAAGTGAGATAAGTATTCCCAAGACTGCGCAGTACCGTACCGAGCGCAAAACCAGCACCGCCAGCTTCAAGCCGTTCTATTTCAGCCTTGAGAGCAGGAATAGACTCAGGGGTGGAGCGGTATAGGTCGAGACCCAAACGTTCCTCAGACTGGGCTTCCTCAAGGCGATTGTTCGCGATCATGATCTCCTGTCGCAGACTCATCCACGTGTGGGCACTGTGATCATCCTCAAGTTTGAGTGAGGCTCCAATTGCCAGGCTGAGGGCAAAGGTTTTCAGTTTCGCTTCCCCGTCTAGCGCTTTCAATGCGGCTTCACGTGACTCGGAATACAATCCCGCATAGACGAGTACCTCGGCGTAATCGAGCCATTCCTGAGGAGAGGTAGGCTCTGCTGGAGTACTAGGGATCAGGAAGGTATGGGTCTTGATAGGGAGGTCATAGTGCTCATCTAGGAGGGCTTTGGTTGCCGCCAATCCATCAGATGCAGAGGTATTACCATTCCTGGCATTGAAGGCTTCACCGAGTTTGTGGGCCGCACTCCAACAGGCTTCAGCCAGTTCCGTGGCCATCCATGGGCCAACGTGTCCCCCAAAGAATTGTTCAAGAACAGGATTTTCGGTACCTCGAATAACCTGTTCCCCGTAGCCTGCCCTTGTCACGGCATCAAGGAGTACCCCACAGGCACCCAGCATAGACATCTGTGCTTTTTCATTGAGTTGGTCATGTACGAGCCACGGCAGGTGTCTTTCAAGGATGTTGAGTCCTCGTGCTTCATTGCCTGTGACAGCACAGAATTTGAGAGCCTCAGTGATGGTACCAATGCGGTCCGGATTGTCGCGAGCCTTGCGATAGGAGGTGAGATGAGCATCGAGGCCACCCTCAAGTCGTCCAGCACGTAACTGTGTAATTGCTGTGTGGGCAAGGACATTCCCTGGTTCATCTAGACAGGTCATGTTCTTTTCTAGAATCTCATCAAGCAGGGTGAGGGCAAGGTCTTCCTCATCATTTGATACGGCGAATCTGGCAAGTGTGCTCTGGACACAAGCTATGCAATCAGAGTGGGAGTCTCGTGGTGTGGCCAGATGTTCAGCTCTGAGAAGACGAGCCTTGTCCATGTCCCCAACGCTCCATGCGTGTGCATACCTCTCCATTACCACACCGCTCATCCCGAGATTTGCTCGACGGTAATGGTCCTCCATGTCGTCCAGCATGGCTTCGGATTGGGCAAGTGAAAAAACGGGGGAAGAATCCAGTGGGGAGATCATCCATTTGAACTGCCATAGAAGGTTCCTGTTGGTGGCAGTGGTCTGAGAGCCAAAGACCAAGGGATCTTCGTCGTACTTTGCCAAACACCATGCGAAGTTTGAGAGTTGAGCATCTGTATCACCAGTGTGCGCAGCGCATGAGGTGATGTGGTACCTCACATCGAACTCCAAGAGTTCCTCACCCAATTCATGGGTGAGGATCAGTGCACGATCAAGGAGTTGACGCTTCTGGAGACTATGGGGGAGTTGGAGTGCTTCGTTGACAAGATCTTCTATTTCACGTACGCCACTGCTGGACATCATCACTCCCTCATTGGAATTGTCTCTTGTCAGGATACTGCTTGCCAGCCTTGTAGCCGTGAAATTCCCGTGGCAGCCGATTGTACTGCTACAGCCATAAGATCGAGGCGGATGGTTGAAGCGGGGCCTGAGACCGAGACTGCGCCAAGGACCCTCTTCTTCTCGCCGAAGATGGGAGCGCCGATGCAGCTTATACCAACCGAGTGTTCTTGGCGGGAGAAGGCAACACCGGTTTGGCGAACCTTTGCCAACTCGTGGCGAAGTTGCTCCTCATCAATGATGGAATGGGGGGTGAGGCGGGGAAGACCCCTGGCAAGGATTGCATCAGTGATCTCGGGGGGAGAGAAAGCCAAGATGGCTTTTCCTGCGCCAGTGACCGAGGCTGGTAGGCGTCCTCCTGGTCGTGTCCACCTTTGGGCAAGGACTGTGGGACGAATCCGATCCAGGAAAACAACGTCGTGATGATCCAGAACGGCAAGGTGGGTTGCTTGGCGGGTGGCGAGGGCGAGATCGGACAAGAAGGGGGAGGCTGATTCACACAACCCACGTTGGTACTGTGCTTGGCTGCCGAGTTCCATAACCTTGGATCCAAGTCTGTAATGTCCATCTGGGGTTTGCTCTAGAGCGCCCAACTCCGTTAATTCGCCTACGAGTCGATACACCGTTGAGCGGGGGAAACCAACCCTTCGCGCTAGCTCTGCTGCGGAGAGTTCCTTGTCTCTGGATTGGAAGGATGAGAGTACAGCAAGCGCGCGCGCTATGCCGCTTATCCCCGCTGACTCTTCGCTAGTCATGCGATGATGATAGCATTTGTGAACCATGAAGGACGCTTCGCCACACGAAATTCCGAAAATTTCAGGGCATTATCTCAAAAAATGGAACAACTGGCCGTTGTCTAGTAGCTATCGATTATCAGTGTCGGGGGATGTACTCGTGACACTGCCACCCAATCGGCGTGTCAGGAATCGCTTTCGGTGTCACTGGATACGTCCTCCCCGACACACTCCACCCACAAGGTTCTACGAGTTCCGTGGTTCGATCAATGGTGGTGAAGCCACTGGTAATTGATTGTGAGCGAAGGAGTACCCCTGGGCGCTGCCAAAGACAACAGGATTTGTACTAGATCCCTTGATTGAATAGGCCCACTGACCCTCAGCGTTCTCAATCCAATAGGTCCAATAGGCCGCTGCAGGTGGGGTATTGACACAGACTTCGGTATAAGAGTCCTGTCCAGGAATGGGGATCACTTGATCAACAGTGGGGTACCCGTTCAAGCGACAAATGAAATGGGGGGAGTTCGACGGTTCGAGAACAGTGATACCGAGGGCGTTGAGGGCATCAAGACCAGTCGCACCCTCATGAAGGTTGTAAGCGCACCCGATGGTCGGGTCTGGGCCCAGGTCACCGTAATCCACGATGACCGTGACAGCATTGTGGTCCTCTGACGTGCAATATCCTGACTTTCCAGCCCCGGATGGTGGTGGGGCGACGCAGGAATTCAGCAAGGGGAGTACCACTGTGATCACCAGGGCAAGACCCCATCTCGCGGGAGTAGGTTGTTCGCGAGGGGTACAGCCCGTGGACCCAGGACCCGACCGGGGAGCCACTACTTCCGCCTGGATGCTAGGACTCTCCAGACGATGATGGCTAGGGATAGCAAGACGATCCCGCCAACAACTCCCAACCAAATGGGTACAGCAATTCCCGTGGCTTGGGTGGGTGGCTCAGAGGTACTCTCACACATAGGTCCAGGTACATCGACGACAAGGGTGGGTACAGTGGTATCAGCCACTGGAATGAATCCGATCAGTCCGAAGATGCCTTGGGCGCCAGCCTGGAAGAGTCCAACCTGAATGTCAAGGGAGTATGGGTTCGTAGAAGTGGATTCAAAGGTGGCAGTATCCAAGGCCATGGCTCCAGCAAGGTCAGATCCTGCCTCGCAATCAAAGATGAGAGAGGTAAGGAAACTCTTGGCCTTCTCCAGGGATTCGGTGTAGTCCTGACCGAAATAAGTCAGAGCAGCAACAGCAAGACCTGTTGTGTTGGCATTTGGGCCCGACCATGGGGAAACAAAACCACCAGTGGAATCCTGGATAGTTGTCAGATAGGCAGCTGACGAGGCCAGATCATCCAAGTCAACGCCAGCAGCCCTCAGAGCAATGATTGCCAAAGCAGTCGAATCAGGGTCCGCATCATCGCAAGAGCCCGGGCCGGAGAAACCATATCCTCCAAGACCAGGAGAAGTCGTATCAACACAGGGCTGTTCAAGGAGCCAGTCGATGGTTGCCTGGGGTACTCCATCCTCGGAGGTCAACAGAGCCAGGATCGCGAAAGCCTGTCCATAAGCCGAGGGCATCTCTGAGATGGATCCATCGGAGTTGATCGCTGAGGTGAGATCAGCATAGAGGTCACGGGTCCCATTCTCGGTAGCGTGGTTGCGGGGATCCAATCCGGTGGCATCCTGGGCAAGAATCATCAGAGCAATGGCTGTCGCCTTGGCCCCGATCTGCTCAGGACCCGAGATGAAGTCCTCTCCACTGGCTGCCATAGCTTCAGCGGAGGCCACGATCTGGTCGCCAGCGACCCCAGTACCTTTGAGTCCGAGGATGGCATAGGTGGTACTTGCGTAATCAACGGTTCCTGTTTGTCCCAAAGCCAGATCATTGGTGACAGCTAGGGATCGAGCCAACCAGCCAGCAAGATCATGGGATTGATCCTCGGATGCCTGAGCAGGTACCACTGGGGCCAGGATGACAAAAAGGGCAAGAACGCCAACAATAAGGCGCTTAAAATAATGCACGGATGTGCCTTTCTATGAGCGATCCATAGGGAGTCATCCGTGTAGTACGGCAGATCCCTCGTAGACCTCGACGGGGAGCCGCTCTGATGTGGGTTCTCGGACTCATCGAGAAAACTCGATCTACCGTTGCGGGTCAGTACCGGGTTTGGACCGGTTTCCCCCACGAAGCGAATATGTGGTTGTTGGGGCAAGCCTACAGGGGTCGGTTCGTTTTTATCGAATCACACGAGGCTGCTTGAATCCTTCATCAAAAACGTTGGACCCGGATAAGATGATCTCGTGAACGGTAAAGATCAAGCGGTTGCCAAAATGCGAAGTGCAGGTGTGAGCCCCACTGCAATATCCATTTTCATGCACAATTGGGATCAGCTTGCATTGGGGGCCACTGGTCTAATTCCCGAGAGTACGATTTCCCCGCTGACGAGTCCAGATGTACTTGATGACCTCAAGGAGACCTCCGAGGATCGCGAGGCCTTGGCCCGCACTGTGATCATCAAACTCAATGGGGGATTGGGTACCTCGATGGGCCTCAGCAAGGCAAAAAGTCTCCTGCCTGTCAGTGATGGGTTGAGCTTCCTGGACATCATGGTGAGACAGGTTCTATGGACGAGACGCACATATGATGTACGCCTGCCCCTGCTCTTCCTGCACTCCTTCAACACTCAAGATGACGTACTGAGAGCACTCGAAGCCTATCCCGAACTCAAGGTGGGCGACCTGCCCTTAGACATGATGCAATCGGAGGAACCCAAGCTGCTTCAGAGTGACCTCACACCTGTTGAGTGGCCTGCCAATCCGCATCTGGAATGGTGTCCCCCCGGTCACGGTGACCTCTATCCCACGATGTTGGATTCCGGGATCTTGGATGCGCTGATTGATGAGGGGTTCCGCTATGCCTTGGTGTCGAACGCCGACAACCTTGGAGCTGAACCTTCAGCAACCCTTGCTGGGTGGTTCGCCCGTTCGGAGGCACCCTTTGCAACCGAGGTGACCCCACGTACCCCCATGGATGTTAAGGGCGGACACATCGCGGTACGTAAGGCCGATGGGCGGTTGATCCTGCGCGAGTCTGCTCAGACACCCCCCGATGAGATGAAGTACTTCACTGATGCGGCCATTCACCCCCATGCCCACTGCAATACTTTGTGGTTTGATCTGGTGGGGTTGCGGGCCAAGTTGGCTGAGACCTCAGGGGTCTTGGGTTTGCCGCTCATCCGCAACTCGAAGACTGTTGATCCTGGGGATCCTAGTTCTCCTGCTGTTTATCAAATTGAAGCGGCCATGGGCGCTGCCATTGAGTCCTTTGAGGGTGCCATGGCAGTGGTGGTACCACGGTCACGATTCCTCCCTGTGAAGACCACCAATGAGTTGACTCTCCTTCGATCTGATGTCTTCTGGATGGGTGAGGATTACGTGCCGCGGGCCCAGGTTTCCCCTCTGCCAGTGGTCAATCTCGCCAAGATCTATTCCACGATCACCACCTTCGAGGAGCGTATCCCACATCCGCTTTCCCTGGGTCAGGCTCGCAGCCTCACAGTTCTCGGTGATTGGTTCTTCGGCAAAGACGTACGAATCGTAGGTGACGTCGTACTAGGTGAAGAAGGCGGTACGATCCCAGATGGGACAGTACTGGGACCGGTTCGTTTTTGACACATTTTCGTGTCAGCGGGACAGGTCATTTTCGGTTTTCAGTGATTCCATTTTGTGCCTCCCAGTACTCTTCGTCATCTCAGTCAATCCTTCAGTGCGGTCATCCTGTAGTATCCGAGTCATCCTGCGTGGAGTTGCAGGATTCAGATCGTACAGTTTCAATCATGTTCAACTGCACAAAAGCCCCGCCTGTTTTATGGCTGATTCCAAGTTGTGGAGTTGTGCCTCCTTTTCCATACGCTGAGGCTTCCAGTACACAACTTTGGACTGGGGAAGTGTCACGAGGGTGGAATTGTGAAGTTGTGTACACATGTCCCAGCGGCAAGTACTCTTAGTCAATTATGTGGAGGACCTATGGGATACTGATGTCGTACCACTGATGTCGTACCAACGAAAGGACAATGATATGGCTACGAAGGAAGACGTACTAGCAGCATTTGCAGCGAGCGATGTACCACTGAAGGCAGGTCAGGTTGCCGAATCTCTTGGAGTCGAAAAGAAACTTGTCGATAAAGCGATAAAAGAACTTAAGGCAGAGGGAAAGATCATCTCTCCCAAGAACTGCTTCTACCAAGCTGCCTGATAGGACGGTGCCAGCGTTGTCAGAGGTACCTCGTGACAACGCAGCGCACCCAACCTTTGTACTTATCCCGATTCTGAATATTCGAAAAAGAGCTCCCAGGGTCTGCTCCGTGGCGCTATCTGACTCAGTGCTCACAGCCCCGGTCTTTTTCCGATCATGTACGTCACGGGCTTGATGGATGCGAAGAAGTCATTCCCCTTATTATCGACAACAATGAAAGCGGGGAAGTCCTCGACTTCGATGCGCCAGATGGCTTCCATCCCTAGTTCTGGGTACTCCAAAACCTCGACCTTTTTGATGCAATCCTGGGCCAAACGTGCAGCCGGACCACCGACAGAGCCGAGGTAGAACCCGCCATGGGCTTTGCAGGCGTCGGTAACCTGCTGGGTACGATTCCCCTTCGCGACCATGACCATGGAGCCACCGGCGGCCTGGAATTGTTCAACGTAGGCATCCATGCGACCGGCTGTTGTCGGGCCGAAGGAACCGGAGGGCATCCCCTCGGGGGTCTTGGCTGGGCCAGCGTAATAGACGGGGTGATCCTGGAGGTACTCCGGCATCGGCTTACCCGAATCCAGAAGCTCTTTGATCTTGGCGTGGGCAATATCCCGGGCCACAACCATAGGGCCTGTCAAGGACAAACGGGTACGAACAGGATATTTCGAGAGTTCGGACAGTATCTGGGACATGGGCTTTGTGAGGTCAACTTTCACCACATCGCCGCCGAGTTCCGCCTCATCAACATCAGGAAGGAATCGACCAGGATCGGTCTCCAATTCCTCAATGAAAACGCCCTCGGGAGTGATCTTGCCGAGGCACTGGCGATCAGCCGAACAGGAGACCGAGATCGCCACGGGTACAGATGCCCCATGGCGCGGCAGACGAATCACGCGTACATCATGGCAGAAGTACTTCCCACCAAACTGTGCCCCAATCCCAATGGTGCGGGTCATCTCCAAGACCATCTGCTCCATCTCAAGGTCACGGAAACCATGACCGGCAACCGTCCCAGAAGTCGGCAGGTTGTCGAGATACTTGGCTGAGGCGTACTTGGCGGTCTTCAAGGCGTATTCAGCGGAGGTACCACCCACAACGATTGCCAAGTGATAGGGCGGGCATGCGGAGGTACCAATAGCAGTGATCTTCTGCTGGAGGAAAGTCATCAGGGACTCCTCGTTGAGGAGGGCCTTCGTCTCCTGGAAGAGGTAGCTCTTGTTGGCCGAGCCGCCACCCTTAGCCATGAACAGGAACTTGTAGGACATCCCATGTGTGGGTTCGGTGTCAGCATAGAGTTCGATCTGCGCTGGAAGGTTCGTACCTGTGTTGACTTCCTCAAACATGGTCAATGGCGCATTTTGGGAGTACCTCAGGTTGAGGTTCTTGTACGCGTTGTACACACCCAAGGACAAGGATCGCTCATCGGGGTCTTGGCCCGTACTCAAAACTCTGGAACCGCGCTTACCCATGATGACAGCCGTACCTGTGTCCTGACACATCGGAAGTACCCCAGCAGCAGAGATAACAGCATTCTTGAGCAGATCATAGGCGACAAACTTGTCGTTATTGGAGGCCTCAGGATCATCAAGGATTGAACTCAACTGTGTGAGGTGGGCTGAGCGAAGATAGAAGGCAATGTCGTGAAAAGCAGTCTCAGCCAAGAGTGTGAGTGCCGAGGGATCCACCTCAAGGAAACTGCGACCGTCGGCAGCTTGTACCAAATGTACCCCCTCAGAGGTCAGTTTGCGGTAGACCGTAGTATCAGCAGAAGTCGGAAGCATATCGCTATATGAAAACTCGGGCATGGCCGTCCTTTCAGCTCTCAGCGCAGGACAGGGGAGATGGATGCAACCCCCACTGCGGTTGTTTGCATTCTCCCATATCCCCCTGGGGTCTGGGTAGTCTCAGGTACCGAAGTAGGTCATGGAAGAGGGCGCGTTGGTGACCTGTACTAAGGGTGATAGGTGGGTGGGGAAGCCCTCAGTTTCCCCTGAGTTCTTTCGTTATCGTTCGCGAATGGGGATTCTTTGTCAGTGTTCTATGGCACACTAATCTGTATGGCTTTTGCTCGGATGGATGAACTACCCCCTGAAGAAATCCAACAACCAACTAGTGGTTCTTCGCTCATGCCCCGCGGGCTGACAATGCTCTTGGGGCTCATGGCGGTTTTCCTTGCTGCTCAAGGGATTAAGCCCATCAATTCAACTGTCGCGGCTGCTTTTATGGCGCTCAATGTTGTGATTGTGGTCTTCCCGATCCAGAGATTCCTGGCTAGGTACATTCCGCGGTTTCTTGCATCAGTCAGTGCCGGAATCGTAGCCATTGGTGTCTTGGGTGGAATGATCTGGTCGATGGGATGGACCATCACCCGCTTGGTCGCAGAACTCCCGAAGTATTCTGAACAATTCAATGCGATGATCTCCAAGATTGTTGCGTGGGCAAACATAGTCGCCGAGAGGTATGGAGCTGAATACGATCTCATCTTGCAGGGAATCCTTGATCAGATTAAGTCATTGAGTCTTTCGACTATCATCTCTCCCCTGACTGGTATCGCCCAGGGTGTGTCTAGTTTCGTGGGCATCCTTCTGATGATTGGTATGGTTCTGATCTTCATGATCATCGACTCGGTCGGCTTCTCTGAGAGGATGCTTCGCCTCGGGGAACGTCACAACCCTGTACTTGCGTGGGGTCTGTCCTCCTTCGCCAAGGGCACTCGCAAGTATTGGACTGTCACCACCGTTTTCGGTCTGTTTGTCGCCATCTGTAACTTCATTTTGCTCATGGTGTTGAATGTGCCCATGGCTGGGGTTTGGGCCCTATTCTCCTTCGTCACCAACTACATCCCCAATGTCGGTTTCATTATCGGTTTGGTTCCCCCAGTCATCATGGCTCTTCTGGCTGCTGATCCGCTCACAGCCCTGTGGGTTGTCGTCGGCTACTGTGTCTTCAACATCGTTATCCAAACCTTCATTCAACCAAAGGTTTCGGGTGACGCCGTTGGGATCACCCCTACTATTGCAATCCTTTCCCTGCTGTTTTGGGCGTACGTACTGGGTCCCCTGGGCGCCATCCTCGCCATCCCAGCAACCCTGCTCGTGAAGACACTCTTTATCGACATTGATCCTAGAAATCGATGGCTCAATGTCCTTATCGCTTCAAATCCACGAACCTCCGATCAGGACCCTATACGCCTGTCGAAGATTCTGGCGCGTACAAAGAGGATTCGTAAACTCACCGCGAAGGTACACAGCCCCGGTGTCACCGCTGAGGAAGCTGAAGCTGCCCAACGTGAAATCGATTCTCTATCCGAGGAGGAACCCAAGCCTTCGGACGAGTCCGGTAAAAGCAAATAACCCGCGTACACTGTCACGAGTGAAGGGTAAGGATTCCAAAGGGTTAGCAGCTGCACTGTTAGCCTATGGGCTATGGGGATTCTTCCCACTGTACTTCTATCTTTTGGGTCGCTCTGATGCAGTCGAAATTGTCGCCCATCGCATCTGGTGGACCTTCGCCTTCTGCGTCATTGGTGTGACTCTCATTGGCGCCTGGGGAAAGGTACGCCAGGTATTTCGCAGCCCCCGCTTGGTCGGGATACTTCTTGTGTCCGGTCTGCTTGTCAGCGCCAATTGGCTGGTCTACATCTTCTCAGTACTCACTAATCACGTTGTCGACGGAGCCCTAGGCTATTTCATCAACCCCCTGATCACAGTCCTCTTGGCTGTGATCTTCCTCAAAGAGAAGGTACGTCCCGTCCAAGCAGTAGCACTCGGAATCGGCCTGATCGCTGTCATCGTTCTCGTCGTCGGCTTGGGTCATCTTCCTTGGATTGGGTTGGTCTTGGCCTTAACCTTCGGCTTCTACTCCCTGGTCAAATCCAAGGTCGGAGACCGAGTCTCTCCCTTCATTGGTCTAGGAATCGAGACTCTTGCGTTGGCCCCCATCTCGCTTGGCTTCATCCTCTTCCTTGAGTTCATCCGCCAGGGGACCCTCACAACTGTGAGTTGGCCGTACGCTTTGCTCTTGGTGGGTACAGGCCTGGTGACAGGCATCCCCTTGCTTCTCTTCGCTGTCGGTGCTGCCCGGTTATCCCTGGTCACCCTGGCTTTCATTCAGTACCTTGCTCCCATCGGTCAATTCCTTGTGGGAGTACTCGTCTTTCACGAGGAGATGCCACCTGTGCGTTGGATTGGGTTCGTCCTGATTTGGTTGGCCTTGGTGGTACTCAGTTGGGATATGGTACGTCGGGCCCGTACCTCAAAAGGTGCGGAACTAGAACCAGGGTAATATCTTGTTTTTCGGAAGGTTGTCGTGCTTGCTTAGGATAGGTACGCAACCATGGTTGGTGGCGGTCAGCACGGGAACGTGTCCAGATCTCCAACTGGGTACCACCAAGGCCAACCAAATCAGGACGAGTCAACGGTTGGACAAGCTATGCCCGTGTCTTTGGGCTCTGTACATCAGTCAACGGGGTGCTACGCCCCCGTATCGAAGGAAAGATCAGCCCTTGATGTAGGGTATCTGTGGAGGTGGATGATGCAAACAATCTTTATGTCTCATGAGTCTGGGACACTCACACAGGTCGACGAGATCCGAGAAGACTGCTGGGTTTCATTGATTGATCCCACACAGGAGGAGCTTGCAGCAGTTGCGACTGAATGTGGGGTCGATGTCGTTGATCTCAGCGCTGCCTTGGATGTTGAGGAGCATTCCCGTGTGAGCCGAGAAAATGGGTGCGTACTTATCCTGGTTGATGCGCCTACAACCGAAGTCGAGGAGCATGGATCCCATCACATTACGATCCCCATAGGCATTCTGATCGCCGAGAAAGTCATCATCACGGTTTCCTTGAGGAAGGTACCTGTGCTTGCTGAAATGGAGTCGGGTGTGGTGCGCGACATTAACACCTCCATGAAGACTCGATTCACCCTGCAACTGCTCATGCGTACGGCCAGGTCCTATCTCATGGCACTCAAAGACATCGAGAAGACCATCCACAAACAGGAGGCCAACCTTCGAGTTTCTACTCGTAATGAAGCCCTCATGCATATGTTGACTCTAGAGAAATCACTGGTGTACATCAGTACCTCCTTGGTCTCAAATCAGCAGGTTTTGGAGAGATTAATGCGTACCTCCACTGTGCCGAAGTACCCCGAGGATGATGACCTCCTCGAAGATACGATGATCGAAAACGAACAGGCCATGGAGATGGCCAGCATCTATTCGGGCATCCTGTCGGGAACCATGGATGCTTACGCCTCGGTCATCGCCAACAACCAGAACGCCATCATGAAGACCCTGGCCCTGATCACTATCGTGCTTTCAATTCCCACGATGATCTTCAGTGCATATGGAATGAATGTTGACCTCAACGGAATGCCCATGGCCCTATCGGTCTACGGTTTCATCGCAGTGATCGGTATCGCCTTCGTCATCGCCCTGATCGTGATGTTCATCTTCGTACGCAAGAAGTGGTTCTGAGGGCCGGCTTTGTTTACGGGGTCAGTTCGCTTTTGAGTTGCTCGGCTTGATTGGCTGCGAAGCCACCTGCAACAATGATCGAGTCAAGTGTGGCGATAGTATCCAGAGGATCACCGCCGGCCCGAAGAATCCTGATGGCCTCAAGCTGCTTGTCTTGGGCGCGGTGGGTACGGGCAGCCTCACCATTGACCAAAGTACGACAGGTTGGTAGAAGCCCGGGAGTTGGATAATCGATCCAGCGAGCATTTCGGATGAAGGGTTCAGTTTTGCGTACCCGAAACGAAGAGTCGTTCCCCGATAGATCACGACAAGATCGATATGCTGAAGTTCACGGATGGAGGAGTCATGACCGAAGAGTTCACAGTACCCAACTGGGATGAGTACTTCCTGGGAATAGCCCAAGCAGTCTCAGCGAGAGCCAAGTGTCGCCGCCGCAAGGTGGGGGTCGTACTCACTGTGGACCGCCGGATCATTGCCACAGGGTACAACGGCGCCCCTCCTGGTGAACCCGACTGTCTGGAAGGTGCTTGCCCCCGTGGACTTCTCGACTATTCGGTCGTACCCGGCTTGGGTGACTATGACCGCCCTGGTACTCCCGGCTTCTGCATCGCCATCCACGCCGAAGTCAACGCTTTGTTGTTTGCTACCCGCGATACCAAGGGAGCCACCGCGTACATCACCGATCCCCCATGTCCGGGTTGCCGCAAATCCCTGGCTGCCGCCGGTATCGAAAGGGCCGTATGGCCAGGAGGAGAACTGGACCACCAGGGCCTCACCAACTGGGAGATCCAGCTTTAAATCTTGCTCTCTACTCACGAGGGTTCAGATGAGTGTACGCGGAGGGTGGGATACCTTGGTCTGGCAGTGCCATCTCTAATCTACAATGCGATATTTCCGATAGGGATTGTTACTAAGATAGTGCTATTGAGTACTGACTTCGACCGATAAGATATCACAACATTACGCTGTAGGCGTATGGTGGTTGATTTGGTGTGGCTGGTGGTGACCACTGTGGTCTGTGCTGCTGTGCCGGTTCCTTGAGTAGTGAATCGGAAGAAATCAAGTTAGGGCAGAATCTCTCGCCTGCGGGTACGTAACCAGACGGATTCACTGGAGGCGGTGAAAACCCTGGACGAGGTGGTACTTCGCTGAGCTTGGCGTAGTTCTTCAGCCAATGCGGCGGTCTGTTCTTGGAGGCGTTCAACCTCAGCGCGCAGGGTAAGGATGTGGCGTACACCAACCAGATTGATGCCCTCATCTTGGGTGAGGTACTGTACTAGTCGAAGCTTCTCAACATCACGGATGGAGTAGCGTCTTCCCTTGCCAGAGGTACGTTTGGGGGTTACCAAACCCAGCCGATCATAGGTACGTAAAGTCTGGGGATGCATCCCAGCTAAGCGAGCAGCGGTCGAGATCAGGAACAGGGGAGCATCAGCATCGAAACGCTGGGGGAGTCGTCCTCCAGTTTTTTTTCGTGAATGCGGTCTCGGAGGCTTCATCCCTTGGGCGTCCACGATCATGTCAACCCCATCTTCCATATCGCTTTGGATCTCTGGATCCCACGACTGCGCGCGAGATGACGGGGGTGGAGTCGTTCGGGATGATGGAGGTACCTCACTCATCAGGCACCGTTCCTCAGATTGGCCCGCGGGTTGCCTTCACCAGCCAAAGCTTCGTAGGCTCGCAGGGCATCCTGGGCCTCGGGGGAGAGGTGTTCGGGGACCTGTACTTGCACGGTGACCAAGAGATCGGTTCGGCCCGACTTAAGCTCGATGCCCTTGCCCTTGGCCCGGAATGTACGACCGGACTTCGTTCCAGCGGGGATCTTCAACCGTACCTGTCCACCATCTAGAGTTGGCACCCCGATCTCGGCTCCCAGGGCAGCTTCCACATAGGTCACGGGTACGGTGATCGCGAGGTGGTCGCCTTGGCGGGTGAAGAGTGCGTCGGCGGTCACATGGACTACGACATAGAGGTCACCTGCGGGCCCACCCGAAGCGCCGGGGGTACCTTTTCCTTTGATACGGATTCTTTGGTTATCGACCACGCCCGCAGGGATTCGAACTTGGATGGTACGGTTGGAGCGGCCTTGGCCAGTACCAGCGCAGGTGGGGCATGGGTCGTCGATCGTGAGCCCGCGGCCATGGCAGGAGGAGCAGGGTTCGGAGACAGCGAATCCGCCGGATTGGCGAGCGGTCATTCCGGAGCCCTGGCAGGTGGGGCAGGCCTTGGGGGAGGTACCCGCTTTCGCACCTGTACCGCGGCAGGATTCGCAGGCCGTGTCGGAACTGAGCCGCACCGAGATCTGTGCACCATGGGCGGCATCACGGAAACCAATGGTGACTTCGGTTTCCACATCGCCACCGCGTCGGGGGCCACGCTGTTGGGCTCCACCTCCGAAGAGACCTCCAAAAAGATCGCCCAACCCAGACGCTCCGCCTCCGCCACCAGAGAAGATGTCCTCGAAACTCATGGATGGTCCACGACCCCCACCCCCGCCTCCGCCGGGGAACCGGAACCCGGAACCGAACAGCGAGCGGGCCTGGTCGTACTCTGCTCTCTTTTTTGGATCAGAGAGTACGTCGTTGGCCTCGGTCACCTCTTTGAAGCGGCGTTCGGCTTGGGGGTCCTTGTTCTGGTCGGGGTGGTACTGGCGTGCGAGTTTGCGGAAGGCCTTTTTAATCTGGTCATCCGTGGCATCCTTTTTTAGGCCGAGGACTGCGTAATAGTCCTTCTCAAGCCAGTCTTTTTGACTCATCACTCACCTTCTTCTAGGTGCTTGTATTTAGCGTGTCAAGGGACGTATCTTGTGACACCGCTTGTCGTACAGCGTTTTCACCACCGGCGGTTTTGTGGAGACCGGCGGTTTTGTGGAGGTACATCCTGACCCCCGGTGCCACGAGATACGTCCCCTGACACCCCTGATACGCACTTAGACTGCTTCGCCTGCGGTTTCGCCAGGGGCCACAGGAGTCGCAGACTCGTCAGCATCAGCAACACCGACACGAGCCGGGCGTACCACCCTCTCGCCGATTTTGTACCCACGTTGGAAGATCTGGGCAACCGACTCGACTGGGTATCCAGGCTTGTCAATACGCATAAGAGCCTCATGAACATGGGGATCGAACTCGTCGCCCTCTTCACCGAAAGACTCCAGGCCGTACTTGGATGCAACCTTGCTAACCTCCTCGGACAGCATGGCAGCGCCACCAGTCAACTCGTCGTGTGCCTTGGCTGCATCGATTCCGTCCAACATCGGGAGCAAATCGACCAACACGGCTTCGATCCCGCGCTGGCGGGCCTGATCGCGGTCACGATCAACTCGACGCTTGTAGTTGACGTACTCGGCTTGGAGTCGTTGGAGGTCGGTGGTACGTTCCTCCAGCAGCTCTTCAACCGTCTTTTCGGTTTCTGGATTCTGCGACTGCGCGCAGGATGACGGGGAGGGGTCGCAGGATGTTGGGGAAGAGTCTTCACAGGGCGAAGACCCTCCACAACATGAAGAGCCCTTGTCCTTGATGGAGGAATTTCCGTGACCCCCACAACATGACGAAGAAGTCTCTGCTTCCCCGCAACATCCGTCTGGGATCTCATTCAGTTCGGGGCTGTCCTTGGGTACCTCCTGATCGGAGGCACCCAAGCCAGTTACGAGATTTTCTAGGTCCTCGTCCCAATTGTGGTCTTGTGTGTCAGCCATGTCTTACTTGTCTTCGTCAATGATCTCGGCGTCCACAACGTCATCACCATCAGGGCCAGCCTCACCATCAGAACCGGCTTCGGCGTCACGAGCCTGAGCTGCAGCATACACAGCCTGACCCATGGCAGCGGCCTTGGTGTTCAGATCCTCCATAGCGGCCTTGATTTCCTCATCGTTGTCCGCACCCTCAAGGGCGGTCTTGAGTACAGCCACAGCCTCCTTGACAGGGGTCTTCACCTCGTCGGAGAGGATCTCATCGTGCTCATCAAGGAGCTTCTCGGTCGAGAAGGCCAACCCATCAGCAGTGTTGCGCAACTCCACGGATTCGCGGCGCTTCTTGTCCTCAGCAGCATGGGCCTCAGCATCAGCCATCATCTTGTCGATCTCATCCTTGTTCAAGGCCGAGCCACCAGTCACAGTCATGGACTGCTCCTTGCCGGTTGCCAGATCCTTGGCAGAAACGTGGACGATGCCATTAGCGTCAATGTCGAACCCAACCTCAATCTGTGGTACCCCACGAGGGGCGGGCATGATCCCTGTCAACTCGAAGTTACCCAAAGACTTGTTGTCGCGGGCCATTTCGCGTTCACCTTGGTACACCTGGATCATCACGGAAGGCTGATTGTCATCAGCGGTGGTGAAAATCTCGGAACGCTTGGTTGGGATGGTGGTGTTGCGCTCAATGATGCGCGTCATCACGCCACCCTTGGTCTCAATCCCGAGGCTCAGTGGCGTCACGTCGAGCAGGAGAACATCCTTCACCTCGCCTTTCAGTACACCAGCCTGCAAAGCGGCACCCAGAGCCACAACCTCATCGGGGTTCACTCCCTTGTGGGGATCCTTTCCAGCGAGTTCCTTCACAAGGTCCGCGACGGCGGGCATACGGGTGGAACCACCGACGAGGATCACCTCGTCGATCTGCCCCACAGAGGTCTTCGCATCAGCGATCACCGCGTTGAAGGGTGCACGACAGCGATCCAGAAGATCCTGGGTCATACGCTGGAATTCGGCGCGAGTCAGCTTCGCCTCAAGGTGGAGGGGACCGTCAGCCCCAGCCGTGATGTACGGAAGGTTGATCTGGGTTTCCATCGCGGAGCTGAGCTCGATCTTGGCGCGCTCGGCTGCCTCCTGGAGGCGCTGGCGAGCCATCTTGTCCTTGGACAGGTCGATACCGTTCGAGTTCTTGAACTCTTTGACCATCCAGTCGACGATCCGCTGATCCCAGTCGTCACCGCCGAGACGGTTGTCACCCTTGGTTGCCTTCACCTCGAAGACACCATCAGAGATCTCTAACAGCGAGACGTCGAATGTACCTCCACCAAGGTCGAACACGAGAACAGTCTGTTCCTTGTCGCCCTTGTCGAGGCCATAAGCCAGGGCAGCAGCAGTGGGCTCATTGATGATGCGGTCAACGGTCAAGCCAGCGATCTCACCGGCCTCTTTGGTTGCCTGACGTTCCGCATCGGAGAAGTACGCGGGCACTGTAATAACAGCGTTGGTTACGGCTTCTCCAAGGTGAGCCTCTGCGTCCCTCTTCAGTTTCTGGAGTACAAACGCAGAAATCTGTTGGGGCTTATAGGTCTTGTCGTCAATATCGACGCTCCAGTCCGTACCCATGTGGCGCTTGACTGAGCGGATCGTACGGTCAACGTTGGTGACAGCCTGCCTCTTGGCGACCTCACCGACGAGAACCTCCCCGCCTTTAGCGAATGCGACAACCGACGGTGTCGTGCGAGCACCTTCGGCGTTTCCGATAACCGTGGGTTCGCCACCTTCCAGAACTGCGACAACTGAGTTGGTGGTACCGAGGTCGATGCCTACTGCACGAGCCATTATTTCCTCCATAAAGTCTTTGCGATGCGCACCCCAGTGGTACGCGCCAAGAGTTGAGTCTACTAGACTCATGTATTAGAAGTCAATGAGAGTTGAGTTGGGTACGCTCAACTTTGAAGTACAGGCGAGGGATCTGCCAGATAACAGGTGGAACCGTTAAAATGAACCACCAAGGTGGAAGAACCCTATTTAGCATTATTGCTATCTGTTTGGAGCCATCTCAACCACCTCCTACGCGATACTCTTTTGGAAAACAGGTCTCATTGCTTCAACCCTGCTCAACGCCTACCTCATACCCCCACCCTCGACGCACCAGCAACAACGGTGACTCATTTGTGAGGGAAAACCTCTCCACTACTTCGCAAGTTTTTGAGGTGAGCCGAGTGCGGCAGAGATTATCCTGACCAGATCGTTGGGATCAGTAGGATTTCCTATACCGTACTTAGTTCAGAAGACAATGTAAGGAACTATTGGAGTGGTTTTCAAGCAACAGTCGCCTTCATGGGTCACCGTTGTGCAGACTTGGGAAGCCTAAGCCCTTCAATCCCCAACTCCAGGTCGGCTAGTTTACGGATGATGGCCGCATCCCCACGTTGCCAGGCACCCATGGGGTCGGGGGTGATCTTGACTAACTCGTGCATGGGAGCGTGGGCGATGGCCCGCAGGGCAAACAATTCGGGGCTGGTCTCGGCAGGGAGGAGTTTCTGTCCGGCGGTGGCTTCGCGTACGAAAGAAAACCTCCAGGGGAACCACTTCCAGATATAGGCCACAACCGGTACCACCACCACGATGATGCCCAAAACCAGGGCAGTGGTGTGTACCAAAGAAATCAGCTGCTCGACCGAGATCACGAGGGCCCCGAGGGCGATATCGAGGGAATTGAAGGGTGTCGCCAAAACTGGACCCACGAGGGGCAGTCCTGCGACCGAATCTGCTGCGGTGGCCATGGAACCGGAGACATTGGCGGCTGTCTCCTGTGCCATCTCGGCGGGTTTAGCGAACAGGAGTACGAACTCGCGTACCTTCACACCTAGGAAAATCCATAGGGCGATCCAAAGAATGAGACCCAGATCAGAGAGAATCTGGGGGACTATCTTGTTTGTTTTCGCGTAGAGCATGAAACCATTCTCACACGAAATGAATCAGAATTTGGGATGAATTCCCGCCCTCACGGCTATGGTTTTCTCACACAGTGGATGGGTTTGGCGATTTACTGGAACCATGTGGGGTACCTCCGCTAGCCTAGAGACACATCCACACTGAACTATGTGGTTTATGTGGTTCCCATGAGAAAGGACGACGAATGTCGCGTATCCGTTCCCCCAAGTTCCAAGCCAAGGTTATGAGCGCCGCCGATGCTGCCGGTTTCATTAAGAATGGCGACAACGTAGGCGTTGCTGGCTTTACCGGAGCTGGCTATCCCAAGGTGTTGCCTGGTGCGATTGCAGATCGGATCAATGATGCTAAGGCCAAGGGTGAAGAGTTCCGTATCGGGCTGTTCACTGGCGCCTCGACTGCTCCCGAGCTTGACGGAGTACTAGGCGAGACCGGTGGTATTAGCTACCGTACTCCCTATCAATCAGAGCCCGCCATGCGTAATGCCATTAACGCTGGTATCACTGATTATGTTGACCCCCATCTTTCCCATACGTCTGCTCAGGTACGCCAGGGCTTTTTGGGCCCTATGGGTGCCGCCATCGTTGAGGTGACCGCGATCACAGAGGACGGCGAATTGATTCCGTCGAGCTCTGTGGGTGCCTCCAATGTTTATCTTGATTGTGCTGAGCGAGTGATCATTGAGGTCAACTCTTGGCAGTCCGAAGACCTCGAAGGTATGCACGATATCTACTACGGTACTCAGCTGCCTCCGAACAATGTACCCATCCCGATCCTGAAGCCGGGTGACCGCATCGGTCAGGCTCATTTCCGTGTAGATCCCGACAAGGTGGTCGCAGTGGTTGAGACTGATGCTCCCGACCGTAATACCCCCTTCAAGCCTCTTGATGAGGATTCGAAGGCCATTGCCGGTTACTTCATCGACTTCTTGAAGAATGAGGTGAAGCAGGGCCGTATCCCCAAGAGTTTGCTGCCTTTGCAGTCCGGTGTGGGTAACATCGCTAATGCTGTGTTGTCTGGCTTGCTTCACTCCGATCTGGAGAATCTGACCTCCTACACCGAGGTTATCCAGGATGGTATGGTCGACCTGATCGACTCGGGCAAGCTCACGGTTGCATCCGCGACAGCCTTCTCGCTGTCACCAGAATACGCCGAGAAGATGAATGCGAATGCGGCTCATTACCGCAAGTCAATCGTACTTCGCCCCCAGGAGATCTCGAACAACCCTGAGCCGATTCGTCGCCTCGGTGTCATCTCCTGCAATGGTTTAATCGAAGCCGACATCTTCGGCAACGTGAACTCCACCCACATCATGGGCTCCAAGATGATGAACGGTATCGGTGGGTCCGGCGACTTCACCCGCAACGCTTTCATCTCCTGCTTCGTGACCCCATCTGTGGCCAAGGGTGGAGACATCTCCTGCATCGTACCGATGGTTAGCCACCACGATCACACCGAACATGATGTGATGGTTGTTGTCACCGAGCAGGGTCTTGCTGATCTGCGTCGTCTCGCCCCCCGCAAGAGGGCCCGTGCAATCATCGAGAACTGCGCCCATCCGGATTACAAGCCCATGCTGCTCGACTACCTTGAGCGCGCCGAGAGGACCACATCCCTGCACACCCCGCAGGACATGTCTGAGGCTCTCAGCTGGCATGCACGCTTCCTTCAGACGGGTACGATGAAGGTCTAAATGACATCTGAGTTCGCACGCGGTACCCACAGCGGGGGATTCCCCCCAACGGCCACCAGTGAAGAAGTTCACGGTGACCCTGTGGGTACCGCGTCGTCTCTTTTTCTCAAGAAGCAAACAGTCGACGAGGTACCAGTTGAGGTTCTACCTGTTCCTGAGATGACAGGTGAGGTCGCCAGGGTAGATGAGCTAGCCCCTGGAGGAGATCCCAAGGAACCGGTCACTGAGGTGGCTCCCGTCATCCCACCTCCCGAGATTGAAACCCTGCCGCCCCTAGACCCCGATTCCGAGATAGGGTACACGCGGAGCAAGCGTACGGGCGAGCCTAAGCACCCCGGTATTGTGGCTGTTGCATCGGCCTTGTGCTGGGCTTCCATCCCGGTCACCATCGTCGCTTATGCCCGCTGGTGGTGGCAGGCAGCAACCGTTGACGGACTTCATGAGAGCGCCCAGCTGTTGTCTTGGGTTCAGCCTGACCCAGTTTCTGCACCAGCGATCATCCTGGTGGTACTCATCTCCCTGATTGCAGTACTCATGGTGGCTGCTGGAGGTACCGCTGGCTATAACATCTGGACTGGTCAACCCTGGATCCGTGTCGGTGTACTTGTGTGCTTGGCCGTGACGGGCTTGTCCTTCCTTCTCAATTGGTGGTTCACTGCTGCGATGATCCCGCTAGCATTGGGGGCCTTATTATTGTGGTTCCCCCAAGTCAGGGGTTTCCTCACCGATATGAAAACCCACCAATCCATTCCCCTAGTGGAGACCCCAACTGAGTCTGTACGCTATGGCCCGCAGCCGTTGATTGGTGAACGAGGCTAAGCGGACCACGGAATATTCACTGGCAAGAATCCGTTGTAGTGGTATTAGGAGTACCACTATGCAATTCGGAGTCTTTTCTGTTGCGGATGTTACTCGTGACCCGGTGACCGGGATCACTCCCTCGCCTACTCAAAGGATCGAGGAGTTGATTCTCATTGCCCGGATCGCTGAGGAGGTCGGTCTGGATGTTTTTGCTGTTTCTGAACATCATGATCCCCATTTCATCTGCTCATCTCCAACAATATTTCTTGCCGCAGTAGCGGCTCAGACTTCACGGATCATCCTGTCGACCGCAGTCACCCTCATCACCGCAAATGACCCCGTACGCATCGCTGAAGAGTACGCCCTCCTCCAACATATCTGTCATGGCCGTTCCGACCTGATGGTGAGTCCAGGAAATACTCTGCCTGTACATTCGTGGAAGTCCTATGAGGCCCGCACATCAATGGACATGGTTATCGAGAACTATTATCTTCTCACCCGTCTGTGGCGTGAGGAGGGGATCGAGTGGGATGGGAGCTTCCACACCCCACTGATTGACTTCACATCGACTCCGCGCCCCTACAACAAGGCCCCATTCGTCTGGCATAATGCAACCCGCTTCCCAGGGATCGCTGACCAGGCTGCCTTCTATGGGGATGGATTCTTCGTCAACAACCTTGGTACCCCTCCTTATGAGGAAGCGCAACTGGTGGCACACTATCGGAATTCTTTCGAGAGGTACGGTCATGGTCGAGCCGATCAAGCCATCGTCGGTTTGGGTGGACAGGTCTTTATCGCACAGAACTCCCAGGACGCCTACACATCCTTTCGCCCCTATTTTGAGGGGTCCGTCCTCTACGGGATGACCCTGGACGAGGCTGTGGCCCGTACCTCTTTGGCTGTGGGGTCTGTACAGCAGGTGGTCGAGAAACTCCTGACCACTCGGGAACTCTATGGTGATTATCAGCGCCAACTCTTCTGGATCGACCCGGGAGGTCTACCATTGTGGACGGTACTCGAACAGCTAGAGCTTCTAGGATCAGCAGTGGTACCCATCTTGAAAAGCGAATTCGATAGGTACCGCCCCCGGGTTCTCCCTCCAATCCTCCTGCTTATGGGCGGTAACCCTGGGAGCTATCACAACTTCGGAGTATAAGTACTGGTACTAATCCGTCACGCATATTGGGGAATGTGAACTTGTACCCAAATCCGGCGTCAAAATCTTGACACAACTCCACAATCGGGAACCAGAGGTACTGCATCACGTCAGAGTTGCGAAGTTTGGGAGGTGGTCTTGCTTCTGGGTCCCTCTGCGTAGATTGGAATAAGAGGACTTGTAGATCACCCAGCTGTGCTACGTAGGAGGTGCTCTTGGAAGACCTGTCCACGATGGAGGGAGTCGAGGTCGACCCATTCATCAGGGCCGTGGATCGTGGGGCGTTGCTCACTGCTCAGTTTGAGGGGCGAGAAGCGGTACACAGCATCAGCAAAGTCAGCGAAATGTCGGGAATCCGTGGCTGCGCTCATCACATAGGGTGCGGTGACGACCCCAGGATAGCTGGCATCCACGGCGGCACGGATGGCAGCGAATTGGGGGTTGTCGATGGGGGATTCCGCGCAGGGATTCGAGCTATCGATGATGGTGATCGTGACTCCAGGATCAGCAATACGCCGTTTGATTAGGGATAATGTCGAATCCACGGTTCGACCCACTGCGATGCGTACATTCAGGATGGCGGACGCATTTGTGGGCAAGTGGTCCGAGGTCGTACCTGCTTCAATCTGGGTGGGGGCGACTGTTGTGGCCGCCAGTGAGGCTGCGTGTCCACCGAGGCGGGCGAAGAATTGTGCCGCAGTGAAGGGTACCCGTGCGAGCATGGAATACAGGGGCCTGGCACTACCACTCGCGTGAGGGGCCAAGGCGGCGATCATGGCTGGTACTGCGGAAGGCAGCCGTGCAGGGAAGGTACGCGAGGTAACCCGGGCCACGGCTCCACCGATCCGGGCAATAGGGGTACGACGCGAAGGCGCAAAGATCTGACCCGGATGACCCTCGCAGGTCAGCTTGATGGTCATCACACCCTTCTCGCCAACACCCACCATCGCAGCCTGAGCATTCACCTTGGGCAGGGGTGCATCCACCACGGCTCCACCCTCATCAAGAACCAGATAGGGTCGGATTCCGCGATCCCGTAGGGTCTCAGCCATCGTCGCAGCGGCATCCCCACGAGTCTCCTCATTGCCACCAAAGCATAGGTATATATCCCTCTCAGGTGTGAAACCTCGTGTAAGAAGGGACTCCACAGCTTCACAAATCGCGACCAGGCAACCCTTGTCATCAAAGGCACCACGGCCCCACACCCGATCATCAGCGATCATCCCCGAGAAGGGAGGATGGGTCCATGCGTCGGGGTTCACAACGGGGGCCACATCAAAGTGGGCCATGAGTACCACAGGGGTCTTAGCTAGCGCTGGGTTCTCCCCCTTCCAGTGGTACAGCAACCCCACATCGGTCACCCTCTCACACTCCAAATGGGTGTGCATCAAGGGATAAAGCAGACGCAGGGTTTCAATGAAACGCTCAAAGGGTCCAATACCAGTGGACCCCATTAATGCAGATACTGTCGGGATCTGGACGAGTTGGGACAGTCGCTCGGCCGAGTTTCTAGGCATGGGGTTAGATTACACCCGCAACAAGGGTGCGTGGAGAATGGGTCGTTTTCGGTACCTCATGACATTGCTTCGCAACTTTGGCGTGATGCAGTACCTCTGGTTCCCGATTGTGGAGTTGTGTCAAGATTTTGACGCCGGATTTGGGTACAAGTTCACATTCCCCAATATGAGCGACGGATTAGTAGAAGTATTGCGAAGTTATGACAACCAGTACTACTGCGAAGTTGTGATGGAGAAAAGATGCAGGGCGATGTACAAGTCATACCATGGTAGGAGGCACCCCCTGAATTCTGGGGATCAGGGGGTGGGTGGTACCCACCATGGAAATCCTGAGTTCTCCCTGAAGGGTACTGTTTTCCCTTGAGGAATGGTGTTTTTCCGTCCTAGGGTCGTAAACATGACAAACACACAATCGATAAACCAAACTATTGGACAAGGTGCTGACGTGATCTCGGCGGCACATCTGGTCAAGATCTACGGGGAGGGTGATACCCAGGTACGAGCGTTGGATCGAGTCAATGCCGGATTCAAAAAGGGTACCTTCACCGCAATCATGGGGCCATCGGGTTCAGGGAAGTCGACCCTCATGCATTGCCTCGCGGGACTTGACCGGGCAACATCCGGGCAGATCCTCCTAGGTGGTTCACACTTGGAGGGAATGGATGACAATGCGCTCACCACCCTTCGACGTGATCATGTGGGGTTTATCTTTCAATCCTTCAACCTTCTCCCAACCCACACTGCGAAGGAGAATATCCTGTTGCCGCTCGAATTGGCTGGCCGTAAGGTTGACAAGGTTTTCATGGCGAGCCTCGTCAAATCGCTTGGACTGACTGGGCGTTTGGGGCATCGTCCCTCCCAGTTGTCTGGGGGCGAACAGCAAAGGGTTGCAGTGGTACGCGCACTCGTTGGTCGTCCAGCGGTTGTTTTCGCGGATGAACCCACGGGAGCCCTCGACACCCGCAACTCTCATCACCTGTTGTCCTATCTTCGATCAGCTAGTCGTACCGAGGGTCAAACCATCATCATGGTCACCCACGACACCAAGGCTGCCTCCTATGTTGATCGCGCGCTGATCCTCTCCGATGGACAGATCCGTGAGGATATCCCTTCGCCTACAGAGGATTCGGTCATCACTGCAATGCGTTTTGCTGGAGGTGAGTAATCGTGTCCAGACTGCCCATGCTGAGAGTGGCGCTCAAAGAGATGAGGTACCACCCGGCTCGCTATCTCGCCACAGTGATCTCTATTGCGATCTCTGTGGGTTTCCTGGCGGCTGCATCAATCATTTCTGCAACCGAATCCCAAGCGAAGACCTTCCAAGCAGTCGATGTTGGCGGGATGGATGCCTCGTCAGTTATTCTGTGGGTCTTCGCTGGGATTGCAATGGTGACGGGGTTGATCACCATCTCGAACACTTTCACGATCCTATTAGAGCAACGTCGACGTCAGATCGGACTCCTACGCTCGATTGGTACCTCAACCACCCAGATTCGTAGATCTATCTGGTTGGAGGCCGGATTCCTTGGGTTCGTTGGTAGCCTGCTCGGCATCGGTTTAGCCTTTGGGTTGTCAGCCATCTTGGCGATCTACACAGGAGCTATCAAGCATGGACTAGCTGTGCCCTATGCTGCCATCAACATCGCCTTCGCCTTGGGAGTGGTCATCACGATGGTTGCTGCCATTGCTCCCTCCCACCGGGCCACACGGGTACCTCCCCTGGAAGCCTTACGTCCAACCTCGACTGTACTCAAGATCACACAGGGTTCTATTGCACGGGCAGCGATATGTACCCTTCTTGTGGTTGTGGGGATGGCGGGAGCACTGTACTCCCTGACGTTAACAAAGAATGCCTTGTCGGTTGCAATTCTGTCTGCCATGGCTATTGCTTTGGGAGTACTGTTTGGGGCGAGATTCTATGTACCCTCCATGCTGAAGGCTGCCGGGTGGCTTGTTCACCGTATTGGGCCGACCACCTCAACGGCGGCCAAAAACCTCATGCGCAACCCTGCGCGTACTGCTGCAACATCGACGGCACTCATGTTGGCTGTGGGGCTGATCATCACCCTTCAGGTGGGCACAGCATCGATGGGTGCCACAGTCGCTGGGGTCTTGGATTCCGAATACCCAGTGGAGCTCTTTGTGGAGGCCCACATAGACCCCGAGGGAGCTATGAGTCTGTCGAAGAATACGGTGTCGCGTCTGAGTCAGGTGTCCGGAATTGCTTCCGCGGAACCGATCGAATGCCGTTCTATTGAAGAGCTCACAGATAGGCAGTATCCAAGACTTAATCGGGTGTGTGAGTACACCCCTCAACTGGCTCAGCTCTCGCCAGGGTTGCCCGACTCTATCGGTGATCAGGAGATTCTGGTCAACGAGTACGCACGCTCATCGATTACTGAATCAGCGATCACTTTGGCTGCCAAAACTGGGTTGGTACTTGTGGAGCCTCAGGCCTCCAAGGCAGCCATGGGTAATTATGCCTTCGTTTCCCCAGCAACCTATGTTGCCTTGGCTGGTGAATCCAATAGGGCTTCCTTGGTTTTCATGAGCCTTGCAGATTCGAAGAATCTTGCCACAGTAGCCAAAGAACTCGCCGAGATCCTGAAGCAGAACAATACCCCTGGGGATCTTGCGGGGGCGGCCTACCAGAAGTCGGTATTGAACACAGCAACGAATGTCATCCTCGGTGTTGTGACCGTACTGATGGGGGTTGCGATCGTCATTGCGCTCATTGGGGTTGGGAACACGCTGATGCTGTCGGTGCTTGAACGTACCCGTGACAATGCGACCCTTCGAGCCTTGGGATTCAAACGTGGACAGCTTAGGGTAATGCTCTTCATCGAGTCCATGATGTTGTCCCTTGTCGCAGTCATTATTGGGGCTGGATTCGGAGTTTTCTTCGGGTATTTAGGCACTCGGGCAATCTCCAGTATGTTCACCTTTGGTGTTCAGCTTCCAGTACATATCGCCCTCAACTGGGATTACACCCTCGCACTAATTGGGGCGATAGTGGTGGCTGCTGGGTTGGCTTCCGTCCTGCCGGGCAGATGCGCGGCAAAAGCCAGTCCGGTCGCCTCCCTCGCCGAGGCCTAAACAGACCTCGGCGTAGGCTTTGTTACCTTGTGCCTTCCTCGGAAGAGTTGCTTGTGACAGGATGATCACAGGTACCCTTCCAGGGAAGGCACGAGGTTATGGGAACACAAATCGCGGTCAACACGGCGGTGAGTGCCCTTGAAACGGCACTTGTTATGGAAAACCATCAGAAGATGGTGTACGCCATAGCGGTCACGCATACACGCAATCGTGTGGATGCCGAAGATGTGTTCCAGGAGGTTTTCCTCACCTATCACCGCAAACAACCGGTGTGTGAAAATGAGGAGCATCGCAAAGCATGGCTCATCAGAACAACCCTCAACATTGCTCGCCGATATACGAGTTCTTCATGGAGTACCCGCGTGGTACCTGTGGAAACAGTTGAGTGTGGTCAGACCTACCGTTTCGATAATGATGAGTACGACGAACTCTTCCAAGCCTTGAGTGCTCTTCCTGAGAATTACCGTACGGTCATCTATCTGTTCTATTTCGAGGATCTGTCTATCGCGCAGATCTCGGATGTCCTAGAGATCGAACCTGGGGCAATCAAGATGAGGCTCTCCCGTGGACGAACCATGCTACGGGAAGCCATGGTTAAGGAGGATGCACATGTCTGACGAGTTCACGGAAAAAATCCATGGGATGAGGGAGTCTTTGACTCCACCACCTGAGTTGATTTCTCGTGTGATGGCTGCCCTGGAGGATCAAGGGCAGCATCATATGGTATCACCTAAGGCTGAAACCTCTTCCACGCCAACGAAGGTGGTCAAGAACCGCAAGCCCTCAGCGAAACCGAAAACACGCAGGAAGGGCAGGCTCAGTATCCTTGTCGGTGGGGCGACCTCAGTCGTACTAGCCGCACTCATGATGGTACCAATGCCAAGCGGATTCCAGGGGTATTGGGATACCAAGGCAGGGGCCTATGTCGAGATCTATAGAGCGATTTCTTCAGTACTAGCGCCCAGGGCTGTCTACACATCCGATGTGGTCTTCGGCACAGAAGCAATTTCTGAGGAAGCACCAGTTCCTGGGGCTGCTGTGCCTTCAGCAGCGAACGATACGGGCGTTACTGAGAGTACGAATACGACGTCGGGTATGCCTGAGTCTGAGGCTGGAGCCTCAGGAACCAATACCCAGGTTGAAGGAATCGATGAGGGTGACATCGTCAAGACTGATGGGGCCAACCTCTATATCTCCCGGGATTATGGGATCGTTGTGGTTTCTGGTGAGGGAGCCCAATCACGACAATTATCCAAGATTAACCTCAAGGAGCCTGAGACCTCCTTTGTAGCAGAGATGATGATCACTGGTGAGACTCTTGTCATCTTGGTTCAAGACTATGGTCAACCAGGGTGCTACGCATGTGAGTTTTCGTACGACAGATTGAAGGCTGTCTTCTACGACATCTCAGATCCGGTGAATCCTAGGTACATCTCGGAGATCACCCAGTCAGGGAATTATGTGACCTCACGCTTGAGTGATGGGGTAATGTACCTTGTCAGCAACTATTACGTCTACAACGACATTGTTGCTGAGGATCCTTCGACCTATGTACCTATAGTCGATAAGGGAGATGGTCCCACCCCTATCCCTGCAGGCGATGTCACGATTCTGTCGTGGGTCAATGCCCCGAGCTATACGGTGGTGACTGCCCTTGACGTGGACAACGCCACAGTCATGAGTGAACAATCAATTCTGGGTCAAGCCGATAACGTCTACATGAGCCACGAGAACCTCTACCTGGGGTCTCTAGGGTGGCCGCAGTACGATTCCTACACGGGGAAGCAGTTGCCCTGGGATGAGGATATGCAGATTCCTGGGTACGACAATCATGGGGGGCAACGTAGTGTCATCGTGAAGATGAGCTTGGGTCAGGGCCACCTCGTGGTGAAGGAGTCTGGTCTTGTTCCTGGATACTTGCTCAGCCAATTCTCTCTCGACGAGTCGGACGGGTACCTTCGTATAGTGACCACCTGGGAGGACACCAGCAACGGCAGGTGGGTCCCTGCCGCAGCACTGTGGATCTTGGATTCTTCCATGAAGATGGTGGGATCAATACCCCAATTGGTCACCAATGAGACCGTACGCTCGGTCAGGTTCGCTGGGCCAGTGGGCTATGTTGTCACCTTCGAACAGGTTGACCCACTGTTCACCATAGACCTGTCGAACCCGCGTGATCCCAGGGTACAAAGTGCCCTAAAGATCCCGGGATTCTCCTCGTATCTTCATCCTTTCGGTGACGGGTTGCTCCTAGGAATCGGATCCGATGGTGATGAATCCGGCCTCAATGGTGGACTCAAGTTGTCGATGTTCGACGTCTCAGATCCCTACGATGTTTCAGAGGTCGCCGTCACAAAGATTGAGGCCAGCGACACAGAGGTTTCCCGTACCCATAAGGCTGCCTATGTGGACCTACGTCGAGGTACGATCGGATTCCCCACTGTGACCTGGCCCCCCCTAGGGGAGCCAGTGATTGAGGCACCCCCAGTCGAGCCCACCGAGGTACCCACGGTAGAACCGACTGAGCCCGCAGGTCTCGTCATGCCCGACATGACTGGTTTTTCCGAGAGTGCGACGGCCACCAAATTCTTGGCGGGAGGATTCTCCCTGGATTCGATCAGATGGGTCCTCGAGGATTCCCTACACACTCCAGGTTCAGTCATAAGAACTGATCCTGAGCCAGGAACACCCGTAGCCGCAGACACCATAATCACTGTGTATCTTGCAGAGATTGTCCTCAACGTTGGTGAGGACAGATTCGATCCCCCAAGTCTCATCGGACTTTCACATGAGCAAGCCGAGCAGATTCTCACGGATGAGGGATTCACGATTGAGTACGTTACGGTCCCCAATCAGGCCCCAGCGGGGGAGTGGCTTGGTACAACATGTGAAAGGCGTAAAGAAGGCGTCTGCCAGTTCTACATCTCCGAAGGGCCCCTCTCCACGGACCCAGACCCCGCCACCTCAAGGGCCACTGCAGTACCACTGCTCGATGAACTACCCTCCACTATAGAAAGGGAGATCTGGAATTACCGGATCTTCACCTGGGATGGTGCACAGTTCACCCCCACCGCCCAGATGACTCTAGATGGGGACCATTGGAACTACGCCCGAGGAGTACGGATCGCCGACTTCTTCTACATAGCCACTTCAAACAGTGTCCAAGTCTACGAAATGGATGGGTACACCGAACTAGCCAAAGTGGTACTCAGTTAGCCCATCAGTGTGGGTCTTGGGAAGCGCCCCCTTGGCCCACAAGATCGTCATGATGACGGTCTGCTGATGAGTCACCTGCCTCTCCGGCACCAACCATAGATATACACCGATAATCAATAGAAATGTATTGATAAACGATAAATTCATGGTAAGGTAGTACTCATGGCTGAAGGATCATGGTGGACTGCGCGTAAGTCCGCAACTCTGTCTATCGTTGTTGCTTGGATGGGACTGGTGATAGGAATTGTACTCATTCCCATGCTGATTCCAGTGTTAAAGATGATCAGGGTAGAGGGAACCATTTTCGATGATGAGTTTATCCTTCGCGCTGCGGGCCCTTTATATGCCTGTCTAGCTTTCGGAATCGCAGCAGTTGTCATCCTACTGCGACTATTGGGAGATATCCGTCGTGAAGAGGTTTTCACTCAGGCGAATGTACGACGCCTACGACTGATCTCCTATTGCGGGTTCGCAATCATGGTGTCCAGCGTATTGGGTGCCATTCTCGCTGTACCTCGTCCCTTTTTCATCATCTTGGGTCTCATCGCAGGGTTCCTGGGTTTGCTGATGCGCGTTGTGAAGAACGTGATTGATGCAGCTCGGTTGCTTAAAGAAGACGCCGACTACACGATCTGAGAGGGAATCATGTCAATCAATCTCAATCTCGACGTCGTCATGGCGAAGAGACGTATCCCTGCAGGGGAGCTTGCCCATCGCGTTGGCATAACCCCAGCCAATCTTTCCATCCTCAAGAATAATAAGGCCAAGGCTATTCGCTTCTCCACCTTGGAGGCCTTGTGCCGCGAACTCGAATGCCAGCCGGGTGACCTGCTGGAGTACATTGAAGGAGATGACCGTGACTAAACCTATCGCCCCACCTCAGTCCATGGATGCACCTCAGCCCATGGGCATACCTCAGCCCATGAACGCGCATCAACCTCCACCACCGAGTTTTTATGTCTACGAATCACAATCTAAGAAGGTCTATCCGGTTGACGCAGCGGAAACGGTACTTGCTCTCGTCGTTGTCATGCTTGGTTTTCTTTTCTGGAATTGGTTCATTCCTCGATCGGGAGACTGGGCAGTAGCGGGGTCTTCAGCGGATCTTGAGTATGGTGGCTTTTACCCAGATTACTATCCAGGCATCGCGATAACCCTCTTCTTTGTTTTGGCCCTCGCAACCTCGCTGATCTACTTCCAAGCACGTAAAGTCACCCTCTCACAAGGGGGAATGATCGGCGCAGGGATTGTCTTCCTCTCAGCCCTTCCTTTCGCAATCTATTCTGCGACCCCTCTGCACTTCTTCGCGATCATCTTCACTTTGGGGCTGTACGTACTGTGGCACGCCTACGCCGCCAACACAGCTATCGCCAAGTTCCCGGGTGTTCTCACAAGTGCTGATTTGCTCAACCAGACCTTGGTCGTACCCTTCTCCAACATGGGTGCCTGGTTTGCGGGCCTGCGTTCTTTTGGCCACAAAGGAAAGGGTACCAACCAGGTCATCGCCGCCATCGTGGGGATCATTATCGCAGTCCCCATCTTCGCCATCATCATCGCCTTGCTGGCTTCAGCCGACGCACAATTCAGCACATGGATTGAGGGGATCGGCGTGTACTTTGAAAACCTGAAGGTGGGGAGGTATGTCCTATGCCTGACCTTCGGGTTCCCTGTGGGGTTCTATATCTTCGCTCTGCTGTACGGGAATGCTCGTCGCATGGGTACCGAAACCATGACGCCAAAGTCGCTGTTGAGTACTGCTCAAAATGCGCGCAAGGTGAGTATTGTGGCCGTGGGTACTCCTGTGGCCATCTTGGTGCTAATCTATGGTGTCTTTCTTGCGGCAGTGGTCTCCAATCTCCATAAGACGATGACGACAGTCCATAGCCCCGATTTCACCTACGCTGAGTTTGCTCGTCGCGGGTTCTTTGAGTTGGCTGTTGTTGCTGGGATCAATCTCGTGATTCTGGGGTTCATCTACTTGTTCTGTCAGCGCAAACCTGGGCCTTATCCGGTCTTCTTGAGGGTACTGGGATCAACGATGTCGGCTCTGACCTTGGTGATGGTCGTACTGTCGATCACGAAAATGCTGATGTATTGGGAGCAGTACGGCCTGACTCGCTTGCGTGTGTACACGATGTGGTTCATGTGTGTGATGTTTGTGGTCTTTGCACTGCTTCTCGTGTGGCATCTGCGTCGCTTCAAGGTGGGTACCGCCATTGTGATGGTGATGGGTCTGTCGTTCCTTGGGTTGACATGGGCTAACGTGGACTCCATTATCGCTAATCACAATGTGGATAGGTACCTCAGTGGTCAGGTGGAGACTATCGATGTGGACTATCTGGGGGAGGATCTCTCGGATGCGGCTGTACCGGCTTTAATCAGGTTGAGTGAGGATCGTCGTGTTCAGGCTCAAGCCAATAGGGCCCTAGCCATTCGCAGAAGTGAGGGTACCAACATGCTTCCGGCAGGTGATGCTCCGTGGACAGCTTGGTCCTGGGAGTCTCATCGGGCACATCAGCTTCTGTAGTGACCTGATAGACTTGTCCTTGGTCCCCCGTACGGCGGTACCTCCCCCAACCCCTCCAGGGCCGGAAGGCAGCAAAGGTAAGGGAGCTCTACTGGGTGTACGGGGGGCTCTTCTGTTTTCAGGGAGAGTCCGAAAATTTCAGAGAGAGTCCGAAAACCTCCTACAAACAATAGAGCTTGCTAGAAAGCGCCCTAGTAGCGCGGGCTTCCGTTCATGAACTGGAAACGTTACCGGAATTATGTTCACGCTCACACTTTTCTGGATTTTTTTGAAACCCCTTTCCACAAGGGAAGATAGTAAATTCAGGTCATTTTGCCGTCTGTGATCCTTAGAATTGTCAGTTGCTTAAGTTCCCCAAAAGCGTAGAGTTATCGACGAAATCATAATAGTTGTGGGTCCCGAGAAAGGGCGCGCAACACAATCGAAGGTTTGGGGGGACGAAATGTCCACACTGCGGAAAAGTGCCTACGGGCTCGTTGCTGTTGTACTTGCAGCACTTCTTTCACTCTCACTAGTACCTAACGCCCAAGCGGTCGACGGTATTCCCGTCGCCTTTCCGCTAGGTTCACAGCAGATCTATATCAGCCAAGGTTATGGTGGTGCAAACAACAACGCGTACACGCGGTGGTACACAGCTCAGATGAATGCGAATGGGTCCGCGGACCTCGTGCCCGTCTCAAGCGACATGACCATTGATACCCAGATGATCAATGCCCATGGGTACTCTGAACGCGACATGATGATCTATGGCATCGGACTTTCGAATTCCGCAGCAACCACGGGTGCTGGTACACGAGAACTCGTTCGAGTTGGGCTCAGTGCAGATGGTACACAGATCGTCACCCAGAACCTCGGAGTCGTCGCAGGACTACCAACCCCCAATGACTCCTACAATGCTGGAACCATGGTCCCCACAGGTGATAGTTGTGGACTGGCCACGGCTGATGATTGCCGGGCAATACTCATCGTCAAAGCCTCAAATTCAGCTGGCAGTCAGAACGTATCCTCCCTCTATATGATCAACGTCGACACCGTTTCTGTCGTCAAGACGATCCACCTATCGACTGCTATGCCAAATGTCTCAGATATCTTCTGGAAAGATGGCTTCATCTGGGCAGTACATGGTGATCCGACGAATGCTCAGGGTAACAAGATTGCCTCCAGGGTCTACCGGATTGACCCAGCCACCGGTCAGGTGAGTGTTTACACCCCTAGACTTGATATTAACTACGAATCCTATGGGGCACAGTACCTCTATGGGAACGGGAACTTTGGCATCCTGGGCAACACCACGGGGACTATGTACCAAATTCACATTGATGATCCGAGGGGGAACCCAACCTTTTCAGTTGTCTCTTACCGTTCCACGGGACTGTCCACCACCAAGAATGATGGTACGGCATATCGCGGTGTAGCTACCGACCTGAAGTTGGAGAAGACCACGAATAAGACTTTCAAGCCAGGAGATCCTGTCACCTACACGATCACAGTGACCAACCTTGGTCCCACAGATTTCTCCGATTCCTCCGGTTGGGTTCTCACAGACATCCTTCCTGCAGTACCGAGCCCCTCCACAATCACGGGGCTCCCGGAAGGCTGTGTCATTAATGATGTCACACTGAATTGTTGGGGTGGGGCACTGCCTCATGGGCAATCAGCCACGATCAGCTTCACATATCCGGGATCTGCGACCACAGGAATCACCGATGATGTGGTGAACACTGCAACAGTGCTCGGCAACGAATATGACCCCGATCTTTCGAATAATACGTCCACTGCAACGACCTTCCCCCTCGCCATCGACATCGTGAAGACTTCCTCAATCGGCAACATCATTGCTGTCAACGATCCGATCACCTATTCATTCACGGTCACCAATAGTGGGGGAATGACTCTTGATGATGTCTCGGTGAGTGACCCATTCTTGGAGGGGTTATCCATCTCAGTGACATGCCCTAAGACCACACTGATCGCCAATGAGTCAATGGTGTGTACGGCGGCTTATGCAGCCACATCTGATGATATCGCGGCAGGTCAGATTATGAACACGGCCACAGCCAGTAGTACGTGGACCGATCCCGATGACCCAGGAATGGAACCCATTACGGTGACCTCTCCTGAGTCGACTGTGATCATCATGGTGGGTGCTCTCAGCATCAACAAAATTGCTGATGTTCACATCGTGAAAGCCGCAGGAGATATCGTCAACTACTCCTTTGTTGTCACCAATCTTGGTGGAGTACCCCTGCATGACATCACCATCATAGACACTATGCTCACTGGTTCTGGGGTTCCCATCGTCTGCCCATCGACAACCCTTCCCGATGCATCTGAAGCTCCCAATAATGCCATGACATGTACTGCTCGTTATACGGTGACTTCAGCGGATATTGCTGCTGGCCAGATCGTCAACGTTGCAACAGCCACTGGGATTGACCCAGATGGCGACTCAGTACCAGCTCCGCAGTCCTCAGAGATCGTGAATGTTGCTGGCTTGACCATCACTAAGGATGCCAACAAGACCACTGTGTCCGCTGATGGTGAACAGGTCATCTATACCTTCCAGATACGCAATACGGGCCGGGTCAAACTGACCAATGTGGCGGTGAACGACCCTATGCTCACCGGCGCTCTCGTTCCGATCAAGTGCCCATTGACCACTCTGATAGCGGGTGCGACTATGACATGTGCGGCAACATATATCGTGACTGAGGACGATATTGCTGCTGGTGAGATCCATAATGTGGCTACTGCTGGTGGTACTGATCCTGATGATAACCCAGTCACCACCCCCGAATCTTCGGTGAGTGTTGATGTAGCGTCGCTCGTGCTCAAGAAGACTTCAGATGATGAGGTGGTGTCCGCTGCCGGTGAAGAGGTTACGTACAACTTTGAGATTGCGAACACAGGCAATACTGATCTGACGGATGTGTCTGTTGACGATCCTATGGTGCAGGCTGCTGGTGCTGTGGTGATATGTCCACAGACTACCCTTGTAGTCGGAGAATCCATGACCTGTCATGCCACTTATGTGGTGAACGATGCTGATATCACTAATAAAGAAATCGTCAACATTGCAACAGCTCAGGGTACCTTCCCTGAAGGTGAGGTTGTCTCACCTCCGTCAACCGTCACCATAAATGTGAATAAGCCCGAGCCTAGGGAAACTTCCATCGCCGTTGTGAAGTCAGCAGATAAGACTGTTGTTGGTGCAGTAGATGACGAGATCCTTTACACCTTTGCTGTGACTAACACGGGTAAGACCACTCTAAGTAACATCACCATCAACGACCCCATGTTGGATGCTGCTGGTGTTGTGGTGACCTGTCCTCCATCTGACCTCGCTAGTGGAGCAAGTGTTGAGTGTGTGGCCCCTTACCGTGTGACTGCTGCCGATCTGGCATCTGGCAAGATCGTGAATGTGGCGACGGCTTCGGGTGTTGATCCTGATGGTGAAGATGTGACCAGTCCTGAGTCTACTGTGACTGTTGGTGTGGTTGAGCTTGGTTTTGTGAAGTCCGCTGATCGTGAATCGGTTGAGAAGGCTGGAGACCAGATCCTCTACTCTTTCCAGGTGACCAACACTGGAACAGTCGACGTGAGCGACATCACTGTGGTGGATCCCATGTTGGCCGCTGCCGGTGTGGACATCTCCTGCCCCTCGACGCAGTTAGCTCCTGCAGCAAAGATGACATGTACTGCAACCTATACGGTCACCGATGCTGACATTGCTGCTGGTCAGATTGAGAATCTTGCCTCTGCAACTGGGAAGGACCCCGATGATGGTGATGTCTCCACTGATCCTGATATGGTCACGGTTGATGTTGCTCGTATGTCCATCGTGAAGACTGTAACACCTGAGACAGTGATACATGCTGGTGACAAGGTAGAATACTCCTTCATCGTCACCAATAATAGTGATGTTTTCATCAGTGAAATCGCAGTCAAAGACCCCATGCTCATCGAAGCTGGGGTAGAGATCAACTGTCCTGCAACAACCCTTGTTGCCGGAGCATCCATGAGTTGTACAGCAACCTACACGGTGACCTCCGAAGAGATCACTGCGGGGGTACCGATCGTCAACGTGGCGACCAGTGAGGGTATAGACCCTGACGGCAACCCTGTTGTCACCCTAGAGGATACAGCAACAGTAGAGGTACTAACCGCCTCACTGAAGGTCGTCAAGACCGCAGACCGCGATGTCGTGACCAAGGCTGGCGACGTGATCCTCTACAACTTCGACGTTGAAAACACTAGTGATGTCATCGTGACTGACATCGTCATCAACGACCCAATGCTGGATGCTGCAGGAGCGGCAATCAGCTGCCCGGTCACCTCATTGGATGCACACGCAACCATGACCTGTACCGCTTCCTATACCGTCACCCAAGCTGACATCAACGCGGGCAAGGTACGAAATGTCGCCACGGCGACTGCAAAGGACCCAGCAGGCACCCCTGTCGAGACTCCAGAAACAAGTGTTGAGATTCCAGCCGCGCCTGTCATCTCACTCACCCTGGTGAAATCCACGACCGCCAAGACAGCAAAGCTTGGCGACATGATCACCTACACCTTCACGATTACGAATACTGGAACAGTGAGCATGACTAACCTCACCATTACAGAAACAAAGTTCACAGGTACTGGCAAGGTCCTCGACATGTCAGGTTTGACATGCGCCACCACCAATGCGGCAGTTCCTTCAGTCGCATTGAACAGTGTCACCCTAGAGCCAAACCAAACAATCATGTGTACGCTTCCTGCCTATCAGGTCGTTTCTGGTGATGTGGCCACTGGCCGAGTAACCAATACAGCCGTTGCTGAAGGTACTCCGGTAGGAACGGACGGCCTACCAACGGTATCCAACCCTTCAACAACTGAAACTGGCATCATTCGGGTCCACCTAGTAGCCACTGGTGGTACAACCCCTCCCGCCACCCACAGTGGACTCCTAGCACTGATCCTGATGTCCAGCGGATTGGTTGCCCTCCTCACAACACGCATCCGCAAGAAGGCGTAACCCCCGGTCCGTCCTCTCGGCGGGGATCCCCCAACTCCCCCCGAAGGACGGACCCCCCCAACTCCCCAACGGCCAGTACGATTCCCTCCTGCTGGCCGGTGGGGTGTGTAATTGGCCTGTACGCCCTGTTATTCGGTAAGATCCTCTCGGAGGATTCGCCTAGAGGCCTATGGCGCTCGCTTGGAAAGCGGGTTGGGTTCACGCCCTCACGAGTTCGAATCTCGTATCCTCCGCCATATGCTTCTTACTCAAACCACAAGAATGGGTAAAGGGCATGTAGGTATCGTTTTGTTCTGAGTCGCCCATTTGGGCGGCTTTTTCGTCTTCCAGTTCACTCCTGTTCGCGGATTTTGCCTTTGTCTGGCCACCGGTGAGCGTGTGTGGCCTGCTCGGGGTTGTGGGCAAGTTCTGGGCTTGAACCGCCCGCAGCCTGCTTGTCTGCGTTCACGGCGGTTTGCCCTGCAACTTGCCCGAGGTTGACCAGCTCTGAACAGAAGAACGCTCAGCAATTGGTTGAAAAAGCCATCAAGGAGATTCGCGCACCACCTCCCTGACTACTATTTCAACTCCTGTGAGCCGAAATGGTCACACCTCCCATAAATGTCGCTACCAGTGCCTAGGATAGGAAATGTGTATTTGACGGTGACAGACCTCTTAGCTCAACTTGCTGCTTCTGCGACCTCTGAGAAGGACAAAGGCGACAAGTTCGAGCGTCTTGTCCGTAAGTTTCTTCAACTGGATACAGCCTGGGCAAGTCGCTTCTCAGAAGTGTTTATGTGGACGGAGTGGCCAGGGCGAGACGGGCAACCTGACAGGGGAATAGATCTGGTTGCTATTGACCGAGAGACTCGTGCGCCGTGGGCTGTCCAATGCAAGTTCTATGCCCCTGATCACTATCTGACCAAGCCGGACATTGATTCCTTCTTGGCTGAGTCTGGGAAGCACCCCTTTGTGGGTAGGCTCATTGTTTCCACCACCGAGCGTTGGAACCCAGCTGCCGAAGCATCCATTCAGAACCAACAGATCCCTGTTCAACGCATTGGGATGACAGATCTCCTTGATTCGTCTATCGACTGGTCCCACTTCTCGTTTACCAAACCAGAGGACCTTCCGCTCAAACCGAAGAAGAAGCTTCGCCCTCACCAAGATCAGGCTCTCGCAGCAGTTCATGAGGGTTTGGCTACCCATGATCGAGGCAAGCTCATCATGGCTTGCGGTACGGGAAAGACCTTCACGAGTCTCAGGATTGCTGAGTCAGAAGTGGGCTCAGGTGGGTCAGTTCTGTTCCTGGTCCCGTCAATTGCCCTCCTTTCTCAATCTCTCAAAGAATGGTCTTTAGAAGCGGAAACACCGTTACGTACTTTCGCTGTATGCTCAGATTCTAAGGTGGGCAAAGACAAGGGTGGCGAGGGTGAAGACATCTCGATTGTTGATCTGGAGATCCCGGCCACAACAGATCCAACTCGACTGATCACCCAGGTTCAAGGTAACCCTGACGCTGGAAAAGATCGAATGACAGTAGTCTTCTCCACCTACCAGTCAATCGACGTCATCCACCAAGCCCAAGACCACGGCTTAGGTAGATTCGATCTGATCATCTGCGATGAGGCTCACCGTACGACTGGCGCAACATTGTCTGGAACGAGCGAGTCAGCCTTCGTGAAAATCCACGACGATAACTACATCGGTGGAGCCAAGCGGCTCTACATGACGGCCACCCCACGTATCTATGACGATGCATCAAAGGCTAAAGCTGGGCAAGCCGATGCACTTTTGTCGTCAATGGATGACGAGGATCTTTATGGTCCTGAGTTCCATCGTCTCGACTTCGGTGAAGCCGTCGCTTTAGGGCTGCTCTCTGACTATAGGGTCGTAATCCTCACCGTACCGGAGGATTCAGTCTCTCGTATGATGCAGTCTGCTTTCGCCGTCAATTCAGAGTTGAACCTCCCAGACGCCGCCAAGATTATTGGTTGTTGGAATGGTCTGGCCAAACGCGGTGGGGAGCAGGACTTCCCAACTGATCCTGAACCCATGCGCCGAGCGGTTGCCTTCGGAGCCGACATCAAGACATCAAAACTGTTTACAGAAGAGTTCGGCACGGTCGCAGGTCATTATGCTGATCTCCTCGAAGAAAACTCGACCACCATCGAGTCTGATGGTTCCGTCATTGTCGAAGATCAGGACCTCCTAGACACCGAAGTGCACCACGTTGACGGCACGATGAACATCCTCACCCGTAACGCCGCTCTTGACTGGCTGAGAAGCGAACCGCCAGACGGCCATTGCCGTATCCTCTCAAATGCTCGCTGCCTAGCTGAAGGCGTGGATGTACCAGCCCTGGATGCCGTCATCTTCCTCAACCCCCGCAAATCTGAAGTCGATGTCGTACAAGCGGTGGGCAGGGTCATGCGCCAAGCCCCAGGCAAGAAGTACGGATACATCATCCTTCCCATAGGTATCCCCGCAGGCGAGACCCCTCATGAGGCCCTCCGCCGTAATGACCGCTTTTCTGTGATCTGGAAAGTTCTCCAGGCTTTGAGGGCCCATGATTCCCGCTTCAATGCGATGATTAACCAGATCGAGTTAAATTCCCAACCGCCAGCTCAACTCAGAGTCATTGGTGTGGATCTGCCAGAACCAGGGGAGAGGAAGACCGATCCGGCCACCCCTGATCTTCAAGCGATGCTTCCTATGGATTGGCAGGAATGGCGTGATGCGATCTATGCCAAGATCGTCGACAAGGTGGGTTCTCGAAGGTACTGGGAAGATTGGGCCAAGGATGTGGCTGATATCGTCGAAGCCCACACCGCTCGCCTCACAGCCCTTGTGGAATCTGGTGATTGGAAGATTCAAGCAGCCTTCACGAGTTTCCTCGGCGCACTCAGAGCGAACCTGAATGATTCGATTGACACCGAGCAAGCAATCTCGATGCTTTCCCAGCACATGATCACCAAGCCAGTCTTTGATGCCCTCTTCGAGGACTACTCCTTCTCCGCCCACAACCCTGTAGCCCAGGTCATGCAGGGAATGCTGGATGCTTTAGAGGGAAGCAACCTTGAGGCCGAGACAGCGGCCCTAGACAAGTTCTACACCTCAGTACGAGAACGAATCCAAGGCATCGACAACGCCCAAGGCAAACAACGAGTACTCATGGAACTCTATGAAAAGTTCTTCCGCCTAGCCTTCAAGAAAACCGCTGAGTCCTTGGGTATCGTCTACACCCCAGTCGAGATCGTTGACTTCATTATCCGAGCGGTGAACGATCTCCTTCAAGAACACTTCGGTCAAACTCTCAGTGACAAGGGTGTACACATCCTCGACCCCTTCACTGGCACTGGTACTTTTATCGTGCGCCTCCTAGAATCTGGGCTCATCAAACCCAAGGACTTGGTACGAAAGTACGAGGAGGAGTTGCACGCCAACGAGATCCTGTTGTTGGCGTACTATATCGCAGCCGCAAATATAGAGGTCACGTTCAGGGAACTTCAACGCGACGATGTTTGCCGCAATGCAGGTTGTACATGCCCCGATTATGAGCCCTTCCCTGGAATCGTTCTAACCGACACCTTCCAGATGACCGAGACTGGGGACACTCTGGACAATCAAGTCTTCGTTGCCAACAATGATCGAGCTTCTACTCAATTGGAGTTACCCATTCGTGTGATCCTTGGCAACCCGCCCTACAGTGTCGGCCAAACTAGTGGAAATGATGACAACGCCAACCTGAAGTATTCGACCTTGGATGCCAGAATAGAATCAACCTACGCTGCTCAATCCAAAGCGGTGACAGGGAGAACAACCTATGACTCATATATTCGCGCAATGCGCTGGGCATCTGATCGGCTAGGTCAGACAGGAATAGTCTCCCTTATTACGAACAATGGCTATCTGAATGCAAACAGTGCAGATGGACTTCGCCTGACGTTATGCGACGAGTATGACGACATCTACGTGCTAAACCTACGCGGTAATTCTAGAGATCCTGGACAAGCAGCGAAACGAGAAGGTGGCAATGTCTTTGGAGTCAGGGTTGGAGTTGCAATCATCTTCCTTGTAAAGAGACAGGGTGCTCCTTCTATGGAAAGGATCAGGTACTACGAAACTGAAGACCACATGGTAAAGGGGCATAAACTACGGATGCTTTCAGAGACTCATCTAGGAGATATTCCTTGGCAAGACATCTATCCCAATCCTGACGGTGACTGGACTTTACAGAGAAGTGCGCTCTTTGAGACTTACCTTCCCCTGATCCATAAACAATCACTCAAAGCCGTCTTCGTGCAACACAGTCTTGGTCTTGGTAGTAATCGTGATGCCTGGGTGTACAACTCGTCGCTGTCGTCCCTGAAGATGAACGTGGAGCGGATGGTCGAGAGGTATAACGAGGAAGTCGCGCGCCTTTCGGATGCATCTCCATCCGACCGTAAGGTCTTGGCTGACAGAGACCCACGGGCGATAAGTTGGTCATCAAGTCTGGATTCCTGGCTCGCTCAAGGAAGAGCAATTGACATAGCACAAGGACATTGGATGGATGCTCAGTATCGTCCGTTTTGCCGACAGATGGTTTATTGCGGACCCGGTTTGATCCACCGACTTGGCGGGATTCCATCGTTTTTTCCTACACCAGCCCATGACAACATGGGATTCACCTTGACTGGTGCATCATCACACTACGAGTTTGCGATTCTCGCCACGACTTGTCTTCCCGATCTGCACTTGCTTGACACAGGACAGTTCTTTGCTCGTTGGCGCTATGAGTCGATCCCCACCGACTCGAAACAAGAGGCGTTCCATTTTGAAGAGCAAGACACCAAAGGGGGATATCGAAAGGTCGACAACATAACAGATTCTACTTTGCGCAGCTATCAAGAACGCTATGGCATGCAGGTTACGAAGGATGACATCTTCTTTCACGTTTATGGTTTGCTCCACAGCACCGACTATCGTGAATCATTTGCTGTAGATCTGAAAAAGATGCTCCCACGCATTCCCATGGTTGCCGATCTGAAAACTTTCGAGGTTTTCGTGACTGCTGGACGAGAACTATTCGATCTGCATACCGGATACGAAAAGGTCGATCCGTGCCCAAACCTAATTGTCACGGGTGACGATCCCCAAGGCGACCCCTATGACTGGTACCGAGTGGACAAGATGCGTTACGGTGGCAAGTCCACCACCAAGGATAAAACCACCGTGATCTGTAACCCCCGAATCACAGTGACCGGCATTCCGCTTCAAGCCCAGGAGTACATGCTAGGAGCCCGAAGCGCCCTAGACTGGATCCTAGAGCGCTACCAAGTAAAAATCGACAAACCTTCGGGAATAGTGAACGACCCCAATGACTGGTCTCGCGAGCACCACCAACCTCGCTACATCCTCGACCTCCTAACCCGAATCGTCACTGTGAGCATTCGAACTGTCGAGATTGTGGATTCTCTACCCAACCTTGAATTCAACGAAGACGGGGCTGTGGCAAGATGCCTTTCCGACACTCCGAAGGAGGAAAACTAATGACTAAGTACTACCTCGATTTCTTGCCAGAACACGTTGAACGATCTTCTGTGCACCGAAACGATCCAGTAAAAGCCGTTTTTGAGATCATTTGGAATTGCCTGGATGCCGATGCTCATGCAGTAGTTGTCGCGCTCAAGAGAAATGAGGCAGGTGGTATCACTGGAGTCTCCATCAAAGATGATGGGCATGGTATAACTCCTGAAGCCGCCATATCGGAGTTCAAGCCAGTTGGTCCATCCTGGAAATCGACTCCAAGATCAGTGAGTAAAAAGGAGGGGCGTCCTCTGCATGGTAAACACGGAGAAGGCAGATTGAGGGCATTTGCCCTGGGTCAGGATGTTCAATGGGTGAGTATTGCTGAAGACACGGGCAAGATCTGGAAAGAAACAACCATTCAGGCAAGTGGTAGTGAACTGCTCGTAGTGGATATTTCAGACAAAACAACGACTTCGCGCGCATCTGGCACTCATTTCACCACCCAGGATGGTGACCGACTAGGAAAACTGGAAGCGGAGGCAATGATGGTGAAGCTGACGAATGAGTTTGCTGCCTACTTGCTTTCTTTTCCTAGTGTGAGCATCTCTTACGAAGGCAGAACTATTGATCCGAAGTCTGTAATGAGATCAGATTTTGTCAGTGACTTGGCATGGGAATTCGGGGGTGTCGAGCATCGGGCTGAGATTAGGATCATTGAGTGGCAAGACAATCGTGGAAGGGTCGTGTACTTGGCGGATCAGTCGGGTATACCTCTAGAAAAACTAGACAAGTCCCCTGCTAGTGACTTTTCGTACGCCGCTTATATTATGTGGGAGGATATGCCAGAGCATCGAGGCGAGTGGTTATTGGAAAAACTCGAAACCGAACCATCAATACTTCATGTGTTATTGGATATGTCTCTCACTTTCATCAAGGACTACTTCAGCTCCCGACGTGCAGAGCGTCGTCGCGAAATTGTCGATCAATGGAAGCGGGACAAGACATATCCATATGATGCGGAACCGGCGACTCCTGAAGATCAAGTCGAACAAGCCATGTTTGATGTCGTGGCAACCGCAGTGCATTCAAACGTTCCCAATTCTCCTAATCAACAGCGTATGACACTGACCCTGCTGAAAGAAGCACTTCAAAAACGCCCTGATAACCTTACAAGTCTCCTTGATCAGTATCTGAACCTTAGCCTCGAGGAGCGTGAGCAGCTCGAATATCTTTTAGGAGATATCGGTCTTTCTAGGATTATTAGAGCCACGGCCAATGTGAGTGACAGGTTCCGTTTCTTAAGGGGTTTAGAACTCATGATTGATGACCCAGAGGCGAACAAACTGATTCGAGAGCGAGACCACCTTCATAAGATCCTAGAGCATGAATTGTGGGTGTTCGGAGAACAGTTCAATTCAATGATCAGTGAACGGGGTCTGACGGCAGTTCGCGATAGGCATAGGGATGTTCTTGGTTTGGAGCCTGTTTCAGGCAGTGTTCGTAGAGCGGATGGCTCTCTTGGCCGGGTTGATCTTTTGTTGTCTGCAACGACTCGTGAATCTGGAAGGAACCGACACTTAGTCGTTGAGTTGAAGGCTCCCAGTGTGGATGCAAAAAGTGAAGAGTTAACTCAGCTTCATTCGTACGCGGAAGCAGTAGCAAGAGACTCACATTTTGGTGGTGTACAGGTTCTCTGGGAGTTTTACTTGGTAACCGCAAGAATTCATTCATCCATTGTTAATCAGACTAGACAGTCGAATCGACCTCCTGGACTTGTATCGGAGTTCCCCCTAGATGATGGGTATGGTTCGCAGATAAGGGTTTGGGTGAAGACTTGGGCGGAAATAATCGAGGATAATCGTCAACGCTTGAATTACTACCAAGAGCATCTTCAAACAGATCACAGTTTAGAAGATGCAAAAGAGTATCTAGTGAGTCATTATCCGACAATCATTCCAGAGGCATTTATGCTTGAGACAGATCCAGAAGGCACATAAAGAATTGAGGTGATATCGCTAGAAAGATGACATGGCCTAGTACTTCTATGGACTGGACCTCAATGCCGTTTGAACCATCTGCGAATGACTTGGTCTCGATGGGTGCTTTACAAGGAGAAACGCAGACTGGAAGTGATTTTCCGATCAAAATGCTAGGAACTGATCTGCAAACGTCACACGATTCATTGGTCATTAACAAGGGGAAACGGAGATTTCCGTGGACGATGTCGATGAATTCTATTCAGAACCGTCTGCAAACGTCACAGTGCTTTCCAGATTGCCTGTGCATGGGAACCAACGTTCCGGATTCTTCCTCGTCGCCTCATTTTCGTAAGCAGGTTAGATAGCTTCGCCGCTTTGTCATCGATCCCATCGCCAAACTTGTCCCATAGCAAAGACTCCAGGTCAGCACGTGAAGCGCTTCCGTGTTGGGATAGGTAGGTAAGAATGGTCTTCTCGAAATAAGTATCACTGAGAGCTCTAGTTTGAGTGCTAGCTAGTGATCCAGCTAGTTGAGCTATTTTGGCTGAGACAAATAACTGCGGAGAGCGTCCTTCGATCAGTTCTTGTCTCCGAAGCCTTTGTCGGTCTACTCGATTGATTGGTAGACCTTTTTGCACACGATCTAAAGCCAGTATGTCAGCCAATGGAAGGTCACTTCGTTCCATAAGCACGGTTGTGTATGCCTCATCCACGACTCGTCCGTATAGGTTGAACTTCACATGTGTGGGATCGGATAGGTCGTAATCGGGAAGAGGTAGGAAGCGATTGCGTTGAAGGGTTGTCATTTTGCGGATGCCGAAACCCATGGTCTCGATCATTCCGACGCTTGCCATGGCTTCGACTAGGAATGGGTTGCGGTAGTCTTCGGGCACCTTATCTGTGGTCACGTAATCCTCTGGTCGGCCTTCGAAGAATGAGCCACGGTTGACTATTTCTAGACGATCTACGTACTCGGTGACGATGATGCGTGCTCTGCTGGTGTAGTCCTGGTGAGCCAGGGCGTTGTGGATGGCCTCTAGGACGACCCATCGGTCGTACTTGTGGACTGTCTCCGCGATCAATGTGGCTGGTCTGAGCAGCTTGATTTCTAGGTTGCGTATGCGCTGGTAGAGATTGGTGGTGTTGAGCAAGAAGGGGGTCGTGAAGTGATGGTAGCCCTCTTCTTGGCCGACTAGGTGCCATGTGATCTGGGCCATATGCGGGTTGAGTTTTCCTCCAGCAGCATATGTGCCAAGTAAAAGGATTGTGGCTCGGGTTATGCAGCCATCGCGGGTGAGACGGGCTCGTTCGAGGAACTCTTCCGTGCCCCAGTTGGCGATGTCGTCGGCAACCTCAGGATGCTTAGCAGCAAACTCGCTCCTAGCTTTAGCTAGGGCTTTCTCATCGAGATCCTTGATGGTTGCACCAGGCACGGGCACTGCCGTCCAGTCATTGTCGATTTTTTGGCGGCGAATGGTGTCCTGTTTATCAAGGCTCAACGGCACGAGGGTTTCTCCATCACGCGCGTAATAGTGACCTTTCCATGACATGGGAATTCCGCGGGGTGCTGAAGGTACTTCTAGGAGCAGAACCCGCCCATGTGTCAGCAGTTCATGGATTCCACGAAAGCCTGATCCCGGTCGAGTGCCTTGCTCTATGTGATCGCGGAGGGTTCTTTCGTTCTTTTCTCCACGCAAATAGTCGGTGCCTACGATGGTTCTGGAGTTATCCACGCCCAGTACAATCCAAGCTACTTCTTGACCAGCAAGGTTTGCTTCATTGGCGAGGGCTGTAAAGTAGCGCCCTAACTTGTCTTCGTCGAATTGTCTCTTGGCTTCTTTGAACTCGACAAGTGGACCTTCCCGACTGGCTAGAAGACGGTTAAGAGTTTCCTGGAGTTCTCTTTGGGATGCGCTGTGGCTCACCCTGATTACACTACTGGTTGGGTCGGACATTTTCTCATCCTTCCTTAATCTTGCCCAGCACTTGTTCCCTGATTTCTTCTGCCTGGGCTTCCATGATGGCTTGCTGGTACTCTAGTTCGGCTCGCTGGTAGCGAAGGGCAGTGGCCACCGAGTGGCGCGGCTGTCCCTGCGCCTCTCAGTTTCACAGGGTTTACATCTAGAACGTCTAGGTTGGGACACCAGGTAGGACTTACCATCGGCGGCAGTTGTTCGGAATTTCCGAACAACTGTTTGCTCACTCTGCTCGTCGGCACTGAATACGCGACCGATGTGCTTGCCGCACGTCAATGGTTGGCCGTCTCGTTGGTACAGTACGATCTCGCCTAAGAGTTGTTGCTCACCTCCATATGAGTTCGTCTTGACTATCTGGTTCGACTAGCTCTCCGCTTCTACGCTGCCGAATTTGGTGAGATAGTCAAGGATGAGTCGTTGAAATGAGAGTTATCCAAAGCTCTTGCTATCATGTATTCGGTGACAATGATACGGGTGTTGGATGAGTAATCTTGGTGAACTCAGGCGTTATGAATGGTGCAGTGGTCACTTACTAGTGAGTGATCACTCGGACTTCTTTTTCTTGGTTATGGCCACAATACTTCCCATGCACAGGAACCAGACAATCCATAAGACGATATTGTCACCTACTGCTTCCGCTAAGGATGCACCCTTCCCGATCAGGATGATGGTGTAGATAGGTGAGGTCTGCTGTCTTGTCAATGGGCGTGTTGGCATCCTGAACCCGGGTGTAGATGCTATTCGCTCGAACAGTGCGCGGCCTGGCACCAGCAGGCGCCTCAGTGAAGTCCTCCGTAATAAGGTACAGCGTATGGGAGGTATTTTTGACGATGAGAACATCAACCTGATGCCCAACCAGGGTGAAAGTCTGAACCAGCGCAGTGGGTCGCATTCCTCCCTGGAACTTCTTGTAGCGCAGGAAGTTCGTCAAGTCGTTGGTGTTCCTTCTGCCCTGGTCATTCTCTACTCCCACAACTGCGAAGCCATTGGCTTCATTGACCCCTATGATGATGTAGGCGTCTCTATCCTCAAGGTTGTTCGCCATGCAGATGATGTCGTGTAACAGTTCGGCGCCCAAGGGCCACTGCTTCTTGAAGTCCCAATAGCCGCCCTCGCGACAGTCGCTGATGAGGCTTAAGACCACATCAGCAAGCTCATCATCAGTCATGTGTCAATCCTTATCAGCTGGTAGTATGCGAGTGCTTGCGCCAGAGGTAATCGCCGATGGTTCAATACTGGAGGATTTGCCAGTAGTCGTGAACCTCCGGCCCATGACCGTGCCATCACTGTTTACCCTCGACTTCCCGCTGAAGGCCCTTGACCGCCTCCAAGTACGCCTCTTCGATATCAGATGGTTCGACGGTGATCCTGGCCCGATACTTGGCGTACTCACTCTCGGCCTTGGTCACGGCTTGTTGGTGGCTGACGCTACCTGGCCCGTCGAGTGTCTTGGCCTCCATTGCCACGATGAGCCGGTCCAGATGAGCGAGCCAGTCACGCATGTACGTCAATTCATGGTTCTGGGCGCGGAATTCGGCGGCATCGAAGTACGCCGACACCAGAGTGTTCAGCCGCTTCAACTCGCCCTCGTCGAGGTAATTCTTGGTGATGCCCACTTCGGCCTTGGTCGGCTGGCTTCCACTGAATGACAGTAACCCCATGAACGGCTTCCCCGCATCAGCGCGAGTCACGATGACCTCAGCAGCCGTTTGGCCGTGGGCGGCGAAGTGTAGCTTGTTCTGAACGACGCGGAAGAACTGGACGCTCTCCTCGCTGTGCGGATTGTAATCGACGCTGGTCGCGTACAGGTCGAGCACTTGCCGGTACAGCACCTTCTCCGATGACCTGATGTCGCGGATGCGGTCGAGCAGTTCTTTCCAGTACGAGCCACCACCGAGGTTTTTCAGGCGGGCATCGTCCATCGTGAAGCCCTTGATTAGGTACTCTTTCAGCCGCTCCGTCGCCCAGATGCGGAATTGCGTGGCAACGCTTGAGCGCACCCGGTAGCCGAGCGAGATAATGAGGTCGAGGTTGTAAAACGGCATGACGCGCGAGACCTGTCGTGAGCCTTCGGTGCGAACCTGTCGGAAATCCCGACAGGTTGCCGCCTCGCTGAGTTCACCTTCGGCATAGATATTTTGGATGTGTTCCACCACGTTGGTGCGGGAGGTCTGGAACAGATCAGCCAGCTGTTGTTGGCTTAGCCACATTGTCTCCCCATCAAGATGCACGTCGATGGCCGGTTGCCCATCGCGCTGGTACAGCACAATCTCACCCGTGGGTTGCTCGGTCATCGCTCGCCTCCGCCTTGTTCTCAGGTACGCTGTTCAGTCTAACTATCGGCACTGACATTTCTCTCACCGCCCTGCCTCCGACTTACCTAACCCCTGTTCTTCGATCTCTTGGGATTGAATCTCCATCAGAGTCCCGCTGGTAATCCAACTCTGCCCTCTGGTAGCGTAACGCCGTCGTGGCGGATGTGTGCCCACCCACCGCCATGACAGCTCGCAGATTACCGCCCGAATGACGGTAGATCGCCGTTAGCCCGGTGACACGGGTACCGTGGAAAATGTAACCGCCATCATCAGTGAGTAATCGCTTAATCTTCTCGTCCTCAGTTGCATCAGCCACCTGTTGGCAGGCCTTCTTGAATGCTTTCAACCATGCCGCTGACCGTACCGGCTTGCCATCTGCTGACCAGAACAGCAAACCATGTGGGCCAAGCTGGGTGTGATTCAGAAGATGATCGCGCACATCCGGCATTAACGCACTTGGAATGATCAGGCGCCTGTTACTCCGCTCGGTCTTCAGTCCACCGATGGGGTTATCCCAGTCCCGCTTGTTGATGGAGTGCTGAATGTGTAGGACATCATCATCGAAATCCTGGCGTTGCAACGCCCGTACCTCTCCTGAGCGCAACCCCAGCACCCCGGCCAGCAGTACGCCCAAACGGAACCATGGCGGCATCTCGTCAGCGATGGCATACAACACCGGCAGTGGATCGTTGTTGCGTTCCTTCGATGGTTTACCAGCGCCCTTGATCCTCGCCGGGTTCACATCGATGGCGGCGTTCATGATCGCCCGCAACAGGCCGTACGCCTGATGGCACGAAGCAGCCCGCTCGACGACCGGCAGGCTCTGCCACCATGCCCGAACCTGGCGGCGGGTCAGTTCCTCGATCAGTACGTCGCCGAGACCATGAGTCGTCCATGCAGGCGGATCGCCTGGTCTCGATATACGCCGCACCGAAGGTTGCGATTGTCGGAGCGTCCTTGCGAGCTTGCTCGGCTTGCCGGGCTTCTTCCACCCGCTCGGCAGGAGGGCTCCACCGGTCAGTCTCGATCAGGCGACGCTCCCTCTCCAACCAGACCCGAGCAGCACCCTCAGTCTGGAAGCTGCGTGATGCGAAGTACTCCGCACTCGGCTGTACCCCAGAAATGCCACCATGCCGGTATGAGGCCGTGAAGTTACCCGACTTTTGCCGTCATACCGTGCCCCACGTGGACCGGTAGCCACTCGGTTTCCTTGCTCTTGGCATAACTCTTATCTCTCGCGTGAATCTCAGCTCCGCTACGTTATCGCTACGCTATGTACCTATAACAAGCATACTCAAGCGGGTGCAACTGAATACACTCTTCATCTACAGCACCTTGTCAGGTGCGTGTTTTCAGTTCTGGCAAGGAGCGAGGAAACCACCCCGCTCGTATTCGAATCTCGTATCCCCGCTGGTCAGTCACAAAGAGAAGGATTAAGATCGCTATATGTTCCTTACTCAAACCACAAGAATAGGTAAAGGGCATGTAAATATTGTTTGGTTTGGGGCTGCATTCTCTCATCTGGACCCACAAACAGTAATGGTGAGGAAAAGCCCTCGCCTACTGGAAGATCGGACCCTAAGGTCAGCCAATAAATAAAATGTAGCATCGTAAAAGGGGCGAAGAACCCAAAGACTGGTCTCGCAGGTTATTGTTGGATGGTTAACAGACTGCGATGAAAGAGACTTCCATGATGGATTCAAGTACCCAATGGTCTTATCCCCGGCATCAGACAATCTTGGGGGAGATTAGTGTCAGACTTCATACGTACGAGAATGTGTACGCGATGCATCCAGATCATCTTTCGCGGATTCAGGAAGATGGGCGGGATGTTCTGGAATCGTCTCGTCTTGCATGGGACAGGGGGCAACAGGAAACTGAGGGCCACCTTTCTGTTGCAGTGACCTTGACGCCTGGGCGTGGCATCCGCATCAGTGCAATTGGTGTACACAGTGAGGGTGTCAAATCCCTGGTGGTCACGCTTCACGGGGTACCACGCGGTGATATCACCAACGTACCTGAGGGTCGTCTTTCCATACCAGAGGATGGGTGTACCATTTCTTATCCAGGAGGATGGCCGGACCATGCAAGCGCCCACTTGGGTATTGAGGTAACCGAGTCTCTGCTCCTGTCGATTCGTTCCGAGGATGACCAGATACGCTCCAAGACCTTTGTAATGATTCCCCACGTATCGGACCCAGGCATGATGGATGTTGACCTCCTTCTTGAGAGTGACCCAACAGATTCCAGTACCTCCCTGACCATACCCGAGTGGGTTGTCGTGGTACTAAATCGAACCAGTCCTGATTCCGAAAAAGCGTAGGCGTTTGCGCCCAAAGAAGGATTTCCACTCGTCCCTTGGGTGGATCCTGGGGATAGCGATTCTTTGACAACGGTACAGTCGTGGTCTTGTCGTACGGAACTGGCATAATAAGAAACCCAATCCAGAGCCAGTGAGGAGTACCCCATCAACCCCAAGTACCACAAGCTCACGTCCGCTGTGACGGCGATGTTGATGTGCGTACTCTCTATGGCAGGGTGCTCAACCCAGCCCCCAGAACTCCCTGTCATCGAACTGACACTTCCTGCAGCAGTTGACCCGATGCCCTACTTCCCGCCGCCGCTCAAAACTGCGATCGATGAGGTCCTATACAACGCCCTCAAGAATCATGAGGAGCGAATCGATCTGACCCAGTTTCGGTACCACGAGGATCAGGTCCCAAACATCCATGACTTCATCAAACAGTACCCCGAGTTCGATTACGGGGATGGGTTCAGCGCGCTATATTACACAGTCAACTCGATGGTGACGCGGGTTCAGATCACCTATCCGGCCCATGTTGGCGACTATGATCGCGAGCTTGCCGATGCGGTGGCTAAGGCCATCATGACCATCCGTACCCGTCTTCCTCGCAACCCCAGCGAGGCCGAAATTGTGGCCACCATCTCCGACTTTATCGCAACCACGGTCGCCTACACCTTCGAATCTGATGGGTTCACCCCGGATACGAGCCTGTCCACCACCTACCATGCCATGGTCCAGGGCAGGGGAGTCTGCGATGCCTATGCTGATGCGTTCACCCTTCTGGCAAGGAGGTTTGGTCTCGAAGTCATCACTGTATCGGGTGTCACCCAATCCCCGGAGGGGGAGGGCAACCACGCGTGGAACATGGTCAAAGTCGATGGCCAGTGGTATCACGTCGACACAACATGGAACGACCCGGCACCAGACGTACCCGGGCAGGCCCACCATACCTACCTTCTCCTGTCCGACAAGGCAATTCGTTCTCCAAGGGGCCTCAGTGAGAGTACGCACCTTTCGTGGTACGCCCGCTGGTTGGAGTTTCAGGGCGACGAGATTCCAGAAGCGGTATCCACCACTTACGATGATGCTTTCTGGGTGTACGAGAAAACTCCACTCACCTTCGTGACAAGGCCTTTTGCAGAGCGGGAGCAGGAACACCATAGTGCAACCATCGAGTCGAAGTTGTCGGAGGCCCGCAAGACCGGTACCGAGGTGGTCGTCTATCAGTTCGCCCTCACCTCCGAAGAGGTACGCGCCCGCTGGAATCAGTTGTACCCTGGAATCCTTCTAGTCGTCACGACTCCCATGAACTCCGACATCGTCTATTCGGTTCAACTCCAGGACGCCTATCTGGCTGATCAGGAAAACCCGTTCGGCAAGAAATGGAGACCCCACTAACCCCTGCTATACTCTCATGTGGCTGTCCACGCGAGTGTAGTTCAATGGTAGAACATCAGCTTCCCAAGCTGACAGTGCGGGTTCGATTCCCGTCACTCGCTCCAGTAATGACGAATCACTATCTCACATTCATGAATGGTTGTGAAACCTACCTGGGAATCGGACCCGAGAGGGTTCGAACGTGAGGAGAAGACCCCGAAGCGCCCCTTTGAGTAGTGAGGCCCGAGGGAGCCCAACAGGCTGACGAAGGGGGCGGATTGCGGAGCAATGCGCATATGCTGAGGTGTACATGTGTCAAAAGATACGTCCTCGCAAGCGTTTCCTGGCACTCAGGCTAGGAGGGCTTTGACTTTTGCAGCTACGGTACCACCATCAGCTCGGCCCTGTACTCGGGCGTTGACGGCCTTGATGATCATGCCCATTTGTTTGAGGGAGGCACCCTCAATAGCAGCAGTCTCCTCGGCGACAATGGAATCCAATTCTGCCTCAGTCAGGGGTGCAGGAAGATAGCGTGCGAGCAGTTCGGCTTCGCGTTCTTCCTTGTCAGCCAGCTCTGGACGATTGCCGGCGGCATAGGCCTCGGCGGATTCGCGGCGTTTGCGAGCCTCGCGGGTGATGACCACCAGTTCCTCATCTTTGCTGAGTTCGCGGGCTGAATCTCCGGCGACCTCTTCATTAGCGATCGCTGCGACAATCATCCGCAGTACGCCTGTGGTAAAGGCATCCTTTGCCTTCATTGCGGTCACTAGGTCTGCGCGGATCTGGTCCTTGAGTTCAGCCATGTCTTCTCCTTTTGCTTGAGTACCAGGCCAGCACTGTGGCAGACCCAGATTCCATGGTCTCATACTGGTGATTTCTGGCCAAAAGGGCATTCAGCAAGATGTGATCTACGCACAACTTCGCCACATCACCTGTACTCAAGTTCTGGTGATTCACGACAGGGCTGATACTCCCCAACTTCGCAATATCACCCTCGTACTCAGGTTCGGTGGATGGTTTGAGAAGTTTGACCTCATTCAGTGCAGTTTTTGGTGTACAAAGTTCACAATCCCAGTGCGGTCGCACCAAGGGGTCGATTGTGAGAACTTATGTACGGCGGAGGCTTCTGCGACCCCATGATCAGCAAAAGGGACCCGCAATCCATGATTCACAATCCCTGGGTATGTCGGGGGGCGGTGGCCATGTGTCAGGGGACGGGAGGACGGTGTGTCAGGGGACGTATCTTTTAACACAAGACCTTTATGTATGTGAGGTGCCTAGTATGTATGTGAGGTGTCTAGTGTTCGGATTTCCTGATGCCACTGAGGAGCAGATGGTGAGGTTGATAATGTGCCAAGAGCTACGTCTCCTGACACACACATCCTCTGACACATCCTGACATTGATACACAAACGACGAAAAGCCGTACCTCATCCTAAGGTAGAATCGGTATGTGAATTTGGATGATGTCCCCGATGACTTGAGTGCCGTACTTTTTACTGAGGAGCAAATCACTACGCGAATCAGGGAACTCGCTGCCCGGATCGATCAGGATTATGCTGATAGGAACCCGCTTATGGTGGGGATTCTCAATGGTGCTGTCATGATTATGGCCGATTTGAGTCGTGCCTTGAGTATCCATTGCGAGATGGATTGGATGGCGATCTCATCCTATGGGTCGGGCGTATCCTCGTCAGGGGTGGTACGCATCCTCAAAGATATGAACACCTCCGTTGTCGGTCGCCATGTGCTCATCGTCGAGGATATTGTTGATACTGGCCTGACTTTGGCGTATCTCATTGAAAATCTGAAATCCCGAAATCCGGCTTCGATTGAGGTCTGTGCAGGGTTCCGCAAACCGGAGGCCCAACGTAATGAGGTCGAAGTGAAGTACCTCGGGTTCGATATTCCAAGCGATTTCGTTGTGGGCTATGGACTCGACTACGCTGGAAGATATCGTAACCTTCGAGGTTTGGGGATTCTGTCCCCGTCGGTCTACTCGTGACAGCTCCATAAGGATCAACAACACATGTCCATAAGGATCAACAACACATGAAATTCTTGAAGACACTCCTCAGGAGTCCCTTTTTCTGGGTCCTGATCGCCATCATTGTCACCGCAGGCATTTTCAGGGTGACCCAAAATGAACCCAAGTACGAAGAGGTACCAACCTCTCAAGCAATCGGAATCATCATGGGTGGGGAGTACCTCAAGGAGGTCATCCTTACAGATAACACCCAGTTGATCCAGATCACGAAGAGCGATGATTCCAGGATTGAAGCTTCGTGGGTGGGTGATCCGACTTCTCTTGTGGATCGTCTCAATGAACGCGCCGCCCAAAGGACTCTCGAGAAGTGGAATGGTGTCAACGCTGTTCCAGGTATTGCACAGACCCTTCTTTCCTGGCTTCCTCTCTTCCTGATTCTGGGTATCTTCGTCTTCTTTATGCTGAGTACCATGGGTGGCGGCGCAGGTGGTCGTGCCATGAGTTTCGGTCGTTCGCGAGCCAAGATGGCGAATAAGGACACCCCGAAAACCACTTTCGCTGACGTCGCTGGCGTGGATGAAGCAGTGGAGGAACTCCAGGAGATCAAGGAGTTCCTTGAGGATCCAGGCAAGTTCAAGGCCTTGGGCGCGAAGATCCCCAAGGGTGTGCTCCTCTATGGTCCTCCCGGAACGGGTAAAACCCTCCTGGCTAGGGCTGTTGCTGGTGAAGCCGGCGTACCCTTCTATTCTATTTCTGGCTCCGATTTTGTGGAGATGTTTGTCGGTGTGGGTGCCTCAAGGGTACGTGACCTCTTCGATCAGGCGAAGTCGAATGCTCCAGCGATCGTCTTTATTGATGAGATTGATGCCGTCGGTCGTCACAGGGGAGCGGGCATGGGTGGTGGCCACGATGAACGTGAGCAGACTCTCAACCAGCTTCTGGTCGAGATGGATGGCTTCGATGTTCACGGCGGTGTGATCCTGATTGCTGCAACGAACCGTCCTGATGTTCTTGATCCGGCTCTTCTTCGCCCCGGCCGTTTTGATCGTCAGATTGCCGTGGATGCCCCTGATCTTAAGGGCCGCTTCAAGATTTTGAAGGTACACGCGACTGGGAAACCTTTGGAGGCGGATGTTGACCTTGAGGGTGTGGCCCGTCGTACCCCTGGCTTTACGGGCGCGGATCTGGCCAATGTTCTCAACGAGGCAGCACTGCTCGCAGCGAGAACCAACCTGTCCCTGATCACGAATTCGGTCTTGGATGAGTCTATTGACCGCGTGATTGCGGGACCTCAAAAGCGTACCCGTGTGATGAACTCGAAGGAGATCCTCATCACTGCCTATCACGAGGGTGGTCACGCTCTGGTCGCAGCTGCGATGCCGGGCAATGACCCTGTACAAAAGATCACGATCCTTCCACGCGGCAAGGCTCTCGGGTACACAATGGTCATGCCTGATCAGGATAAGTATTCTCAGACCCGCGGTCAGCTCCTTGACCAACTGGCCTACATCATGGGTGGGAGGGCTGCCGAGGAGCTCATCTTCCATGACCCCACGACTGGGGCTAGTAATGACATTGAGAAGGCCACGAAGCTGGCGCGTGCGATGGTCACCCAGTACGGTATGACCGAGTCCCTGGGTGCAGTACGTTACGGTGCCGGTGATCGTGAACCTTTCGTTGGCATGGAGGTTTCCCAGGGTTCGACTGTGTCTCCGCAGACTGCGGCCACGATTGACGCCGAGGTTGCCGCCCTCATCAACAATGCACATCAGGAGGCTTTCGACGCCCTAGTTGATAACCGTGATATCTTGGATGAATTGGTACGCCAACTCCTTGAGCATGAAACCTTGGACAAGGAACAGGTTGCTGCCATCTTCAAGAATCTAAGGATGAGGCCCGCTCGTCCTGCGTGGACTGGCTCTGATACCCGTCGGCCCTCGCTGATTCCTCCGATCCCTGAGCCCTATGTACCCGAGCCTGTTTTGGACGATGAGACTCCTACCCAGGAGATCCCACCTCAGGTACAAGCCCAACTCCAGCAAGTTCCTCCGACTCAATGGCCTCCCCCCGGGTGGCCCGTACCTCCTACCCCCCAGGATTACATGGGGGTCAATGACCCTCAAAAACCCAGTGGCTCTCCTGCCATCCAGCGTGAAGGTGAGCCTCCCTTCATTCTGAATCATGGTGATTCTCCCGTCATTCCGCACGGAAATGATCCCGTCATTCTGGGTACTGCGACTTCGCTCAGCACAGGTTCCGTCGAAGAATCCGGAATCGATCCCGATTCTGCTCCGGTACCTCCTCAGGCGGATACCCCGCAGTTCTGGACCCCACCCCAGGGGTCGGTACCTTTCCCAGACGAGTCCTTCCACCTCCCAGTGTTCCCAACGCCCGACCCGACTCTTGGAATACCCCAACCTTCATGGGCGGTACAACCCCCAGATCCCCAACCCGAAGAATCCAGGTTCGACCAAGATCCCACGAACCCTTTCATCCCGGGATCAAGCGATGGGGTTCCTGACCCAACCCAGGGATTTGGCCCTCTTGGCCCAGGAACCTGGATTGATCCCCAGGACCCTAGCAACTGGCCGCCACCCCAACCCAGGTCTTGAGGAAGAACAAGGGTGCCAGGAGATACGTCCCTCTGACACACTCCAACCTAGACTCGAAGGAAGAAACAATGTCTTTTGATGCCAAGCGTGTAGAAGCAGCTGTACGTGAGCTCCTGATTGGAGTGGGGGAGGACCCTGACCGTGAAGGGCTGCGCGATACCCCTGCCCGTGTGGCACGGGCCTATGAGGAGGCTTTTGCTGGTCTTCAGATGAATCCTGCTGAGGTGCTTGGTACCCGTTTCAATATCGATCATCAGGAATTGATCCTGGTTCGTGATATTGAGTTGTGGAGCTACTGCGAACACCACCTGGTACCTTTCACAGGTCTAGCCCATGTCGGCTATATCCCTGGTGAGAACAAGCAGATTGTTGGATTGTCGAAGTTAGCTCGTCTGGTTGATGTGTTCGCCAAACGCCCCCAGGTTCAGGAGCGTCTGACCACCCAAATCGCTGACGAACTCATGTCTGAGTTGGAGCCTTCGGGTGTCATCGTGGTGATTGAGGCCGAACATCTGTGCATGTCGATGCGGGGGGTACACAAGCCCGGCTCACGTACAGTCACCTCCGCTGTGCGTGGTACCCTCTACAACCCCACGACCAGAGCCGAAGCCATGAGCCTCATCATGGCCGCACCGCGCCGCTAACACCCACGAACCATGAAGCCAGATCTTGCCACCCTGCTGGACCCAGCCCCCACCAGACTCATGGCGATCATCAACGTCACCCCTGATTCTTTCTCCACTCCCAACGCTTCTTCCATCCCCACCCCCAACGACACCCCAACCCTCGCCGCCGAATCCACCCCTAACGACCAAACTTCACAAATCCAGACCATTTCCGACCGTTCTTCCCCAAGTACTCCGGTTGTGTCATGTTTTCTGGGGGAAACAGGGGTACAACTGGACAGTTTTTCCCAGCCGATCCCACATGCCCCAGGTTTTGTGAACTTACATACTAGTGCGCCCACGAACGTACGTCCCAAGGAAGCAGACTCACATGGCAAGGATCGTGATCTGATCATCCGTCACGCAATAGACCAGGGTATAAATCTGGCTGAGCAGGGTGCCCAGATCATCGACATTGGGGGGGAGTCCACCCGCCCCGGCGCGACCCGTACCACCGAGGCTGAGGAGTTCGCCCGAGTCATCCCCGTGGTCGCTGCGCTAGCGAATATTGGACTCCCAGTCTCTATAGATACTGTACGTTCTCGCGTAGCCCAGGCTGCCGTCGATGCAGGCGCAATCCTCATCAACGATGTCTCAGGCGGCCTAGCAGATCCCACAATCCTCACAGTCGCTGCCCAAGCAGGGGTTCCCATTGTTCTCCAGCATTGGCGTACCCCCTTTGACCACAAGCCCACCCACACCAACATTCTTTCCGAGGTACCAGCCGAGCTAGCCACCAGAGTGAAGGCGGCCCGTGAAGCCGGCATCCCTTCCGATCACATCATCCTCGATCCGGGTATTGGTTTCGCCAAGACGAACGCCGACAACTGGGAGTTGGTGTCCAACCCTCATGTCATCACGGAACTGGGTTTCAGAACCCTGTGGGGTGTTTCCCGCAAGAGGTTCCTGGCGGAAGCCTATGATCATCCAACCGAGCCTTGGGAACGCGATACAGCAACCGTAGCACTCACCACCCACCTTGGCTCCCATCGGGCCTGGGCTGTGCGTGTACATACGATCACTGATCAGAAAGCAGCCGTACAGGTGGCGAACTTCATCTCAGGGTCTTCCTCACACCACCCCCAATCCACGCAAGAGGTCCTTCTACTCAGATCTGAAGGTGTGTCACAAGATATGTCCCCTGACACCACGACAGGAGTACACCTATGAGAACAGCATTGACTGGGGACGATGATACTCGCATGAACCTTCTTGACCGTATGGAGATCATCGGGATCGAGACCTGGGCCTTCCACGGGGTCTTCGATCATGAACGCCGTGACGGTCAACCTTTTCTTGTGGATCTCACCTGGTGGCTGGACATGGGTCAGGCTGCCGATTCTGATGACTTGGCCAAGACGGTTGACTATGGGGAAGTCACGTCAATGGTCATCAATCTTCTTCAGGGTACTCCCGTGGATCTCATTGAGACCCTGACATACGCCATCGCCGACACTGTGATCACCCACTTCGGTTTCGACTACCTCCGAGTGAGTGTCCATAAGCCCCAGGCCCCCCTTGAGGTTGGTTTCACTGATGTCATCATCACAACGACCGCGGCAAACGAGATTCATCCTCGTGAGGTTGTTGTCTCTTTGGGTTCCAATATTGAACCGAGGCTCGACTACCTCCAGTACGCCGTCACTGCTTTAGCCTCAACTCCGGGTATCACCGAGGTACGTGTCTCTGAAGTCTTTGAGACCCACCCCCAGTCTGATGTACCACAACCCGACTACCTTAATGCGATTCTGATTGTGACCTCGATCCTGCCCGCCAAAGACCTCATGTCGAGGGCCCTTGACATCGAGTCCTTATGCTTGCGTACACGCGAGGTACCTCACGGCCCCAGAACACTCGATATTGACTTGATCACCATTCACGGTGAGACCTGGGATGACCCTTTCTTACGGATTCCTCACCCTCGCGCTGCTCGGCGTGCCTTTGTTCTCGTACCCTGGCTTTCTCTGGATCCGAAGGGCTCTCTCAACGAGCGGTTGATCAGTGACTGCCTTGTTTCCCTACCAAATCAGGGTGTACACCCAACCGGATTACAACTCTTCGTCCCATAGGAAAAAAACTTAGACAATGTTGATGAAACCTGGTTCTCTTTGTGGTCGAGATGTGCTAATATTTCAGTAGTTCAGTTGATGAAGCTGTAATGGTCTCTTTCAAATGAGCGAGTGGGGGATTCTCCACAGATAGAGTCTTTCAAGACCCCGACAAGGTTCGCCTCCCAGTACCTTGTCGCGGAAGAGGGCCTGCGATTTATCGCGGGTCCTCTTTTCTTTCTTCCCAGTGGTAACCCGTATAATGCTAACTACCGCTCGGTCTCTCCGAGGCCAGGTTTACTTTCCCTATCAGTCCATGTTTCTGGGCGTGGCGTAAAGTTTTTCTTCTATGATCCTGATAAATTGAGTCTCAAGAACCGCCCTCACCGTCCGGGGGCGGTCCCACTATTTGTACAGCCTTGTGGTTTCTGCCTGGTGTTCATGATGTCTCTCGCCCCAATTCACATGAGCGCGACCCGAGGCGAGAGACACCCCCTCACCTCCCTCCATAAGGAGGACGGCCTATCTTGTCCGGATATCTCACCAATGGCGAGCCTAATCAGGCTTGTAGCTTCCATGTAATGTATCACTACTGAAGCAATACCATTTCACCCTTGTCAGTCTTCACCCTTGTCAGTACTGTCTCAAATGCCGAAGAATTCGGTCGATGCTATTGCTCCATGAAGACACAATAGTTAAGATTCGTGCGAGGACTGTGAGGAGCCTTCCCCTTTTAGCTGCTTTTTTACTCTGCAGGACCCTGGATTCTCGTGTTGATTTTCGGTTGCCAAGGGCACATCTGTGCCCCTTTTTGTCTCTTTCACTAGGACAATACTTGCGCGCCATTGTGCCTTGTGGAATTATTGCGCCTTAGGAGAACTATGTTCTCTGCCTTGTAGACCGTCATCGTCTGACTGTTAAGGGGCCTTTCTTTGTGTACACAGTGTACCTAGCAACGTGGAGGTATAATGATATCTGTAAGTACTGTTTCGACTTCTCGCTTCTCTAATCGTCGTGGGTTTGTGAAGCCTGTGGCTTTGTTGACGACGTTTGTGATGATTGTTTCGACGGTGGTGTTGGGGCAGGGGTTTGTTGCTCCTCGGGCTGATGCTGCTGG
>JAIRQE010000017.1 GCA_031256725.1 Propionibacteriaceae bacterium
TCTTAAGGTCGACCTAGTCAATCTGATGGCGTCAGAAGATACGTCCCCCTGACACCACTGACCCTCGTCCCTGCGACATGCTCGTACTAGGAGTTCAGGACTCGTCGTCCTTCAAAGGCTCGCCCAAGAGTAATCTCGTCGGCATATTCGAGGTCCCCTCCCACTGGCAACCCTGAGGCGAGACGGGAAATCTGGAGATCCAGGGAGGCCAGCAACCGAGCAAGATAGGTCGCTGTCACCTCACCCTCGGTATTAGGGTTGGTCGCCAAGATGATTTCGGTGACTGTACCGTCTTCCAGACGATGAACCAGTTCGCGGATATGGAGGTCGGCTGGGCCACGGTTGTCGATGGGAGAGATGGATCCTCCAAGGACGTGGTAGACCCCTCGGAATTCTCGGGTACGTTCAATGGCAACAATATCCTTGGATTCCTCAACCACACAGATCTTGGTACGATCCCGGCGCGAGTCCCTACAAATCCGGCAGACCTCATCTTCGGTTGCATTGAAACAGGTCTGACAGAATTTTACTGTTTCCTTGGCCCGAATAATCGCGTTGGCTAGGGATTTCACGTCCTCAATCTCGGAGTCCAACAGGAAGAAGGCGATGCGTTGAGCACTCTTGGGTCCTACTCCAGGTAGGCGGCTCAGTTCAGCAATGAGGTCTTGGATGGGGCCGTCGTACATTAACTCTTCTTTCGCGATTCCTCGGAAACCAACTCAGCATCGAACATCTCTATGACTAACTCAGATGCTTCATCAATGGGGTTCTCAACGATGTCGTCATCGTCACTGGGAGCGTCACCGGATGCATCCGGGGGATTCGGAACCACTGCCAATGCCGGAGCCTTGTGGCCCGACCCAGCCATGGGTTGTACCCCTTCAGAACTAGTGGCCAAAGACAGGATTGCTGTACCCTCATCGGGAATCGCTTCAGACTCCAACCGGGCTCGAATCTGGATCGTCGCACCCATCTCTGTGGATATCGCCTGTGCGAGGCAATCATCCCCACCAGAGCGGTTGAAGTTATCCCGTGGGCCCGCATCAGTGAAGGTTACCCACAGGACCCTCTCCCGGATCTCAAGATCTTTGGTGTACTGGTTGAGGATCATCCACACATAGCGGCGGATCTCGGAGGTTCGCGAAAGAATCCTCGGCCAGGCTTGACGAATCCATTCAGTGGACAGATCCGTGGGTGGGGTCGCAGGTTTGGGTGGGGATGGCGGATCCTCCACAACAGGCTTGGGCTCAGCGGACTTGGGCTCAGCGGACTTGGGTGGAGCCTTGGGCGGCTGGGGGTCCGCCGCTGGCTGACTGGCCTCACGCAAAGACTGGGGTACAGAGCGTACTGGCGGTGCAGGCTCAGGTGGAACAGGAGCCTCACGTACAGGTCCACTTGGCGTGAAGCCCTTTTCCAGCTTCTCCAAGCGGGCAATGATTCCACGTTCACCAGCGTCGGCTGCAGGCAAAAGAATCCGGGCACACATGAGTTCCAACTGCAAGCGGGGGGCGGTCGTACCCCTCATGCCTACGAGCCCAGCAGCCAAAACCTCGGCAGCCCTCGTCAGGGAACCGATCCCGATTTCCTTGGCCTGGTGACGATAACGTTCCCCTTGGTCATCGGGTACATCAAGGAGCCCAGTCGACAAAGCATCAGGGACAGCAGCGACGATCACCAGGTCACGGAACCGAGTCAGAAGATCCTCAGTGAAACGACGAGGGTCCTGGCCCGCCTCGATGACGCGATCTACATTAGCGAAAACCTCAGCAGAGTCACCAGCAGCGATGGCATCCACCACCCCATCCAAGAGGGAATCCGGTGTGTAGCCGAGAAGGGCAGCTGCATGATCGTACCCAACCCCAGAGTCAGGTGAACCACCTATGAGTTGGTCCAAAACAGATAGTGCATCTCGGACAGAACCAGATCCTGCTCGTACCACCATTGGAATCACACCGGACTCAACACTCACGCCCTCCTCCTCGCAGATCTGGGTGAGGAAGGTGGTCATCGTCTTGGGAGGAATCAGACGGAACGGATAGTGGTGGGTCCTGGAACGGATCGTACCAATGACCTTGTCAGGCTCGGTTGTCGCAAAGATGAACTTCACATGGGGCGGAGGCTCCTCAACCAACTTCAGCAGAGCATTAAACCCCGCTGAGGTGACCATATGGGCCTCATCAACAATATAGACACGGTAGCGGGATCGTACAGGTGCATAGAAAGCGCGCTCTCGCAAGTCGCGAGCATCATCAACGCCACCGTGACTTGCAGCGTCGATCTCCAAAACATCTATCGAGCCTGGACCACCGCGAGCAAGATCTGTACATGAGTGGCAGACCCCACAGGGTTCAGGGGTTGGCCCCTTTTCACAGTTCAACGACCGGGCGAGGATTCGCGCTGAGGAGGTCTTGCCGCAACCCCTCGGCCCCGAGAAGAGGTACGCATGGGTGACGCGATTATTCGAAAGGGCTCTTTTCAACGGAGTCGTCACATGCTCTTGACCAATAACTTCGCCAAAGACTTCCGGACGATAGCGACGGTACAAAGCCAAAGGAGCATCAGTGCTGACAGGGCTCGACACTGGCGGGTCTGCAAACAGACTCGGACCATCTTGAGCAAAGAATTCCGGCCCACCATCAAGTTCTTCAAGCTGCGCATCCATGAGTACAAGACTAGGTGCTCACTCGGACATTTCCGAATGCTGACGCGTTTTCAGACAATGATCTGGATGGATTTCGTACACATGCGGATTCGATGGAAGCCACCTGGGGCCAAAGTCGATGTGCGAAGCGTGTAGCAGTGACTATCTCAAAAGCCGAACAGGTGCTTGAACTGGGAGCCCATGGTGGGCAAGAATTGCGGTAGGCCCGCGCTGACGAGCACGCCAATGAGGCCACAGTTGAAAGGAACTCCCATGGTAGACCCAACACCGCGTTCATTAGATTATGGCATGCGATTTGAAGGAAAGACAGCTGTCGTCACTGGTGCCGGATCAGGCATTGGCTTGGCCACAGCCGAGATCCTCATCCAAGACGGCGGGCGTGTCTTCGCCGTCGACCTCATGGAGGATCGTCTTGCCGAAGCCCAGGAACGCCTCGGCGAGAATTACATCCCGATTGCTATCGACATCACCCGTCCTGAGGCTGCCGCACACATCGTACAAAAGGCCGACTTCAAGATCAATATCCTCGTCAACAATGCAGGGATCATGGACGGATTCCTGCCCATCGTTGAGCTTGATGATGAGACCTGGGAGAGTGTCATGGGTGTCAATATCACGGCCATGATGAGGCTGTGTCGAGCCACGATCCCTCACATGCTCCAGGCTGGTTCTGGCGCTATCGTCAATGTATCCTCGGAAGCTAGTTTGCGTACCTGTGCAGGGGTCGCCTACACAGTCTCCAAGCATGCCGTCAACGGTTTAACCAAACACATCGCTGCCCTCTATGACAAGGCTGGGATTCGCTGTAACGCGGTTGCCCCTGGTGCAGTGAAGACTAATGTGGGTGGCAATTTCCGCTCCGAGTTGGCTGCGAAGCGTTTGGGTCCGATTATGGCTGCGACTGCCCCTGAGATGGCTGAGCCCGAATTGCTTGCCCGTGCAATCTGCTTCCTGGCTGACGACCATGGTGCAAAGTACATCAATGGTGTGATCCTCCCAGTCGATAACGGCTGGTCTGTCGTTTGAGGGACTTGGGGAGGTAGCCCGGTCTAACCTAGCTCCTCACTGCGTGATCCCCAAGATCCTCACGTGCGGATTCTCGCGCGAGAAGGCTTTGCTTGATTCCAAGGCCGTACCTGAAACCTCCTAGGCTTCCGTCTGCCCTGAGAACACGATGACAGGGTACGAACAATGCAACTGCGTTGTTTGCACATGCGCTGGCTGCTGCTCGTACAGCCCTAGGATTCCCCGCCCGCTCAGCGAGTTGGGTGTACGAAATGCGCTGGGCTGGTTGTACCTCATGTAAGGCTTGCCAAGCGCTGAGCTGGAAGGTACCTCCGTGCTGAAGAACAGGCACCTTACGAAGGAGCCCGAACTCACCCATGTAATAGGCGGCAACGGCATCCAGGGCCAAGGACAGGATTGCGGACTCATCAGGCCTGATCACTGTCGGGCATAAAGTGGAGTGGATCAGTGACTTCAACTCGTCTAGGTTCTCCGTCCAACCGGAGGCGAGAACTCCGTTGGTGGTGGTGAAGATACTAAAAGGCCCGTCAGGGGTGGTACACGTGTGAGTATGGGCTTCCATCATTGCTCCAATCCCCGAATCCTGGTGATGAGTCTACGCCCTTATATAGAAATGCACATTTTCGTGGATAAAATGCAAGTTTCTTCTTCTCCCAGTATTTGATCATTTAGGGACCATTGCTTGAAAATAGATGAGGTGGCAGGTAGGCTTCCTGGTGTAACGGACCATCCTTGCGGGGAGCATGGAGTCCTTATCATGGTGAGGATCAAACGGGGTTTGTACCTGCACCATCACTAGTTGTGCATGTGTTGTACATGTGTAAGAGCAATGCTGGGGTAGGCATCTGCTCATCATGGTCACGGGGGAGTGATCCGTGGATATTCCGTAGAAACAGTTGAAGTCCTATGCCCTCATAAGGCTGAGGACTTGTTGTCATCCCGTGATGTCCCAAGGTTCAGCCCAGAGGCACCGTGATGTCTATGAGTTTTCTCAAGAGTTTCACTGAATATCGCTGATTGCTTTTCCTGGCGTGAATAGATCAGTAATCATGGGCACACAGTTACTGAGTACTAAGAACTCAACTGCAGAACTACACATGGATGTACCGTGGGCTGGCCATCACCCCTCCCCCAAAATACGGTGACTGGCTCGCGGTCTGGCGACACTCGTGTCGTCAATGGCGGTGGGGGTGGCTAGCGCCCCTACCGCTAATTACTGCAATTCCTATCGGGGGGTGTCAAGGGAGTGTCAGAGGACGTATCTCTTGACACGTCTTGACCATGTACCACTCCTTCATCAAATGTCAAGAGATACGTCTCCTGACAATCGTCCCTGACTCTCAAGGAAGAATGGTTGCTACGTGAGTTCTCTCACGATTATCGGCACTTTGGTCGGACTAGGGGAAACGTTGCGCTGGAATAGTTGCATAAGTGATTGATGGCCAACAATCACTGGGGAAGCAGGAGAAAGACTGTGTTGTCGTGGGGAAGCAGCAGTACACAATACGTACCGCGATCTGCCGTCATACTTCCCCCCAAAGATAGCAGATGGTGGTCAGGTGGCCTACGGCTTGCCGTAGTGTCGCTTCGCAAACGGTGGGGTGCTTTAGCCCCCACCGTTTGTCTGCCCCCATCAAACCAAGGAATTGGGAAAGGTTCCTTGAAAAGCTCAGGTAATGTGGCAGAACCGTGCAAGCAAGGGGGCATCCTTGCAAGGATGTGGCGACACGGTACACCGGGGGGTGAAGGAGTTCATCACCGAACTCCTTCATTCAAGTGATTGAACTCAGCGATGGGAGAATCATGGCAACCACCGGTTGTCGGGTCGGTGTGACCCCAACGCACGGACCTTCCGTGACAGAAGGCTGGCTTCGTGAATCGGAGGCAGAGATGATCTCTGTACTCCTTGTCGAAAGCCATGCAGCAGTACGCGATGCCTTCGCGACTATGTTTAATATGCAAGAAGACTTCACTGTTGTGGCGACTGCGTCGTCTGTGCGTGAAGCCATCAACTTGGCTTGGGTACACCAGCCTGATATTGCACTGATCGACATGCAGTTACCCAATGATTCGGGTTTCCACATGATCGAGCAGTTGCGTTCCTCTGTACCCCATTGCCGATGCGTGTTACTGACATCCAACGACCTTCAAGGGTACCGTTGTCGCGCCTATGAGTACGGGGCCTGGGCCTACCTCAGCAAAGAACTTTCTTTTGCTGACATTGTGGGCGCCCTAGAGCAGGTACACGATGGCAAACGTCTCATAGATCCACGAGTGATCTGTAGGGAGAATCATTCCCCCTTGACAAATCGAGAAACCGACGTTTTGAGAATGGTTGCGAGGATGGGTACCACTGCGGAGATCTCCAAGGTCATGCATTTGAGCCCTGGTACTATCAACAACTACGTCTCCTCGATCATGTCCAAGTTGGGTGCATCCAACAGGGTACAAGCGTTGATCATCGCTAGGGAAAACGGCTGGATTTAGGTCGACTACGTTCACTTAAGAATCGCACATTCTTCAGCGAAACTCCGCTCGCGTGGCCCCATTTCTATTGAATATTGTCACGGTAGTGGAGTTTGGAGGCTTTTCGTCCGGTGTGAAGCGTCGAAACCCCGCTACCGTGAACGAATCCTTGTCATTTAGGGCAGTTGGGCGAAGTTTCGTCAGTACTTCGGTACGTGATCTTAAAAGCGAGTCCAGGTGATGGCTAGCAGGAGTACTGTCGCTGCTGGGTAGGTGATGGCTAGGGTCAGATGTACCCACTGCTTGGTGATCGCCCACTGTCTAAGGTAAACAATGATGCTGGCAATAAGCAGGGCAACCCCTATTCCGGCGACCGGCCAGGGTGGGAGTTCAGCGACTGGTTGTTGGAAGAGACTGATGGGTGTGAGAATCAACCCCATGGTGAGGAACCCCAGGAGCATGGGCAGTACCGTTCCACGACCGACCAGGCCAAGAAAACGGTCTGTTTGAACCCCGAGGAGTACAAGGATCCCCACCACGACGATGACGCTGATCAGGAGCCCCGATGCCACCTCGATCTGCACTCCGTCGCGCAGGGGCCGTACCGCCCACAAGCACAAAGACATCCCCAGGAAGCCAAGAATGGCCGGGAGAACAGCTGGGATCAGACCTAGTGTCGGGGGTTCCTGATCTGTGGAATCTGCGTATCCTTCATCATGAGCTACATCGTCCGATGCCTGAGAAGAATCCCGGTTGTGAGGCTCGGATTCTGGGCTGTGGTACTCGCTCATGCCAATCAGTGTATCCAACCTTGGTATGTACCCCTTGTTCAACCGAAGTCGATCATGTCAAATTGCCCGCGAAACATGACCCGTGTATCACATGGTTTTTGCCCGCGAAATCAGGTGGTGAGTCTGATCCCGGATGGGTCAGGTAAGGGCCTGGTTTGAC
>JAIRQE010000025.1 GCA_031256725.1 Propionibacteriaceae bacterium
TCCAGGATCCGCTGACACGGGCTCTAGTCTGGGGTTCCCTGTGGGACAGCGTACGCGATGGCGAACTTCCGGCACGTACCTACATCAACTTGGTGTTGGATGCTATCACTCACGAGACCTCATCAATGACACGGATGTCGATGCTAGCGAGGATGCGTACCTGCGTACTCATCTATGTCACGGAAGGGATGCGCGCACAAACCCACGATGATGTAGCGGCCAAGCTTGTGGCCCTTGCGATGGGGGCTGATCCGGGGTCGGATCAGCAACTACAGTACTTCCTGGCTTTCGCGGGTCTAGCATGCAATCCGACCCAATGGGAGTTTGTCGAAGAGGTCTTGAATGGGGTCTTCGAGGTACCAGGGTTGGTCGTGGATACCGACGTACGTTGGCAGCTATTGACCGATTTGGTGGCTGCTGGACGTCGTGGGGAGACCGAGATCGGGGCTGAACTAGCTCGCGATGACACCCTGTCGGGATTGGAGAACGCGGAGGGTGCTCGGGCTGCGATCCCGACCTTTGAGGCCAAGAAGCGTGCCTGGGATCGCGGGGTACTCGACGAAACGGTCACGAATGCGACCCAGCGCAATATCTTGGCTTCCTTCATGAAGGTAAAGGATCCTGTACTTTTACGCGAGTTCGCTGTCGAGTATTTCGCTCAGATTGAGAAGACCTGGACTACGCGTACCAACGAAATGGCAAAGAACATCGTGCAGATGATGTACCCGCTGAGGTCTGTGAACGACCCCGAGATAGACGTACTAGCGATGACTGATGCATGGCTGGATGAACTCGGTTCCCGATTGCCAGCCCTCAGACGCCTAGTCCTAGCCTGTCGTGAGGAGGTCATCTGCGCAAGAATGGCCCAGAAAGCAGATGCAACTGTGTGACCCGAAAATAACTCATATGACTAGAAAATGAGTCATATGAGGACTGTGCTTTTCCTGTGATCCTGCGCGGAGTGTAGCGGAGTCGCAGGATTTAGGCAGCGGCCTGCGTCAGTGATGTGTTCCCGTACTGGTCGCTCAATCACGTATCAAAGAGACGTCTCATATTATGAGAAGAATATTGTAAGTTGATATGAAAAGGACTATTGTGGGTTACTAATACCTGACGTAGGTTCATCGACCGTGGGAAGGTGAGTCGGTACAGGCGATTCGAAGACGAGTGGGAGGTTCTCCATGGGTACGAAGTTTTTCAAGCGAGGAGCAGCAGTTGGGGCTGCCTTGGCTTTGGCGTTAGCAGGTGTTGGACTTACAGGATTTCAGTCTGGGAGGGGGCCTTCCGCTGAAGCAGTTGAACTAGAGAGTGTTCCTGTATCGGTGAAGGATGCACCGCCAACCGCTGCTGGTCCGAAAAAGGGCGACAACAAGTACATCGTGGGTACTATGGGCACCAATGAGAACGGCGAAAGAGTCCATGTCACGGATATCGAGGGAATCAAGAAAGAGATCACACCAGGGGGAGGGAAGGGCGCTACCATGTCGGTAGTTCCAGAACCTCCAGCTCGACCTGGTGGCGTGGACAATACGCCAGTCATTCTTGCTGGCGATGACATCGCATTTAGGATTGGCGTAGCTTATTACAATGGTGGCATCAACTACGTGCCGAAGATGAAGTACATATCCACATACCAAGGTAATCGTGAGGATGTCTACTCAGGAGATGAACTCACTGCGGTCATACAAGATGAAAACCTGTCTTTTGGCCCTAACAACGAGTGGTGGCCCAGTGATTGTGCCCCAGATGAAGATGAAGAAGGCTATAGCGAAACATACTACGGTGGCTGGTGTAGAGGACTTGGAGTATTTGAGTACACACTTGAGAGCGTCCTTCCACCCGCAGGTAAGTTCGGCGAACCAGCTACAACAGCCGGCGCTGATAAGTCTCGAACCGTATGGTTCAGCTTCCAAGGAAAGCATCTTGACTACGCGTACATGAGTGGCCCAGTCGAATCTCCCACTGGAGAGTCGGCCAGTACATCTGTACACGTCAGGGCGATTGACCCGAAGATTGAGGTGGCTAAGGAAGTCTGCTCGACGGGTACGGGCTGCGCAGTCGACTCCGCTGACGCACCTGTGAAAGACGCTGATCAAGACAGCGCAGGCGAGTGGGTTGAATCAGCAGTGATCCCTTCGGATAGCACTACTGTCCAGTGGAGGATTACAGTTACGAACACAGGAAACGCTCCGTTGAAGGATGTTCACACTGCTCAAGACAACTGGGGTTACACCGACTCAGCCGACAAGGGCAAATCCACAACCAACTCCTGCGAAGACCTAGATTTCGGCACTCTCGCTGTCGATGAGGTGAAATCTTTGGTCTGTGAGTCAGACATCACTGAGTCTCTTGAAGGAACTCTGAGGAACAGCATCAACGTCAACGGTACTCTTGAGGAAGACTTTACCGACCCTGAAGGCAACGATCTCAGAGACCGTTTGCGTGGAAACCCTGAAAAGGGTGAGACCGGTGCTGCCGTGGGTGTCATTGGCTCTAACACAGATATTGCTGAGGTCTCCATGCCGAAGCCGAACATCAAGTTGACCAAGTACGTCTGTGATAAGGGCGGTGTTGCTGGTTCCGCAGATTGTGCACTTCCGACGGGGACAGAATTGTCCAAACTCGGTGGGGTTGGCAGCGAGAACGCCGATGGTACCTTCGCTGAAGTAGCTGGTCAGTCGCAAACAGCGACACCAGGATGGAAGAAGGAAGGCACTGTTGCCTATGGTGAGGATGCTCAATGGTTGATCGTCGTCTCAAACACAGGCAACATTGACTTGAATGAGATTTCTATCGAGGATACACCGAGTGATGTTGCCGGAACCTCGGGTGACTGGAAGGATATCCCAACCACAGTGACCCTTGTCCCTGGCGAGTCGACGGCTTTCACAGGAACAACAAAGAATGTCACCCGTACTGAGGTACCGGATCGAACCCTTGATGCTTCCCAGGCGGGATCCAATCATGGTGAGCCCGAATATGCCCTGAATAGTGCGATTGTGACCAACGAGGCCATTGCGACAGCAAAGGATACGTTTAAAAAACCAGTGACGTCCAATAAGTCCAGTGCAGAAATCAGTACGATCCTCTTCGCCATTGGTGACTTTATGTGGTACGACGATAACCGTAATGGGCAACAGGATGGCGAGACACCTCTTGTTGGACAGAAGGTCTACCTCATCCAGGATGGGGAAATCATTGACGAAACCGAAACCGATGCCAACGGTTACTATGTCTTCGATGAGTTGACCGCAGGCGACTATCAGATCTTGTTCACAAAGCCCGCTGGCTGGATGTGGACGAGCCAGTATGCCGTCAACACAGAATCTGATTCCAATGCTAATCCTGCGACAGGTTTGTCCGAGATTGTGACATTGGGTCTCGGTCTGAGCAACATGAAGGATTCTACAGATACCTCGATTCGTGGAGATTACGTGGTCAAGGCTGCCTTGATCGATCCTACGATTGATGCGGGTATCTATCAGGCACAACCACGGATCAAGGTCAGCAAGTTTGTCTGTGACAACAAGGGTGACCCCAAGGTCGCCTGCGATGTCCCGAGCCTTGAGTCCGATCCTGAACTTCTATACTGGATGGCAGGTCGTGGAGAGATGCTTCCCGATGGAACCTATGAAGAGACTGCAAGTAGCTCTGCCGGAACCATCTGGAAGAAGGAAGCAACCATCGAACTAGGCTCAACAGCCACATGGATGATCATCGTGACCAATACCGGGAACGTCCCGCTCGTTGACATTGAGCTCAAGGATGAAATCACGAAAGACGGCGTTGGTATCACCGAATGGGTTTCTGGAGTTGATGAGAATATGTATAGGCCGCCCCTGGAACCAGGAGAATCAATAGTTTATACCTTGCAGTCCAAGAACGTCACGAATACAAATGCATATAAGGTGGGAATAGATCCTGGTTCTGTGCCTGACCATGGCGAACCGATGTACTACACCGGTAAGGATGTGGTCAACACGATTTCTGCTACAGGTCTAGCCTGGGACCCCGATATTGAGGACTACCTCATAGGACCCGACGGGGAGATCATGTTGGCAATATCTAATATCTCAAACTCAGAGGTTAACGTCCTGGCACCACTCGTCATGGCTGGTGGTATCGCACTTTCATCCATGAAGAATGTCCAGGTCGCTGGCCTGGGGTTCCTGTTGCTCTACGGCCTCGTGGCCCTGGTGATCTACAGAAGGAAAGTCACAGTCTAAATATCCCCTAACCCCGATAGAACCCGCACCAGTCTGACTGGTGCGGGTTCGTCGTTTCCTGCCATCCTGTGCGCTAGTCGCAGGATCTAGAATAGTGATTTTGTATTATGGGTGGTACACGGAGGGTGGGGTACATCTATCCCAAACACATTCACGACGTTGTTTCTGTGAGAAACAACGTCTCCGTTCGGGGATACGATTTGGGATAGATGTACCCCACCCTCCGCATGTCGACTACTAGTCCTGACTGTGTGGAGAATCTAGAACGGGAGAGGGGTACATCCATCTCAGACGCGAGACTCATCCCTGAGGGGGAGAAAGAAACCATCCTTGGGGTGGATAACGAATTCCTAGGGAATTTCCTATAGTGGATCTATGAGTGATGACAAGCCCATTGTGACTCCTGAACCGGATTTCGTGGAACGTGAAGAAAGTAACGTACCCGCTAAATCAGGTCTGTCAGAGAAAGCCACACCCGGTATCCTTGCCCACGACCTCCACAGGGCTTTCGGAGAGGTACGCGCAGTAGACGGCGTCACCTTTGAAGCCCCTCAAGGCGCTGTGACAGCGCTCATCGGGCCTAATGGGTCGGGAAAGACCACACTGCTGTTAATCCTGGCGGGTCTGCTCAAACCGGACTCGGGCCAAGCGCAGATCTTGGGCAAAGATGTGGTCACCCGCAACCTTGAAGCACGCAGTGTCATCGGCTGGATGCCAGATGCTTTCGGTACCTGGGACGCATTGACCTGTCTCGAAATCCTCACTACGTTCGGAATGGCCTACGGCTTGAAGAAGTCCTCAGCCATGTTCCGTGCCGAGGCGCTCTTGGAGCAACTATTCTTGGGGGAGTTCACCCACAGCCCAGCTCGGGTACTCTCCCGAGGGCAAAAGCAGCGCCTTGGTCTGGCCCGGGCACTCATCCATGACCCGCAGGTACTCCTGCTGGACGAGCCGGCCTCAGGTCTTGACCCACGTTCACGCATCGACCTTCGTGAGATCGTACGCGGCCTTGCAGAGCAGGGGAAAACCGTCCTGATCTCATCCCATGTACTCTCCGAACTGGAGGAGTTCACCGATCACGCTGTCTTCCTCTCCAAGGGCCGAACAGTTGAAGCCAACGCCAACGAATTTGAGGGTACGGCCCGAGGCTGGCGAGCTTCCGCACTTGATCCTGCTGCCCTTCGTACCTTCCTGACCAGCATCGACATTCCGTGGCGGGAAGCCCCAGGCGGTGAAGTTCTCATCTCCCTCGGCAGTACAGAATCCGCGGCCCAGTTGGTGACCGCTGCAGTACGTGCTGGTGTACCTCTGCACACACTCGCCCCCATGGCTGGACGTCTTGAGGAAACCTATCTACAACTCAATGAGGAGAGACGATGAACACCTGGTCACTCACATGGCATGGCCTCACAACGATGGTCAGCCTCGAAATCAAGCAGCGTCTGCGCTCCCGAAGGTGGATGTGGGGCCTGGTCGCATGGTTCATCCTGATTGGGATCATCACTGCTTTGACGATCTGGTCGATGTACCGGATCTTTGGTACGGAGTCTATCTGCTTGATAGATTCACAGGGTGTCACGGAATGTGACTTGATCGAAATCGCGGATCTCACCATCACCCCAGCAGGCCCGATGGCATTCTCCATCATTGTGATGTTCATCCTTGGGATGGGGCTTGTGGTTGCACCTGCGTTCACTGCCACCTCCATCAATGGGGATCGTGGGCTCGGCATCATGGCCACACTTCAAGCCACACGCTTGTCTGCGGTTGAGATCGTGGGTGGAAAGCTGATAGCAGCATGGCTTACCGCGGCAACCTTCCTGGTTGTGGCTCTGCCTTTCATCGTCGTGTCCATGGTTTTGGGTAGCATCTCGGTACTTCAGGTGATTGTGTGTTTCATTGTGATCTTCTTGCTGATTGCTGTCGTATGCGCCATTGGGTTGGGATGGTCAAGTGTCTTTACCCGGGCAGCAGCCTCAACGGTCATGACCTATGTGTCCACTGTAATCCTGGCCATCATTTCTCCCATGATCATGGCAATGTGCACACCCTTCATTGAGGAAGCAACTACAGTCAGAGTCTGGGGGCTTTCCCAAGAGCAATGGGACCAGTTCTATGAGAAGACCAATGATTTCTGGGAAAAAAACCCCAATGCGGATGGGTCAAATGCTCCACTACCCCCTGTTGATCAGTGCCAATGGAATACTGAGATATACACTGTGACTCGGATGGACCGAGTGTGGTGGATGTTGGTGCCCAACCCCTTCATCATCGTTGCCGATGCCTCTCCCCTCTCCGAAAAAGCCAGGCAGGGTAGTAACGAAGACCTCTTATCTAAGATTCGTCAAACGGTACGTGAACTGAGTCGTCCACCAGCACTCGAACGCGATAGCTGCGTTGATCTCTATGGGTGGAATCCAGCCCTCTGGGTTGAGTATCTACCCGACGGCACAACCCGGGTGGTGACCCATGATGGAGTACCCGTCAATGTACCTCCATCACCTGTGGCACCGCGTCCACCAAGCGACGATTATCCTGTGTGGCCTTGGGGTCTGGGAATGAACCTCATCCTCGGAGGGATCTTCTTCGCAGTAGCGGTAACGCGACTCAAGATCCCCTACGCCAAACTGGCCAAGGGTACAAGGGTGGCCTAAATGTCAGACAGGGGGGCGGTGTTCAGGGGTGTCAGGGGACGTATCTCTTGACCGTATCATCTCCCCTCATTCGAAGAATCCTTAGATCTGAAAATGTGTCAAGAGATACGTCCCCTGGCGCCGTGATTTACAACTAATCACATAATCACAGAAAGGGGGTGTCATGGTACACATGCTGACATCGGAGTTTCGGAAGGTCTTTCTTCCGGTCGTCATCACGGTGGGGATTCTCACTGTCGTTACGTGCCTTCTGACCTTGACTCTCTACAAGGGGTATTCCTTGGATTATGACCTGGAAGCCTGGGAGGTTGGGCGAGAGATCCTCGACTTCCTCTTCCCTCTATTCGTCGTGGGACCAGTGTGCTGGACCCTCTACTATGAGCGCAAGGATCGCTTCCTGATGTACACCCTTCCACGGGTCTCTCAGTGGAGGTACCTCACTGCAAAGCTCGTGGTGGCGGCGGTCTGTGCATTCGTGATCCTGTTCATTCCCTATGTTCTGTCTGCTGTTGTGGCCTTGTACGTTAAGGCTCCGATTCTTCCCATGATCAGACCGGAAGGTACGACCCCATTTAGCCATATCTATCTAAATCTATTTATCGACAATCCTCTTGGGTATGCCCTGGCCTTGTCAGCCTGGAAGGGTGTGATCGGGGCTCTGGTTATGGGTCTCGGATTCCTATTGTCAATGTACGTGAAGAATATTTTCATCGTGTTGACTGGGCCTTTTGTGTACTCAATCCTGGAAAACTTTATCTGGGCAATCCTGAGGATCCCGCAGTACAGGCTCATCACATCCTTTGAACCGACCGTCCTGAGCGAGGATGCCATCATATGGTGGTCGACTCTGGTGGGGCCTGGGGTGCTCATCCTTTTTACGGGGTTGCTGTGGTTCTACTTCGCCAAGATTCGCCGACTCAGGGTCTACGAGGTGTGAGATGACTCTGCAGAGGTACCTTGCGGGTGGGGTTAGGGGTTCACTGGCTGGCCTATTCGTCGTGTGCGTGATCTTTAGCCTCAGTACACGCGTGGGGACTCACCAGTCCTTCATTCAGCATTGTCTGATAGTGATCTCCGACCACTATTACGTGATGTACTTCCTTATTCCGCTGTACTTGTTGATCTGCTTTTTCATGATGGAGGATGACTCCCACGTGGTCATCGCGCGGTACGGGAGCTATTCTCGCTACTTCTGGAGTAAGTGGTTGTCCCTGGTTGTGATCACTGTGTGGGTTATGCTGATCCAACTTGCCGGTATCACTGTGACGGGGATCGGTTTGCCGTTGGATGGTGGATGGGGGTTCACCCAGGATGTGACTGAGGAGTTATTCGTAGCGTTGATGGGGGTGTTTCCCTCACCGGGGTTGTGCTTCCTCGCGGTGGTTGGATTCATGTGTGCCGGGTTAGCGTTAGTGGGAATGATCTGTCTGTGGATGGGGCATTTCCTGTCGCGATCCTGGGCAGTACGGGTCCTCATCGGGGTCTTTGTCCTTTCCCTTCTTGGGATGAGGATTGAGGTGATTCGTGGGTTGCCATTGACCCTTGTCAACCATCTGGTGATCCTTCACCATAATCTGTCATGGGCGCGATTGGTGATCACGCTAGCAACGAGTATTGTTCTCATTGCTGTGATTGCGTGGACAGTCAGAAAACATTGGCAGCAGCATGTGGGGTTCACGAGAAGAAGGGTTCGCGGACTCACACCGTACTATTGCCGAGAACTTGTGTCCGTGAAAAACCTACTCATCCTGGCTGGGGTGGTAGGCATCCTGGTGGGGTGGAAGTACGCCCAAAGTGGCGGTGGAATGACCGGCGAGCAGTGGGTCATGCGGTTGTTCGCTGGCCATGGTACGGGTGGGTTCCATGTCCTCAGCTTCATTGAGATGCTGGTCATGAATGGGGCACCGCTCTATCTGTTGGCTGTGTTCATTGAGAGGGTGGCGACCTCGCACTCGATATATGTGACTGTACGGTTGAAGAAACGATCAGTGATCCTGAAGGGGATACTGAGTTCTGCTGGTGTACTTCTGGTGGTCTATGGGGCGATGTTGATAGTCGTACCCAGCCTCGGAATGGCGATTGCTGGGATTACCCCGGATGGGAATTTAGTGGGATTGCTGGGGATTTCGGCGGGGTTGAGGGTCCTAGACATCAGCGTACAGTTCCTCGCGATGATGGTCATCTACTGTGTGACGGGCCAGATCACTGCAGGCTTCGGTGTTCTCGTTGGCGTCAATCTGTTATGTATGGTGCCAGTGGTGTCGAGGTACCTCCCCTTCGGGTTGGCGAGTTTGTCGCGAGTGAATCTGCCCGAATGGGGTTTGGATGGGCTGGTAGTACCCATGGTGATCGGGATCCTGGTTACCACCAGTGGTGTGTTTTTAGGTTGGTTGTCGAGGGCTGGGTACCAGCTCTTACCGAGAAATTAGGAGGAGCTATGACTCCATGTATCGAAGTTGCTCACGTATCAAAGGCCTATTCGGGTCAGGTTGTACTTCGGGACGTATCCCTCGTGGTTGAGCGAGGTACCACGGTGGGTCTCGTTGGCGCTAATGGGTCCGGGAAATCGGTACTCTTCAAGGCCATATGCGGGTTCGTGAGACCCGATACGGGGACTGTCACCGTTGACGGAGTCCACTTGGGCGAAGGCTCAGACTTCCCCGAAAACATGGGAGTCTTCATTAACTCACCCGGGTTTATCGGCATCTATTCAGGGTTCAAGAACCTCCAATTCCTGGCCAGTATCAGGGGAGTCATCACCGATGAGCAAATCCGTGAAGCTATGAGAAAGGTCGGACTGGACCCCGAAAACAGGGTCAAGGTCGATAACTATTCCCTAGGGATGAAGCAGAAATTGGGCATAGCCCAAGCCATCATGGAAAATCAAGAAATCATCATCCTAGACGAGCCCTTCAACGCCCTGGATTACAAAACCTACAACGACGTCAAAGAGATCATCCGTGCCCTCCAGGTGGAAGGCAAGACCATCCTGTTAACCTCCCACAATTATGAGGACCTAGCCCAACTCTGTGATCCGGTTTACATCCTCGACGAATCTAAGATGGTACCCATCACTGAGGCCCTGATCGCCAAGTACTTCAATCGCTAATGTACCAAGGCGTCAGGGGTGTCAGGATGTATCTCCTGACACGCATTAGCCGAGTAGTTGTCCGCGAACGTGAAGAACGGTCAGGAGTACTGCCACCCAATGGCAGGCGGCGGCGGCAACTGTACATGCATGGAAGACCTCGTGAAAACCGAAGTATTTCTTCGAGGGGTCGGGCCATTTCCGGGAGTAAATTACAGCGCCCAGGGAGTAGACGACTCCACCGGCGAGGATGAGGATCACGATGGCGGGCCCACCACCAGCCCAGAATTCGGGCAGCCACCACATCGCGGCCCACCCCATGATGACGTACATCGTGGTGTAGAGCCAGCGTGGGGCCGAGAGCCATAGAACCCTGAAAAGGACGCCCGCAACTGCGAGACCCCAGATCAGTGAGAGAATGACGACCCGGGAGGTACCTTCGAGCAACATCACCGATAGGGGAGTGTAGGTACCTGCAACGAAGAGGTAGATATTGGCGTGATCGATGCGCCTGAGTACTGCCTTGGTGGTCTCACCCCAGCGGAAGATGTGGTAGGTCGCTGAGTTCGCGAAGAGTAGTACAGCGCACCCAAGATAGATGGCCAGCGAAGCCTTGTTGCCCCCACCGGGAACGACGCAAATCAGCGTGATGATTCCTGCTGTCAGAAGGGGTACAGTACCCGCGTGGAGCCATCCACGCAGTTTGGGCTTGCCGGGGATCGGCTCGGTGATCTCAGGATCGAGAACCTCCATGGGCTCCATCGTCATAGTCATAAACGAGCTCCTTAAGGATACGGTACGGTAGGTTACGCTACCGTAAGTAACCTACTTTATCTTGTTTTCCCCAAAACCCCAATAAGGCCCTGAATGCTGTTACCTCAGCGCTTACGCGTTTCGACGTATTCCGGTCTTCAATGAATGATCAGGGCTGGGGGTTGATGGCAGGTCGTACCCATCTCAAAAGCGACCAAACTTCGTAAACCTCCTCAAGGGCGTACAAAACAACTAAGATTTGTGAAGTTCTGCCCAGATCTTTAGTAGCGCGAGTCAGATCGGTGGCATGATACCCCCACAACATGAATAGTTTCACGGGAAGTCATCAGTGGCCGAGTCCGGTGGTACCTCCAAAACATGGGTAGAGTACTCTCGTGGGAATTGGCGATGCAATCGAAACTATCCAGGATAGGCTCCGTCCATCCGGGTTGCTTTATACGACCTACGAGAGGCACCTGTTGTCCAAATTGGACAGGAGTCGCTTGCCGCACCATGTCGCCGTCATGGCGGATGGGAACCGTCGATGGGCTCGGCTCAATGCGCCGGGGGAAACCTTAACAGCTGGGTACCACGCTGGCGCATCCCGCCTGACCGAGTTCTCCCGATGGTGTGATGAGGTCGGAATCCAGATCGTCACCTTGTGGGTACTCTCCCCCTCCAACCTTGATCGCCCGGAAGAAGAGGTACTGCCTCTGCTTGACGTGATCGTCGCCCTAGTCGAATCCCTCGCAGCCGAAGGCAAGTGGAGGGTACAGTTGGTGGGCGCCTTAGACCTCCTCCCAGAAGGTATGGCCGAAGCTCTCCGCAAGGCCAGCGAAGGTACCAAAGACTCCACAGGGATGCACATCAATGTCGCCGTCTCCTACGCCGGACGCCAGGAACTCCGCGACGCATTCCGTTCCCTTCTAGCCCAAGAGGCCAGCAAAGGTACCACCCTCGATGACCTCGCAAACACCCTAGAAATTGAGATGATCTCCGACCATTTGTACACCGCTGGTCAGCCTGATCCCGACCTCATCATCCGTACCTCTGGCGAACAGAGACTCTCCGACTTCCTCATCTGGCAGTCCGCCCACTCAGAATTCTATTTCCACGAAGCCCTATGGCCCGACTTTAGACGAGTCGACTTTCTACGAGCCCTCAGAGCCTTCACCCAACGTGAACGCCGGTTTGGTCGCTAGGTGTCTGGGGTGTCGGGGGACATATCTCTTGACATGTCTTGACCATGTACCACATCCCTTCGCTTGGAGTGTCAAGAGATACGTACTATAGATCGAACCTTTGTTCGAGTGTTGGTGAGTGAAAATGTCGGGGGGTACTGGCACAGTTATTCCTATGAACGATTTCATCTGGGTACTCGCTCTCTTTGGGGGGCTTATCCTTGGGGTGCTGGGAAGCGTCGTCGTGGTGTCTGTGCGTCGGGCTTTTCGCGCGGAACAGGATCGGGCTGACATTGCTCACGAGGAGAATCAGATCTCGCTGGCTCGTGGGGAGGCTGCCAATGCTCGCGCGGAGGCTGCGTCAGCGCGTGCGGAATTGGCGCGTGCGGAGACCGATATTGAGAAGGCGCGCGGTGAGGCTTCGGCTGCCCAGGCTCTCGCTTCAGAGTACAAAGCTCTCCTGGCAGCTGAGACTGCCCGGGTGGTGACCGTCGAGGTGGAGAGGGACAATGCCATAGAGCAGGCTGGGCAACTTCGTGTTGATCATGAGGCCATGGCGAACTCCTTCAAAGCCCTATCCAGTGAGGCCCTTGATAAACAGAACAAGGTGGTCGAGGCTCAGGCTGATCAACGCCGCCTTGAAACGGAGAAGATGATCTCCGAAATGCAGTCCAGCATGCAACATCTCCAAACCCGTTTGACGGAGATGGAGAAGGAGAGGGCTACCATCACTGCTCAGATTGCTGCGCAGGTTCAAACTGTTCGTTTGACGGGGGAGCAACTACGCAAAGAGACATCCAGTCTTGCTGCAACCTTGAAGAGACCGAATGCGCGCGGATCCTGGGGTGAACTCCAGTTGCGACGTACGGTTGAGGCAGCAGGGATGGTTGAACATGTTGACTTCGTACTCCAAGAATCTGCATCCACCGACAACCACGATATTCGCCCCGATTTGAAGGTGATTCTCGTTGGGGGCAAGTTCATCTATGTGGATTCCAAGACTCCCTTGGATGCCTTCCTACGAGCCGAATCTGCTGAGAGCGATGTTGAGCGGGCGACCCATCTCACGCAGTTCGCGAAGACCATGAGGGAGCACGTGAAGAAGCTTGCCTCCAAGAAGTACTGGAGTGCTGACATTGCGACTCCTGACATTGTGATCCTCTATCTTCCAAGCGAATCCCTCCTCCAGGTCGCCTTGGAGCAGACCCCGGATCTCATCGATTATGCGACCGGCTTGAATGTCATGTTGGCCACTCCAACGACTCTGATCACAATGCTGAGGGTTGCGTACTATTCCTGGACCCACGAAGTGTTGACCGAATCGGCGAGAGAGGTTTGCGAGATCGGCAAACAGTTGTACTCACGACTGTCCACCATGGGTGGGTACTTTGATCGCCTAGCTGGTGGATTAGAAACAGCAGTCAAGGCGTACAATGACGCTATCGGTTCCCTGGAGGGTCGCATCTTCGTGAGTGCTAGGAGGTTCCGTGAACTCAAAGTCGTCGAAGATGAACTTAATGAACTCATCCCTATTACTAGTGGTACGCGCTCACTATCCGCCCAGGAATTGGTATCCAGCGCCGAGGAGATCCCAGCAACCATTGGCCGAGCCCGTGCCCTAGCTTCGGTGTCCAGCATCATCGAGGATGACGAGAAACGGGAGATGATCGGATGAAAAGACAGTTTAAGGAGTCAATGTGAATAGATCTGGGTTGTTTCTTCTGATTAGTGCTGGTCTCTTCGGAGTGTCAGCAGTTCTTTCCGCCGCCGCTTCACATGAATGGATGATAGCTACTAAAATCTTCGTTTGCATGCTCATAGGAACTGTTGGTGTGCTTGTCGGTGTTCGTCGTGACTGAATCAGTTCATCCTGACCTCAGGAAGGCCCACTGATGGCGATGCAATCCAGCGTGGAAAACCCCGTACCCTTGCGCGAGGTCGCCTCGGCCGTCAAAGGGTGGGTTGACAGACTCGGAATGATCTGGGTGTCTGCCCAAGTCATCGAACTCAGCCGGAAAACGGGGGTGACCCACTATCTCACCCTTCGTGATCCAACCCAAGAGGTTTCCGTCTCGGTTACCCTGTCAACAGCAGTACTTGATGCTGCGGGCCCAGTCAACACGGGCATGGCGGTCACGGCCCAACTCAAACCGACTGTCTGGTTGAAATCTGGGCGCTTGAGTTATGAGTGTTTCTCGTTGAGACCCACAGGAGAGGGTCAACTTCTCGCCCAGATCGAACATCTGAAGAGACTCCTCCAAGCGGAGGGTTTATTCAACCCGGCTCTGAAACGCACATTACCCTACCTTCCAAAGGGGATCGGGCTTATCACGGGAAAGGACACCGCCGCCGAGAAGGATGTGGTCGTCAACGTTGAAAGGCGTTGGCCGGCAGCTCGAATCCTGACCCGTCACTGTCTCATGCAAGGTCCCTCATCGGCTGCCCAAATTTTGACTGCTGTCGCGGACTTCGACAAGGATCCGAGTATCGATGTCATCGTAATCGCTCGTGGTGGTGGGTCTGTCGAGGACCTTCTTCCCTTCTCTGATGAAGCATTAGTACGAGCGGTGGCCAACGCCCGTACCCCTGTGGTGTCCGCGATCGGTCATGAGGTGGACACCCCCATACTTGACCTGGTTGCCGATCTGAGAGCCTCAACCCCCACAGATGCCGCCAAGAGGATCGTGCCTGATGCTGGAGAGGAACTCGAACGGGTACGACGAATGCGCGAGCATTTAAGATCCAGTGTGAACGCACTGCTCATCAATCAAGCAACCAACCTTGAACAGTGGCGATTGAGACCCGTCCTTCGTGATCCCCTTTCGCGCTTCGATGTGTACACCCAACAGATTGAAACCCTCCGCAACCACCTTCGACAGGCAACATCACTACACCTGGATCGCGAAGAGTCCTCAATCAGTAGGTACACTGCGCTCGTAGGCTCGCTTGGGCCACAATCCGTCCTGGCGAGGGGGTACTCAATCCTCATCGACTCGGATGGACACAATATTTCAACAACCGAATCCGCAGTCATCGGCTCCGAGATCACTGCCCACCTCAGTGATGGGCGGATTACCGTGAAGGTGACCAACAAAGACTTATCGGGTTCGACAGCAGATGAATCCAATGGAGCCGAATCCACGGGTTCGAGAACCAAATCCTCCACAAACACCCCATATAAGGAGAATCATGAGTGAAACACAGAAGAAATCGAAGAACGGTGATGAATCCAGTGAACAGGCCAATGAAACCCAACTCACTTATGAACAGGCGCGCGATGAGTTGATCACGGTGGTAAACCGATTGGAGTCTGGAGGTGAATCTTTGGCCGAATCCATGGAACTCTTCAAACGTGGAGAATACCTTTCCACGCTGTGTGAACGTTACCTCAGTGAGGCTCGCGCTGTACTCAAGGCTGCGAATCAGGATTGACGCACTGGCTAGCATAGAGGATCATAGATAGATGCATGAAGAAACGATCACTCTCGCCCGCAGCGAAGCGGATGGGTACGAGATCGCTTTGCGCCGAAGAATTCAGGGGAACTTCTCATCCGACGAGCTCATCATTAATGGTGCCTTCGCTATGGACTCCACGCGTGCGATGTCCGAGATCGTCCTTGCTGAAGCCCTAGGTCCAAACCCCGGTCATGTGCTTGTAGGAGGCCTGGGTTTAGGATTCACCGCAGCCCATCTTCTCGAAGTCGGTGCCACCCAGATTGATGTCGTTGAACTGTCTACCCCACTGATCGAATGGGCACAGGAGGGACTCACAGAAACCCTTGGGAAGGTCGCCTCAGACCCGCGAGCATCCCTACGGCACGGAGATGTAGCCACTCTCCTAGCTGGGCAGCCCACCATTCCGGGCCTCTTCGGCCCCTGGGATGGAATCTGCCTCGACATCGATAATGGCCCCGAGTACCTCATTCACGAGGAGAACGCTCGACTGTACACTCCCGAAGGAATCCGAGCAGCCCTCGCCCACCTCAATCCTGGAGGCAAGATGGCCATCTGGTCCCAGGGTCCCTCCAAAGAGTTTTGGTTCGACCTGACCAGCATCGACGAGAACGCCACCGAACGCCTCGTCCAGGTTGAGAAGAGCAACCGGCGAATGGATTACGCCATATATACGGTGAATCGACCTGAAGAATTGGGTGTTTAACCCTGTACCCTAGTTCTATGGCTTCACGAAGAAAAACTCTGCCTGATGATTTCGAACAGATGCTCGCGACCGCGAGTTTCGAGGAACTCGTAGCAGTCTTCGACAAGACCTCCCTGGACGCCTATGGGGGATACCATAAAGGTACGGCCCTGTCTTTCGCCACATGCCCTGATGAGCTTTCACGATGGCTGGTTGCCCAAGGACTTGATGTTGATGGCTTCGGTAAAGATATCTATACCCCACTCACAACCCGCATCGACCAGGGTGCGGCCAGCATCCAAATCCTCCTAGATCTGGGAGCGAGCGTCGAAGGCATTAATCATTCACCTGGGTACCAGTACAAAACTCCTCTCATCACTGCCGCTGGTCGAGGGGGAACACTGACCGCCCTCACAGAACTCGTTGAAGCCGGAGCCAACCTAATAACCACCTATTGTGACCGCAATGCCATGGATACTGCCGTGTGGAGTTGCGATGATCGCTCTTTCGAGGAAGCACTCCCCAAGATCGAGTACCTCGCCTTGCTCACCAAGCCCAAACCCACAGGAATCAAGGGGCTCTTCGCCCGCCCCACACCAGTCTTTACGCTCACCGATGAGATCCGCAAAGCCGTCCGCTGTCACGGTCGAGAGTTGGAAACTCAGCGGGTCGAGTTGAGCAACCACACCTCCGAGATCCCCTGCTACAGTTGCGAACAATTCGCCAAGTACGAACCCGCCGTACTGCGGTTGTACGAACTCTTCGACCTTCCACCAGTACCGCCTATCCGCAAACACGACGGCGTATCCCCGATCACAGTCGTCTCCACAGAATGGCGCAAGCAGCACGCCGAACTGTGGGATTTGCTGGTTCCCATGATCGGCCCCACCGAAACCGCCCAAGGGGAGGCCATCCGCATCTCCGGCCGGTTAGGGTACGAGATCCTCGGCAATGGTGGAGTCAACTGGGACGGTGATTACCAGGCTATGCAGGACACCCTCCTCGACATCCTGGCAAGCGGAAACCCCTGCAACCCTGAACAGCTGGCCCTAGCCCGACAATGTGTACAAGCCACCCGCAAAGGTACAGGGGACGAAGCCCATCTTGATCCCCTCTCCCAACTAGCTGTGTCCTGGGTACTCGCCAACCCTCAGCCCCTGCCTCGACCTTGGATTTCTTATAAGCGTTAGGTCCTCATCCTTCAGTTGCCTGTGTACGATTTCTTCCATCCTGGCTACGACTTTTCTCACGCAGAATTATTCTGGGGTGTGGGGAAGGACTTCAACGAGATGAGCCAAGTGTTGGAAGTCTTTGGGGTTGCCAGTAAGAAGGGGCACTCCTAGCTCGAGGGCATGTGCGGCAATATATGTGTCGATTCTGCGGGCTTGCGCTGGGGCGTGAGTGTGGAGAGCTCGTGCAAGTACACCATAGGCTCGTGTGGTGAGTTCCGTGAAAGGCAACCATGAGAACAAGCCATCCAAGTCTCTTAACCTCTGGCGACGTATACTGGCTTGGTTTCCATGAGAGACAGCTAATCCGAATTCAAGTTCGGCTCGTGACAGGATTGAGGCAGCATACTCTTGAATAGGATCAAGGTCTGACATTGGCGAGATGAGTACGCTGGTGTCCAAAAGAATCATCGCTGGTCAAAATCCCGCCCGAAGTCGTTTTCGCGACTAGCATTCAACTCAGCTTCCCAGTTTTCGGTGTGCTCAGGGGGTATCGGTGCGACACCTTGAATGAGGGCTTGACCTGAAACCCAGATGCGTCGTACCGGAGTTTGTGGCACCATGATGACCCCCGTGGGCTTCCCATGGGCAGTGATCTGGGCTGGTTCAGAGGTCTCTAGTACACGTCGAATCGCGGCAGCAGGATTCTGCTTCAATTCACGAGTCGTAAGGATCACCATAGTGATAGTCTACTACCAATGTAGACCTACTTCTACATGTATCTATATCTTTTCAGTTTTCGTGTGGCAGCACCTTTACACTTTGTCATCCTGCGTACTGCGACTGTCGCGCAGCACAGGCTAGTCGTAGGATTCAGATACGCCACTCGTTTATTTTTTCGTATAAATGTCGGGGGTAGATCTGTGTCAAAGTTCGGTGGGTTTAGGCATAAAATCACCACGAAATAATTGAGTTCATATAAACAGGAACAATTCAATTTGCGTTGGGGGGGGGGGTAGTAGATTATTCACGGTACATGGAGCTTCACGGTGGGGTTCAAGCAAACTTGAGGGGTACATATATGCGTCGGTTTATATCTCTTTTATGTGCGGGAGCACTAGCATTGTCACTTGTTTCAGTAGGGGCATTAACGGTATAAGCAGCGGAGGATCGCTATATTTCTGGGACTGTACATGTGCCAGAAGGTTATGAGCCGTTTGCGCTTAGCATTGTGATCAGTTGGGACTTTGATCGGTATGGCGGACCGTTCCCCCATAGCAGTACTTCTGAACCTCTGAATGAAGATGGTACGTACAGAATTAAGGCTCCTGATGTTTCCATGATTCCCGAGGAGCACCGGACAGACACTTTCCAATATGTGATGTCTGTAACAGGTGGGGTTGTATCCCCCTCAGGTGAGCTCATCTCAGTCTCAACTGCTTATGCTGGGCCAGGAAAAGCAGACCAAGGTATTGCTGTGAGTTTCTCAGCGTCAGACTGGCAAACCTGGGACGAAACCTGGGGCACTGTGCCGCATATCACTTTTCCTGATAATGTCACAGAGATTACCGGTATTGATTTTACGGTACAGGTTCCAGATAGGCCTGCGGAGTTCTTTGTGGGTTTTGATGCTAATGGTGGTGTGAGTGAGTCTGAGATCACTGCTGATGGTCCGTTGTCTGCGGGTGACTCTTATGTTGTTCCGGGGTCAATGTTTACTCGTGATGGATATACCTTTGATGGATGGTTGGTTGAGTCTCAGGGTGGTTCGGTTCGGTACAACGTCGGTCAGTCGTTCACGATTACGGGGAATGTGACTTTGGTCGCGATGTGGGTTGCGACTGAGAAGGACCCGGTTGATCCTGGAAAGGATCCAGTTGCTCCTGCCAAGAAGCCTGTTGCCAAGGTTAGTGCTCCCACTGGTGGTTCCGTTCTACTATCACCTGTTGAAGCGTTGACTGATGCTGCGTTTGCGATGGCTAAGGTCAACTGATCTTGATCTAGAAAATGAAACGTAGGGGCCCCTTCGGGGGTCCTTACGCTATTTGAAGACAGTTTCCAACGCTCTTCTGCTTTTCGGAAGTTGTACGTGGCCGGTTTTCCTGGTTCTGTTTATGAGGCGGTATCTCGGCGTAGACTGGGGGTGGAAGGGAGACATGAATGTCTAATCTGTTGAGCGTAATGAATGATGGGTACGAGATCCCCTCGATTGGGTACGGTACATGGATGGTCCCTGATGCTGAATCAGAGGCTTTGGTACGTGAGGCCCTAGAGGCTGGGTACCGCCACATCGACACGGCCATGATCTATGAGAACGAGGTCGGGGTTGGCAAAGGGATCGCTAGGTCCGGGCTTCCCCGTGAAGAAATCTTTGTTACCACGAAGCTGTGGATCACAGACATGAATGATCCACAGGGAGCGCTCACAACCTCCCTGCGCAAACTGCAACTCGACTATGTTGACCTCTATCTGATCCATTGGCCAGCACCCAAGGTGAACCTCTATGCGAAAGCATGGGATGCCCTTATTGAGTTACGTGAAAAAGGGTTGGTGCGAAGCATCGGTGTCTCAAACTTCAACCCCGAACATTTGGACGCCCTCAAAGGATCAGGTGTCACCCCTTGCATCAACCAGGTCGAAGCGCACCCGAGCTTCCCCAATACCGAGGTCATCACCGCCAATACCGCCCAGGGTATCCTCACGGAGTGCTACTGCCCCCTAGGCCGCGGAAAGTACCTGACCAGCCCGGTACTAAGTGGCATTGCCTCCCACTTGGATGCCACCGAGGCCCAGGTCGTACTAGCCTGGCACCTCTCCAAGGGGTACATCCCCCTCCCCAAGAGTGCCACCCCCGCTAGGATCAAAGAGAACCTGGACGTCCAAAAAATAGAACTCGCCGATGAAGACATCGCCGCCATAGACTCCCTAGCCACCGGCCGAAAGATCTGTGCCGACCCTGCCGACTTCAACGGTTAGTAGGATGCGCGTGCGTCTGCGAGTGAGAGATATAGGTGCAGTGGATCTGTAGGTGAATGCCTAAAACCTAAGGTCTCGTAAAATTTAGTAGCATTACTGTTGAGTGCGTGGACAAGGAGAATGCGTACGCCAATGCGGTCGGCAGCAGCCATGGTTGACAGGATGGCATCACGGACAAGGAATCGACCTAAACCTGTAGCCTGGGCTCTCTCGTCTACTGCCAGTCGCCCAAGGAGGACTGCTGGAACGGGATTGGGAGCATTACGGCGCAGTCTCCCCGCTAGGTGACTGTGTTCAACTGCTATAGCAGACAAGGTGTAATAACCCACTAGAGATTCAAGGCCAGAGGTATCATCCTTGTCGATGCAGACATAGCAACGAGCAACCCCAGCCACATGATTTGATAAAGCTCGTTCCACAAGATACTGGTCGAGTGATGCCTCACCTGATGTGAAAGTGGAAAGATTATCGCCTGGATCAATTGGCCGCGGAGCTAACCAGGTCATGAGTTCTTATCCCATGGAGCAGGTTCAGCAAGGAGGGTCGACAGTGCTTCTATCCGTACTGCAGGTCGATCCAAAATCGCCAAAAACTCAGTCCACGCACTGTCATCCAAACGAAAAACTCGTCGATCCGCCAATGTGTTTTCAGCCTGCACAATAGCCGCTGTGGTCACGAAGTCTGTTAAGGATTGACCCGTAACAGCAGCAGCGTCTCTGATCAATGTATCTTGGTCAGGAGTAAGCCTCATCGCCAAGCGAGCATCCTTGCGCTGTCCAGTATCGTGTGCCAATGTCATCTATTCAGTGTACGCCTATTGTACCAACATAGCCAACGTACATGAGGGTGAGATGCATTGAAGATGGGCATCTCTCCTCCAGAAACAAATACCACAGGATTTTTGTGAAGTTATGTTCCGGGACGTCCCCTCCGAACGGTGTACTTCCGACCACATGTACAACTTCCCACAGCACTCCCGAACTCCTCCATTCGGGGATACGGTCCGCAACAGATGTCCCCCCCTACGAACTTGAGAATCAGGAACGATGAGCTTGGTAGTACCTAATGAGTGCTTGAGTGGAAGGATCCTGATCGGCTAAGGCACGGGCATCCCCACGGATGGCGGGGGCGATCTCCAAGGCCAGCTTCTTCCCGAGTTCGACTCCCCATTGATCGAAGGAGTCGATGCCCCAAATGATTCCTTGAACGAAGGTGATGTGCTCGTACAATGCAATCAACTGCCCGATGACTGAGGGGGTCAATGCTGGCGCCATGATCGTGGTGGTTGGACGATTCCCAGGGAAAACCCGGTGGGGTACCAAGGCCTCGGCGGTGCCCTCCGCTCGTACCTCTTCCTCTGTCTTGCCGAAGGCTAGGGCCTTGGTTTGGGCGAAACAGTTGGCAAGAAGGAGTTCGTGAACATCTTCGCCACCATCTTTGAGACCGTGGGTGGGGGTGGCGACAGCGATGAAGTCAGCGGGTACGATCTGGGTACCCTGGTGGAGAAGCTGGTAGAACGCATGTTGCCCATTCGTCCCAGGCTCGCCCCAGTAGATCTCCCCAGTGTCAGTTTCAACAGGGGTACCATCCAGGCGAACCCTCTTGCCGTTGGATTCCATGGTCAACTGCTGAAGATAGGCCGCGAATCGGTGGAGATACTGCGAATAGGGCAGTACAGCATGGCTTGTCATATCAAGGAAGTCGCGGTACCACACCCCCAACAGCCCCATGAGTACAGGCAGGTTCCTGTTGAGAGGTTCGGTACAGAAGTGGCGGTCGATGGCGTACATCCCATCCAGGAATTCCGCGAAAGCCTCAGGCCCGAAGGCGACAGCCAGACTCGTACCCACTGCGGAGCCGACCGAGTAGCGGCCACCAACCCAATCCCAGAAACCGAAAGCGTTGTCGGGGTCGATCCCGAAGGCCTCAACCTTGTCGAGTGCGGTGGATACTGCCACGAAATGCTTGGCCACTGCACCAGCACGACTCGACTCTGAGGAGCCGATGGCATCCTTGGCTTCCAGGCTCTCCCAGAGCCATTGGCGGGCCAGGCGAGCATTAGTGAGGGTCTCCAAGGTGGTGAAAGTCTTGGATACGACGATGAACAGGGTTTTCTCGGGATCAAGGTCAGCAGTCTTCTCTGCGAGATCACTGGGATCGATATTGGAGACGAATCGGCACTGCAACCCGGGCTGTACATAGGGTTTGAGTGCTTCGTAGACCATGGCTGGACCCAGATCGGAGCCACCGATCCCGATGTTGACGATAGTTGTGATCCTCTTACCGGAAGCGCCAACCCATTTCCCGGAGCGTACCTGTCGGGCGAAAGCGTAGACCTTGTCGAGTACTTCATGTACGTGAGCAACCACGTTGGTACCCTCGACCTCTAGGGAGTCGTTGCGGGGACGGCGCAGGGCAGTGTGCAGGACAGAGCGATTCTCAGTGACGTTGATTTTCTCCCCCGAGAACATGGCGTCACGGTGGTAGGGGAGGTCCATTTCTGAGGCCAGATCCACTAGGGCAGCCATAATCGCAGGGGTTGCGAGATTCTTGGACAGGTCAACGCAGAGGTCATTTGCTGTGACGGTCATGGAATCCACCCGATTCGCTTCAGTAGTGAACCAGGCGCGAAGGTCCGGGTTGAAGCTCCGACCCAAGTCAGCGAGGTGTTTCCACGCCTGTGTTGTAGTGGCGTTGTTGGTGCTCATAGACTCACTCTAGTGGTTTCGCGTACAATAGTCCCTACACGTCGTCCGAGAGGACGCATTTGATGACCCAAAAGTATCTGGAGCGCGGGGATTGACTATGGTGCGATGTCCCTGCGGTCAAAAACGAGGATCCATTGTGGAGGCAGGTGTGAAAAACCTCAAGACTCACCTTGTAATGGTTGGAGTCCTGCTGGCGTCCGTCTGTGGACTCAGTTGGGTTGCGGTACCCCAAGCTTCAGCTGAACCTGAGCAGGTTTCAATCTCTGTCAGTGCTAACGCCGATGACACCCATGTTGTTGTGACTGGCTCTGTACACACTCTGGCAGGCGCAAGTGTATCCTCGATCTCGCTCACAATCTCTCTAGGAAGTGTTGGTCAGGCGACTGCTGTCACCGCTGGTGACGGTTCCTACTCCGCCCGTTTCCCTCGTCCGGCGCCAGCCACCTATACGGTCAAAGCAGCCTGGGGGGGAAATTCCCTTTACGCGGCATCCTCAGGTTCGGCCTCGGTTATTGTAGGCGTACCAGCGAAAACAAAGACCGCTATGAGTATGGATATTTCACCCACAGAGGTTCTACCAGGCGGGGTGGTTACGATCAGTGGTTTCGTTGCGGGTGGGGGACGCCCCATTGTGTCAGCAATGGTGAGCCTCACAACGACGTACGGCGGTCTTGATCCCATAGCTGTCACCAATGGTGATGGGTACTTCGAGTCCTCAATGTCGATACCTGAGGAAGAAGGGTTCCCATCAAGCTTCTCTGTCACTGCTGTATTCCCAGGAGACTCCGTGTACGAGGGCAGCAATGCGAAGGTTTCGGGGACCATCCAAACCCCGCCACCAGCCCCGACTGAGGAACCCACTGAAGAGACCACAAGTACATCCACCCCATCGGCAATTCAGACCGATACTGCCAAAAATAAGCCTGATGCGATCATGAGTACCTTTGGGCCATCCGATGCAGTCGCACTCGGTGGGGAACACATGGTGCTCGTTGAAATCCTCTTCCTCGTGGTTGCTTTCGTCGCAGTGGGTACCCTGCTTATCTTGGGGATCATCTCCCATTCCAAGAAGGCTTTGGAGCGTGGGGAACGCCGAGGATTCGGATCGGACTTTGGCAAAGAAGAACCCTCTGCCATTCATTGAAAATGAGGTTTATCTTGGTGGTCTTTGCCGGAAGTCCGAGGGGATTGGGGGCTAGTGTGTCAGGTGAGGCCTGGTTCGTTTTTGGCACGTTTTCGTGTCAGGGGGATAGGTCTGCCTGAGAGATCGTGCGCTCCATATGTTGCCGGAGTCTCACCCATCGACATCAAGTACCTAATCCACGTCCTGCTTTTTTGGTTATCTGAGGTGACAACTCTCGTACTAAGCGGGTAGACTGTGCGGTCGGCGTAAAAACGCTTTCTCCTGCTACGGGACCTCCTCGTGGCCGATAGTCCAAAGGAGACCACGCTTATGCGTAGCTATGAAATTATGATCTTGCTCGATCCAGAGATTGATGATCGTCAGGTTCAGACTGTCATTGATAACCATCTGAAGCCTGTTACTAAGGCTGGCGGAGTCGTCACCAATACCGACATCATGGGCCGTCGTCGTCTGGCGTACGAGATCAAGAAGAAGGCAGAAGCTGTCTATGTCGTGGTGAACCTCGATGCCGAACCACCAGTGATCAAGGAACTTGACCGCCGTTTGAGCATCGACGAAAAGGTACTGAGGGCCAAGGTCTTCCGTCCCGAAGCCAAGTGACTTGTGTCGGATGCTCTTAGTATCGTAGATTCACTGAAATCATCAAAGGATCATTATGGCAGGCGAAACAATCATCACCATCGTCGGTAATCTCACCGGCGACCCCGAGCTACGGTTCACCCCTTCGGGAGCAGCTGTAGCCAATTTCACAGTGGCATCCACGCCTCGTACCTTTGATCGTGTGACGAACGAATGGAAAGACGGCGATGCTATGTTCCTCAACTGCTCGGTGTGGCGTCAGGTTGCAGAGAATGTAGCCGAATCGTTGACTAAGGGTATGAGGGTCATCGTTCAGGGCCGACTCAAGTCTCGCTCCTATGAGACCCAGTCAGGCGAACGTCGCACAGTTTTCGAGGTTGAGGTTGACGAAATCGGCCCAGCCTTGAGGTATGCGACCGCCAAGGTTAACCGCAATCCTTCACAAGGCGGTGGCCAATCCGGTTCTGCTGGATGGTCACAGGCCCCACAGGAACCACAGGCTCCAGCAAGCGACCCATGGTCGGCTGCCCAGTCTGAGGATCCACCATTCTGACCTTAGGGTCTTTGCCCACCAGGGCATGTACCCCCACCTTGGAGGTACAAGGCACATTCCGGTGTACAAAGCCGGGCTCAAGAAAGGGAGCACCACAATGGCCGCACGTAAGCCAATCATGAAGAAGAAGATCATCCCAGTGAAGACCATTCACATTGGGGAGGTCGACTACAAGGACATCACGCTGCTGCGTAAGTTCATCTCCGACCGTGGCAAGATCCGTTCTCGCCGCGTGACGGGGCTCACAGTCCAGGATCAGCGCAAGATCGCCCAGGCGGTCAAGAATGCGCGCGAAGTCGCCCTACTGCCGTACGCAACCTCGGGCCGCTAAGGAGAAGACATAATGAAGCTCATTCTTACGACCGCTGTCGACAAGCTCGGCATTGCTGGCGACATCGTGGATGTCCGCCCAGGCTATGGCCGCAACTTCCTTCTCCCTCAGGGCCGCGCAATCGCGTGGACTCGTGGGGCTGAGAAGCAGATCGAGGGGATCAAGAGGGCGCGTGACGCTCGCGAAGTCCGCGGTATCGATCATGCCAATGAACTGCGTGAACGTCTTGAAGCTCTGACCATCAAGATCAAGGCTCGCGCTGGCGAATCGGGCACCCTCTTCGGTGCTGTGACTGCTGCTGGATTGGCTCAGGCTGTGAAGTCCGCTGGTGGCCCGGCTCTTGACAAGCGCTCCATCTCAGTGGTGAAGCCGATCAAGACCGTGGGAACGCACACCATCGCCATTAAGCTCCATGATGCTGTGACCGCTCACGTGCCAGTTGAGGTTGTCGCCGCCTAATCATCCACTGAGGCAGTTTTTGTCCAGAAACATGTAGTGGTGATCTGGGATGCTGTGCTATGGGTAGAGCAAAAAGTGGATGCGGAGAGGGTGGAGTATGTCTATTCCAGATGCATTCACGCAGTTGTTTCCTTTACAGGAAACAACTCCTCCATTCGGGATACGATCTGGAACAGACATACGCCACCCTCTCCGCACAGTCCATACTGTTCAACGATGACGGATCTAGAAAGAGCCGACCATAGTGTCCATGAATCTTGACTGTGCTCGGAAAGTCACCGAGCCTCTTGCTCGTGCTTTCGTGGATGCAGGGCATTCCTTGTACCTCGTGGGTGGGTCTGTTCGTGACGCAATCCTGGGGATCAAATCCGATGACTTGGATTTCACAACCTCAGCACGTCCTGATCAGATTGAGTCCATCCTTAAGGGGCTTGGTGGCCCTATGTGGGACATGGGTCGGGACTTCGGCACCATTGGTACGATCCTGCGCAGCAAAGATGAGGAATGGAAGGTGGAGATCACCACCTTCCGTGCGGATGCCTATGAACCGGGTTCCCGTAAACCAATGGTACGCTTCGGAGATCGTATTGATGAGGATCTGATTCGCCGGGACTTCACCATTAATGCTATGGCTGTGAACTTGGCGGACGGCTCTTTCGTAGACCCCTATCGCGGTCAGGTTGACCTTGCTGAGGGGGTACTGCGAACCCCATCCACCCCGGAAGTCTCCTTCTCTGATGATCCTCTTCGCATGATGAGGGCCGCCCGTTTTGCGGCACGCTTTTCGTTCAGGCCAGTACCAGAAATCATCGCTGCCATGATGAACATGACTGAGCGTTTGAGAATCGTCTCTGCGGAGAGGATTCGTGATGAGTTCTCCAAGTTGCTTCTGTGTGACACTCCTAGGGTTGGTGTGAATATCCTTGTCAGAACGGGTTTGTCGGATATTTTCCTGCCCGAACTTGCTGCGATGAAGCTTGAGATTGATGAGCATCACCATCACAAGGATGTCTATGAGCATTCCCTGACAGTCCTTGATCAAGCCATCGCCTTGGAGAAGTCACGCAACCATTCCCCTGACATCGTGAATCGACTGGCAGCTCTCCTCCATGATATCGGCAAACCCAAGACCAAGCGTCTGGAGTCCGGCGGTAAGGTGAGCTTCCATCACCACGATGTGGTGGGCGCGAAGATGGCTCGCAAACGTCTTACCGAGTTGAAGTACCCTAAAGATGTTGTCGAGTCAGTGGCCGAGTTGATCTTTCTTCATCTGCGCTTCCACGGGTACGGTGAAGGCCAGTGGACAGATTCAGCAGTACGACGCTATGTCCGTGATGCTGGCCCCGAATTGGAGAGGCTCCATATTCTGACCCGCTCCGACTGTACGACTAGAATCCGCGCCAAAGCCGATCGTTTGCGCAGAGCCTATGAAGAGCTTGAGTGGAGGATCGACGAGCTGGCCGCCCAAGAGGAGATCGACTCGATTCGCCCCGACCTGGATGGCAACCAGATCATGGAGATCCTCGGAATAGGCCCTGGTCGCGACGTGGGTGCGGCGTACTCCTTCCTTCTGGAGAGACGTCTAGACCGTGGCCCGGTCACCGCCGAGGAGGCCACGGCGGAACTCCTGGCATGGTGGGCGGAGCGCTTCCGCTAGGGTGGCGTGGCTGCGGAGGATTCTTTTCGGCGGTGTTGGTGATGATACCTAGGATGAGCATGACTAGGCCGCTGACCCCCGAGGCTAGGGCGATTCCGTAACCGAGGACAAGCATCAGTCCTAGGAATGCGAATGGGGGTTTTGTACCTATCCTGCCAATTCCGTCAGGGTGTGATGAGGTACACAAGACTTCATAGCTTCCTTCTTCACGTACTTCAAAGGTACCAGCATAGAGCAGGCCGGCTACGCCGTAGTTGTCCTCATCGAAAAACACTGGCACGGGTACCCCATCAAAAGAAACCTCGCATTCGGCGCCTATGACGGTCACCCAGATGATGTGATCCTCCTGCGTGGGATCAAGATAGAACTTTGTTGGTTCATCGAAAAGGAAGATCGGCCCTTTGCCCCATTCGTTGGCCTCATAGGTTGTGTACTTCGTTGTACCCATGATCACGGCGATGGGCACAGCAATAAGGAGTAGCAGCGCGACCAGGATTCGATTCTGTCTCTTGCGCTTGGCGATCACCTCAGGGGGAAGAGGAGTCAGTCCTTGGGACATGATACCTCCTTATGTGACAGTGGGGACGGTTCCATTTTGTCACACTCCACCAGGCTTGGAACTGTTCTGGCGAGCGGCGGTCCATGTGATGCCGATAGAGGCGGCGATCACACAGGTCATAGCGAGTACATCGGTCGCGGACAGGCGTTCACCCAGGATGACTAGGGCAGATAGGGCAGCCATGGCGGGTTCTATGGACATCAGTATCGAGAAGATCCGCTGATCCAGGGTTTTGAGGGCCGTGAGTTCCAGGATGTACGGAATCACAGACGAGAGCAGGCCCACGAGCAACCCGATGATCCAGACCCAGGGGTTCATGAGTCGATCGGCATAGAGGGTGAGTACGGGAACCACCAACACCAGCGCTCCGAAAGCTGTAGCCAGGAGTACAGGTTCAGCCTCCGACCAGCGTACCCCCACATGGGGTGTGATAAGGATGTACGCCGCCCAACAGGCCCCGGCGATCAGTGCAAAGATCACTCCAGTCACGGTCAGGGATCCGGGAGACCACCCCAACAGTACCACCCCTGCTGCGGCCAATCCCACCCACAGCAGATCGCGTACCCCTCGACTTTTGGCAACGGCCACACCGAGGGGGCCGAGGAACTCAATCGTGACCGCCAACCCGATAGGAATGCGGGCAATGGCCTGGTAGAAGGTCACATTCATCCCAATGAGAGCCAGAGCATAACCACCCAGAACCAACCAGTCGCGACGGGTACGTCCACGCAACCGGGGACGTACGAAGGGGATCAGGATGAGTCCTGCCATCGTCACCCGAAGCCAGGCCATGGTCAATGGTCCCGCCACATCAAAGAGATCTTTGGCGAAGGCCGACCCTAATTGCACGACGATGATCGCGCCCAATGTCATGAGAATGGCCTTACGCATGAGTGCATCCTATGGGGTTTCCTGCGATTGCATGAATACCGTGGGGAGCCATACGTAGGAGTCCATGAATCTTCTCTGGCAAGGTACACATGGTTGACCTGGCCCCTGCGACACGAAAATGTGATAAAAACGAACCGGCCCCAAAAAGGGTGGCTCCCGAAGGAGCCACCCTCATGTGAGTGCTCATAGAGAAATACCTCATCTCTTAGGGATCCACAACCAAAAATCCTGTGGGGAGGCCTCTCCTTAGAGCTTAGAGATTACTGAGTACATCTCCGCAGAGGTGTACCTGAATCCCCATGGCAGCAAACATGGCTGCCTTTGCGATGAGAGCCTTATCCGCGGTGGCGGCATCATCGGCGTAGACAACATTGAGGTGGTTCGCCTTGTGGCGAGCCATCAACTGATCACGACCCACACCGTGGAGGATGGCGTTCATGATGGGCCATTCTGGGTTGGTGGAGTCGAGTCGGCGTTGTACCTCGTCGGCTGGCATCTCGATGCAGGTACCTCGGCCCAGATCGACGTGGAGGGCACCATTCATAATGAAGACCCGCGACCAGATGATCTCACCCGGCTTGGAAACCCCAGAGAGGGTACCTCCACCGAGGGGGAAGAAATAATAGGCCTGGCGCATCGAATAGGCCTTGTCGTACCCACCGAGGTGGGAGGCTGGTACCGAGCCTGAAATCTCTAGAACCCAGACGAAGTCGCCCTCCCAATCGTCGCCCCAGCGTACATCGTGGAGGGTGGATGCGGGATCCATCCCCATGGCGGTCCAGATTCGATTGGTGACAAGCAGGTCCACGGCCACGCCCTCGTCCACCTCGTTGAAGTGGGGGAGTGCCTTGCCCTCATAGAGAACCCTCGAACCGTCACGGGAGGTTACTGGCGGGCGATCCACATTGTTGAGAAGACCTTCGACGAGATCGGATGCAGGAACCATATCTTTGAGACCCTGCTGGTACTGGATGCCGACGAGCTCGGCCCCGAAGTCATCTGAGAGGCGTACAGCAGCGACGTACATCTTCATCTGTTCCAAAACCTGGGCGGTGGTCAGGCATTCCTTTTCGTCGCCCTCGTCATCGATATGGAAGGTGAACCCCTTGGTGTCGAGCCAGGATTTCACGGCCTGGGCTTCGGCATCGGTGACTGTACGCATTTCGGCGACGAGTGCTGACTGCGAGAGGCGCTCCTTGTAGATCCCGGTTGGATTCAGGAGTTCATCGTCGATGAGGGCGTTGTACATCCCCATGCAGTATTCGTCGAAGATAGCCATGATGACCTTATCGTTCTTCAACTGTGCAGCAAGTGCTTCACCGAGCTTCTTCTCCTCAGAATCTGGGAGTTTCGGCAGGGGACGTACATGGGATTCATCATGGATGATCTCGCCTGTGGAAAGCCACTCAGCGAGCTTGGCCTTAGCCCAGTCATCAGTGAAGTCTTTGGACCACAGAGCTGAGTGCTTGGTACCCATCTTGGTCATCGACCCGGTCAGGTTCAGCAAACCGACGAGTCCTGGGAAGTCGCCCGCGAAATTGGCGACAACAAGAATCGGCCCCTCATGGTCACGCAGGCCATGAAGAAGATGGTGGCTGTACTGCCAAACCGCTTCAACCACAACTAGTGGCGCATCCTTAGGAATGGAGCGGAAAACCTCCATTCCACGATGTTGGGAATCGATAAAGCCGTGACCCGTGGCAGGGTTCACCCCATGGGCGCGTTGTACGTCCCAACCAAGTTCGCGAGCGGCTGCAGCAAATTGGGCTTCCACTTCCTGTTGCTTGGCCCAAGTTTTGACGTTTGTCGTCAATCTCAAGTCCCCGTTGGCCACCGTGTAAATCGTCTTCGGTTTTGCGGCGGGCCTGACAGTGAGCTTGGGGAAAGTGTATGTGGTCATTGTCTCTCCTTAGTCTGGAATCTGACTCACTACGTGGCTTCCATCCTGCCATGAAATCGATTTCAGCGCAAGAGGTTGCAGTTCACTTTTTCGGTAGATTTCCCCAGTTTTCGCTACAAACGGAGCACTCACGTGGTACATCTGAATACCCGGAACACATGTTAAAGGTAATCCTAGAATGACGAGGGTTAGGGAATAGTGATATTCATGAGACGTCGGTACCAGGGTCTTCCATGGCTATGGGGAGGGTGACTGTACGAGCATCAGATTCAAGACCGTTGATGCGCTCTATGAGCATGGCTGCTGCCGTGGTACCAATCAAACTATCGGGGAGGTAGGTGACGATGACCCCAGGCCAAGCGAACAGGGAATTAGGAGGACCACCAAAGGCAACCAACCCAACCTTGGGGGGCATGGTGTCCAACCGGTACAAGGCTCGCAAGGTGCCAGTCGCCAAACGGTTATTTCCCGCAAAGATGGCGTCGGGGGGATTATCAAGACTGAGGAGTTGCTGGGCTGCTCGCTCACCATCACGGTCATCAACATAGCGAGCCCTCAACACTAATTCTGGATCAGGGTCCGTACCAGTGTGGTCGCGTACTGCCTTCATCCAGCCTTCCAAACGGGCTGTGGAGGTCTCAACTGTTTCAGGGCCAGTGATACAGCCAAGTCGGGTGTATCCAGCCTCAAAAAGGAGATGGGTGGCGGCAGTGGCGGCTGTGATGTTGTCAACGACGACGGCATCAATCTCGTGGTGTGGGGCGTGACGGTCGACACAGACCATGGGTACCCCACGCTCGACAGCCCAGTCGAGTTCAGAATTAGCATTGGGTGCGATGATGATTCCGGCAACCTGCTCGCTGGTGGCGACCCGAAGGTACTCCTGCTCGCGTTCGGGATCCTCATCGGTGTTGCAGAGCATGACCGAGAAACCGGCTGCGCGGGCGACATCCTCAACGGCTCTGGTCATGTGGGTGAAGAAGGAGTTGGAAACATCAGGGACCATCATCGCGATGATTTCAGAGGAGTTGGTACGCAGTCTGCGTGCATTGCGATTGGGGACGAATCCGAGTTCCTCGGCTGCGGCGCGTACTGCTTGTACCCTATCTGGGGTGACGGGTGTCTGACCGCCGTACACCCGGGAAACCGTGGCAGGGGACACACCAGCACGCTTGGCAACATCGTAGATAGTGACCATTGTTCCTGCCCCTTTCTCACCACTATATAGGTGTGGGGTGGGCCCGAGTGGACCCACCCCAGTTTTGAGCCATCTGTGACCGTTCATGAGCATCATGAATCGGTCTAGATCAGATCAGTCGTAAAGGACTGCGGCAATATTTGGCTGGTCGATGTTTGTGGAGTCGTACCAGTAGAAGCCGGTGTCGATGAACGCAGGAAGCGTCTGACCGTTGATGGCGTCCACAGCAGCCTTGATAACAGCCTTGCCCATGCCTACTGGATCCTGGGTGATGGCGCCATCCATGGTACCTGCGCGAACAGCGTCGGTCTGGGCCTTGCCAGAGTCGAAGCCGACGAGCTTGATCTGGCCAGCTACGCCAGCTTCTTCAACACCCTTGAGTGCGCCAATAGCGGAGCCTTCGTTGGAACCGAAGATGCCGGTCAGATCTGGATTAGCGGTGATGATCGACTTGGCGATGTCAGCGGACTTTGCCTGGTCGCCTCCGCCGTACTGTGGCTCAAGAACTTCCACGTCTGGGCAGTACTCGGCCATACCTTCGAGGAAGCCGTCGCGACGATCAGTACCAGACTTTGAAACCTGGTCGTGAACGATAACGCCAACCTTGCCCTTATTATCGAGCAGACGGCACATGTTCTCAGCAGCGTGCTTGGCAGCAGCCTTGTTGTCGGTGGCAGCTGTGGTCAGCGGGATATCGGAGTCGACACCGGAGTCGAAGGCGATAACCGGGATGCCAGCATCCTTGAACTTGGTCAGGGTCGCAGCAGCGGCCCTAGAGTCGAGGGCTGCGAAGCCGATAGCGGCTGGATTCTTTGCCAAAGCTGTGTCGAGCATACCCATTTGCTGTTCGACTTCGGATTCGGAGGCCGGGCCAACGAACTCCATTTCGACGCCCATTTCGGCTGCCTGCTGCTCAGCACCAGACTTCACTGCTTGCCAGAACTGATGCTGGAAGCCCTTGGAGATGATCGAGATGAAAGGCTTGTCGGCTGTACCCGGATCTGTTGTGGGTTCGCCCTTATCGTCGCCTCCACACGATGCCATAGCAAAGCACAGGGCCAGTGCGGCGAGTGCCGCGAATGTTTTCCGCATTTTCTTCTCCTTTGTTGGGGTGCGGGGGTTGGACCCATCCAGTAGAGGACCTCTGAACTGGGTGGGTTGTTAGCGGGCTTTCGCCTGCTTGTTTCTTAGCTGGTCGATGAAAACAACGACCACAATGACCGTCCCGAGGACGACGTTCTGCCACTGTTGTGGAAGCATAATAATTTGGAGCCCGTTGTTGATCACCGAGATGATCAGGGCGCCGATGAGGGTACCTATCACTGAGCCTTTACCGCCAGCCAGGGAGGTACCGCCGATCACTGTTGCCGCGATGGCCTGCATCTCATAGCCAGCTCCAGTGGCAGGTTGTGCTGAACCGAGTCGAGCGGAGATCATGATGCCACCGAGTGCAGTGAAGGTACCAGCGGCTGCATAAATAAGGATGAGCCACTTTTTGACGTTGATCCCGGATAGGGCAGTAGCCTCCATATTGGAACCAATGGACACATCGTAGCGACCCAGGATCGTCTTGTTGAACAGGATGTACGCCACTACCACGGCAAGAATCAGCACAAAGATGGCGTTCGGAAACCCCGATCCGGGAATGAGGTTCCCCGTCGAGATCCACATATAGGAGGCATGGTCGACCGGATCGAAATAGATTGGGGCCACATTGGAGACGACCAGGGCCAACCCCTGGCAGATCATCATCATGGCCAGGGTGGCGATGAAGGGTGGCAGACCAAGGATGGTGACCGCTGTGCCATTGATCAACCCGATGAAGGCACCGAAGGCCAAAGTCAGAAGGATACCCAACCACACCGGCAGCCCCCACCGTACCATGAAGGTAGCCGCCATGACCGCACATAGAGCCATACCTGTACCAACGCTCAAGTCGATGCCAGCCGAGACGATCACCAGGGTGGCGCCCATCGCGAGACATCCAATGACCACAGCGGAGAACAGGATGTTCATCACATTGGAGTAGGTCGCAAAGGTGGTGGGTGCAACGATGGAGAAAGCCAGGAAGATGATCAGCAAACCGGCAAAGGCCAACAACTGTTGGAGGCGCTGTTTCCAGATGCCCGCCTGTTTCTCTTCGGGGGTTACGACTGCGGTGGAATCCTGGATGGGATCGGGGTTCGCTGCAGAAAACATCATGGTAGTTCCTTTTCAGAAAGGCGGGTCGTTGCAAGAGCCATGATGGACTCCTGGGTGGCTTCATCGGCCTGGAGGGTACCTGTGACATAGCCGTCGCTCATCACAACCACTCTGTGTGCCATCCGCAGGATCTCCGGGAGTTCCGAAGAGATCATGATGATGGACTTTCCTTGTTCGGCAAGGTGATTCAGGAGTTGATAGATCTCCTCTTTGGCGCCGACATCAATCCCTCGTGTGGGTTCATCGAAGATCAGCACATCGCAATCCTTGACCAGCCAACGGCCGATAATGGCCTTCTGCTGGTTCCCGCCGGAGAGGAACTTCACTTGCTGAGTCATGGAAGGGGTCTTGACTTTCAGCAGTTCGACCGCATCTTGGGCAGCTTGGCGGATGGCGCTCTTCTTCTCGAAGGGGCCGGTTGTGAACTTGTCTTGGATCGAGGAGATGGTCACATTGTGTGCCACATCCAGGTTGAGCATGAGGCCGTACTTCTTGCGATCCTCGGAGAGGTAACCGATCCCCATGCGCGCAGCCTGTGCCGGGTTGCTGATGGTGACAGTCGTACCTCGTAGGGTGATTTCTGCGCTTACATGTGGGTCTGCTCCGATGATTGCTCGCGCAGTTTCTGTACGCCCCGCACCCATGAGTCCAGCGAATCCCAGTACCTCGCCTTTATGGAGATCGAAGCTCACTTCATGGAGCGCGGATTTCGTGGTCAGGTTGCGTACTGAGAGGATCACTTCGCGATCATCGCGCACATTGACTGGTTTGGCTGAGGTGTCGATCGCACGACCAACCATGTGGGAGATAATTTCGTCGAGGGTCGAGGTGGCTGTATCGGTTGTGGTGATGTACTTCCCGTCGCGAATCACGGTGATTCGGTCTGTGATTGACTTGAGTTCCGGCATCCTATGGGTGATGTACACAACCCCAGTTTCGGGTGTCACGAATCGTCGAATGAGGGTGTGAAGTTGAGCAACCTCGGTTTCGTTGAGTGCGGAGGTGGGTTCATCCATGATCAGTACCTTGGCATCAAAGCTGAGTGCCTTAGCGATCTCGACCATCTGCTGCTTGGCGACCGTGAGGTTTGCGACTAGGGCTTTCGGATCGAGATCCATCTCAAGGCGTTCAAGGAGGTCACGGGTACGCGCTATCTGTTCACGTGGTTTCGTGAAGACCCCACCGCTCCTGGGTTCGCGGCCCAACCAGATGTTTTCGGCGACCGTGAGATGGGAGACGAGGTTGAGTTCCTGGTGGATGATGGACAGCCCACGCTTTTCGGCATCAAGAGGGGTACGTACTCGTAGCGGCTCCCCATCAAGGAAGAATTCGCCTTCCTGGTGGATGTAGATCCCAGTAAGAAGCTTCATGAGGGTTGACTTCCCGGCACCATTTTCACCAACGAGGCCGAGCACTTCACCATGTCGCAGGTCCAACCTCATTCCAGACAGCGCATTCACTCCAGGGAAGGACTTGTGGACATCTTCCACTTGGAGGAGCAGGGTGGGGTCGTATTCCATAGCTGATCCTAGGTTGTGAGAACGGGGGTTACCCCTTTGAAGAAGAGTGCATTTCCGTAGATCCGTGTTTCTCCGGTACGGATGATGAGCTCTGCTTGGGCGGCCCGGTCGTAGAAGGCTTGACGGTCGAGTAGGCGTACGTGAGCCGCAGTTGAGTTTGCCGGCTTCTCACCTGTGGAGATGGTCGGGGAGTCTAGGAGGGCCACATCAACGAGTTCTGTTTGTACCTCTAGAAGCTGGTCTCCTGGGCATTCCATGAGGCCAAGCTGGTAGGGCTCGTACTCATCGGGTACGAAAACGGAGCGAATAGCTTGAAGTACTCGCGGTGTGGATAGTCCAGGCATCTCAATGACTGGGTTTTTGGCGAGTTTCTTGGCGGTGAAGTGGGCATCCGCGATGACTACTGCGTCACCATGACCCATGTCATCAAGAGCCTTGAGTAGGACTCCCGTCAGAATCGCATCGACTCCTACAAGCACGCTATCCTCCTTGAAATCGATTTCAACGAGCCTATTAAGCCTGGACCGAGTTGTCAACTGGTGTTACCGAATCGTTATCCCTGACGGGGATGATGGTGAGAAAACTATGGAAACTAACCATCATCATTTGTAGTGGGCTATTCCTACTTTGTTCTGCATACTCAAGTCGACTTCCGTAGCTGGGTAGCCTCAGGATTCCGAAACCAAGCTGACGGCCTCCACTAGTTCACAACATCACCTCGAACTCGTGGCTCGGCGGATGGTTTGAGAAGTTAGACCTCATGTAGCGTCGATTTTGGTGTACAAAGTTCGCAATCCCCGCACGAGCGTACCCAAGAGGTCGCTGATGTACTGGTGGGGTAAGCGCGGGGAAATGTACGGAGGGGGTGGTGTATATCTATTATGGACATTCCCGCAGTTGTTCCCCCACAGGGAAACAATTCCTCCGTTCGGGGATACTGTCCACAACAGATATACCTCCACCCCCTCCTTGATTGCGTCTGAATGCTGCGTTGGGAAATGTGCTGAGTTGAGAATGTGAATCGAGAGATGTTCACCCACATGGCCTGGCTATCTAAATATTGCTATGGGCATTGATCTTGATCTGGTGGGCACTATTCTTGGATTATGGTGTTGTTTGAAATATCTTGGGAGTGGCCGGAGACTTTGATTATGGTGGTGGCCACTATCGGGATCGCCATTGTGCTCCATGTGATTGTCGTACAACTGATCAAAAGGGTCACACGGCGAGTATCGAAGATGGCTTCACAACCTGAGGGATCTCTCGCCCATAATGTTGCTAGTGCTCTGGGGTCGGCATCAGGGGCCAAGCCCGGTCGTACTGTCGTACACATGACAGCACTTGCCCACCTGCTCAAATCAGTGTGGACAATTGTCCTGGTCATCGTGGTTATTCTGACTGTGTTATCGACCCTTGGGGTGCCACTGAGCCCCATTCTTGCCTCGGCAGGTATTGGTGGTATTGTCCTCGCATTCGGTGCCCAGTCGTTGATCAAGGACTACCTCTCAGGGATCTCAATGATCCTTGAAGATCAGTACGGTGTCGGCGACCAAATCGACGTGGGTGAGGTCACGGGTACCGTTGATGCCATCACCTTGCGTATCACCAAGATCCATGACCAATCCGGGACGATCTGGTACATCCGTAATGGGCAGATCATGAGAGTCGGCAACATCTCCCAGGGGTACTCCACGGGTCTGATAGATGTACCTGTGTCCTATGATGCTGATGTGACAGTCGTGACTGAGGTACTCACCAAGGTCGTGGAGGAGGTCTCCCAGGACCCCACGATCACTGAGAAACTCATCAAACCCCCGCAGTTGCTTGGTGTCGAGTCGATCACCCCTACCACGATGACTATGCGCATCCTTATCAAGACTGCCCCCAACCAACAGCATGGCCCTTCACGGGATATCCGGGAACGAGCCATGGCCGCCTTAGCCGCAGCCGGAATCCCCTCCCCAATGACCCAGCTCTAGCCACCCCCTCCTTGATTGCTCATGGACTGCTGAGTCGAGAGATGTTCGCACCAGCACATCAACCGATAGAAAAGCGGAGTTTCGGAATCCAGAACTACTGGACCATCGCGACTGACGACAATGCAGTTCGGTCTTGGTTCAGTCAGTGAATTATGAGGTGAATTTCTGACGCGGGGTATGAGATACAGTCCCCAGCAGAATATCCCTTAACTCGGCCACAGTGTCCACGAGAATCGTTGGCCCAGCATCGACTAACTCCTCGCGTACCCCTGCACCCCAGGTTACGGCGATGGAATCCATTCCAGCCGCTTGGGCTGCCTGTACATCTACGAGAGCATCCCCTATATAGACGGTCTCCTCGACGGGGCACTCGAGCTTCTTAGCAGCCAACAATAGGGGAGCAGGATGAGGCTTGTGATCTACAACATCATCATGGGTGACCAGCAAGGGTACGACCCCCTCAAGGCCAACGACCTCAAGGGTTTCTTGGGCGGATCTGAATCTTTTTGAGGATGCGATGCCCGTTTGTACCTTGAATTCATGGAGTTCAGTCAAGAGTTCCGGAATCCCAGGGTAGGGGTCAGCCATGGTCGCCAGATGGGCTTGGTTCCATTCAATGTAGGCCGCGAAGAGATCCTCACCCTTGTCAGGGCAGGTATTGGTCAAGGATTCGCGCAGGGACTTCCCAATCCAGGAACGGATCTCAGCCTCAGGGTATTCATGACCCAAGACAGTACGGAAGGCGTACTGATACGAGGAAACAATGAGGTCGATGGTATTGATCAGGGTTCCATCAAGGTCAAAGATGACTGTGTGCCATCGTGGAGTCACGAAATGCCTTCCGCTGATGGGTGTGTTCACCACCAGGTGAGACCACACCTTGAAACTGTACCGTTGTCACTAATGAGGGTAACGGTGAGACTACACCCCACCACTGGGTGAGATCGCAACCCCATCCAATGGTGACTTGTCGATTAATCTACTTAACGTCGCTCACGCCAGAGGCCTGAGTGTAATCCGGCTGGACGTAGTCCCCTCCAGGGGCAGGAGGCGCAGCGAAAGGCTCACTCGTCTGGGGAGGAAGGGCCGGAGTCTCAGCAGGTGCAGCCGCGGGCGCAGTACCAAAATCAACTGTCGGAGCCTGACGCATTCCCGGGTCCTGGATCTGGAAGTACTGTGCCTTCGAGAAGCGACCCCCGGCAATCAGAGAGTTCGGGAAGGACTCGATCATGGTGTTGTAGGAGCCAACATTGGCGTTGTAGTACTTGCGGGCATTGGCGATGCGGGCCTCAATCTCGCTGAGTTCCTTCTGCAACTGGATGAAGGAGGCATTGGCCTTCAGATCAGGGTACGCCTCCATCGTGACCGAAACGAGGTTCTGCAACTGGGAAGTCAACTGTGCCTCAACGGCGGCTCGTTGGGCTGGGTCAGCATGGGAACCTGCAAGTGCAGTTGCCTGGTTGCGCAGGCCGATCACCGATTCCAGGGTGGACTTTTCGTGGTCTGTAGCGCCTTTGATGGTGTTGACGAGGTTCGGGATGAGGTCGTACCGGCGATTCAACTCAACATCGATCTGGTTCCAGGACTCTTCGACAAGATTGCGACCCTGAACCATGCGGTTATAGGCCCCGATGACCCACAGGACAACACCTACAACGAGAACAAGAATGACGATAAAGATTAGGCCCACAGTACCCAACATGGCAGACTCCTTTGAAAGACTGGATGGTTCCAGCTTAGCTGAAAAGATCTCTTCGAGTTACAGAATTTTCTGGCAGTACACGTACACAATTCTCATGAGATTAAAGCTGTATTTAACCATTGAGTCATGAAACATTAAGGCTCTTTAGGCGAAAACCCTTATTCAATCCACCAAATTGAGCCTGAGTACCCCAGTAGACCCCTTTTACAGGATCAGCGATGAACATATGTGCAGGTTCATCATTTAGGACTAAGAAATTGCATCTGGCAGCGGAAAGCGATAGGTTCACACTATGAGTCCGGATACCATTGCCAGGTGGCAGTTTGGCATCACAACGGTTTACCACTTCTTGTTCGTGCCTCTCACGATTGCATTGAGTGTGTTGACCGCGGTGCTTCAGTCACTCTGGAACAAAACAGGCAATGATGCCTATTTGCGTTTGACGAAGTTTTTTGGGCGTTTGTTCCTGATCAACTTCGCCATGGGGGTTGTCACGGGTATCGTGCAGGAGTTCCAGTTCGGTATGAACTGGTCGGAGTATTCCCGCTTTGTCGGTGATATCTTCGGTGCTCCTCTCGCCCTTGAAGCTCTCATCGCGTTCTTCCTGGAGTCGACATTCATCGGAATGTGGATTTTCGGGTGGGATCGCTTGTCCAAGAAGGTACACCTAGTCGTCATTTGGTTGGCTGCTGCGGGTACTTTCATCTCCTCCATCTTCATCATCGCTGCTAACGCATGGATGCAGAACCCAACAGGAGCTGTGTACAACGCCGCTAATGGCCGTGCAGAGCTCGATAGCCTCCTGGCTGTCATCCTGAACCCGGTGTTCCTCACCCAGTGGCCGCACACCATCGCTGCTTCCTTCGTGACAGCTGGTGCGTTCATCGCTGGCGTAGCTGCGTACCTTCTCATTAAGAAGAACAAGGAAGGCGCCAAGGATGCTGACCTCGAGGCCTATCGCAAGGGCGTAAAGCTCGGTGCATGGGTTCTCATCGTCGCTGGCGTGTGCACCATCGTTACTGGTGACCTCCTTGGAAAGCAGATGGTAACCCACCAGCCCGCCAAGATGGCTGCAGCTGAAAACATCCAGGATCCTCAGGAAGCCGGCCAGACCGGATTCCAGATCATCCCAGGTGTTGAGGTGTTCCCAGGCTTGGTCAACTGGCTCTATGGCTCCGAGAAGGTTCCTTCGATCCCTGAGATCAGAGACAACTTCACTGCCAAGGGTTATCAGATCTGGGACGGTACCGCATTCGTTGATCCTGATAATGCCCTGCAGACTGCGTTTGCTTCAGAGTTGGCTGCGATCAAGGCTGATATCGATCCAATCCCAAGTGTTGGCGCTAACTTCTGGTCCTTCCGCTTGATGATTGGTATTGGTTGCCTCGCAATGCTCGGTGGCATTCTCCTGTTGGCCGTTACCCGTGGGAAGAAGATCCCGAAGCCTAGCGCACTGTGGACTGCCGTTTGCGTAGCTCTGCCGTTGCTCCCGCTTCTGGCTAACACCTTCGGTTGGATCTTCACTGAGATGGGCCGTCAGCCATATATCGTCAATGGCGTCATGCCGACACTCCAGGGTCTCTCGCCGATTAACGTGGTCCCTGTTGCTTCCGTATGGTTCTCCTTGATCGTGTACACCCTCGTCTACGGCATCCTTGCTGTGATTGAGGTCGGCTTGCTGCTGAAGTACATCAAGATGGGTCTGCCAGACGAAACCGCTGTTTCCGTCAAGGATGAGGCTGAGCCTCTGTCCTTCGCTTACTAAGAAAGGAGCTGAACTATCATGACTATTTTTGAAGCTGCTGCTGCAACTCATGGAAACTTTGTTCTCCAGGTTGTGTGGGTAATTCTTGTTGCTGTCCTATGGATTGGCTTCTTCGTTCTCGAAGGCTTTGACTTCGGTGTTGCGATGCTGGTTCCCTTCTTGGGTAAGGGCGATAAGGGTCATGACGATCAGGCTCGCCGCGTCGTCATCAACACCATTGGACCTCACTGGGATGCTAACGAGGTATGGTTGCTGACCGCTGGAGGCGCGATGTTCGCTGCCTTCCCAGGTTGGTACGCCACTTTGTTCTCTGGTCTGTATCTCCCCTTGTTCCTGGTCCTCCTCGGCCTCATCGTTCGCGGTGTTGCCTTCGAGTATCGTTCCAAGAGGGAAGCTGCAACATGGAGGAGAAGCTGGGACTGGGCGATGGCCATTGCGTCATTCATCCCACCACTGGTTTTGGGCGTTGGCTTCGCCAACTTCATCCAGGGTGTCCCGATTGTTAAGGTCCCGACTGACTTTGGAACTGAGATTCCTGTCGTCGCAGCCACAATCGTGGCTGAGGGTAACCCAATCATGGCTTTGTTGCTCCTGTTCACGCCGTTCACCATTGTTGGCGGTCTGCTGTTCGTGTCCCTCTTCTTGGCTCATGGCGCCTTCTTTATCGCCTTGAAGACCAAGGGTGCGGTCCACGAACGTTCACAGCAGTACGGCAACATCTTGTCGATCGTCGCAGCTGTGATCGCTCTCGCCTTCGTGGTGTGGGCAAATCTCGGCTTCTTCGGCAAGTTGGATGCAAAGTGGGCAGGCTTGGAGAACTACAACGTACAGATCATCCCCGCCATCTTGGTGTGGATCGTCGGCGCCGTTGCAGTTGTGGCACTCGCACTGGCTTGGTTCATGAACTCCAAGAAGCGTGACGGCTGGGCATTCATCTCCACGACGCTGGCTATCGCCATGCTGACTGTGATGATGTTCCTGCACTTCGTCCCGGGTCTTGGTTTCGCTAATGAGATCAACCTCACGAACGTGTCGAGCTCTGAGCACACGCTTACCCTCATGACCATTGCAGCGGGATGTCTCGTCCCAGTTGTCTTGGCCTACACAGCATGGGCATACTTCTTCGTGTTTAGGCGTCGCCTCAACACCACGAATATCCCTGCTCTGACAGTCAATACACAAGACTGATCACTATTGAGTTAGTTATAGGTACGGGGTCGCGCAAGCGGCCCCGTACTTCCTTTTAGGTACGACATGGCGAACATGACAGGGGGATGACGTGGGACCCCCCGTCACAGTGACAATCGGAATGGTACATTGTGACAAGAACATGGCGAAAGAAGATATGAGTACTACTGAGCAAGACATCAAACCAGGCCAAACTCCCCGCGAGGAGAAGCGCAAGGCCGCCCCTATTGATCCCCGCCTGATTAGGCGAGCTCAGGCCACCCGGGTCTACCTCATTGCTGGGGTCGTGGTGGGTTCTCTCACAGCTGTACTCGTCCTCACCCAAGCATCACTGTTGTCCACGTCCATTGCAGCAGTCTTTGACAATCGCTCCTTGGAGGGCCTTGGTCTAACACTTGCCCTGCTTGTGGCTGTGCTCATTGGTCGGGCAATCCTTGCCTGGGCCTCCGCGTGGTTCTCCCAACGTACCTCTGCTGCCGTGAAATCCCAGTTGCGACGCGACATCATGGCTTCACGGATCAAGAACCCAGCCCATCAGACCTCATCCTCATCAAGTTTGGTGAACCTGGCTACCCAAGGTCTGGATGCCCTCGACGGGTACTTCTCCAAATACCTTCCCCAACTCCTTCTTGCGGTAACTGTACCTCTCATCATTGGTGTGGCGATCCTGACCCAGGATTGGCTTTCGGCGGTGATCATTGCCGCCACGATCCCCTTCATCCCGATTCTGATGGCACTCGTGGGAAGGAATACCGAGAAAAAGATCGCCAAGCGGTGGGCCTATCAGGCCCGTCTCGCTAGTCACTTCGCTGACCTGATCTCCGGTCTTCCAACCCTTCAGGTCTTCGGTCGCGCCAAGGCTCAAGCACAGGGTCTGAAACGTACCGAGACTGCTAATCGGCGTGAAACCCTAGGAATCCTTAGGATCGCCTTCCTTTCTGCCTTCGTACTTGAATTGTTCGCAACCATTGCTGTGGCTGTGGTTGCTCTCGTGATTGCCTCACGTTTGGTTTATGGCCAGATGGAATTCTCGACGGCCCTGTTCATTCTTATTCTCGCCCCAGAGGTCTATCTGCCGCTTCGCCAGGTCGGGGTTCATTACCACGACTCTGCTCACGGTCTCGCAGCCGCTGAGGCAGCCTTCAAGGAGATCGACCGCGCTGGTACCCCTGAAAACCTTGCTTCTGCCCAAGTCCAAGTGGAGGTACCCTCGCAGACCTACCCACCGTCGGTGAGCGCAAGAAACCTGAGGTATACCTATCCTGGTACCTCCACTGAGATTGGCCCCTTCGACTTGGAGGTTAAACCCGGTGAGGTGGTTGCCATAGCGGGCCGATCCGGGGGCGGGAAGACCACCCTGCTCAACTGCATCCTGGGTTTCCTGACCCCACAGGAGGGCTCGACGCTCACCCTAGGTGGGGTTGATGCCCCCACCCTCTCCTGGGATTCCTGGCGCCACACTATTGCTTACGTACCCCAGATCCCTGGGATGATCGACGGTACGATTGCAGACAACGTGCGCCTGGGTTGCCCAACAGCCACCGACAACGAGGTACACCAAATGCTCGCCGAGGCTGGGGCCACCACCTTGGATCCTTCCCGTGAGGTGGGTGAAGAGGGCGAGGGTCTCTCTGTTGGTGAACGTCGTCGCGTGGGGATTGCCCGCGCCTTGGCACGAATCCACATCGGGGGGGCTCGACTCCTCATCCTGGATGAACCCACCGCTGGTTTGGATGTTGACACCGAAGCCACAGTGCTGGTCAGCGTACGCAACTCTGGGGCCACAGCCCTGGTTGTCTCCCACCGCGAAGCAGTACTTGAGGCTGCAGACCGAGTGGTCGAAATCCAATCTGGTGAAGCCCCAGTTGAGGAAACCCCAACAGCTGAACTCAAGGTGACCGAGTCCAAGGACGTGATCAGGGTCAAGGACAACATCACTGAGGTTGAATCACTGCCTGACAAGGCTAAAGACATCACGGATGCTCCTATCGATCTTCCAGAAGAGGATCTCGAAAAACGTTACAAGGGGTCACCTCTGGTACGCCTAGTGTTCAGGCTCTTAGATGCAGTACCAGGGGCAAAGATGAGACTTGTCTTCGCTGTACTCCTGACGGCTTGCGCTTCGGGTGCAGCAGTTGCACTCATGGGTGTGTCAGCATGGCTGATCTCCCGAGCTGCTCAGCAGCCGAACTTCCTTGAATTGTCTGTCGGGGCAGTGGGTGTGAGGTTCTTTGGTATCTCCCGTGCGATCTTCCGCTACCTTGAGCGTCTGGTTGGTCACGAGGTGGCCCTATCTATGCAGTCGGCACTCAGGTTGAAGACCTACCAATCCCTGTCGAAGACAACCCTTCTAGGTCGCAAACAGGGTGACCTTCTCGTACGCGTGGTTGCGGATGTGAATGGTATTGAGGACATCGTCGTACGTATCGTGCAACCCTTCCTGTCAGCGGCTGTGGTTGTGGTCGGAGTCTGTGCCATCTTGGCTCCCTTCTCGGCGGGGGCATCGTTAGCGATCCTGGTGAGTGCGGTTCTTGCGGGTCTGTTAGTACCCTGGATGACTCAAAGGGCTTCCCAGCGTGATGATGCTGAGTCTGTACCTCTGCGTGGAAATCTGGGTGTCGTTGTCCATGATCTGTCGAGGAATGCCATCGATCTGGCTGCCTATGGAGCCCAAGCCGAAGCTGTGACTCGAATGGATGACGTTGATCGCGCGTTGGTACGAGTCGAGGAAAGGTCCGCTTGGGTGAAAGGCCTTGGCGCTGGTCTGCAAACCCTTGCCTCTGGGATCGGGTTCATTGGTGGGTTGTGGATAGGCTCCTATGCTGTGGTCTCTGGGGATTTGAATGAGACCATGTTGGCGGTCTTTGTTCTCGTACCCCTTGCTCTTCATGAGGTGTTTGCGAACTTTACTCAAGCCGCTCAGACCTGGACGAGAGCAAAGGTCTCCCTGGATCGTGTTACCGGTATCCTGGATGCCCCACCTGTGGGTCAAGGCGATGTGGATGTACGTGATGCCACGCAGAAGCCAACCTTGAAGGCCAAGAACCTCTCCATTGGATGGCCCGGCTATCCGAATGTGGCTGAGGGTATTGATCTTGATTTGGCTCCCGGTGAGGCCATCGCAGTCATGGGACCCTCGGGTATCGGGAAGACCACGCTCGCGGCAACTGTCATGGGTCTAATCCCCCCTGTTGAAGGTGAACTCACCACAACTGGTCGAATCGGGTACCTTGCTCAGGATGCCCATATCTTCTCAACCACCATTGCCGAGAATGTACGTATTGGCAACAAGGATGCCACCGACGATGAGGTACGAGCTGCCCTCGCCGAAGCAGGTCTGGATATGCCCCTCGATCGTGAGGCTGGCGAAATGGGGGTTGGTCTCTCTGGTGGTGAGGCTCGTCGATTGGCTCTAGCGCGGCTCTTTGTCGGGAATTATCGTTTGCTGATTCTGGATGAGCCGACCGAGCACCTTGATCGTGACACGGCAGACACCTTGATGGATGAGATCTTCGCTGGAGTGAGCAGGCGCCCTGTCATGGTGATCTCCCACGACGAACTAGTGGGCGCACGATGTGATCGAGTACTCACCATGGATGGGGTCAAAGTGTGACAGCGGGTTAGGTACCAAAGAAGGGTGATCCTGGGGGACGACTTGGGCGACGTTCGCGACGTTCTGTGGAACGCCCACCAGAGGTACTGCCCAAGGAATCTGAACCCGAGAGTCGACTAGAGCCAGTCGTACGATCTGAAGTCGAGTACCGATCCTGGGCAGAATAACGGTCTTGATCCAAGTAGCGATCCGAGCTTGAACGCCGATCAGAACTTGGGGCTCGGTCTGTACCAGAGAATTCTGAACCGCGATCAGAACCGGGGAGACGATCTGCACTCGTGCCACGATCCATGCTCGTACCACGGTCTATGGTTGTACGATCCACGGAGTAGGTTGTCTCGGGTTGTGCTGAGAAATGGGCCCAGATGCAGATTTCGGACTCAATAGGCATGGGAGTGATCTTAACCTCGTCGGTTGTCGTTTCCGTGCGGTGAGTGGGCTGCGGTGGTACAGGGCGAGGTTCGTTGAGGCTCGTATCAGATGTGGTCACCAACTGGGGGTCCGACATGGTGACGATCCCCGTGATCGTCAACCCGGAGGCTGTTGCAAAGGTCTCAGCCTTGCGGCGTGCATTGCGTACAGCCTCGACACTCAAGGCGATATTGACCTCTTTCTCGAGCGCTGGGGAGAGTTGCCAATCAATGGCTTTCACGCGGAAGAGACCGTGAGGCTGCTGGAATATCCATTCGCTCATGACATGAAAATCGGTGAAAACGACAGAAACATCGACAGCTTCCGAGTAGGCGACACCAATATCGTCAGCCCAGGTACGCTGAGAAATCTGGGTGATCTCGGGGGTACCAATGGCCTTTGGATAGTCCGTGGAAACCTGTTTGAGCGCATCAAGGACAACATTGACCCCAGACATCACTGCCTGATGGATGGCCTCCCAATCGCGACCCCAGCGGCTTGTCTGGAGTCGGACATGGGCCCGATCTGGCGAACGAGAGTCACGCGCAAATCCATAAACCTTGATGTCGGTCACAGGTATGTCCCAACTCTAGTCAGATTTGTAAAAGCCATTCAAGATTACCATTGTTGCGTAAAATATCGTATTTGCTCATATCCGTCGTACAATCAGGGCTTTTGCACCCTCAGGGCTGGGCGTGAGGATGACCGTAGCCTGGTTTCTCCCTGTGAGTTTGAGGGTACGGCGAAAGCTCGCTGGATCGATGTCGAGACCGCGTACCTTGATCTCCAAGGTACCAATGTCCCGGCTAGCAACCCAGGCTTTGAGTGCCTTGGGTGAGAAAACCTGGATTTCTTCCACTGCGAAGACTGACGCGAACCGGGTTTGGTGAAGATCATTGCCAGTGAGGTAGGCGATATGGTCAGCTATGGGGTGTGTCGATGTGAATGATGCGAGGGTGGGGATGGCTCGTGCTCGGATGACTGCGGGGTCGGGTTCGTAAACATAGGTACCAACAGGCCCAGGTGCAGGGGCGTCATCACCAGTGGGGAGTCGGTGTTCGGTGGCGCCATCCACGATGACTGCTTCACGTCGGGATCTCGCCTGGGGAATGGCCCAGAGAGTGGTTTCCACGAGGTCACCCCTGTGGGAGACCCATGTGACATCCGTGTTCTCGGGGAGGAGTCGGCGTGGGAATCCTGGGGCTAGCTTGATGATGACCGGGGATGTACGTCTGTTTATCATCGACTCCACAAACTCCCACGATGGGCTGAGGTCGCGGATATCCCAGGATCGCCTATGGGCGTTACGTCTGGCTGGGTCAAGATAGAGTGCGTGGTCTTGGTCGCGGGGGAGCCAGTCTGTGTGGGCGGTCAGGTCGGTTACGTGTACCTCCCATGGGGTTGGAGCGTTTCCTGGAACCAATGATGTTGATATATCCCCAGATGGAGAGGTTGGACCCTCGTGAAGACCTGAGCTTCCGGGGTCAGGGGTTTCCTGGGGATTGGATGGTTCTGTGAGTTTGGGATCGTGGAATGTGGTTCCCAAGGCGAGGTTAGCGCTTGCGAGGGTGGCTAGTACGGAATCCCTTTCAAGGGCGGTGACTGAGATCCCCATGGTGTGAAAGGCCACAGAGTCAATGCCGACACCACATCCAGCATCAGTGACCCTGGTGATTCCCAGAGCGGCAAGGTGGCGAGCCCTCCACAGTGCTACCTCCCAGCGTGTGGCCTGCTCCAATGAATCCTGGGTGAGGAAGAGGTGATCAGCCATGTCCCCGAGTTTCTTATGGGCCCGACGTCGAAGGGACACCAGATCTAGTACGGCCGCTGCTCGGTCGGGGCTGAGTTCCCTGCGAAGGGAGGTACCCGCGCTCAGAGAGGACGGGTCCGAGTAGGAGGCCGCCTGATCGATGTACGGCCGAGCCTCAGAAGACACCAACCATTGAGCCACCTCAAGTTCCATGGGTACTAGCCTAATCCAACCCTGACGTCGTGGGTTTCCAGAAAACCCTGTCCGAATTCATTGAGTGTCAGTCTGTCATTCCGCACACTGCGGCTTTGCGCAGCACAGGCTTCGTCGCAGAATCCAGGAGGTACGGTCTAGATCCTGCGACTGCGCGCAGGATGACATCGGGGACTGGGGTGGATCTCTAGCCATTGGGTACCAACCGTGAGACTATGGAGTCATGGACTTCCGTATCACTGATTCACGGTTTGAGGCTGTTGGCGATGGTCAGGTCGTGGGATGGCTCGACTTCACGAACGACAATGGCATGGTCTCTATGACCCATACGGTCGTACCTTCCAAGTACGAGGGACGTGGAATTGGTACCTCCCTTGTTGCCCATGCCCTGAATTATGCCCGGGATCATGACTGGCAGGTACTTCCGTACTGTTCCTTTATCCAGGCGTACATCGTAACTCACGAGGGCTATCTCCAATTGGTACCTAAGGATCGCCGAGCGGAATTCGTGCTCTAGAGTCAGGCTCCACCATCGGCTACCAAACACCCATCGAAGCCGAAGAACAGTACTACAATCACCATGATACAAACTATTCGCCAGTAACCAAGCAGCATAGAAGCCGGGACGGTTCATTGGTGCGGGGTGCTGGGAACACGAAGATCAGAATATCTGATACTACAGTCGATCACCGGCATCGTAATTGATTCATAGGATGTCCCATTGCGTTGATGCCATTTTGAAAAGGTCATCTATCTGTGCTTGGTACTGGTCGACAAGGGCCAGTTCAGCCGGGTCCGAAGTCAACGCTCGATGCTGATAATCAAGCATGATTCCCCAGACCTCGGTGCCTTCCTCCGCAGGAAGCCGCACCCCGTATGTTGTTTCCTTCCCGATTCCTGGCCAAATAATCAGTGCAAACACACCATTGTAGGTTTGAACACCCAGATTCCCGGTGTAACTCAGATAGTCAGGAAACTTTACGTTGTAGTTGTAGCCGTTGTCGCCGTCCAAGACGTGAGTTCCAGGGTAGAGTTCTCTCATATCAACGGTGTACGGATCGTATTTGTGTTGAACTACGTTGTACCAGATACAGTTGTAGACTCCGAATCCGAGCAACACAATTCCTAGCAATATGAGTAATGCTGGGACCTTTCTCTGTTTCTTCATAGGTTGACCACTCTCCACCCTCGCGCCATGATGCTCTCGTCATGGGTCACGACGACGACTGTTTTTCCGGCCCGGTGCAAATCCTCTAATATGGAGACAATTTCCTGAGCGTTTCCTCGATCAAGAGATCCTGTGGGTTCATCTGCAAGAATCACGTCGCACTTCTTAACCATAAGACGGGCTAACGCAACGCGTTGCTGTTCACCTCCAGAAAGCGTGTATACCTTGTCGTCTACTCGGTGCGCCAGACCTACTCTCTCAAGGGCTTGGTCGATTCCCAACTCGGCTGAACTGACCTTGGTAACCAATCGCAAATTCTGTCGAACCGTTTTGTCATCGATCAGAACGAAGTTTTGGAAGACGAAACCCACCTTTTCCTTAAAAAGGAAACGGTGGTTTCGCTGTTGATTAACATCAATATCATCGATAGTGACGACACCTTTGTCGAACTTCTCCAATGCTCCGATGATATTGAGTAAAGTGGTCTTGCCGGAACCACTCGCCCCACAGAGAGCGACAATCTCACCGGTGTCAACTGTGAGAGAAAAGTTGGTGAACAGATGGTTTGATCCGAAAGACTTGCACAAATCACTTATTTTGATCACAATGTTGCCCCCTTCGACACTCGTTGGAAACTTATCCGGCTGTACTTTCGCATGTAATGAAGAGTCACGCTGAGATCCAGGAGCAGAAGAACACCGCCCCCAACCCCCAAGTACGCAACTGAACGGATACCCGCTAAGGGGGCAAGGTTGATGCTAACGACAACAGCGAGCAGCGTGGTTATGACCAACAAAGCGAATGTGCGTAGATTGATCCGCGCCACGGTATAGCCATGCAACCTCATCAAAGAGCGCTCGGTCGCGTTAATGGTATAGTCGAAAAGAAGCAGGCTGCGGGTAACCATGCTACTGATGCCGACAACCAGGAACAGCATGACTAACCCGATCATGATACTACGATCAACAAGTTTCAAATGATATTGGTAATTCGCGTAGGCGTTGGTTAAGTAGTGAAGTTCAGTTGCCACTTCGGCCTCTGACACAAACTCCTCGAAATCGGCGCTGCTAATATTAAAGAGTGTACTCGCAGAGATGTATCCAGGGTTTCGCAGATGCTCAATGCTTGATGGACCTAAGTTATTTAAAATGATAATCGGATTACGTTTTATTGAGGTAAATACAACACCCTGATTGCTAATTGCTATTACATCGGTCGTCCTACACTCGACAATTTCAAAATCATATTCCTGATCGTAATAGGACCACCAAATGTCCATCATATCTGACTCAATATTATCCAAACCGAAGTATGTTCTTGGTACGAGGAAGTAAACCTTTCTGTCAAGGATTGTCCCCTCGAGTTCTGGAATGACCGACTGAAGATAAGGCAGCGCGCTTGCGTCGGAATACACGTATTCCGCAGCGGTGTTCCAACTCTCAAGATCAACAATCGTCATAGTTTGTTTCTGTGCTGCAAAGAAAAACATTATGGATTTACTAATACTAAAATCACTATTTGCTTCAGCGCTGATGTTTACATAGTTGAAGTCGGCATGCTGCTCAAAAAAAGGCTTTTGGCGGTAGTAGTCGGCGCCGTCTGCGATAAACTTGACATTCCCAGACATGATGATGATAGCGAACAAGATTACCACTACCTTATAAATAAAACTGAGCCACAGAATTCTCTTCGCGCCCTGTCGTGTATTTACATCCTTTCGGAAGTCAAAACGTAGCAATCTCATATACTGGAGGGAGTTGCTGACAAGGAAGACGGCTACACTCAAGCCGGTGAGATGCACCATGTAGGATGCGTTTGTGAACTCACTTAATAGGAGAATCATCGCGGTAATGGTAACAGAATAGAATACTAAATCTCTGAGAATGTTGGAGGCGATGAAGACAGAAAGTGATTGTCCTGAGGTGACACGCACCAAAACCTCACGCTTCATCAGAGCTGCCTCGTAAGTGGACATAAGTAAGAGCAAGCCGAAGACAGCAAACCACACCCCCAGAACATTATATGCATCTCCTAGCGATCGCATTGGCTGTTGGGGGTATCTACCCCCATAGCTATCGATCAGTATCTGCTTGAAGCTGATCTGGTCATCCATATCTCCGATTAGATAGAGGACGTCTGGAGTGCGATCTGTGGGCCATTCCTCCACTGAGAAGAACCTCACCGTTACATCACCAATAAAGATACTACTGAGTGTGCCCGACCGAATATGTCCCTTGTTCGTCAAGACATCCTTTGCTCCATCCGTCGAGAAGATATTCATGGTGATCGAAAAAATACTCTCAACATCTCTTGCCACCAAGAAGAACTCGATGTCTGTTTGATGCGCGGCATCAAGCACGTCGGCTATTAGCTGAGAGTTCGGAGCAGATTCCTTTACGCTGAAAGTGGTGTACGCGTAATCGGTTTCGAATGAGCTAATATGCCATACATAGAATTCGCCGATCAATACGAGAGCACTGAACATCAGAATAGCACTTGTGAAATACTTCGCTTTCTTCATGTAATATCCCTTTACGCGACAAGTACAGTATTCACCGTCGAATTTGAACTGAAAGAAGATGCGCAGAGGTGTTGGTGTTGAAGCAGTCCTCTGCGCATCTCACAGTGTTAGAAGTTGCAGTAGTATTCGTAGGTCGCGATGGCCGTATGGGTGATTTCGATCTTCGATACAGCCGTTACACTCTTTGTCGGGCCGGCATAGGTTCCTTTGCCGTTCTTCAGCGAAGCGTAGTGGGTGAGTGTGCTGTGATTCGCCCAGGCATAGTCTTCATGGATGGCGGTCGTGTTGAACCCATATGTGAGGGCGGCACGATTGCTGTCTCCCGAGGTGTACAACTGCCAAGCTGAGGTGAACCCCGTATTACCGTGGGTCGCCTTGAGTTGTCCTGCGTGGGCGGTGGCTCCTGGTACTGCGACGATCGCGATTCCACAGGCAAGTGCAAAGGTAATCAGCCTTCGAGCAATCTTCATGATAATCTCCCATCATATTATAGCAATATTGCTGCGTTCAGTCTATTCTTTATATTGATAAGTAGTCAAGTTCACGACGACAATCATAAGTAGTGCCCGCGAAGTGGGTGCCCATGTATCACTTGGTTTTGCCCGCGAAACCTGTGGGGCGCGAAACACTAGGTTCTGCTAGAACGCTGTCATGGATAGCATGGTAGATGGTTTCTGCTTCCACTGTTGGGATGTCTCCACAGTATCTGTGACAACTTTTGTACTGAACATGGTATTGCCAGGAAAAGGTTTTATGCGATTCGTCGTCGGGTTTGTGAGGATGGCCCAGATTCGTCGTTGGAACCTCGAAGTCGCCGACCGGTTCGTAGTCCGACCCGACTACCGGACCAGGCCCGTATAGAGGCGCTACAGGTCAGGGCGTCGTTGGAGGCGTCAGGGTTGGGCTCCGGAGAATACCTATTGTTATTTGCATTCGACATGACTCTAACCTTCCTCTCAAATCAAACAGAGTCAAGGGTAAAACCGTGAACCAAGGCGATACCCTCTCCCTCATTCTCACGCGCCTTCGACCACCTCAAGGGATAGCCAAGACAAGCGTTATTGCCACCAGTCAGGCGGACATTTAAGTGAGGCATCCCTCAACTTTTCCCGGACAACTGATGATGAGGCAAGACGCTCATCAAACCGGGGAGAGCGTACTATTGCATCCATGAGCGAAGAGAACTGGTTCGATGCAATCGAGGTGGGGGACTGCTTTCATTCCGAGGTGGAAATCGAGGTGACAGCGGAAGCGATCATCGCGTTTGCGGAAACCTATGACCCCCAACCTGGGCATCTCAGTGAGGAATTGGCCAAGGCAACCCCATTCAAGGGGTTGGCTGCATCAGGGTGGCACACTGCAGCAATCACGATGAGGCTCCTGGCGGAAACGGGGTGGACGGATACGATCGGTCTTGGCGTGAGTCTGAAATGGCCGACCGCGACCCGCCCTGGTGATCATCTGAGGTTGGAGGGCAGGATCACCTCCAAGAGACTTTCCGAATCCAGGCCCGATACTGCCATTCTGGGGATTGAGTACACAACCCTCAACCACGACGGTGAGGTGCGTCAGATCACTGAGGCAACTGTGATGGCAACCTCGACCTTCCACGTACCACTTCATAGAGACTAGATGACTTCCTCGTACCCTTGCAGAAAGCTGGGTCATAAGGACTCATTGGGAAGGATCAATCCAGGCATTGTTGTTTGTTCCGTGCAGGATGACGGAGCACAATCCGGTATATTCTAGTGGGATGCTTGGATACTTCGGCCCACAGGGTACCTTCACTCATCAAGCCTTGCTGAGTCTCGACATTGATGAGGAGACCCAGCCTTTCCCATCCGTGGGAGCCTGTTTGGATGCTGTCAGGGAGGGTACGATCCGGGCCGGGTTGGTTCCGATCGAGAACTCGGTTGAGGGTGGGGTGTCAGCCACGCTTGATGCTCTGTCCCAGGGGGAACCCCTCCAGATCATGGCTGAGGTACTCCTTCCGGTCGCCTTCGGGTTGTTTGTTCGCCCGGGCATAAAACTTGACCAGGTACGCTCAATCATCACCCATCCCCATGCTGCAGCGCAGGTACGCGGCTGGATTGCGGAGAATCTTCCTGAGGCGACAATAATCGAGCAGGGGTCGACCGCAGCTGCAGCAGCAGAGGTGTCACACCCTGATTCCCCTTATGATGGGGCTATTTGTGCTGCTGTTGCGGGGACACTGTATGGGTTGGTGTCCGTGGCTTCTGAGATCGCCGATAACCCTGATGCTGTCACCAGATTCATCTTGGTTTCTCGGCCCTTCCCGCCAGCGGAGCCCTGTGGATATGACAAGACGAGTGTGACGGTGCATCTCAACTCTGATCATCCTGGCGGTCTGATGGAGGTACTGCAACAGTTCTCTCTACGCGGGGTCAACCTGTGTCGCATCGAATCACGCCCCGAGAAGGACAAGATCGGCAACTACTATTTCTCGATTGATGCCGAGGGTCATATCCAGGAACGTCGTCTCCAAGAAGCATTGATGGGCCTGCATCGTACCTGCCGTGAAGTGGGATTCTTGGGTTCCTATCCGCGTGCTGACAAGGTACCTCAGTCTGTTGATTTGGGGATGAGCGATACGGACTTTGCTGAAGCCGACACCTGGATCTTCACCATCTTGAATTAAGTACCAGGTGACAGTGGGGCCGGTTCTTTTTGTCACATGTGGTGCTCAGCACATTTCCCAACGTAGTATTCAGACCCAATCAAAGAGGGGGTGGGGTGTATCTGTTTTGTACCCTGAAATCAGCGTTTCAGAAGTCGTAACTTCACAAAGCTCATGATCGTCTCGGATGTAGAGTCAACTTTGTCCACTTTGCCCCGTGAGTTTTCTAAAATCTACTGTGGCTAGCCGAAGTCGGAGTAAAGTAGGTGGTCGATGACTTTGGTTACGGTGGTAGGGAAAGGATAACCAATGAGGATGCTGATCATGGGCCCTCCCGGAGCGGGGAAAGGAACCCAGGGTACAAAGGTTGCTGAGGAATTAGGGATTCCTGAGATTTCAACTGGTGCAGTCTTTCGATGGAATATCGCCCATCAGACCGAACTCGGGATACAGGTGAAGAAGATCATCGACAATGGCGATCTCGTACCCGATCCCATCGTCGAAGCCCTTGTTGCTGATCGCCTTGCCCAGCCGGATACTGCTCCCGGATTCCTTCTCGATGGATTCCCACGTACCATCCACCAAGCCCAAGGATTGGATGAGATTCTCGCCACCCTTGGTGTCGAACTTGATGCAGCACTCAGCCTCGTCGTTGATGCAGAGACCCTTATCGCTCGCATGATGAAGAGGGCCGCCATTGAGGGTCGCGCTGATGATAACGAGGAAACCATTCGCCACCGTTTCGAGGTTTACGAAGAAGTTACCGCACCCCTACTCGCCTTCTACCGCGAACGCGGACTCCTAGTAGAGGTTGACGGACTTGGTGATGTCGACGTCGTCCACGAACGCATAATCACCGCCCTCAAGAAGTGAAGAAACGTCGCGTCCCCGGCATCGAAATCCTCAGTGATGAGGATCTGAAATTGATGCGCAAAGCCGGTCTGGTTGTAGCTCGCGCCCTACGCGAAATGACCTCCAACGTACGCGTAGGCATGACCACCCATGAAGTCGATGCCATCGCTGTCGATGTTCTAGCCCGAGAGGGTGCCACCTCCAGTTTCTTAGGGTACGAGCCCATGAAAGGGATCCCACCCTATCCGGGGGTCACCTGTCTGTCCGTCAACGAAGAGGTGGTACACGGCCTACCCTCAGAACGGGTCCTCGCCGAAGGCGACCTCCTCTCCATAGATTTCGGAGCCATGATAGAAGGGGTACACGGGGACGCCGCTCGTTCTGTGGGAATCGGTGACCTCGCTTCCGATGTTGAAAAGCTGAACATCGACACCGAGAAATCCTTGTGGGCCGGGATTTCCGCAGCCCGACTAGGTGGGAAAATCGGTGACATTTCTTCGGCCATAGAACGATCTTTGAGGAATGCTGGCAAGTATGGCATTGTTCGTGGATATACCGGTCACGGGATTGGCCACCAGATGCATCAACCACCAGACATCCCCAACTATGGGTCCAGGGGCAAGGGGCCAATAATCGAACAAGGGCTCTGCATGGCGATCGAACCCATGGCAACCCTGGGTACATCCAACACCGATATCCTTGACGATGATTGGACTGTTGTGACCACTGATGGTTCAGTCGGTGCCCATTGGGAGAACACTATTACTGTGACCAAGTTTGGGATTTGGGTACTTACTGAAGAAGACGGTGGGGAGGAAACTCTTCATCGTCTTGGTCTGCCCTTTGGCCCATTATCTGATTGATTTATGACTGGTTCGCCTATTGATTTGTGACTGGTCCGCCTGCCACGGCGGGACCCCCCATTTGTCCTCGGATCATCGCTTTCGCGATGAGGACCTGCGGAAATGGGTGCCCCCTCCGGGCGCGGCTTGACCCATCTACGAATTTATATGTAAACCGTGTCGCGTGTTCTGCGATTCTCCTGGGTTGGCGACGATTGAGAGGTTCCTCTTTGGGGGCTGGGCTAGCGGCTGAACAATCTGGCTAAGAAACCTTGGGGTTGGGCAGCAGCAATCTGCTCGGGGGTATGCTGGCCGTTACACCACTGGTCTTTGGATACCATGGCTTTGACTTGGGCGACATGTTGGCCGCATCCGGCCCAGGTGGTTTTTCCGCACACATTGCAGGGGACTGGACGACACATATTTTCTCCTTAGTGTTGTTATGAAACGAGTACAGTGGTGGCCGTGTTGCCGAGCCAGGCTTTCAATGTCAGCATCCCACCTGAGAGGGTTTGGGATTCGAGACCGGCGGCAACAAGGATTCGGTGGGCGATGTAAGAACGTACCCCTGATTGGCACATGACAGCGATGGGCCGCCCAGCCGCTAGGGTGCGTACTTCCTCGAGACGGGACCGCAATGCGGTGTGGGCGATGTTGACGGACTCCGGGAGGTGTCCTGTGGCGTACTCGGTTGGGGTCCTCACATCAAGGACGAAAGCCTCACGGCGGGCCCAATCGAGTTGCTCGGGATGCCACAGCTTGGTTTGCCCCGTGAGTACATTGTCAGCGATGAAACCAATCATGGTGACGGGATCTTTCGCTGATCCATAGGGAGGGGAATAACACAGATCAAGATCGATGAGGTCGGGGGCTTTCAGCCCGGCTTTGATTGCGGTGGCGAGGATGTCTATCCGCTTGTCAAGACCATTTCCGCCGACTCCTTGAGCACCAAGGATCTCCCCAGTGGTCGGGTCGATATGGACCACCAGATGCATCTGTGTTGCCCCAGGGAAGTACCCCGCGTGATCGCTAGGATGGATATGGATGGTTGTGTATGCTCGACCGACCTCATCAAGTACTCCACGATTGGCGCCCGTTACTGCTGCAGTGAGTCGCCCCATGCGTACGATGGCTGTGCCCAAGGTTGCAGGGATCGGACGGGCAGGGCCTCCAGCGAGGTGATCGGCGACCAATCGGCCAGCGCGGTTTGTAGGCCCCGCGAGTTGTACGGGATGGCGAAGGTTGGTGACGAGGTTCTTCGATAGGGTCGCATCACCAACCGCATAGACGTCGGGCAGGTTGGTCGTACCATGCTCGTCGACCACAATGTACCCTCGTGTGCAGGCGAGTCCAGCATCCTCAAAGACCCGGGTGTCCGGGGTTGTTCCTGCGGCCAGGACGACGATGTCGGCTTGTACTTCTTCTTCGGTGTTGAGGTGGACGACGGGTGTCCCGGCATTGTCGGTGATCATGATCGCGGCTGTGGACTCATGGACCGCGATGCCGAGGTGACGCATCTCTTCCGCAAGCAGCCACGCAAGTTCCTTCTCCAGAGGGGGAAGTACATGCGCAGCGTACTCAACGACGGTGACCTTCAACCCGCGATGGGCGAGGGCTTCCGCGGCTTCAAGTCCAATGAATCCTGCACCCAAGACGACCGCAGTTTCAGCGGTTGAGGCATGAGCGGCGAGTGTTCGCGCATCATCGATAGTACGCAAAGTGGTGACTCTCGGATGATTGAGACCCTCGATTGGGGGGCGGGCCGCTTGGGCGCCGGGGGAGAGGATCAGTGAATCATAGGTGAGATTTTCTTGCCCGTCGGGGGTGGCTACCGTGACCTGATGGGTGGTGGGATCAAGGGCGATCACGTCATGGTTGATGCGCACATCAAGGTTGAGTGACGCGGCTAAGGATTGGGGGGTTTGCAGGAGGAGGGACTGTTCATTGTCGATCTCTCCAGACACATGATAGGGCAGCCCACAGTTGGCGAAGGAGACGTAAGCACCCCTCTCCAGTACGACGATGGACGCTGACTCATCTCGTCTTCTCAGGCGGGCTGCTGCAGACATTCCGCCAGCAACTCCACCTACCACAATGTACCTATGCATGGAATTAGTATACCCCAGGGGGTATTGAATGGCGAGTGGGGATTTTCCTGAAAAACGTGGGCTCGCTCATATTTTCAACTTGCATTCACTCAAGATTGGGTATACCCTGGGGGGTATTAAAGTAGTTCCCTATCGCTAACACAATCTGGATGATGGAGTTCAGTGCATGAAGGCGATCTCAGGAGTTTTTGCTCACGCTAAAAAGAGCATTGATACTTGTCAACGCAGGTTTTTGCCCTTGTAGCCGTGATGAGTCGGGTGTACTTTAGGCCTAGTGCAGTGAAGCAGATTGGATGAGATATGGCCCGTGTAGTCATACTAGGTGCGGGTGTTGCAGGTCATACTGCCGCCCTCCACGCCAAAAGAATATTAGGATCACGCCACGAAGTCATCGTGATCTCCCCCAACTCGAATTGGAACTGGATTCCATCGAATATCTGGGTTGGTGTCGGCAAGATGAGACAGGAGCAGGTCCTCTTTCCACTGGCTCCCCTCTATCGTCGGAAGAAGATTGAGTTCCATCAGGGATTTGCCACCGAGATTCACCCCGAAGGAGGATCCGAGTCTGAGCGCCCCTTCGTTGTGGTGAAGTCCACTCACCCGGATTCCATAGATCAGGTCGAGCAGATTGAGTACGACTATCTCATCAACTGCACTGGCCCGAAACTCAATTTCGCAGCCACCGAAGGATTGGGTCCCGAGGGTCATAGCCTGTCGGTATGTACTGCCTCCCATGCGGTGGAGGCTGCCGAGAATCTCAAGGTGGCCATCGACAAACTCAAGCAGAGCCAACCGCAACGCTTTGTGGTGGGTACAGGCCACGGAACATGTACATGCGAGGGTGCGGCCTTCGAGTACACCTTCAACCTCGATCACGTTCTGCGCGAGGAAGGGGTACGCGACCAAGCCGAGGTGATCTACCTCACCAACGAAGCCGAACTCGGCGACTTCGGTGTTGGCGGGCTCACTTTCACACAGCAGGGGTTCCAAACAACCTCGCGGCTGTGGACTGAGTCCCTCTTCCGCGAAAGGGAGGTACGCCCCATACTCGGCGCCCATTGTACGAAGATCGAAGAGGGGGTCATCCATTATGAGCAACTCGATGGGACAACCCACACGCTGGACTTCGATTTTGCGATGCTGCTGCCGCCATTCAAGGGCGCTGATTTGAAGGCCTACAACCGTACGGGTGAGGATATTTCAGATCAGATCTTCAACCCGGCAGGATTCATGAAAGTGGATGGCAATTATGCGGTCGGTAGCTACGAAAACTGGAGTGCCTCAGATTGGCCGAAGACCTATCAGTCACCGGTGTACGACAATATCTATGCTGCCGGGATTGCCTTTGCCCCACCGCATCAGATTTCAGTACCGCGGACTAGCCCCAATGGAACGATCATCACCCCAGCACCCCCTCGAACGGGTATGCCATCGGGGATGATCGCCAAGGCGGTCGTACTCACGGTCGTTGACCGAATTCAAGGAAAGAAAACCCCGCCACACGAGGCACCCATGTCCTCCATGGGGGCTGCCTGTATCGCCTCAGCGGGAATGGGATTCTTGCGCGGATCAGCCGCCTCAATGACCATGCATCCCGTGGTACCAGACTGGGATACCTATCCTGAAACCGGGCGTGACCTCAAAGGTACATCCGGTGAGATCGGACTTGCAGGACACTGGATGAAGCACATCCTCCACATCCTGTTCTTGTACAAAGCCAAAGCCCGCCCGATGTGGTGGCTCATCCCCGAGTGACAAGAGATGATCATGAAGGTGATCAACTGTGACGACTCATCCCCGAGTGAAAGGAACCACGATGGATGCTTTTGATCCGGCTGCCCAACAAAGAATCGACGGGGCACCACTACCGACCAAGAAGACTCTTCAACGTCGCAGGAACCCTGTGTACCAACTGATTCGATTGGCTGCCATCAACATCAAGATGATTAAGGTTATTGCCGCTTCACATCATTAGTGTTTGGCTTGGTTGTCAGGGAACGTATCTCGTGACACCGGATGTCATACAGTATTTTCACCACTGGCGTATTTAGCTGTGGTTGGTTCTCGTAGAGGGTGGGAGTCTTCATCCTCAGGCACATTCACGGACGCGATTCCTTGGAATCGCATCCCCCATTCGGGGGACGTCCCGAGAACGAAGACTCCCACCCTCTACGAGCTAGTTACTAGACTATCGACGGCGATCTTGGCGGGCCAGGATCTCTTCAACGGGTGGGAAGAGCCAGGAATCTACGGCTAGGAAGGGTTTCTTGGCCACTATGAGCCAGACTCCACAGGCTAGGAGACCGATGTCCTCTGCGATCCTTATGGGATAGTTCTTGCTGGCGGTCTCCCAGTCAATGGGGCCACCGTCACCGAAACATCCACAGTCAATGGCGATGCCGCGAGCCCAGACACTGGCGATAGCGATGATGAAGGCCAGCATCATGAGCGCCCCAAAGAGCCCCATGGCCCGAGTGAAGAAACCGATGATGAGCATGATCCCCAAAGCGATCTCGGCGAAGGGCAGGATGAACCCCACGATGCGCGCGGCCTCGTAGGGGATCAACTGGTAAGCCGCAGTAGCATGAACGGAGCCATTGAGGTTCCCGACTTTCAGTGCGCCAGCTACGACGAGGACAGTTCCCAGAACCAGTCGAGCAACCAAGGAGACCCAATTCTTCCATTCACGGGCATCAGCAGAAAAACTCATGTACCCATTGTAATACTCAAACAAGATTTCGTGATTAGAGACTTCTTGGCACCCAATCAACCCCCAGATAATCTGTGGACAGGTATCTGGATTGGGGGAGAGTATGACACACTGGAGATATGTCAGATCCTATGGTTCCCCCTGTCCCAGTTCAATCTGTACCCCCAAATCCTGATTCGGCGCAGCCTGCTGCACCAATAATGGTTCCTGCGCTACATCAGCCCAAGCTTTTCCAACCCAAGCAACTGAAGGACTATATGAGGTTCTTTCAGGTACCAGCTCGGCCATGGTGGTGGGCCTTCATCGCCTTTGCCGCATTCGTGGCAGCTCTGGGTATCTCGTTGGTTCTGCTGAGCATCCCTTTGCTTTTCCTCGAACCTGAGTTTGCACTAGGTACCCTCGCTGGGGAAATGGTGATCACTCCCGTGGTCTTCTTAATGAACAACATCATGATCATTGCCGCGATACCCCTGGCGATACTCACATCATGGTTGTTCTATAAGCAGGGCTTTGGATGGTTATCTTCGGTGGTGGGACGATTCCGCTGGAAGTGGCTGGGGTTCACCCTCGGCGTTTTTGCGGCTGGATATCTCGTTTGGTACGTCGTCGAATTCCTGATCATGAGGGATACTGAGGCCTACTCGAATCTGTCAGTCACCCCAGACACATGGTTTATGATCGTGGCCATCCTGTCAACGACCCCCCTCCAAGCAGCCAGTGAGGAGATTGCTACGCGTGGGCTTTTCCCACGTCTGATTACGGCTGCCATCCCTCATAGGGTTATCGGGTTGGTTGTTGCTGCTGTACTGTCCACAGGGGTTTTCATGGTCATTCATTTTGCCCAAGACATCTGGCTCAATATTTACTATGTCAGCCTGGGGCTCATGCTGTGGTGGCTGGTTTATCGTACTGGTGGTCTTGAGGCCAGTATCGCCCTCCATGTGGTGAACAACCTTTTCGCCATGTGGGTACTTCCCTTCACCGACATCTCCGATATGTTTAATCGTGAGTCTGGGGCTGCGTCCCCGATCATTTTGGTGTACCTGGGGATACAACTTTTTCTGGTTCTCCTGGTTGATTACTTCGCTCGCCGTAAGGGCCTTGTACGTAAGTCAGCCCCAGCCGCAGCACTTGCCGTAGTAGCGAGGGCTAAATCTGGCCTCACCGGGATGGACGAAGAGATACAGGTGGCCACCGAGAAGGATCTGCCACGGATTTCCACAACCTTTAGAGAGATTCTTGTCGAGGTAGAACCATATCCTTTAGTCTCGCCTGTCTTGGCCCAGGACAGGGCCGTACCCTTTGAGGAGCTTCGAGACAATGGCGATTCCACGACTCCAGTGCCAGCCCCACCATCGAAGGGGATACTCCCTGATGTGAATCCAAGTACACCTGTTCCTGAGGTACCCTCCGACTTCAAGCGATGAACAGGGATCGCGCCTAGCCCAAGAACATGCCAAACTTGGACTATGTCGCATTCCTATAGTCAGGTTCCTCCGGCATCGCTGCCCGGGCCACCCCAGGCAATGGGTATGCCGCCGTACCGGATGAACTCCTTGTACCCCAACCCGGAGCTGGAGAAGAGGAAGCTTTTCCTGCCCACGCAGTTGAAGGATTCCATGCGCTTCTTCCAGGTACCAGCGCGACCCTGGTGGTGGGGCTTGATCGCTCTCGCCGCCTATGCGGGACTCTACCTCCTAGTCATGATCCTTACTGGGGTGGTGATGGTTGCCTTCAATCCAAATGTGTTGGTTGATGATGCGACAACTACCCCATCAGACTTCCTTGTCAACAATGTTGCGATTGCCATGGATATTGCTGTGTGTACCCTCGTTGCCTTCATTTTCTTTAAGCAGGGGTTTGGGTGGCTTGTGTCCGTTGTGGGTCGGATGCGTTGGACGTGGTTCTTCTTCACATTGATGATCTTTGGGATCGGTTATGCCGTACAAATGGGGATCGAAGTACTCCTGTATGGTGTGGATGGCTACGGGTTCTCCGAGTTGACTATGCAGCCCTATACATGGTTCATGATCGTGTCTATTCTGGTGACCACACCCCTCCAATGCGCGGGTGAGGAGTTCCAGGCACGAGCCCTTCTCCCACGATTGATCTGCTCGATTGTGCCCTTCCGGTGGGTGGGAATTGTACTGTCGGCAGTCGTCCCCTCCACCTTGTTCATGCTCATGCATGGTGCTGAAGACATGTGGCTGAATATCCACTATTTCACTGTGGGTATGCTCATGTGGTGGCTCGCCTATCGCACGGGCGGTATCGAAGCCAGTATCGCTCTTCACGTTGTGAACAATCTTTTCACAGAGTGGATGCTTCCCTTCACCGACATATCTGGGATGTTCGACCGCAGTGAGGGTACGGGCTCCCCAGTGATCCTCATCTATGTCGGGTACCAACTGGCTTTGGTGATCCTGGTTTGTATCATTGCTCGACGCAAAGAGATCGTACAAATGTCAGCCCCGGCAGCGGCTGTACCACTTGTGATGAAGCCCTCAAAGATTCTTAGCAACATTGACGAGCACACCATGGAGGCAACCATTGAGGACCTTCCCCGATTCGACACAACCATTCGTGAACCCCGTGAACATCTCCGGGCTCCTTATGTGCCCGTGGGGTATCTCCATCCCCCCAGCGCTCCCATGGGGATGCCAGGGCCAGCCCCTATATCAGCGGGGCTACTGGGACCTATACCACCAGCGGGACCAGTACTTATGGGACCAGTACTCATGGGGGGACCCGTTCCACCAGCCCCCGTTATTCCGCAGGCCCCTCCAAGCCCGCCGCCTGCTCCAGCCCCTGTACCAGAGATGTCAGTGAGATCCTTCTTCCCCCAGATGGCTGGGCTAGAAGAGTCGAAGGGGCCCTCTGTACCTTTCAGTCAGCATCCGGCTTCCATGATGAGGGATTCCATCATGAGGGGTCCGATCCCTCCAACTGCCATAGATGATTCGGGCGTACACGTGGCCATGAATCCCGTGCCACCAGCGCCTCCTCAGGGAATGCCAGCTGAGTTGCCTCCAGTGACCCTGCCTCCGTTGAGTCCGGCTGAGTCCTTCTTCCCGAAACCCCCTTCTGTTGTACCTGCTCAGCCGCCAGTTGTACCACCTGTACCGCAGCCGCCAGTCCAATCGCCTGAGCCAGTGCCTCCTGCCCCAGCAGTACAACCGGATCCAACTCCGGCACCTGAGACAGTACAACCCATGCAGACGGCGGTACCTCCCACGAATGTGCCTGTGGTACAGCCAAAGCCGGTTGAGGAACCTGTAGTAGCTGTGGTTCCTCAGGGCCCTGATGAGACCGCTGGTGGGTGGGCAGCACTGATTGAGGCACAGGAGAAACCCGTACCTGACGTCATCAAGGAACCAGAACCTGAGACCACTGGGTGGGTTGTGCCTCCACAGATCTCTTCAGTACCTCAGGATCTTCCCCTCATCCCAGAAACTCCATGGCCTGTGGATCTACCCCAGCAACCTGTACCTGATGCGGTACCACCATGGGATCTGTCTGGCCAGGATCTATCCGCTGAGGAAGTACCCGTGGATCTTCCTCCAGTCGTGGATCAGCCCGTACAACCTGATACTCCAGTACGGAAATCCTGGCTTCCGGCAGATATACCCGCTACGGTGCCACAGTGGATGAGGTCGTCACATACCCCACCTACCGATGCTGGACAGGATTGGTCCGCACCAGATCCACCATCTGAGGGATAAACATCACCAAACGTAGAGAAGATCGGTAGACGACTGTGGGAGGGGGTGCCAGACATCTGTTCTGAACCGTATTCCCGAGCGGAGGAGTTGTTTTCCAGGAAAACAACTGCGTGCGTGTACAGAATAGATGTCTCACCCCCTCCACACACCAGCCATGGAGTCTTAGAAAACGCAAGCTAAAAACTATTCAAGAGCCGAAAGTACAGGACTACTCACGGATCTGGACTGCACAGGGTACTGCTCGTACTGCTTGCTTGATCATCCCTATCAGGGGTGCTCTGACGCTGAGTTCTGTGACCCCTGCTGCAATGAGACGGGCCACTGACTCAGGATCGGAGGCAATATCCCCACAGACGCATACGGGACGCCCCTTGAAAGCATCGGCAGCCATTGCGATCAGATCCCACACTGCGGATCGGTCACCTTTGGCAACCTCAGTAACACTCGAGTTCCCACGATCGACAGCTAGGGTGTACTGAGTCAGGTCGTTGGTACCAATCGAAATGAAGTCAGCAAGGTCAAGAAAATCCCTAGCTCGCAAAGCGGAGGCAGGTGTCTCGACCATCATCCCTGCTTGGATTTGTCCACCCACCTTTCGGGTGGCATCCACGAGGCGGCTGCGTGCCCAGAGCATCTCTTTGGGTGAGGTGATCATGGGGAACATCACACGTACAGGGGTTTCCTGGCTTGCGAGGAGGATCGCAGCAAGCTGATCATCAAGAAGATCGGGGAGCCTCCTCATCACACGAATTCCGCGTTCACCGAGCATGGGGTTCGGTTCCGGATCCTGTGGAAGGAAGGGGAGTGGCTTGTCGCCACCAGGGTCCCAGGTGCGAATTGTGATGGTCTGATGGTTGAGTGCCTTACCAATGGCGATGAAGACCTCGGCCTGTTCATCAACGCTCGGCGCATGATCCCAGTCGGCAAAGAGAACCTCAGTACGAACCAACCCTGATCCTTCAGCTCCTGCCTCCAAGCCATCATGGGCACCCTGAATTGACGCTATGTTGGCTTCAACAATGATTCGGGTACCAGAACCTGTCACGGCGGGTTTGTGAGCGAGTCGGATCGCCTCGGCAGTTGCAGCGGCCCGTTTCGACTGTTCTTCCTTGAGAGTCGACAATTCCTCATCATCAGGGTCGATAAAGAGTCGGCCTTCAACAGGGTCGATTGCGAGAAGGGTACCATCGGGAATAGTGCGCGCATCAGCCCTACCTGTGAGCAGAGGGAAGCCCCGAGACTGCGCCAACAGGACTCCATGTCCACTCGCTCCACCACTGGTTGTGATGACACCCAGACAGAGTTCAGGGTCAAGGGTACCGGCAGTAATCGGATCCAATTCCGGCATGATCAGGATCCCGCTTGCGAGCCCAGGAGAAACCTCTGAGCCCAACAATGCCCGAATAAGCATGCGTTGGATTCCACGCTGATCCTCTGCTCGCGCACGAAGATAGGGGTCATCAATGGCCTCGAATTGTTCAGCGAAAGAAGTGAACCTATCTTGTACTGCTTCAATAGCTGGGAGGCCGCCTTGGATATCCGAGCGAAGCTCATCGAGGGTGAACTCGTCTTTGAGGGTCAGCAGTTGTACACCGTAGATGCCGAGGGTGGAACCCTTATCAAGGTTCTCAAGGGTTTGGGCAACCGCATCAATGGCAGCATTGAGACGGGCGAGCTCCGTGGGTACATCCCCCGCAATGTATTCACTAGCGTCAGGGTCAATGGCGATATAGCGGGCCTCACCTATAACGATCTGGTGTCCAGTACGCATAGGGTCCTGTCGTGGATGATCCAGCCGGGTAGCGTTGATCGAAGGCTCAATATCCTTGGATTCCCCGAAATTGCTGTGGGCGAGATCGGTGAGAGTGGAGTACGCCTTTTCAGATTCGGGGCCAATGATTTCGGCCTCCATGAGGTCGCCTCGACGCAAGCCCAAGGTCTGGATCGAGGTCAAACTTGAGGCTGACACTGGTCCCTTACTCAGGGTGGTATTGCTGATTCGGATAGTCGCATCAATCCCTCGAAGGCCAGAAACAAGTGCGGCAGCAGGGCGAGCATGAAGACCATGGGGGTTACGGATCATCCACGAGAAGCGAAGCCCACCCTCGGTAGGGGCAGGGGTTGCCATTGAGTCTGCGGGAGAATCCCCGAGTTGATCCTGTTTGCCGGCCAACCCTTGTACTGCTTCAGCACAGACCTCCTCAAGGGTGGCTGATGTACTTGCTGTGACGATGGCAGCGATGAGCCCCTCGACCAGAGGTGCGGACGAGATCTTTGTACGGGCCGCAAGTTCAGGATCGATAAACTCTAAAGCCATCTCAGCCGACAGGATTGCAGACCCCAGGTCAACAAGCACGAGTACACCCGCCCCTGAGTCAGCCTCCATGATAGCTTCAGCAATTGCCGCAGCATCGGTACCAAAGGTGGTCTCATCAAGACCGGCAGCTACCCGCATTTGGGGCCGGGCCTCGGGTGGTACCATCTGAGCCGCAAGGTCGCTAACAGCCAAACCTAAGCTCCGAGAATGGGAAACAACGACTATACCGATCATGATTCACCCTCTCTCCCAAGAAACTGGGCCCACTATGTGTATTCCTAGAAATCACTCATCACCTAATTAAAAAAGCGGGCCGGGCAGCTTTAGCGACCCGGCCCGCACGCAGAACATGTGACAGTCAGGAAAGGGTCCGGCTGGCCGCCTCAATGAGCATCGTCATCGAAGTGGCGCCAGGATCTTGATGTCCTGCGCTTCGCTCGCCGAGGTAGGATGCGCGACCCTTGCGAGCAACGAGAGGGATGGTCGCATCGCGACCTGCAGCACAGGCAACAGCTGCTGCCTGGAGTGCCGTACCCATACCGTCGCCAGCGTTGGCGTCGAACTCATCCAGGGCTGGAGATAGGGCATCGACCAATGTCTTTTCGCCGATTGCTGCCTTCCCACGTTGAATGATGCCATCAAGACCGGCTCTGAGGGCTAGGCCCACCAGATCAGGGTTCTCGACATCAGGCCACGCCGTACCAACTCTGAGGAAGAAGGTGCCATAGAGCGGGCCGGAAGCTCCACCCACGGTGGACACGAGAGTCATTCCCACCTTCTTCAAATAGTCGGCGGCACTTGGGAAGGTGGATGGATCCAAGTCAATGACAGCACGCATACCGCGATCCATGTTGGCGCCATGGTCTGCGTCACCGATCTCGCGGTCGAGATCAGTCAACAGGTCGGCATTGTCATGGATCTGGGTCGCGAAGTCCTTCATCCATCCTGCGACAGACATGAGGTCGATTGCCATATTACTTTCCCCACCTCAGGCCAGGAGTCCATACTGGGGCATCCCAGAGTTGCAGCATCTCGGCGTCGGCTTTCAGCAATGTGACTGAACAGCCAGCCATGTCGAGACTTGTAATGTAGTTGCCCACAAGACAACGAGCGACCTTGACACCTGCAGCGGCAAGGATCTTGGCGACCTCGTTGAAGACGATGTACAACTCGATGAGCGGGGTACCACCCATGCCATTGACGAAAGCGATCACCTCGGAACCGGAGTAATCTAGATCATCCAAGATGGGGCGTACGAGCATCTCAGCGGTTTCGGCTGCTGTCCCATTGGCTACGCGGGCTCGCCCAGGTTCACCATGGATGCCGATACCGATCTCGATTTCATCATCGTGAAGATCGAAGCTGGGCTTTCCGGCGGCAGGAACAGTACAACCGGTCAGCGCCATACCCATTGAGCGGCCATTGTCGCTGATTCTGCCAGCAAGCCCGACCAGATAGTCGAGGTCCTTGCCTTCCTCAGCAGCGGCACCAACAATCTTTTCAAGGAGTACAGTCAGCCCGACTCCTCTTCGTCCAGCGGTATAGAGAGAGTCTTGGACCGCCACATCATCGGCTACGATCACGGCCTCGACACGGATACCTTCGGCGGCTGCCATCTCGGCTGCCATCTCGAAGTTCATGACATCGCCTGTGTAGTTTTTAACAATGTGGAGTACACCAGCCCCGCCATCAACAAGCTTGGTGGCGGCAAACATTTGATCAGGTACTGGGGAGGTGAAGACCTCGCCTGCACAGGCGGCGTCAAGCATCCCCAACCCAACGAATCCTCCATGAAGCGGCTCATGTCCAGAACCACCACCGGAGATGATGCCTACCTTATTCGCGATAGGCGCGTCTTTGCGATAGACAACTTTGTTCTCGTGATCCACTTTCACGAGGTCAGCGTGAGCCGCTTCAACCCCAAACAGTGAATCTTTGACAACATCAGCTACATCATTGATGAGTTTCTTCATGGGCCAAAGTCTTCCATGCTCAAACACCTCTTGCATAGGGAAGATCCCGGTTGGAACAGATGTGCACTACAACCCCAATTTCGCTGAAAGTCTTTCATGATTTTCGAGCCTATGACGGGTGATAGGCCATGGTCAGAATGGTCGCTTCCCACTGGGATGGACAGATATTAGTGACCAGGGCTAATGGGGTTTACAGTGAGCACTAGTTATTTTTCTCATGGTGTTGTCCACCCTGAGAATGAAAACCTGCAAAGGAGCACAACCAATGAAAAAGTCCTTAGTTCTAGGAATAGGCGCCGTAGTGACAGCACTTCTGCTGGCTAGCTGCGGTAATGGCGGTGGAGCAACCACCGATGGTACAGACACAATCGTGTTAACAGTCTCGGAATCCCTTCAGGGTCCCGATGAATTCATCAAGCAGGCTGGCGCTGCTTATACGGCACAGAACCCCAATGTCACCATTGAGTTCGTGAATATCGAAACTGACAAGGCTCAAGAAAGAATCACAGTGGATGGGCCTGCTGGCACCGGTCCTGACGTTTTCGCCGTTCCCCATGATCAGTTGGGCAAACTCATTGCTGGTGGCCATGTCCTACCTGCGACTGGCTCCATGTCAGGCAATGTGCTTCAATCAAATATTGATGCAGTGACCCATGATGGTAAGATCTATGGCTATCCCGTTGGTACCGAGACCTATGCTCTGTTCTATAACAAGGCCCTCGTTCCCGATATCGACCAGATGAAGACCTGGGACGGCTTGATTGAATGGTGTGAGACCTACCAGGCTGAGAATCCTGGCAAGTATGGCTTCGCCATGGATATTGCGAACGCCTTCTTCGCAGTACTCTTCACAACTGCTCATGGCAACAAGGTTTTCGGTCCTGATGGTACCGACGAAACCAACACATACCTCAATAGCGCGGACGCGCTGGTGGGTATGGCTACCTATCAGAAGTTGAGCACAGTCTTGAAGGCATCTGCTGCTGACCTTGACTCCGCTACAACTGATGGTTTGTTCATGTCAGGTGATGCCGCTATGACCATCACCGGCCCATGGAATATCAACAACTATAGTGACGCTGGAATCGACTACGGTATCGTTCCACTGCCTGCACTTCCTGGAGATACGAACCCTGCCGGTTCCTTCATGAATGCACGTACCATGGCAGTGTCCGCGTACTCGAAGAATCCAGATGCTGCTCAGGCTTTCGCTGCCTTCTTGACCACTCCTGAGATGCAGCAGCTTCGTGCCGACCTGACTGGTGCCATGGCTCCAGCAACGTCGGATATCGACTATGGTGCAAACACTGACAAGATTCAGGGCATTGTTGATCAAGCAGAATTTGCTTATGCAACACCATCCATCTCGGCGATGCCGGCCTTCTGGGAGCCCGCCAAGGCTGCCTTCTCCAACATTTGGGGTGGAGCTGATGCTCAGACTGAACTCGACAAGGCTAACGCTGCCATCGTTGGTCAGTAGTAGACATTCTCATACATAACTAGACGCAGTGGGGAAGTGCTGAGTCGTGCTTCCCCACTGACTCTATTCTCAAGAAGGGCAACAACGATGAGTGTCCGCAACAAAGATTCCTTGGTACAGCCTCAGGACAACACTTCACCTCACCAAGAACCCAAGAAGAGTCGGCGTGACTATCCAGGTCGAAGTACCGTGGAGCGCAGGGCTTGGATATTTATGGGCCTGGCCCACCTCACCTTGTTCAAGGATTGGTTACGAGGTGGATTATTTGCGCTGATTGAGCTGGTGTTCCTCGCAACACTGCCGCTATCGATCAAGAAGATTGCAGACATGGTGACCCTGGGTGGTGCAACATGTCCTGGAGGTGTAGAGGACTGCCCAGCCTATGATCGCACCAACGGCGGGTACATGCTCATGGATGGTGTCTTGGTCATCCTGCTCTTGATTATCTTCGGGTTCCTCTATTGGATCTCTGTACGTTCGGCAGTGAAGACGGGTGCTGCTCATCAGGCCGGGAAGATCGAGTCCCCGAAGGCAATCCTTAACAGGGCTTTTCCGACTATTTCGCTGGCCCCAGCTATCTTACTCATTGTCTTTTTCCTTGTTGCGCCACTTCTGTTCGCAGTACTCGTGGCTTTCACCAACTACTCTGATCCCAACCACATTCCCCCCAACAGACCTATCAACTGGAGCGGGATGGACAACTTCGCAGCCATGTTTACTGGTTCTGGATGGGAGGAAGCTCTTGGTCGAGTCTTCTTGTGGACGATCATCTGGGCCTTTATTTCCACACTCACCTGCTACTTCGGTGGGATGCTCATGGCTGTCATCCTGCGCGAGGCCAACTTCAAGATCACCCCAGTATTTAGGGCGATCTTCATCATTCCTTATGCCATCCCTGGTGTCGTCTCTTTGCTTGTATGGCGCAACCTTCTCAATGGCGCTTTCGGTACGGTCAATCGAACCTTATGGGCTTTGGGGATAGTGGAGCCTGGTACGGTCATACCCTGGCTATCCGATGTATGGCTCGCCAAGTTTATGTGCGTTCTTATCAACCTGTGGGTGGGATTCCCGTACTTCATGTTGCTGACCACTGGTGCAATGACCTCGATCTCTGGTGATGTTCTTGAGGCCGCTCGTATTGATGGCGCCTCAGGACCGAAGGTCTTCCGTTACGTCACTTTGCCGTTGGTGTTGTACCAGACGGCTCCATTGATGATTCTTTCTTTCGCTTCGAACCTCAATAACTTCGGTGCGATCTTCTTCCTCACGGGAGGATCGCCCGCAGTGGCCGATACCCCAACGACTACTGCTGGTGGTACCGACATCATGATCTCGTGGATCTATAAGATGTCCATCAACCTCATGCAGTACGGTAAAGCCTCGGTTTTGGCGATCATGATCTTCATGATTCTGGCGCCCTTCGCCATCTTCAACTTCCGACGTACCAAGTCCTTCAAAGAAGGGGAACTGTGATGAGCGGAATCATGCGCCACGTCAATAAGTGGATTATCTTCATTTTCTTGTTCATCATGATCCTTGTGGTTCTGTGGCCAGTGGCCCATATGATTGCTGCGGCATTCACCCCAGGGCAGTCCATTGCGAACCTTCCCGTCATTCCTTTTACGAATGGCATCACTGTTGAACACTTCGTGTACCTGTTCACCAGAACCAACTATGCACATTGGTTCCTCAACACCCTTCTCATTGCCACAGTGGTATGTCTGGGTACACTGCTTCTCGCATCGCTGTCGGCCTATGTTTTCTCACGGTTCCGCTTCACTCTTAAGAAGTCCCTGCTGATGGGGATGTTGGTACTCAATGTCTTCCCAGCTGCCGTGGGTATGATCGCGGTCTACATGATCCTGATGAGGATCGGTGCACTCGACACCTTGTGGGGCTTGATGCTGGTGTACCTTGCGGGCAATATGCCGTACGCAACGTGGATGGTGAAGTCCTATATGGATACGATTCCGAAGTCTTTGGATGAGGCCGCACGTATCGATGGGGCCAGCAACTACCGTATCTGGTTCCAGATCATCATGCCTCAGGCGAAGCCGATCCTGACCTTCCTCGCTGTGACGAGTTTCACCCTGCCATGGATGGACTTCATCTTCCCCACACTGATTCTTCGTTCACCTGAGAAGATGACTCTGGCCATCGGCCTGTACAGCTTCGTGACGGACAAGAACAGTTTCTTTACTAACTTCGCCGCTGGAGCCATCATTGTCGCGATACCGTTCATGATCTTCTTTATTGCAACCCAGAAGATGCTGGTCTCCTCTCTAGCCGGTGTCGCCGTCAAGGAGTAGTACTGGTCAACGAACGACAAGTGGGGTCAGCGGTAGTGGGCCCACTCGTCTGTTGAGGACCATGTACAGGGGTTGGGAACTACTCAAGGCTGGGGGACAGCGGTACCATGGTAGACACTGTGATGAATCTCAACGACTCTTTGTACCCCCAACTCGCGCCCCTGTTGTCGCGGGTTTCCCGGCCTATCCAGTACATAGGTGGAGAGGTGAACTCGACGACGAAACCCTGGGATTCAGTCGAGGTACGGTGGTGTTTCCTCTTCCCTGATGCCTATGCTGTGGGCCAGCCGAACCAGGGTGTGGCCATTCTCTACGAAGTGTTGAACGAACGGAATTGGATACTGGCTGAAAGAACCTTCTCCATTTGGCCTGATTTGGCTGGGCTGATGCGCGAAAATGGGGTTCCGCAGTTCACATGGGAAACGGTACGACCTGTACGCGACTTCGATGTTCTTGGAGTTTCCCTGTCAACCGAGTTGGGGTACACAAACCTGTTGGAGGCCCTGGACCTTGCCGGTATCCCCTTGCGTAGTACAGACCGTGGAGAGGAGGACCCGCTGGTCATCGTTGGAGGCCACATCACCACCAACCCCGAACCTATCGCCGAGTTCATTGATGTCGCAGTCATGGGGGATGGCGAGGAGGCTGTACTTCAAATATCTGAGCTCGTCAGGCAGGGGAAGGCTGAAGGGTGGAACCGCGAGACTCTGCTGTTGACGCTTGCTGCGACCGGATTGGTGTACATACCGCAGTTTTATGATGTGTTTTATAGTGACCTAGCTATCCGCGAGGTACGGCCCAATCGCGCAGGTGTGCCGTCGAGAATCAGGAAGTACACCCTCACGGACTTGGACTCTTGGCCCTATCCCAAACACCCGATCGTGCCACTAGCGGAGACTGTTCATGAACGCTATTCTGTCGAGATCTTTCGCGGATGTCTGCGGGGATGTCGGTTCTGTCAGGCTGGGATGATCACCCGCCCGGTACGGGAGCGGTCGATTGATGTGATTGGTGACATGGTGCAGTGTGGGCTTGATGCCACAGGCTATGAAGAGGTGGGGCTGCTGTCCCTGTCAAGCGCTGATCATTCCGAGATCTCCGAGATCACCGAGGGTCTCTCCGATAGATATGCAGGGACGAATGTTTCCCTCTCCCTCCCTTCAACGCGTGTGGATGCCTTCAACATCGACCTTGCTGAGCAACTGTCACGCAATGGTCGCCGCTCTGGGTTGACTTTTGCTCCCGAGGGCGGATCGGAGAGGATGCGTCGGGTCATCAACAAGAATGTGGATGAGGACGACCTGATCGCCACTGTTGAGGCAGCTTTCAAATCCGGATGGCGTTCAGTCAAACTCTATTTTATGGCCGGGTTGCCGACCGAGACCGATGAGGATGTTATGGCCATTGGTACCCTCGCGCGACGGGTTATTGATGCGGGCCGAGCCATCACCGGCCAGCGCGACATCTCATGTACGATCTCCCTGGGCGCGTTCGTACCTAAGCCTCATACGAGTTTCCAATGGGCTGGGCAATGTGAGGTGGACACGGTGAATGACCGGATGCGTACCCTCAAGGATTCGATTCGTGAGGATCGGAAGTATTCGCGGGCCATCTCCATTAAGTGGGCGGACGGTAAGCCCGGTCGGGTTGAGGGTCTGCTTGCTCGGGGGGATCGCCGAGTTGGTCCAGTCATTGAGAGCGTATGGAGGGATGGCGGGGTCTTCGACGGGTGGAGTGAGCATTTCTCGTACGAGCGCTGGATGGCTCATGCGGAGGAGATCCTGGGCAACAGTGGCCTTTCGGTTGATTGGTACACAACCCGTGAGCGGGACCGAGATGAGGTTCTCCCCTGGGATCATCTCGACGTCGGGCTTGACCGTGATTGGCTCTGGGATGATTGGCAGGACAGTACGACCGGTATCTCTTTGGGTGACTGTCGCTGGGAGGGATGTACCGACTGTGGGGTCTGCCCCGATCTTAAAGTTGCCATCGAAATGGGCCCGACTGGGCGTACCCTTCTTCCAGTTGTGGGGGTGACTCATGGCTAGACAGCAGCCTCCACAGCAACCACCTCCAGTACAACGCCTTGTAATCCAGTACGGGAAACTTGCGAGAATGGGTTTTGCGTCCCATCGTGATTTCGCCCGGGCCTTTGAGAGGGGATTGCGTCGCTCGGAGGTACCCATGGCCTATTCCTCGGGTTTCAATCCTCACCCAAGAATCTCATACGTCAACCCCGCGCCAACCGGTGTCGAGAGTGAAGCAGAGTACCTCATCATCGCCTTACGTGAGACCTGCATTCCGGCAGATGTACGGATAAAACTCGCCGCAGTGATGCCGGAGGATTTCCCCATCATTGCTGCACATGAGGTCGACCCATCCCAATCCTGGGATGCCAGTCTCTGGGAGATCCACCTTGATGGAATCAGTGAAGAAGTACTCACTCAAGCCGCATCAATATTCATGGAAGCCGACGAGATCCTAGTCTCAAGAGAGGTCAAAACAGGCCTAAGAACCTTCGACGCCCGAGGATCAGTAGAGTCCCTAAAACCCGTCGACCGCTCAACACTAAAAGTAGTAATCCGTCACACCGAACCCCTAGTACGACCAGCCGACGTAGTAGGAGCCCTCACCCTACAAAACCCCCCCGAACCAAGAATCAAAAGAATCCGCCAAGGATCCCCAACAGACCTCCTCACCTAGCCCCCAAAAGGCCAGACGGTGTCATAGAAAACAAAGGTCCGACACCGAGCCCTCCACATGATTATGTTACGGAGAATTCTCAAGACCCCTAGCCCCTCAAAGACGATGGCCTGGCCCCTCTTAAAAGGGGATCATGATTTTCCCAACGCAGTATTCAGATGCAATCAAGGAGGGGGTGTGGTACATCTGTTCCAAGCCGTCCCCCCGAGCGGAGGAGTTGTCTCCCCCGCAGGGGGAACAACTACGTGAGCGTGTTTGGAACAGATGTACCACACCCCCTGCGCACATTCCACCAAATTGCGTACCCGAAAACCAAAAACCAAGAAAGCAACCATAGAGAAACCTAATTCAACTCTCAGTATAGATATTTATTATGAAAATCATGTCTGCCCTTATTTTTCGATTCTGTGGGAGATGATGGGGGCAAGTCATGGGGCTGTGTAGAACCTACACAGGAGGGGTGAATCAATGAGTTGAAAGAGGTAGCATGCCATTGTCCAAGAGTGCATATCCTGCGCAAAGTCAGTACGGTCGTCGTTTCTTAGCTGTGATTGCAGCCCTAGGAATGATGCTGGGGAGTATCATATTAAGTACTCCTGCAGTTCATGCGGCTCCCGGTGATGAAGTAGTCACAACATGGGATCAGTTGCGTGCAGCAATCTCGAACCCAGCGGTAACCACCATCTACCTGGGGTCCAATATTCAGCGAGTTGGCACAGCCACGAGTACTGATCTTCCTGCGGTGAATCGTACATTGACTATTGATGGTCAATCGAAAACTCTGGATTTCCGTGCTGGTGGTACGACGACAGTAAACCGTCGGGGATTCGAGCTATCAGGAGCGGGTAATCTCACCGTGACAAACCTCAACCTCTATTATCCAAATACGACTGCTTTTATTGCGGGAGACGGTCAGACGGTCAGTCTTCACTCTGTGATGCCTGTGATCCCGCCCAATGCTGGTCTGGCTATTCTGCCAACAGGAACAGTGAATCTTTCAGGGAGAATCACATGGGAGTCTGAATCCACGAGTACTGTGGTGAACGCTTCAAAGATCAACGTGACTGGCACTGATAGCAAGGTTTCATTGAAGAATCATCCATCAAGTTTTGGTACGAGCGATGACTCGCCCACGATTGTCTGCAATCAAGGAGCATCGAACATTGTCTCTGTCACCGAAGGTGCTCACCTAGCGATTGAAGCGAGGACCAGTGGTGATACTCAGACGGTCTATATGAACAGAGGTGCAGCCGATGTGATGAAGTTCGTCGCTGATGGTGTGGGTACGAACCTTGACATTAGAGGCTATATGAATGGTACTGGTCCTGATGGTGGTATCGTAACTATGGTTGGGCGATCTGGTGGTTTTCAGGTTACTGGTGGGGCAGTGGTGACTGTTCATGCTGCTTTACGTGATGGCGTGAATAGTGCTAGCAATGGAATGCCTGCTGTTGTCCAGCAGATTCCTGGTGGTCTCTTCCTTGTTGATGGTGAAGGATCCAAGCTGAATATCCAATCCGATGGTGCGGGCAATGATCTTGCGGGAGCAGTCCGGATTCGATCTGTAGGTGATCAGGTCTTGCAGGTATCCAACCTTGGTGAACTAAATGTACTGCGTACACTGCGTCAAAGTGGTGGGCACACCCCGTCTGCTATTCGTTTTGGTACTGGTGTCAATAACACGTTGAAAGTGACTGATGGTGGTCTGATTCGTGTCGAAAACCAAGGTACTGGCACTATTGCTACCCAGGGACGTGCTGGAAATAATGGTGGCATTGAGTATGCTGCTAACGGTTTTACATTCGATGTGAGTGGGTCCAAGGTCAATTCCACAGGCCAGAAAATTCCAAGTACTATCGAGGTAATCGCTGCTGGTGGTCCGGCTGTGGCAGCCCGTGGTATGGATAATGGTTCGATCTCGGTACGTGATGGTGGCGTTTTCGTTGCTCGCGGTAACGTCAACAGCGACTCTGAAGGTATTTTTAGTGCAGGTCGGAACTTCACATTCACCACAGATTCCCCCTTGTACTACGACTTCGCAAATACGAACATTAGAACGGGGGCTCTTGTATTTAGCATTGAGGCGAATGGCGCCTCCTACACATCGCACGATACTGATATTGCGGTCTGGGGTAATGGAACATCTCGTGTTGGTGGTAGTGCAAACACGACAAATAGTTCCTTCAACTCGATCGCTGATGACCCCTATCGTTCGTGGACTTTGGTTGACTTCACTTTGTCTGGTGCCAACTTTGGTACCTTGGGTGCCGCAAATGACCCCACACTCGATAACACAGTGTCAAGCTTCGGTAGTCGCGGTATGGTTCCCTACCATAGGGTCTCAGGCAACAATGCAGCCCCAATCATTCGTGGTTTGACTGAGCCTACGAACGCTGACCTCTATGTACGCGCCTGGGGTACTGTGCCTGAGGGTTTGGACTTCTATGGCCGCCCAATCTGGACGAACGAGGTCTTTGCTCGGTTCCAGATCACGCACCCAGATGGGTTGATCGGTACCTCTGTTTATGGGCAAATCAGTTCGGTTGAAGACGAGTCTCTTTACACTGTTGAGCAGAATGTGAAGCGTATGGATGGTACTGTCCGCTACACGAATGGCAAGTTGCTCGTACCAGGTACGACCTACCAAGTTGTCCAAGCTTGGCGTGGTGGGGTCGATAACCCAATGTCGGACAAGATCCACATGTCAGAGCCGGACGGTATTCTCACGAACCCCGTCACGGTGACTGATGTTCTCCCCCCAGTACCAGCGGTGATCACTGCGCCAGCGGAACTTCTCATAGGTGACGACAATAGGATCACTGGTACATGGCTGACCCAGGATAAGCAGGCAGCCAAGGAGCCTCATAATCCTGATCCGGCTGTGGCGATCTCAGCGGTGACCAGTACTGGTGCAGTCCTTGCTGAGGGTACCTTGAATCCTGATGGAACATGGCTTGTAGATATCCCAGAATCGGTAACCACTGGTCTGTCATCTGGAGACAAGGTGTACCTCGTGCTCAAGGATGGCCAAGGTAATGCAAACCCGCTGGTGAGTACCCCTATCCATGACACCACGAAACCAGAAGCGCCCTCTATCACGGCTGTTCTCGCTAAGATCATCGCAGAGGATTTCACGATCACTGCGTACAATGCGACCGCGATGATGAATGCTGGAGACCGGGATGCGCGCTTGATTTCCCTTGCGAAGGCCCAAGGCAGACTTAATGATAGTAACCCACTGTCAGCCACTGATGTCGAAGTGGTCTCTGTCGCCATTCCTAACCCAGTGGTACCTGGTATCTATGAGGTGAAGTTCCATGTTAAGGGTGCGCCGACAACCCCGAATTACTACAAGACGATCCTCGCTACTGTCACTGAGGATGTGTTCTCTGTAGAGAAATCGACCTTCACTGTGACCCCGGTCGTGACGACTACGAATGATTCCAACTGGAAGGTGGCTAATGGTACTGACACCTACACGGGCACACTGACAGCCAAGGACACCGACGGTAACCCAATGGCAAACCTAACAGGGATCCAGTTCGAAGCCTCGTCTGGTGAGGTGGTTGTCTCAACCATTAAGAATGAAGGAAATGGGATCTACACCGTGACCTTCTCGACCTCGAAGGCTGATCCCGGTTACACCGCTAAAGTCACCGTTTTGGGAACCCAGGTCGGAGCCAATGAGCCGATCCCCTTCAAAGTGGGTGAATTGTCCCAATCCAAGTCGACCTTCGAGGTGACTCCTGCGGTTGACCCGAATGATTCCTCGAAGAAGGATTGGGTCCTTGTTTCCGAGGGTGCCCACTACTACACCGGCACTCTGACCGCCAAGGATGAGGCAGGCAATGCGTTGAAGAACCTGGCCCTGACCGACATTATGTTCTCGGCCTCCTCAGATAAGGTGGCTCTTACATCTGTGGTGAACAATGGAGACGGTACCTACACAGTTCAGTACTCCTCCAAGGTGGCCAACCCTTCAGTAAAGGCAGCCTTGTCCTACAAGGGCACTCAGATTGGTGCAACAAAGCCGATCCCGTTCAAGGCGGGACAGGCCGTGGTTGACCCCTGTGATGATCCCAGCAAACCGAGTACAGGCCTGATTGCAGATCCGACAAGTTTGCCTGTGGGTGAGGTCTCGGATCTCACAGTACTGGTCGTGGATAAGTTCTGTAACCCTGTTGAAGGCGAACAGGTCACGATCACGATTGCCCCAGATTCTCCGGCTGTACTTCTGGGTGGGTCGGGTACCACTGATTCTGAGGGCAAGCTCTACGCAACATTAACTGATACTAAGTCTGAGGATGTCCTTGTTACTGCGAAAATTGCGGCAGGTACTGTACCCCAACCCACAATAGTGACCTTCCGTGAGGGCGGCTTCTCCCATCAGAAATCTACCTTTGAGGTGACTCCTGTGGTGGATCCCATGGACCCGGATAAGAAGGATTGGGTCGTGGTTTCTGAGGGTGTTCACTATTACACGGGTACGATCAGGGCCTTTGATTCTAAGGGTAACTCTTTGAAGGATTTGGATGTGGCTGACTTCTCATTCACTCCATCAAGTACGGACGTATCTGTGACCTCTGTGGTGAACAATAAGGACGGCACCTATAGCGTACAGTTCTCATCGAAGGTGGCTGATGCGAGCTTTACGGCAACCGGTTCCTATGGTGGTGACCAGGTGGGTACGGCCACACCGATCCCATTCAAAGCCGGTACACCGACACCGGAATGTACTGACCCTAATCTGGGGTCACGGTTGAGTGCCGATCCGACCAGCTTGAAGGTGAATGAGGTGTCCACGCTGACCGCAGTCGTGAGGGATCAGTTCTGCAATCTGGTGGTAGGTCATGAAGTGACGTTCACTGTTGACCAGTCCACATCAACCACGGCTTCCCTCTCATCGGCTACGGCCATAACAAATGATCAAGGTATCGCCGAGGTGACTGTGACTGACTCCACATCGGGTCAGGTTATGGTCTCGTCGAAGATCAACAATGACACTGATGAGATCCTGGATTCCCCACAGACCATCACCTTTGAAGTTGATAGCGTGGATGCGAACAAGTCCACTGTGACTGTGAACCCAACCACTCAAACTGCGGGCCAGAACGTAGTGATCACTACTGAGGTCCGGGATGGGTCCAATAACAGGATTCCTGGTCTGACTGTCGATCAGTTTGTGGTCATTGGTACCTCGGATGGTCTCCCAGACATGAGGATTCCGGCTTCAAGTTTCACTGAAACTTCACCCGGTGTGTACACCTTCACTGGTACCTCCGAGAAGGTAGGGGTTTTCACGGTACAAGCCACTGTCGCAGGGGTAGTACTTGATGATAAGCCGACGGTGACTTTCACGGCTGGTGGTGTGGCTGCGGCGACCTCGTCTTTCGTGATGGTGGACAATAATGCGCTCGCTGATGGTTCAGCGCAGAACTCGGCAAAGGCTATTGCGCGCGATGTTTATGGTAATCCTGTGCCTGATGCTGTGGTCGTTATGGAAGACAAGTCCACAGGTGATGTAGCTGGGTTCTTGGCTCCTGCGAAGTTTGAGGGCAAGACTGGTGCAGATGGGACGGTGATGATTTACTGGACCTCGACTAAGAGGGGTATCTTTACCGCTGAGGGCACGATCGACGGATTACGTCCAACTACGGGTGTGCTGAATCAGATCACCTTCACGTTGGGTGCAGCGAGTGCGCAGAATTCTGAGATGGTGGTGACCCCGGCGTCTCCGATTACTGTGGGTAATTCGTATACGGTGACGGCGACAGTTCGTGATGCGAATGGTCTTCTTCTTGACGGTGAAAGGGTCGAGTTTGCCCTGAATCCGGGTAGCTCCGCCTTACTGACCGAGAATTACTGTGTCACCAATGCCTTGGGTCGATGTACTGTGGGTGTGACCTCGAAACTGGTCACTTCTGTGGAGATCCATGGCAGTGTTACTGAGGCTGGTGGTCTGAAGGAGATTGCTGGCAATGGTGATCTTGCGAAGGCGAGCCCACAGACTGTCGCCTTTACCCATGGTGTGGTCTGTCTTCCCCCTGATGTATGTGAGCCAGTGGATCCCACTCATGTTTCCCGTGTGGAGGTCATGACACCTGGTGTTGAGGCGAATGGAAAGGATGCGAATGTTGCTCTTGCCTATGCCTATGACAAGTATGGAAATCCTGTTCCTGGGGTATCTATCGCTTCAACAAGTACGGTGGCTGAATTGGATACAACTCTGGTTCATGCTGCTACTCAGGATGATGGGATCGCCAAGATTGAATACCGCTCAACTTTGGCTGGTGGTCATGATGCTGGTGTGACCCTTGATGGTCGTGTTCCTGCTCAGGCAATCAGCTATGGTATGCCACCACGAGATGATGGCCAGATCACTCTGAACTTTGGTTCTGGTACTGCGGTAGCCGCTAATTCGACGTTGGCGATCAGCCCAACAACATCCCAGGTTGTGGGTTCGACTTTCACGGTGACAGCCACGTTGAGGGATGCCACGATGAACCCAGTTGAGGGTACGACGATCACCTTCCCTGCGATTGATGATCTCGGTTTCAGTCCCCAGGCGTCATGTGTGTCTGGCAAGGATGGTACATGTCAGGTCGCGGTGACCTCAACGGTTGCGAAGACCTATGAGATCATCGGCATGATTGGTAACGACGAGGTGTCGAATAGGGTGTCAGCAGAGTTCACTCCTGATGTGATCTGTACAGAACCCACCTGTTTGACTCGTGTAGAAGTCACGACGAATGGTCAGAAGGCTGATGGCTCGTCGAGGAATATCGCCACGGTCTATGCCTTTGATCGTTTCGATAATCCGATTAGGGGTCTTCCTGTGACCTCGGCGCCGACCAAGGGTACGACAGGGTTGACAGTACAACCGTCCCCAGCGGTTACGGATGCGAATGGTATGTCAACCATTTGGTATACAGCGACGGCGACGGGTACCTATGATGCTGATGTCACTGTGGATGGTGTCACACCTCAGGGTTCTCCAGTCACATTGTTCTTCAGTGTGGGCAAGGGTAAGGCTACGACCTCAGAATGGGATATTTCCCCAGCTGGCCCCTTGGTTGTGGGTCAGGGTACCGAGAGTACCTACACTGCGACCGCAACTGTACGAGATGAGGATCGTATTCTCGTTCCTGGTGAAGTCGTGACCTTCGCGGCGGATCCTGATGGTCCGGTTATTGAGCCGAAACTGTCATGTATGACCGACACCATGGGTACATGCTCAGTGACTATCTACTCCACCAAAGCTGGTACCTATTCAATCACGGCACGTATCACTGATGGATCCCTGGTTAATGTGGCCACAGGTGATGCGGCACTATCTCGTGCCTGGACGGCCGACAAGGTCTGCTCCCAGGCTGAGAACTGCCAGCCTGAGGATCCAAATCTGGATGAGGAGTTGCGTACCCGTATTGTGGTGAAAACCAATGGTGTGGTTGCTGATGGTGTCTCCCGAAATGAGATCGTGGCCTGGGGCTTCGATAAGTGGGGCAACCCGGTTGTGGGTGCCCGTGTGGAATCAACCAGTGCGGACAAGGGTCTGACCATCATGACGGGTATCAAGCCCCTCGGTTTGGATGGGTCCTCAACGATCTGGTACACCTCGACAACAGCGAAAGACTATGCCGTTGATGTGAAAATCGATGACCATGTACCAGTCGATTCGCCAGCAACACTCACCTTCATTCCTGGTGAGATCTCGAATGAAAACTCATCCTTCACCGTCTATCAGACAGATGATTCGCAGACTACAGTTGTCGCGGATGGTGTGGAGTCGTGGACTGGTGAACTCTATGCGGTTGATGCCTCACAGAACCCGATCCCGAACCTCTCCCAGGCACAGATCAATGGCCTCGTATGGGGCGTAACCCCAACCGGATTGGTCACCATTTCTGCTGTTGAGAATATCGGTGAAGGCTACTACACCGTGAAGTACACCACGACAAAGGCGGGTACGTACACAGCATCCTTGAGTAATGCTAAGGGTGCCATTGGTGGCGATGAGACTATAGAGTTTGTGACTGGCCGTGTGTCAGATCAGAACTCGTCAATCACCGTGAATCCGTCAACCCAAATAGCGGGTTCCCCTGTGACGATCACAATTGTTGCAAAGGATGCCCACAATAACCCTGTGGCTGATCTCACGGCAGACGATATTCAGATCATAGGCGAATCAGTGGCCCCACTCGGGCTCACGACCTTTGAGTTGCTGAGCGGTCCACAGACAACTGAGGATGGTGTCTATGTGTACACTGCGACCTCGAAGAAGATTGGAGACTTTGAGGTAAGCGGAGTCGTTGGCGGTACCCTTCTTACCCAGAAGCCCACGGTGACCTTCACCGCAGGTGGCGTGTGTGTGGAAAGGTGTGAGGAGACTGATCCCTTGCTACAGACACGCTTCGAGATGGTGGCGAATAACCAGTTGGCGAACGGTACCTCTAAGGATTCAGCTCGGGCCTATGCCTTCGATACTTATGGCAATGCGGTGGCTCAAGCCAGTGTCCACGTTGAAGACAAGACGACCACTCCAATCCTGGTGGGCAAGTTGACTCCTCCAACACACACAGTTTCCACAGGTACAGATGGGACAGTGTTGGTTGAGTGGACCTCAACGGTTGCTGGTGTGTATATCGCTGAGGGTACTATCGACAACCTACGTCCCCTCACTGGTGTGATGAGTTCCATCGTCTTCACCGGTGGTGAGGTTGATGCCGCGAAGTCTGAGATTGTTGTGACTCCCAATTCCCCAATTGTGGTGGGGAACCAGTACACAGTGGCCGCGACAGTACGAGGAACCTCAGGGGCCGTACTAGAAAACGAAATGGTGAGCTTTAGTCTGAATCCCACGACTCCAGCATCGCTTAGTTCGGTTTCATGTATGACGGATGCTCATGGTACTTGCTCCATCACGGTGAGGTCCGAAAAGGTGGCCACAGTCAAATTGCGGGCTATGGTGTCCGAGGATGGCAGACTGACAGATGTGGGTGGCAATGGTGATTCAGCCAAGGCTAGCCCGAAGTCGCTAGAGTTCATTGCTGGCTCAGTGTGTATCGGGGATGAGTGCCTGGACCCAGACAACTACACCCGTGCGGAGGTTGTGATTGATGGTCTGCTCGCCAACGGTACTGCTGCTGATGTGGTACAAGTGTGGGCCTACGATCAGTACGGTAACCCGGTTTCAGGTGTGGACGTAACATCTACGACTGTAGACAAGGACCTCATCATTCTGGATCCGATACCGGTTACAGACTCACAGGGTGTGACTCTAGTTGAGTATCGTTCTATGGTACTGGGGGCCCATGTGGCGAAGGTTCTCGTCAATGGTCAGGGGATTCCTGCTCGCAGTATGGATGGGACGGTGACCAGCGATGGTACCCTCACGGTGAACTTTGCCTCCCTTCAGGCTGATCCAGCGAAGTCCTTCCTGACTATTGATCCGGCTGGATCCCAGGAGGTTGGCTCTATATTCACTGTGACAGCCCATCTGCGGGATCGCAATGATAATCCTGCTGCAGGTTCGGTGGTGAACTTCCCGGCCATCACAAATCTTGGGTTCTCTCAAGCATCATGTACCTCAGGTGCAGATGGTACATGTACGGTCACAGTGACCTCGACGAAGGTGAGTACCTATACGGTTGTAGGCCGTCTAGGAGTCTCGTCACTCAGTAATACTGTGGACGCACAATTCACCCCTGGCTCAGTGTGTATTGCTGATGGTTGTTTGACTCGTGTTGAGGTGACGATCAATGGTGTGGAAGCCAATGGTGTTGATCGTGATGTGGCGACAGTCTACGTTTATGATGCCTATGACAACCCGATTCCGGCTGCAGTAATATCATCCACTCCTGTTCCAGGAGCAGTACTCGGTGTTCAACCGAATATCGCTGCGACTGCGGGAAATGGTACAACCACGATCTGGTATACCTCAACGCAAACAGGTGACCATAAGGCTGATGTGCGCATTAACGGCACGATTATCCCACCCGGTTCACCGATCACGTTGAGCTATGGCACTGGTGATGGCGATCCTGGAAACTCCAGCTTCGTTGTGACTCCTGTCAGTCCGCTGGTTGTAGGAACATCCCCAGAGTCAACCTATACGGTGACTGCCACGATCAAGGATTCCACGAAGAATGCAGTACCTGGTGCTGTGGTGAGTTTCGCGATTGATCCGAACAAGGGACCAGTCCTTTCGGGGCAGTCATGTACCACGGATTCCGCTGGTGTCTGTTCGGTGACCATCCACTCCACGAAGTCGGGTACCCATTCCTTGACTGCCTCCATCGTGGCGGGTGCCATCAAGGATGCAGCGACAGGCAAACCGGCTGCCTCCATCGCATGGAGAGCCGACGATGTTTGCTCTGAAGTAGAAGGCTGCATCCCCGTTGATCCAGATCTGCCACCTGAGTTGCGTACACGCATTGAGGTGACCCAGAACAACAGGGTGGCTGATGGCGCAGAGCGCGACATTGTGACCGTCTACGGTTTTGACCAGTACGGCAACCCCGTCGTGGGTGGACTCGTGACATCAACCACACGTGACCCAGACCTGCGCATCCAGTCCGGTATATCCGCCTTGGATCATGATGGGAAGTCAACGATTTGGTACACCTCTACGGTGGCGGGCGACCACATAGCTGAAGTCTTCGTAGATGACGTAGTACCCAAGGATGCTCCGGCAACCTTGAGCTTCATCCCTGGCGGTGTCTGCATTATTGAGGCTGGGTGCGTACCTGTTGGTCCAGGTACTAAGCCTGAGAATCAAACCCGTGTTGAGGTGAGTCTGGATAAGTCTCCTGTTGGCCTGAACAATGAGGTGACTGCTTATGCTTTCGATAAGTACGGCAACCCAGTCCAGGGTGTGGACTTCGATTTCGTGAAATCTGTGGCCACGGATGACTTGGTGATTGATGCCAGATGTACCACGGGTACTGGTGGAACATGTGTGGCCAAGGCAACCTCATTCGTCGCTGGACCCCATGATGCCCTAGCTTCAGTGAAGGGCACCAATCTCGAAGACCATGGCTCGCCTATGACACTCACCTTCATTCCTGGTGAGATCTGTATCACCGAGGATGGGTGTGTACCTGATGGGCCAGCAAAGACTGATCCTTCACTGCATACTCGCGCCGAGGTACTAGAAAACTATAGTCAGTTGACTGTGGTCGGACAGTCCCCAGAAAAACACCATCTCAATAATGTTGGTGTCTATGCCTTCGATAAATATGGCAACCCTGTCGGTGGTGAAGACTTCGAGTTGTCCACCAAGCAGAAGACCGTATTCTTCCCTGATGGGAAGCCTGATACGACTATCACCTCCAGTCATAGTGCTGATCCAGATATTGTGACAGCGTACTCTCATACCCATGAAGAGAATCTTGTCAATGTTGCGGTGAAGGGCGTGGATCTTCCACAGTTGACACTGTGGTACCTGGCTCCGCCTACGATCACAGTGCCATCGCAGGGTGCTTTGCTGAATGATCGACCTGTCACAGTCAGTGGTACAGCCACTGATGTTGGTAAGACGGTCTACGTGAAGGATGCTGACGGTGAGATTCTGTGTCAGGCCGATATTCGCTCTGGTGGTGCCTGGTCATGCGCGATCAGCTTCGGTGAGGGTACGCACACGATCCTCGCATTCAAGGATTCCCCTGATGGTCAGAAGTACTCTGAGGACTCGGATCCGGTGACCTTCACTGTGGATACAGTGCCACCAAATCCACCAAAGATCACTGGCCCCACAGGGGAGAAGCCGATCAATAATCCACGGCCACCGATCACGGGTACAGGTGAGGAACCTGGGAATTCCATCACGGTGACCGATGAGAACGGCAATGTCCTGTGTGAGGCTACGGTTCTTGAGGATCTAACGTGGAGTTGTACCCCCACAACGATCCTTCCTGATGGTGAGCACACTGTGTCAGCGACCGAAACTGATAAGGCAGGCAATGTCTCTCAGAAGTCTGACCCTGTGGTTATCGTCATCAATACGAAGATCCCCAAGCCCATTGTGGTACCAACTGGCGGTACATCACTGCCCCAAGTGATGTTCCCCCTAGGGATGATCCTAGCCGCCACGATGGTTCTGGTCGGACTCTGGGTATACCCCAAGAGACGACATGTCCAACGGGAGAGGTAGTACCTTCTCTCCCTAAAAGACCAAAACCGCTCCCAGAAATGGGGGCGGTTTTGGCATACCCCGTCATCCAGCACTCATACCCCGTCATCCAGCACTCATGGGTTTCCCCTGTCCGTCATCCTGCGCGCGGTCGCAGGATCAAAGTCCAATGGTTTCGTACACAATGTTGCAAAAGTCACTGAATCTTCACCCTGATTGTCACGCTTGTGACGTTGTACCACGATTTCGGCGCTGTGGGACGTCCGAAGTTCACAACTTCAGTACAAAGCAGGGTTAATCCGCTAATGTCATGAAAACGTGCCAAAAACCTACCAGCCCCATAAGATTCTCTTGTGGCTTTAACTATCGGAATCGTCGGACTCCCAAACTCGGGGAAGTCCACCATGTTCAATGCGCTCACGCGTAACAATGTTCTTGCAGCGAAGTATCGCTTTGCAACCATTGAGGCAAATACCGGAATCGTCGGTGTACCCGATCCTCGTTTGAAGGTACTGGCGGAAATGCATAACGCGGAAAAGATCATCCCCGCAACCGTGAGCTTCGTCGACATCGCCGGCATCGTCAAGGGTGCTTCCCGGGGTGAAGGAATGGGAAATGCCTTCCTGGCGAGCATCCGTGAAGCCGACGCGATCTGTCAGGTGACAAGGGTTTTTGCCGATGACGATGTGACCGCTATGGAGGGTGAGGTCAATCCCCTCTCCGACATTGACACAATCACCACAGAGCTAATTTTGGCCGACCTCCAGACCATCGAGAAGGCAATGCCTCGGCTCGAAAAGGACCTGCGCATCAAGAAGGAACCCCAGTCCAAGATGGATGCCTGGCAGGAGGCATTGGACGTACTCAATGACGGAAGGACCGTCTTTGCCGCAGGGCTGGACCCTGAACCCCTGCGCGATCTATGGCTGCTCACCGCGAAACCCTTCATCTATGTTTTCAACTGCGACCAGGATTCCCTGGCCGATGAGGAGATGCTCGCCAAAATCAGGGACTTCATTGCCCCAGCTGAACCCATCTTCCTGGATGCCAAGTTTGAATCCGAAGTGGTCTCCATGGATGAGGATGAGGCCAGAGAATTCCTCGCCGAAATGGGTGTTGAAGAGCCCGGCCTGGACCAGTTGGCCCGGGTTGGCTATGCCACCTTGGGTCTGCAATCCTTCCTCACCGCCGGCCCCAAAGAGGTACGCGCGTGGACGATTCGCCAAGGATGGACAGCCCCCTTGGCCGCCGGTGTCATCCATACCGACTTCCAAAAGAAGTTCATCAAGGCCGAAGTAGTCACCTACGAAGACCTCATCGAATTGGGCTCAATGGCGGCAGCCCGTACCGCTGGAAAAGCCCGAATAGAAGGCAAAGAGTACGTCATGCAGCCCTCAGACGTCGTCGAATTCAGACATGGGTGAGTGTCCCTCTGACGTGAATGTGAAAACACAACGACTTGAAGCAAACTAGAAGGGGCCGGTTCTCACATGGCACATATTCATACTGAACCAGGGCAGTACGACCTTACGGTGAGTGCGTTTATTGTATGTACTGATCCCGAACCTAGGCTGCTCCTGCATCGACATAAGGTCCTCGGTGTACTCATGCAGCCCGGTGGGCATGTCGAACTCCACGAAAACCCGTGGGAGGCGATCACCCATGAGATCTTGGAGGAGGCTGGGTACGACATCGACCAACTCAGTGTTCTGCAACCGAGGTTGAGAATGACGATCACACCTGAGACGGGAGCACTTCCTCAACCCATGACCGTACGCTGTTTCCGTTTTGGTGACGAGGAGCATTTTCACACTGATCTGACCTATGCCTTTGTGACGACCGAGATGCCACGACATGGTGTGGGAGAGGGGGAGTCCGCAGATCTCATGTGGGTAACTTCTGATGAGTTAGCCCAGATTCACACCTATGACGATGTACGAGAGGTGGGGCTGTTCGTCCTTGATTACCTGGTGTCGGAATGGGAAGCAGTACCTCTGCACCCAACCCATACTCAGATCAAGAGTCTTCCTGAGTCAACAGCAGAGTAGCGTGCCAAGATACGTCCCCTGATACGCGGTTAGGCGGCTAGTTCTTCCTCAGCTTTGGTGAGTTCCTCGTGTTCCAGTTCGGTGTACGCGATCTTGCCGACTCTTGTTGTGGGAAGCTCGGTACGGAACTCGATCTCACGCGGTACTGCCCACTTGATGAGGTGCTTCTTGCAATAGGTGATCAGCTCTTGACGGATGTCATCATTGCCGGTCGTACCGTCTCCAAGGAGTACAAACCCCTTGAGTGAGGACATTTGGTACTCATCGGGGAGGCCGATCACGCAGGCGCGGTTCACCAACGGATGGGATTCAAGAACCTGTTCAACCTGGAGCGGATAGACCGAGACTCCAGAGACTTTGATGAGTCTCTTCATCCGACCCATGAAGTAGAAGTAGCCATCCTCATCCATCTTGCCGATGTCGCCGGTATGGAGCCAGGTTTGACCATCAGCATGGACACGCAGGGTCGAGGCGGTGGCCTCAGGATCCTTGAGGTACCCCTTCATGACGGTCACCCCTGATACGCAGATCTCACCCTCGGTACCAATGGGAAGTTCCACGCCAGTATCCGTGTCGGCAATCTTCAGAGTGAGCCCAGGGATCGGGATACCCATGGATTCGTTGCGATAGGCATTCCGTGGTGACAGGGCACATGCGGTGACACACTCGGTCAGGCCATACCCCTCCAGGAGTTCAACCTTGCTGCCCTGAGCGGCGATGGCCTCATCGAAGCGTTTCTTAAGATCGGGGCTCAACATATCGCCACCACAGTAGGCACCCTTGAGACAATCCAGTGGTGCCTTGCGGAACTTCGCATTACCGAGCAGTGCCTGGAAGAGGGTTGGTACCCCAGCTATAAACGATGGTTGATGTTTGAGAACATTCTTCGTGTAAATGTCTGCAGAGAACTCAGGTACCAAGATGAAGTGTGCGCCGACACACAAGGCTGTGTGGATGCACAATCCCAAGCCAAACCCATGGAAGGCAGGCAGGATCGCCAAGACGGAGTCATTATGTGTGATGCCGGAGATGTACCCCATGGAGACACCCAAAGAATTGAAGTTTGCGGACGAGAGTTCGATGCCTTTGGGGAGGTTGGTGGTACCTCCGCTGAAGAGGACAACGCAGGCATCATTGGGCTCAATCGGGCGGGAGTACACTTCTTTGCCCAAGGTCTCCAAAGCGCTGGTCCCCACGGCAAGAAAGTCTTTCCAGTTGATGATCAACGGATCATTTGAGGGTACTGAGGGGATCTTGCGACCCTTGGTGACAGCAAAACCAACCTTCATCGGGCGACTGAGGTAATCCGAGAAACGCGCGATGACAACCTTCTCTAGACCCGTTTCCTCAGCCAGGTCACGGAAAACCGGGTAGAACATGTCAACGGTGACTGCCCACTTCGACTCAGTCTGAGTGATGTAGTGTTTCAGTTCTTCAGGGGATGACAAGGGATGTGTCATCGCTGCTGTTGCGCCGATCTTGTTGAGGGCATAGAAGCCAATAACTACGTTTGGCACATTGGGTAGGGAGAGTACGACCGAATCCCCAGTTTGGATCCCATGGGCCATAAAAGCTGCTGCGCATTTGTCGACCTCAGCCTTGAGATCTGCATAGGTCAGGCGCTTACCCATATAGATGATGGCGGTGGTATCGGGCCATTTCTTGGCTGAATTCACCAGCATTTCGTAAAAGGTGGTGTCGGGTGCCTGAATCTCAGCTGGCATGTCATTGTAGAGCGACAGCCAAGGCTTAACGGTTGTCATGGGACTCCTATCGTTGAGGATAACGCAATCCCCCCCGAGATGGCATATTAAATATCGTAATTATGAAATTGTCGAGCGAGGGCTCTAGAGATCCTCAAGGAGTGAAGGATCTCCAATGTACTTCTCCAGCAATTCCAGTGCACGAGCATCGTAGAACCCATCCGCGATTCGCTCATCTAGGGCGATCCGTAGATCCACTGTGCGACGTACCGTTGGTTGGCCATCCTCGCCCACGACCACAGTCGGCTTGATCTTACCGATGGTAACAAAGAGCGAACATGTCCCCCACTCGAAGAGATGGTGGTACGGCGCACCAAGCCCCACACTCCCAAGATTCGCGAGATAGACACTGCAACGTAGCGGGTCAATCCCGCGAAGGAACCCAGGAGTATCGAAGTAGAAGTCGTACCATTCTAACAGTCGGACTGCGAAGCGCAGGAGGAAACGAGGCAGCTTGAGGAACAGTGCCATAAGCTTTTCGTCGTCCTTAGCTTCACCCTTTTTGGCAGTACGAATCTCGCCAGTCAGCTTCTGGAGAGCCGTTGTACGATCATCCTCAGGTTTGATGGTGACAAGCACATTTGTTTCCGAAGAATCCTCCTCGAACTTGCGTCGCGCAATGAAGGAGAAGACAACATTTTTGCGTTGGTACATACGCCGACCGATGATGTACCTGTTGAGGGCGGGCCGTTCGCGCAGTACCTTCAACAGCGACAGCAGGAAGGCCTGGAAAACAGAGATTTCTTTGTCGGTACCCTTGTTCTTTTCAATGTACTCCAGGAGGTTCTCAACCTCGATTGTGAAGGGGAAATAGGCGATTGAGTCGTTACGCCCTTTCATGAGGTAGGGGAATAGAGCATTCAAATCATGAGGCATCTCAACTCGGGTTGCATCGTAGCGATCCCCGCGGCGTTTGCGTACCTTATCTGAGCTCATGGGTCTACCCTTCTTGTCGGCTTTTTAGATGATAGCCGATCTCGCCTGAGAGTTTGATAAGTACGTCCGAAAATGGACGAAAATTAGGTGAAAATGATCACCCATCGAGGCATTTCTTGGCTTTGACTTCTGCCGGTTTCTCCTCGATACGACGCTCGGTTGTCCACTGTACTGAGGACCAGCCAGAACTCAGGTCAATCCACGTCCCAGTATTCTCACCCTGCTGGTCAAGGGGAGGAAGTCCTGGAACGTTGGTGAGACAGGCAGTCTTTTACCCCCCCGAACCCCGTCGGTTCTGAAAGCGACAACCCACCATCATTGTGGCATATTTTCAGACGAAAGTTGAACCTTCCCTATCAAGGCGGCATGAATCAAGGCGACATGAAAAAATCCCTTGTCAAACCTTAGTTGACAAGGGATTCTTGCTTGTGCGCGCGAGAGGAGTTGAACCTCCACCCCGTTAACCGGGACTGGCACCTGAAGCCAGCGCGTCTGCCATTCCGCCACGCGCGCGCGTCTCACAGACTAGCACACGGCACCTGGGTCTATGAAACGAATGGATAAGGAATAGGTTTAGGATCAACCTCTTCCCACGGCCCGATGTTGCAGTCCTGGTGGTACATACCTGGATTTCGTTATTGGGGAATTCTCGTGCTAATGTACTTTCCATGTTGCACCAAGACCTCTCTCCCGCCGCTACTGGCGTGGTCTTGATGTGTTGTCGAATGCTGTGAGGGCAGTGGGTGCAAAGCCGTGAGGCTCCTGTGCGTGCGTACTCCAGTTTAGAGTAGACGCCCCACTCTCACTGTCCTGAAGAAACGAACACGATTCATTCCACAAGGATTCTGACAACACTGAGGAGAACACCATGACTTATCGTCCAGAAACCCTCGCCGTTCATGCTGGCCAGGAGATTCCTGACCCAACAACCCATGCGCGCGCGGTACCCATCTATCAGACTGCATCCTATGTTTTCGAGGATACTGCTCATGCAGCTGACCTGTTTGCTTTGCGTACCCCTGGCAATATCTACACTCGCATCATGAACCCGACCACCGATGTTCTCGAAACTCGGGTGAATGCGCTGGAGGGCGGGGTGGGGGCCCTCGCTACAGCATCTGGGGCCTCTGCGGTGACCTATTCCGTACTCAACCTGTGTTATGCGGGGGACAATGTTGTGGCCCTGTCAACGCTTTATGGTGGTACGTTCGCACTTCTTGCCCACACTCTTCCCCAATTCGGGATCGAGACTCGGTTTGTGGATCCATCGAAGCCTGAGGATCTCGCCAAGTATGTTGATGACAAGACGAAGCTCGTCTTCGGTGAGACCATCCCCAATCCAGCGGCCACCATCATCGATCTGAAGCGGTGGTCTGAGGCGGCTCATGCTCTCGGTCTTCCATTCATCGTTGACAACACAGTACCCACCCCGTATCTGTGCCGGGTCTTTGACCATGGTGTTGATGTTGCTGTCCATTCAGCAACCAAGTACCTCGGGGGTCATGGTACCTCCCTAGGTGGGGTCATCGTGGATTCAGGCACGTTCGATTGGTCTGCACACTCTGATCGCTTTTATGGTCTGACAAGGCCTGATGCCGCCTATCATGGAACTATATGGACGGAGGCTGCCGGTGAGGCAGCGTACATCATCCGCGCTCGTACAGTCCTGCTAAGGAACACAGGCGCAACCCTGTCACCCTTCAACTCGTGGCTGCTCAGTGTAGGTACGGAAACCCTGTCTTTGCGCATGGAGAGACACAGCGCCAATGCGCTCGCGGTGGCTAAGTATCTGGAAGACCACCCTGGTGTGTCATGGGTGAATTACATCGGCTTGGATTCCTCACCCTATAAGGCGCTCGCTGACAGCGTACTCACAGGCAAAGGGTATTCCGGGATCCTGAGCTTCGGGCTGAAGGCTGGTCGTGCCGCTGGCGCTCGATTTATTGACTCCCTCAACCTCTTCTCCCATCTGGCGAATATTGGTGATACTAAGTCCCTTGCCATTCATCCGGCAACGACGACCCACTCCCAGTTGGAGGAAGACGAACTCGTGGAAGCTGGCGTCAAACCTGAAGCAGTACGACTCAGCATTGGTATAGAAAACGTGAATGACCTCATCGACGATCTGGATCAGGCATTCGCCCTACTCTAAAAGATTTCATAAAACTCCAACAACTAGAAATAAGGAAAGAAAAATGACAATATATAGTGATGCCACCGCTCTGGTGGGACGTACCCCCCTGGTGAGGATCAACCGCCTCTTCAAGGATTCGAAGGCCACTGTGGTCGCCAAGCTGGAGTTCTACAACCCAGCTAGTTCAGTCAAAGACCGTATCGGTGTTGCCATCGTCGATGCAGCTGAAGCTGCCGGGGCACTCAAGCCAGGAGGTACCATCGTCGAAGGTACCTCAGGAAACACCGGGATCGCCCTGTCCTGGGTGGGCGCTGCGCGTGGGTATAAGGTGATCCTCGCCATGCCTGAGACCATGAGCGTGGAGCGTCGCGGTCTGTTGAAGGCTTTCGGTGCTGAGCTCGTACTCACCCCGGGCTCTGAAGGGATGAACGGCGCAGTCGCCAAGGCGGAACAGATCGTGGCAGAGACTCCGGGCGCGATCTTAGCCTCCCAGTTTGCCAACCAGGCCAACCCTGAGATCCATGCGCGTACCACTGCTCAAGAGATCTGGGCAGACACCGAAGGTGAGGTTGCCGCAGTTGTGTCCGGAATCGGGACCGGCGGTACCATCACTGGAGTCGGACGTACCCTCAAAGGTCTCAAGCCTGAGGTGAAGGTTTTCGGGGTCGAGCCCGCAGAATCACCACTGCTCACCGAAGGCAAGGCTGGACCACACAAGATCCAGGGAATCGGGGCCAACTTTGTACCAGAAATCCTTGATCAAACCGTGATTGACGAGGTACTCGACATCGAATCTGCCACAGCAATCGAGTGGGCACAGAGGGCCGCCAAGGAGGAGGGACTCTTCGTAGGGATCTCCGCTGGTGCTGCTCTCGCGGGTGCTGCCAAGGTCGCCAGTTTGGAGGAGTTCGCGGGCAAGACTATCGTTGTGGTGATCCCTGACGCAGGGGATCGCTATCTGTCTACCGCACTTGTTGCCGACTGAACGGACTTGGATGAAACACACAGGACATCGGGCGACCTGCCCGACCCACGGCCAATCCCTGTTATGGAGGGTTGTACTACGGGTACGTGAGGACTTGTCGGCGGCAATGGAGGAAGACCCTGCTGCCACCTCCAAGATCCTCGTTGCCCTCACCTATCCAGGGGTACACGCTGTCTGGGCCTATCGGGTCGCCCATGTCATGTGGATGAAATCACCATTGTTGAAACCCTGGGCTCGAGTACTCTCGCAGATCGCCCGGTTTTTCACCGGGATAGAGATCCATCCCGGAGCGACCATCGGTCGACGTTTCTTCATCGATCACGGGATGGGGGTTGTGATCGGCGAGACTGCTGAGGTTGGCGACGATGTTCTGATGTACCACCAGGTCACCCTGGGCGGTCGCTCACGGGGTCGCTTCAAGCGACATCCAACGGTGGGCAACCGCGTCCTGCTTGGTGCAGGGGCGAAACTCATCGGTCCCATCACCGTTGGAGATGACGTCAAGATCGGTGCCAATGCTTTGGTTGTTGAAGACGTGCCTCCCGGTGAGGTCGTTGTCGGTATCCCTGGCAAACGAAAGATCGGTGACGTCATCGCTTAACCCCGTCCTCCCGAACGGAGGAGTCATGTCCGGATGGACATCACTGGTGAGCGTGTTTGGAATAGATGTACCTCACCCCCTGCGTCAGTACGCACCACAAAAGTACTACATCATTCCTTGAATGATCTCGGCGACTTCGGTTACAGAGGTGGGGGATTGGGCTGCAATCGTGGGCCAGGCAAACTGGGCGTAGACCAGTTCGTCATTGCGGCGATGATCCACGAAGAGAGGACGGCTGGGGTCCATCAGATAATAGTCAGCGACATCGGAATACTGGAAAATTCCGTCGCCAGTCACAGAGGCGGCCCACCCTTCAGAAGCTGGGGTGGCCAGGTAGAGAGCATTCGAGCCATTGCGGAGTGCTTCAAGGGCGTCACAGATGGAGCATTTGAGTCCGATGGCGGGGCTCACTAGGAGTCTTGTCGTATCACCAGGCTTCAGATCGCCACGGATAACCTCGTCAATCGAGATCGTCACGATGGAGGAATAGTCTTCCCAATCAGGGAAGCTGATCTTGATCGACTGGATGCCTATGATTCTTCCGCTGAAAATGTCCACACCGGTAAGGAGTTCGGTTTCTGTACGTTCCACCAAATCGAAGGCACTCTTGCCTCCGGTGGAGATAACTGAGGCCGAGGTGATTTTCACGCCATGGGAATCGGTGAGAGGAATGGCACGTCCAGGGGCGAAGAAAATCAATCCTAAACCGACTACGACTGTCACAACTGTGGCCACAGTAATCCAGATTGACATTGGTTTAGAGGCCTTGGGGGGTACTTCCTCAATGGGTGTCTCTGCTTGTACTGGCTTGTCTGATCTAGACATGATGGCCTCCTGTGGTCAAGAAGAAAGGGACACCCGCTGGGGTATCCCTTCTCCAGGTTGTACCAATAACTCAGTTTAGCGAGCCAAAAGGTAACACTCACCGTTGCGAGCGGGCGAAACCGGCTGCCTGTGCTGCCTCTTCGGAGGCGAACCACACTTCAGCGGTTGTCCTGGCGTAACCAGCAGCACCAGGTACGTGGTACTTCATGGAGCGCTCATTGCCCTTGATCTCGAAACCCTCTGGTGGATTGGTGCCAACATAGGAACCCTCGCCATAGCGGGAATCGCCTACCTCGGCCTCCTGAGTGGCCTCATCAATAACCTCGTCGAGGTCTGCGAGTACTTCGTCGATTTCATAGTCGTCATCGGGGTACACATAGGGCTCGTCGGGCTCGTAGGCAGCCCACTCTTCGCGACTTCCAAGGAAGGTACGAACGGCGAGGGCCAATGCTCCAAGGATGGCACCTACTGCCGCGAGGGTCGCGATCCTCTTTGCTGGGCTGGAACCCTTCTTGGACTTCCCCAATTCGGACTTCAATGTGCTCAACGAAGCATCAGCACGCTCATCGAGTCGTGCGAGGATCTCGCGGGCTTCTGTGCCAGCAGGAGTTGCGGCAGCCTGATGGAGTACGCGAATCATCTTGGGAAGAATGTCTTCTTGTACAGCCTTTTGGGCTCGATCAACAGCTGGGCTGACCTTATCCAAGGCAGAATTCACAGTGGGTTGGATACGCTCAACAGTATCGGCGGCGAGTCCAGCAGCTTTACGGGTTGCTCCCTTGGCTGCTTCAATAGCATCATCGGCGACAGGGCCGACCTTCTTCGCTGCGGCTTCGAGGAGGGGAGTGATCCGCTCAACCGCTTCATCCCAGGCAGCAGTACCATAGTGCGCTACTGTCTTTGCTCTATCAGAGGCAGCTTCTAGGATGTCTTCTTTGCGAATATTCATGAGTAATCCTAACGTTTCATACTCCGAGCGGAGTGTTCCTCTAGTTTATCGCCTTGAATCCTTATTTGGACCCTGAGGCACCCCTGAAATGACTGTACGGACAAGTTCCGGACAAGGCTTTGATGGTTTTCAGTGCATGTACTGAGGTTCACTGATCAAAAGCTTGTTTAGATGACGCAGAGAGTGGGGTACATCTGTTCCACACACACTCCCGCAGTTGTTTCCTGAAGGAAACAACTAGAAGCGTCGCCCCACTGAGGTCTTACTTGATTTCGACGGTCTCCATGATGACGGGCTTCATGGGGCGATCCATCCTATCTGTGGGTGCTGTGGCAATGGTGTCAACGACCTGTTGGCTTGCAGGATCAAGGACCTCACCGAAGATCGTATGCTTACGATTGAGGTGAGGGGTTGGACCAACAGTAATGAAGAACTGTGAACCATTCGTACCAGGCCCCGCGTTGGCCATAGCCAAGAGGTACGGACGGTTGAAGGTTAGTTCCGGATGGAACTCGTCACCGAAGTCGTAACCTGGTCCACCGCGACCATCGCCACGCGGGCAGCCGCCCTGGATCATGAATCCGCTAATGACGCGATGGAAGGTGAGGCCGTCATAGTAACGCCCTGTTGTCGTCTGACCAGTCTCGTCGCGGTACTCTTTGGCACCCGTGGCAAGGCCTACAAAGTTGGCGACTGTGATGGGTGCGTGATCCTCAAAGAGATCGATCACAATGTCACCGTAGTTGGTATGAAGAATCGCCTGAGTCATTCGATCCCTTTCCATAAGTAAGTGCGCCTGTGTGGCACTATGAATCCCCTATTCTGCCATCTGGGAAGGCTGACGGCTGGGTACCACCCCGATGAGGGACAATCCCATTCTGAAGACTCTCGCCGTAATGAGTATTCAATGATGATACTGAGTTGTTCTGATGCTTTGATCGACTGCTAATACTTTTATATCTATCTAGTTGAATAAGGGAGGGTGAAAACTTATACAACTTGTCCAGGGATGTGGATCAGGTGGTTTTGTAATGGTTCTCTCAAAAGTCATCGCGAACCCAATCCCTCTCAAGCATTGAAGTCCTAAAGTGGATCTGATTGTTAGTGAGCATGGGCAGGCCAACCCCAGATACCGTCGAGATCAATGAGGCGGACCCCATCAGATTCCATCCAGGCTGCGATCAGTTCAGCCTCTTCGACTGTTCCTGCGGGTTGACCTTCCACGCGCGGGGTCACCGTTTTTGCGGTTGCGACGGCACCCTCGGCGAGACGTTGGGGGTCATCGCCTACTTGCGCGACGACTGCACCAGCGAGTTGACCATAACGGATGACGTGGATCTCCCATCCTTGGTCGAGGCGGCGTGCTGCGAGGATCTGGGGGCAGGAAGACAGTGAAGTGAGCCTAACCTGGCGAAGCATCCCCTTCTCTAGAACTTGGAGGCGATCAAGGATTTCTTGGGCCTCTTCGTAGCGATGCTGGTCGGACAGTGCCGAGATCGTGGAGAGGCAGGCCTGGCGTGGGTCACGGATATCTCCCGAGAGGCACTGGTTTACAGTTGTGATCGTCTCATGGTAGGCATCAAGTCCGGTGAGGGTACAGGGCGCAGGGCAGGATGAAATCTCTGCAAGGGCACAGGGTTCGCGGGTCTGGGTTGCCGATAGGCGATCACGGCAGCGCCGTACCGGGAAAGCTTCCTGGAGGGCGAGGACTGCGGGTTCGGCTGCACGTTTCCCCGCGAAAGGCCCCAGATAGGCTGCACCATCATTGGAAACCTTGCGTGTGATAGACAGTCGGGGGATGGGTTCGCGGGTGGTTTTGATCCAACAGTGTCGGGGCTGTTTGCTGCGACGATTGTAGGGGGGTTGGTGGGCGGTGATCATGCGTAGCTCGACAACGGCGGCCTCTAGGGCTGTATGGCAGGGTACTGCTTCAACTCCGGTCGCTAGCTGAACCATTTCATCCATGCGGCGGCGTTTTTCAAAGGGGGTGAAATAGTTGGACACTCGCCGACGGATGTTTTTTGAGGTACCGACATAAAGCAACTGTCGACCGTGATCGCAGTCACGATAGAAGAAGTAGACGCCAGGGCTGCTCGGAAGATCCTTAGCCCAGACATGCTTGGCTCGGCGTGCAGCAGTGATCATGTGGGAGTACTCGCACAGATCCCCAATAGTGGTGACCCCCTGATTTCCGACCCGTTCAAGGAGGCAGTGAAGCAGATCCACTGTTGTCCGGGCATCGTCGAGGGCTCGGTGGGTTGGGTTCACAGATGTCGAGAAATAGTGGGCGAGGGTTTCCAGACGGTAGTTGGGGACCTCACTCCTAGGGATGACATGCCTAGCGATCCTTAGGGTGTCGAGTTCGAGGGTTGCTGGCCATTCGTACCCCAAAGAGGTGCAGGCCCTGGTGATGAAGCCCATATCGAAGCGGGAATTGTGGGCGACCATGACTGAGCCACGGCAGAACTCGACCAGTGAAGGGAAGACCTGTGAAAGATGGGGGGCAGAACGAACCATAGTGTTTGAGATTCCCGTCATGGACTCAATGAATCCGGGGATCCTCATCCCAGGGTTGATGAGGCTATGGAATTCGCCAAGAACCTCCCCAGATCGAACTTTCACTGCCCCAATTTCGGTGATCCGCGAGTCGTGGGCCGTACCCGTGGTTTCGAGGTCGATCACACAGAAAGTTGTGTCGTACAGCGGGTGGTTGGCGTAGTCGAACTCGAATTCGTCGAGCATCGGCTGGGCCGGATTGAACACTGTCATGGACACCTAAGTAACTGTAGACCACGACTTCGACAAAAAATGTCGGAGAGGGATGACATCCTGGTTTCCATGAAGTCATATGTCATTGATTGCGATACATGCCAGGCAAGGAATCTGTCCTGTGGGGACTGCCTCATGTCTGTGATAGCTGATCCTGAGTTCGGTCAACCAGTGAGGTTCTCTGAACAGGAGAAGGAGGCTTTGGCCGTCATGGCTGATGCAGGTTTGGTGCCACCATTGCGGTTGGTGGCTGGGTGATCATGTCAAGGATCTCAGCCAGCGGCGAAGTGCCCAGGTTGCTCGAACATCATCCTCGTTATAGCGAAGGATCCTGTCTCGAGCGCCCTGTTGGATCTCAGGTGTTGGTGCGCGAATGGCATCAAGGAACCAGAACTGGGAGTTTAACCCTGAGGGTTCAGGATCTCTCCACGAGAACCCAGCCCCGACAGCCGCGACGGTCTTGAGCCCTAAGCCATCCACGCCAAAGAAGTTTGATGTGACAAGGGGAAGGAGGTCTACGAAAGAGGTTGATGCATAGTCGGCGAGCCAGGTGAGAGCATCGGATTTGTTCTGCTTGTGCTGGGCTAGTCTTTGCAGGGTCGAGATCTCGTAATGGGAGTAGTGCCATACGAGTACAGAACTAGTATCCAAGGATTCAATGAATCCTTTGAGCCAGGTGGCGGCTTGTTCTGCCAGGTCGAGTTCTTTGGCGTGGGTGAGTGATTCAAATTTGCTGACTGCGTGGTACCAAGGTTTCTCGTGTGGGTTGCGGCGATCATCAATGAGGAAACCCCACAGGTAGGCGTGGTTATTCGAGGAGGTTTCGATGTCGAGATCGATTTCCACCTCGGCTTCGGGGAGGTCAAGGACCCCCGTTGTGAGACGTTCAAGACTGATTCCTGCTTCGAGGAGTCGCCCACGACGAGCAGCCAAACGGAGTCGGGTTTCAGCTCCGGCACGATGTGCCACACGGGGAAGGTACTCGGGAAGGAGGACCTCAACATCAATGGCCGCAAGATCGGTGATCGTTGAGACCCCCATGCTTCGCAGGGTCATGATTTCACGAGCATCCAAGGGCGAACGCTCAATTCTTAAAGAGATGTCGTTTTCGAGGAGCCACTGGCATTCGGTCCACCAGTCACATTCCTCACATTCGGGGATATGTACAGGTGAGGCAACAAGTTTCTGGTCGCCATCATGATGGGCGAGTGCCCGAGTAGCGACACGTACCCGGAAGCGATGTTCATGAAGGTAGCGGCTCAATGGGCTGTACTTCTTCCACTGATGGGTGGAGGTGTACGAAAAGGCTCGAATCTGCTTGTCGTTCAGGTTTACCCAAGTGACCACCGCCCCTTTGGAATCCTCCTGATCAGTACCAATCACAGCACCCCAGGCTTCCTTGGCAGCAAACCCAGAAAAGGACAGAAGGAGCCACAAATGCGCCAATTGGAGAAGGTTTGCTGAACGGGAGTCAACTCGGAAAGAGTGCTTCGAGGGGTGTGCTTGGGATAGGAAGGGGTGGGAAAGATTCGTCGCGAGCGGGTGATGGTCCTGGCGTGAGGTGGATGCGAGAACTAGATGGTCCTTGATAATGGCCGGATAATAGGTGGGCGTATCACCCTCATCCGCTTTGAAGAGGATGTCCACTGTTCCGCAGCGATGGTTCTCCCAATCCACAGGCAGACACGCACCAATGATGATGGGTACTCCTGCGGTCATGGCGGCGATAGCCTCAGTCGTACATTGCTCAGGATCGGTGATCCCGCTCAGGTCGCAGATCTCATTCGCGTAGCGTCTGCGCAGGAATCGCAGTACATGGGTATGGTGGGCACTTTGTCGAAACCACTCAACAACACGGGTATCAATAAGCTCATCAGGGGGTGTCAGGGAACCGAAAGTGTTTTGAGTCTTGACCGGGCAGGTGGTTGCTGCGTACTGGTCAAGAGCGAAAACTCTCGGATGGAGGGTCATGGTCGTACCGCTCGATGAAGCGCGACAATCCCTCCAGTGAGATTTCGCCACTGGATCTTTGTCCACCCGGCTAGTTCCAGCATGGTCGCGAGCCTGCGTTGGTCGGGCCAATTCAGAATAGACTCGCTGAGATAGGAGTAGGCAGGTGCATGGCTTGAGGCAAGTTTAGACACAAGCGGGATAGCAACCTTAAGCCAGAGGCGGTACATAAACCGGGTGACAGCCGACGGTGGGCGAGAGAATTCACAGATGACCAGGGTTCCTCCAGGGCGTACGACTCGGCACAATTCGGCAAGAACAATCCCAGGATTAACCACGTTGCGCAACCCGAAACTCATGGTTGCTGCATCAAAACTTGCATCGGCGTAGGGCAGTTTCAGGGCATCACCGACCACAAAGGACTGTTGTGGATAGCGGCGTTTGCCGATTTTTACCATCGCCTCGGTGAGGTCTGTGGCGACAACAGTCGCTCCAGCGCGGGCGATAGGTAGAGATGAGGCACCTGTACCAGCAGCCAGATCCAAGATTATTTCCCCTTCTTGGGGGGCTAAAGCATCAAGAGTATGGTGACGCCACCAGCGGTCCTGGCCCATGGATGCCACGTCGTTCATCAGATCGTAGCGAGGGGCAACATGGGAGAACATATCCATCATGTCTGATGGATCCTTGTCGAGTTGTGCTCGCTTGTCGCTTAAAAACCTCACCCGTTAAGACTGCCACATCTTTGTACACTCGGGCCAACTCTTCGTAGTTGTCTCTTTTCAGGTGGGTACGTATTGTGTCTAAAACGACTCAGTGGGACCCTCTCCGGGGCATTTCCAGTTATGGACGGTTTTCGCTAAGAATTGGTTACATAAGTGGACAGTACTGGAAAAAAGGGTTGAAAAGGGCTCTTATGGAGTTGTGTACGACAAGAAGAAACACAGGAAATGGAGATTCTTATGCCCAGGTGATGGGTTGGGCTCCCTGCTCGACTAGATAGGCATTGGCCCTGGAATAGGGGCGCGAACCGAAGAATCCGTTCCTGGCTGACAGTGGTGAGGGGTGGGCGCTCGCGATGATGGGGATCGTACCCAGGGATGGTGTCAGTGTTTGAGCATCCCGACCCCACAAGATAGCTACGAGGGGACCACCTCGTGATACCAGGGCATTGATGGCGGCGGAGGTGATCTGTTCCCATCCTTTTCCTCTATGGGATCCGGGTTTTCCTGGTTCTACGGTGAGGACTCTATTGAGAAGGAGTACCCCCTGCTCAAACCAATGGGTGAGGTCACCACTCGTAGGTGGCTCCACGTCGAGATCAGACTTGAGTTCGGTGTACATATTCCTTAAAGATCCCGGAAGGGGACGTACCTCGGGGGCCACTGAGAAGGACAGGCCCACAGGATGCCCAGGATTAGGGTACGGGTCTTGGCCAACGATGAGTACCCTCACATCAGCCAAAGGTCGGGTGAAGGCGCGTAGTACATTCGGCCCGTCAGGAAGGTAATTTCGCCCAGACGCCAACTCGGATCTGAGGAAGTCCCCCATTGCGTGGATCTGGTCTTCGACTTCGGACAAGGCTTCAACCCAATCAGGGGCGATGATCTCAAGAAGGGATGCCATATACCCAGGGTACCCTGTGAGGAACTGTGGAAGGAGAAGAGTCCAGTAGGGTATAGATATCATAAAATAGGGAGAAGAAGAGAAGGCCATTGAGGCTAAAGGCTACGGTTAGGAGTCTTTTTGGGATTATGCGTCGAATCAGGCTAGTCCGTGTTGCTTATGGAACTGGGGTTCTTGGGAGTGAACCAACACATCACCACTCCCATACTGATAATGAGAGCACCAAGTACCCAAGCCCACGACAAAGATAGAGCATCAAGGACAAACCCAGCGATCATAGGACCAAGAATCAAACCGATGTCACCAGACATTTGATAGGCGGCGATTCCTGAGCTAGCGGACACGGGTACTATATCTGCAAGCATGGCTTGAGAAGCGGAAAGGGTGGCTGAAGCGCCCACGGAATAGATGCACATGAGTAGAACTAACCCGACATAGGATCCCGTAAGGGCAAGTCCAATCGATGCGGATGCGGTGGTGATACCCCCAGCGATCAACATGAAACGCCTGCCCAGCCGGTCGGTACCAGTCCCCACCAGATGCAGGGTCAAAGCCTGGGTGATAGCAGCGAGGGTGAAGGCAATCCCCACCCAGGTGGTCGTCATTGTGAGAGACTCGACGACGAAGAGGGGAACCAACAGGCTGCGTACCCCGAAGGACTGCCAATGTGTAGCAAAGTTGACCACCATAGCGGCACGGAAACGCGAATCTTTGATGAGGTCAGTCAAACCAAGGGTTTGGTCACGCATCTGTTCACGCTGTTGGGTGGGGGTGCGTGGAAGAAGAATCATCACAACCATGCCACCGAGGAGCATGGTCACAGCGTAGAAGAAGAAGGGTGCCTGCATAGAGATGTCGGCGATGAGCCCACCGAGTGCGGGCCCAGCCATCCCACCCAAGACGAACCCGCCTCCAGAAAGGGAACTCGCCCGGCCACGCATGTGAGGTGGTGCAGCTGCAAAGAGAAGGGCCATCGAGCTCACGCCGTACATCGCTGAACCAACGCCAGTGAGGCCACGCCAAAGCAGGAGACCGAAATAGGTGTCGGCGATCCCAGTCATGAAGGTCGTCAAAGCCACGAGTACACATCCAAGGATCGCCATTTCGCGTGGACCCACCCACCGCATCAGTCGACTCGATGGGGGCATGCTCACTAGGCGCAGTACAGACATCGAAGAGATCACCAGGCCAGCAAGGAATCCCGAGACTCCAAAGGTACGTGCGTAGATCGGAAGGACTGGAGACATGACCCCGAAACCGACAGCGATCAAAAAGCCGACGATAGCAAGAACCCATACTTCTCGGGGTAGACGGGTACCCATCGGTTTCTCGTCGCCCTCACTCATGATTTCCAGCCTACTTGACCAAAGGAAATCCTGGAGAATCCTCCCAGAGATCTGGGTAAGGAGTGTTGTCAGGGGACGTTCCTTTGACACACAGATCTGGTGTCGGATGCACATATGTGCCGGTAGGCCACCGCGGACCAGGGATTCCCCCCAAAAGTCCCCTGTCACACCGCGGTCGGGAGCGTGGCTACAAAAATAGTGGGGTTATCCACAACGCAGAACCGCCTCATTTATGCCACCATTGATGTATGAACGACATGGATATCACTGTTATTCTCGATGATTTAGCCTCTGGGCGTATTGATGCTGCCGAAGCCAAACTGAGGATTGATGCTCTCAGTATGACCGTTGATGAGAATGAGGTTGACACTGAGATGTCGACCGAATGGCCTCTTCCACCGTTGGAGGAGCCACCGGGGGCCCCTCAGGATCCCGCTCCAGACGAGGTACCTCCCAAGGCTGAGAAGATCAACGGAGTATCCAAGGTGGTCATCAAGGCGACCGGACGTAAGGTCAAGGTTATCGCCGATCCACTGGTATCCCGCGCATCAGCCGAGGACGTACATCAGGTCAAACGCCGTGGATCCACACTCATTATCGTGGGTGATAAGGAGTTTTCTGGCGTCGTGGATGCCATCTCCTGGGCCAAGTCTGTACGCGGTCTCGACGATGTGAAGGCCCTGGGCATTGGCAAAGAGCTCACAGTACGTGTCAATCCCGCACTTGAGGTGGATGTGGACCTGACGGGCAGCTCCCTCATGATGGCTGATATCCCCCATATTGGGAAGGTACGTCTGACCGCAGGTGTAGCGACAATCAGTGGTGCCTCCATGATCTCCGACATGGTGATTCAGGCAGGTACAGCCAATGTTTCTGGTAAGTTCACCGAAGGGTGGTCACGGGTACGCTGCGAGTCAGGTCAGGTTGTCGTCGACGTAAGTTCCGACTCCGACGTAAGGGTACGAGCCGATGCGCAATTAGGCAGAGTCACCTGGGAGGGATGCGAACCTGAAGATGGCGACTTGATCCTGGGTGAGGGTACAGCCCACCTTGATGTTGGAGTAGTCATCGGCCACGCCGCCGTCAAAGTTGTCTGACTCAGGCTAGGAAGCCTTCAATGGCGATGATGGTTACTGAGATCTGGCGCCCATTGGGTGCCACATAGGAGACCTCATCTCCAACTTTGCAACCCAGGATTGCCGCACCAATGGGGGACTGGGGTGAATAGACAGAGACCTCCACAGAATCATCCATGCTCAAGAGTTCACGGGCTCCGAGTAGGAAGGTATCCATGTCATCAGGATCACCATCGAAAGCGATAGTGATCGTGGCTCCGGGGCGTACCTCATCATTGACTTCACCAGCTGCTCCCACTTCGGCGCTATCCAGGATGGCTTTGAGCCGGCGTACCTTCAATTCATTTTGGCCCTGTTCTTCGCGGGCAGCATGGTACCCAGCATTCTCAGAGAGGTCACCCTCTTCGCGGGCCTGAGCGATCTTCGCCGAAATGATGTCCCGGCCCTCGCCTGAGATGTAATCGTATTCCTTACGCAATTGTTCGTAGGCCTCTTGGGTCAGCCAGATCGTGTCATTCATCCGACTATTTTCCAAGACAGCTTTACCATTACACAAATCGACATCTGTAGTGTGGGTGATTCCGTCATTCTGGGTACTGCGACTTCGCGCAGCATAAGCTCCGTCACACGATCCAGTACCACCATGGGTGATCTTTGGTCTGGATTGATCTTTTGCCAAGTTCACCATCATAGAACTTCACAAAACCCACTGAATCACAAGGGAGCTCTCAAGAAATCACAAGGGAGCTCTCAAGAATTGTGAATCTTTGACATGTCTTAGGGCCAAAATCAGTACCAGTACTTCACAATTCTACGTAGGTACAGGCAGAGCGACTGACTTTTGTTACGTTGTTCTTCTTGTACTGGCGAATGATGATTGTGGGAGCGGTATCCTTGGAGGACTTGAGTGTGAAAAGGAAACCCATGTTCCAAGAACCATTGAGGCTCTTATGTGCCCATGCCCATCCTGATGATGAGGCATCCAAGGGTGCCGCAACTATGGCGATGTACGTACGCCATGGGTTTGAGGTCACGGTGTTGACCATGACCGGTGGTGAGCGTGGTGACGTACTCAATCCGAAACTGGACAACGAGGAAACTCGGGCCAACCTTGCCGAGATCCGGCGCACTGAGATGGATCGGGCCCGCGAGATCCTGGGTGTACGCCAGGTGTGGCTGGGCTATGAAGATTCGGGTTTCACCTTGGAGGAGCCGTGGGAGGATATGCCCGAGGGGAGCTTGGCTGCCACGGATCTGCGAGAGTCGGCAGCCAAGATGGCGGATCTTCTCGTCGAGCTGAGGCCCCATGTGTTGATCACCTATGACGAGAATGGTGGCTATCCTCATCCCGATCATATCATGTGCCACAAAGTATCGATCAAGGCTCTCGCATATGCGGCTGACAAGGAGAGATACGGTGAGCGGTCCTGGGAGGTACCTAAGGTTTATTATCACATGAGCTTCCATCGTGAGAAGTACCTTGCTCTCGGTCAGGCCATGCGTCTTGCTGGTCTAGAGTCGCCTTATATTGAGCGTCTCCAAGGCTGGGTCTACGATGCGGCCGACCATCGGATCACCACCAAGGTCACCTGTTCCGATTTCTTCGAGGTGCGAGATGACGCACTTCGGGCCCATGCGACTCAGGTTGATCCTGATGGATGGTGGTTTGTGGTACCTCTGGAAATCCAGAAGGAAACCTGGCCCACTGAGGATTATGAGTTGGCCCGATCAACCATCCCCGTAAAACTCCCCGAAACGGATCTTTTTGCTGGACTGCGTTAACGAACACGCGCCTTCAGGTTCAGAGGCATTACATCATATGACTAATTCTCAAATATCGATGTCGATGACCAATGGGCGCAGGATGAGAACGGGATCATAAACGGGAGTATGACATTTACGCCTCACCAGAGTGTGACTTGTATTATCTACTACACTTGCCAGGATGGCTAAAGTTCTTGCCGATATAACTCCTATGCGTGTGTCCCCTGCTTTTCGGCGGTTGTGGATCGGGCAGAGCCTAGCTTCAATCGGGGGACAACTTACGGCAATGGCGGTTGCCTTAGAGATCTATCACCTCACCCAGTCAACTTTCATGGTGGGTTTGGTCGGGGTCTTCGCATTAGTACCTCTGATCATCATGGGACTCTATGGCGGTTCAATCATCGACAACCATGACCGGCGTACAGTGGCTTTCTTTTCGGCACTCGTCATGTGGGGTGCCACCATTGGTCTTGCTGTTGCCGCGTGGGTACACCTCGAAAACGTGTGGGTACTCTATGCCATGGTTGCCATCCAATCTGGTGCGGGCGGTGTCAGTCACCCGGCGCGATCCTCGATCATTCCCAGGCTGGTCGACAAGTCTCTCTTGCCCGCAGCCAATGCACTCAATTCGGCTACCTGGACTACAGCCCTCATGATTGGCCCCCTGATCGGCTCCATGCTTGTTGCAAGCTTTGGGTACAAGATCGCATACACGGTCGATGTCATCACTTTCACCGCAGCACTCTATGCGGTGATCAGGCTTCCAAGCGTACTTCCGCTTCGCTCAGACACCGAAAAAGCGGTACGAGGGTGGCGTTGCGTTGTGGACGGGTTCAAGTTTCTCGCCACAAGAAAAAACGTGAGGATGACCTTCTTTATGGACATCGCTGCGATGGTGTTGGCTTTCCCGGTGGCTTTGTTTCCTGCGGTCGCGATGACGATGATCGGGGGAGGGGAAACCACTGCTGGATGGTTGACCGCCTTCCTGGCGTTCGGGTCCGTGGTTGCCTTAGTGTTCTCGGGCCCTCTGGGTAGGGTTCGACGCCAGGGCTTGGCAGTAGCAATCATGATCGTCGGATGGGCTCTGGGAATCATGGGTTTCGGTGTTGTCCTGATGATCGTGGGTACAACCAATCCAGACTCCGTTATCTGGTGGGCCCTGATTGCCTCCGGGGTCTGTCTGGCGTTCGCGGGTGCCTGTGATGCGATTTCCTCGGTCTTTCGCAATGTCATCCTTCAGGCTGCCACCCCTGATGAGCTTCGGGGTCGCCTCCAGGGTATCTTCACTGTCACAGTCGCTGGTGGTCCCAACCTCGGTAAGGCTCTCACAGGTGGGATGTCCCGGCTCCTTGGCGGGATCAGTAGCGTACCCCTAGGATTGACCGCCCTCATTGGTGGAGGTCTGTGCATAATCGCAGTGGGTGTACTCTCCAAGTCCACTCCCAACTTCATCAAATATGACGCCGAGAATCCAATACCATGATTCCATGTCACATTTCTTGAGGTGACCTAGTGTCGCGTTTCTTGATCTGTGGGATCGTCGGCAGTGCGAATAGAGTGGGTCAAGGATTGGATGAGGCGAGCATCATGAGCACCCTCGATAAGCGAGTACGGTGGAGGCCCCTCGCCACGAAGGTGGGTTGCCAGACGGCAGAGGTACTCAGCGATCCCCAGATCCTCCTCGGACCATGTCATCTGCGGGAAGGGGTTCGTCCACAAGACTTGGCCGCCGAACAGGATCTTGGAGTACGACCCGTGGCTGGTTTTCAGGGATGTACTCACGTAGGATTCCGGACTTGATGGATCTCGAGTGAGGTACGTGGTCGTGATCAGGCCCTCGTGAAGATGGACCACCTGGTCCCCGTGGATCTCCCCTTCGGTGGTTTTTATAAGGATCTGAGCAGGGGTACCTCGTCCCAGAGTGTGGCCAGAAACCTGGAAGATGCCCAGGCGGTCATCCCCAAAATCGAGGGAGGCCAGAGTCAGTCCCTTAAATCGGTGGGCGCTTTCGGTAGGGTTCTCCAACCCCACGCCAAGGAATCGTCTCATGAGTGCCACCGCATTGTAGAGGGGAGTGCCTGATACCTGTACCTGTGTGACAGATCCTAGATCACCATTTTCAATGACCCGCAGCCGAGCAAGATTACTGGGAGGGAACAGCGGATAGACCCCACAGTGGACCAACCCAGAATCGCACAGGTGCGCCCACTCATCACCAGGCAACAATGGGGGATGTACGAGTACTGGTACCCCCGCTTCAACGCAAGCCTTCACCACTGTGAGACCTGATCGAGCAGGCGCTACACAGACCACCAGATCGGGCCTAGTCTGACCCAAAGACACACCAAGTTCCGTCTTAAGATCCGCAGGAGTCAGTCTTGTTCGCCCAGGATCACGCCCAGTACCTTTGCCTCTACGACCAATAACCCCACCACACTCCCACTCATCCATGTCACCCAAGACCACAGGTACCCGTCGAAACCGGTATCCAACCCCAACCTGGATGTACTTCACAACTCAAGGGTACCGAGTAAAGGAGAAGTGCGGGGCGTGTCAGCCTTAGGCCAACCAAATCAATCATGACAGTGTTTGGAACAGATATACCTCACCCTCTCTCCGACAATAACCAAACAAACGATCTCCGACAGCATCCACATTCTGCACATGCGTTCACTGTGGACGGTCAACCAGTGAAAACGTGACTCTCAAACCAATGAACTTTGGATTCCAGACCAACAGATAAGTGGTTGGATGGTTAGCATGAAGCCTAAAATCATTGGTGTTACAGAACTAGCACTGCGCGATGCCCATCAGAGTCTCCTTGCTACCCGTATGGCACTCGAAGACATGGTCGAGGCCTGTGAAGATATCGATAAGGCCGGCTATTGGTCGGTGGAGTGCTGGGGCGGAGCCACATTCGATGCATGTATTCGTTTCTTGAATGAGGATCCTTGGGTACGCCTACGTACCTTCCGTGAGTTGATGCCCAACTCACGATTGCAGATGTTGCTACGCGGTCAGAACCTTCTTGGATACCGCCACTACGAGGATATGGTGGTCGACAAGTTTGTGGAGAAGTCTGCCGAAAACGGTATGGACGTCTTCCGTGTCTTTGATGCACTCAATGACCCACGCAACCTTGAGCGAGCTATGAAAGCGGTCATCAAGACTGGTAAGCATGCCCAGGGTACGATCTGCTACACGATTTCTCCCGTACACACCGTTGAGGGGTACCTTAAACTCGCTGGTCGCCTTATTGACATGGGTGCCCATTCGATCGCCATCAAGGATATGGCCGCCATCTTAAGACCCCAACCGGCCCACGATATCATCTGTGCCATTAAGGAAACCTATGGGGAGGACATACAAATCAACGTTCACTGTCATTCAACGACTGGTGTGACGATGGCAACCCTATTCTCCGCTATTCAGGCTGGCGCCGATGTCGTGGATACAGCGATCTCGTCGATGTCTTTAGGCCCAGGGCATAATCCGACGGGTTCCCTCTTCCACATGCTTGAGGGTACGGGCTACCACGCCGAGCTCGACATGGTTCGCCTTGGTCGTGTCCGGGATCATTTCGCGAAGATCCGTCCCCGGTATGCAGAGTTCGAGTCCCCAACCCTCGTCGAGTCTGGGATCTTCCGATCCCAGATCCCTGGTGGAATGCTGTCGAACATGGAGTCCCAGTTGAGGATGCAGGGTGCTGCCGATAAGAGGGCCGAGGTCATGGCAGAGGTGCCGATTGTGAAGGCTGATGCCGGTCATCCACCACTGGTCACACCGACATCCCAGATCGTGGGCAGCCAGGCAGTCTTCAACGTACTCTTTGGAAGGTACGAGAAGATGACGGCCGAGTTTGCTGACCTGGTCCTTGGCTACTATGGGCGTACCCATGGTGAGGTCAACCCTGAGGTTGCGAAGATCGCTGAAGAGCAGACCGGAAAGAAACCCATCCATGATCGCCCAGCAGACCATCTGGAGCCCGAATGGGATCAATTGGTGACTGAGGCCCATGCACTTGAGGGCAATGATGGTACAGATGAGGACGTACTCACCTACGCAATGTTCCCCGCTGTCGCAACCGAATTCTTTAAGACACGCGCGAAGGGGCCGATCAATGTAGGCAAGTCTGCCGCTCAAGTTAAGGCTGAAGAGGAAGCCCGCCTGACGGGAGAGACCACACCAACCGCTCCTATCACATACAATGTGAGGATGGGCGGGCGAACGCTCGCAGTGAAGGTCGAAAGGGCCTAGATATTATGACAGCTAAAGATATGTCCGCGCTTGTCGACGATCTCGCAACGAAGCGGTCGACGATGGAAGCAGGTGGCGGTGAGGCGCGCTTGGAGAAACAGCGTGCTCAGGGCAAGCGTACTGCTCGTGAACGCCTGGAACTTTTCCTGGATGATGGTTCATTTCAGGAGGTAGGTGTCTTCCGCAAGAATCGAACAACCGAGTTCGGGATGGACAAAGCCAACCCGCCAGCCGAAGGTGTCGTCACTGGTGCTGGTACGGTGCGAGGACGTCCAGTCAACATTGCCAGCCAGGATTTCACCGTCATGGGTGGTTCTGCAGGCGAGATGCACTCGGTGAAAGTTGTAGACATGATGGAGATGGCTCTCACATGTGGGAACCCCTTCGTCTTTGTGAACGACTCGGGTGGAGCTCGTGTCCAAGAGGGCATTGATTCCTTGTCCGGGTACGGCAAGGTCTTCTATGCCAATGTGAAGCTTTCCGGTGTGGTACCTCAGATCTCTTTGATCTGTGGTCCGTGTGCTGGTGGTGCAGCCTATTCCCCCGCATTGACTGACTTCATCATTCAAACCCGTAAAGCCAATATGTTCATCACAGGCCCTGGCGTTATCAAGCAGGTGACCGGTGAGGATGTGACCCAGGAGGAACTGGGTGGTCCTGATGCCCATATGGCGAAGTCGGGTGTTATTCACTTTGTGGCGAATGACGATGATCAGGCCATCCTGATCGCGCAGAAGCTGCTGAGCTTCTTCCCTCAGAACAACTCTGAGGAACCGCCAATTGTTGATCCGGTCATGGATGTGTCCCCCGACGAGTCGCTGCGCGATCTCGTACCATTGGAGGCAACCAAGGCCTATGATATACGCGATGTGATTGCTAAAATTGTTGACCGTGGTGATTTCCTTGAGGTTCACGCACAGTACGCCATGAACATTGTGGTGGGCTTTGCCCGCATCTGTGGTCGTAGTGTGGGTATTGTTGCCAATCAGCCTTCGGTGATGGCTGGTGTTTTGGACATCAACTCTTCGGATAAGGCATCCCGATTCATTCGATTCTGTGACGCCTTCAACATCCCGATCCTGACACTCGTCGATGTGCCCGGATTCATGCCTGGTGTGGCTCAGGAACACAACGGTATCATCCGCCATGGCGCGAAGATGCTGTTTGCGTACTCTGCTGCGACTGTACCGTTGATTACCGTTGTGATACGCAAATCCTATGGTGGCGCCTATCTGGCCATGGCTGGTCGTGACCTGGGTGCTGATGCGGTCTTCGCATGGCCGACAGCAGAGATCGCGGTCATGGGTGCTGATGGTGCGGCGGCAGTGGTCTTCGCTCGTGAGATCAAGGAAGCCGATGATCCGGATGCGAAGCGTGCGGAAATGATTGAGGCCTATCGTGAGGCATTCTCGACCCCGTTCATGGCGGCGTCGCGTGGTCTCGTCGATGACATCATTGACCCAGCGGATACCAGGGCTAGGGTCGCCTTCGCTTTGGAGCAGCTCGCTAGCAAGCGCAAGCAGACTCCTCCAAAGAAACATGGCGTCTTCCCAAGCTAGGAGTCTGATAATGAGCAATACGATGATATTGCGCGACTCGGCTGTGGGTGACTCCACTGGTCCTCGCGCAAAGGTGAAATCAGTGAAGGTTCTTGGTGAAGAACCTTTGGAAGAAGAGATTCTCCATGCCATTGCAGCAGCAGTGGTCGACTATGTTTCGACCGGCAAGGAAGTCAAGCATCAAGCGCGATTCGCGCCCGTACCCCTGTGGACTCGTGGTGCGCGTTTCGCACAACTCAACAACCTACCTGCACGGTGACAAAGGAGTAATCAAATGAAATTAAAGGTGACTGTAAACGATGTCCCGTATGAGGTTGAGGTCGAGATAGAGGATACCTATCCCCAACTTCCGATCATCAATATGGCCCAGGTCGGGCTTCCTCCTGTACCGGAGAAGCCTCAGGCTGCTAAGAAGGGCTATGAGATCGTCGCCCCTCTCGCAGGATCGGTACGTAAGGTCTATGCCACGGTCGATCAAGAGGTTGAAGCTGGCGACGTTGTTGCCATTCTCGAAGCCATGAAAATGGAGACAGAGATCACCGCACCTGTGGACGGAAAGATCGCCAAGATTCTCGTTGAGAATGGCGCTGCTGTTCAGGGTGGGGATGTCCTCATCGAGATGGCCTAATTGTGTGTGTTCGTAGGCCCAGACTGTTCACATCCTTGTGCAGTCTGGGTGTACGACTACAGCGAGGGACCCACCAATGAGCGTATGGGATTCCCTCATCGGTCAGCCGAATGCCGTCTCAACCCTACAGAGGGCTGTTGAGGGTACCTCTCATGCCATGACCCATGCATGGCTGTTCACTGGCCCACCCGGTTCGGGTAGGTCTGTCGCTGCCCGCGGGTTTGCTGCCGCCCTCCAATGCGAGTCCGGCGGCTGTGGGCAATGCAGGGCGTGTACCACTTCTTTGGCTGGGTCACACCCCGACGTGACAGTTGTGCGTACCGAAAAGTTAAGCATCGGTATAGAAGAGGTACGAGACCTGGTACGCCGGGCAGCTATGAGTCCCACTATGGGCAGATGGCAGACGATTATTATCGAGGACTCTGACAGGATCACTGAGAGGGGCGCAAACGCCCTCCTCAAAGGGATTGAGGAGCCTGGCGCAAAAACGGTGTGGATGTTGTGTACCCCCACGGCGAATGATGTGGTTGCCACAGTACGTTCACGGTGTCGCCAAGTGAGTTTGGTGACCCCCAGCCAGGAAGCCGTGACCACCATCCTTATGGGTGAGGGGATCCCAGAATCCAAGGCCCGATTTGCAGCCCGTGTCTGCCAGGGCCACATCGGACGTGCGAGAGCCGTAGCCACCAACCCTGATGTTGCTGTACGACGTAAAGAGATCCTGGACATACCAGGCAAGCTTCAAAACCTGGGTGGATGTTTGGAGGCTGCCTCCTGGGCGATCTCCACGGCCCAGGATGAGGCCAGCGGGGCCACTAAACAACTTGATGCCGAAGAGAAGGAACAACTGTCCACAGTCTTGGGAATCGTGAAAGGCAAACCCCTGCCTCGGGGTGCCGCTGGGCCGATGAAAGAGCTTGAGGAACAGCAGGGGTTGCGAGCCAAGAGACTTGTGAGGGACCGACTGGATTCGATCCTCTTGGAGTTGACAGGGTACTACCGTGATGTGCTTATGGTACAAACCGGAAACAGCGAGAACCTGGTCAACACTGACTATCGCAAAGCCATTGAGAAGACGGCTTCACAATCAGGGCCAGAAATGACCATCCGTAGGATTGATGCAATATCAGATTGCGGGCTGGCTTTGGCAAGAAATGTTGCCCCACTACTGGCTTTTGAGGCGATGTTGGTCTCCCTAAGCTCACTGTGAGTAGACCACGGGATTTCTGGCGTGTCGCGCGTTGTCCCCCAACTGAGCGTGACACGATGTATCTACCAGAGGTGGGTTCATGGCTGGGCTGCTTGTGGTATTCGAGGAAAGGGAGAAAGAATGACTGAGGATTTGTTGGGTGACTGGCCTGGGCGCCGTAAGGATAGGGCACGCAAGGATGCCGCCGAGGAAAGCGTTGAGGACCAATCAGCCGAGAAGATCCCGGATATCGTGGATCTCATTGAGAAGCCCGTGGAGCAGACTCGTCCTGTGGCCGAGCGGGCGGTGTTCGTACAATCCCTAGTCCCGCCTACTCCAACACCACTAACACCACCGGATGCGGAACCTGTCCCTTTGACGCCACCAGAGGGTGTACCGCGCCGATCCTGGAGTACGGCTGCTGAGGTCGCCACAGGTACCACACCAGAACCTACAGGTTCTGAAGTTGTCGTGGATAAGGAACCAGAAGAGGTACACACTGAGGCCTTGGAGGAGGTACCCTCCTCAACCGCAGAATCCAGCATTCCAGTTGAAGGGTCTGTGTTTGAGGCCCCAACCATACCTGAGGGTACTATCGACTTGACTGGCGAGACGCCAGTATGGGGGACGGTTGCCACCCCATTAGCACCGGCACCAGAATCACTATATCAAGAGCCGGGTATTGGGGAACCCGTCCAGGGAATTGTTGAGGTAGATCAATTGAGTCAAGACCAGCACACTATCATCATGGCTGATGAGAACATCGACAGGAGGGCTGCGAGAGCCCGAGCCTTAGGGGAGGTTGATCCTGGTGCCGATGTCGTTGCTGCCCCCAACTATTTGCAACCACCAGCGATGTACAGGCCGTGGCCCAGTTTCATTCTGTTCGTAGTACGACTGGTTGTGGCGACAATTCTGACGATTCGAGCCACCCAAGAGTTGATGAACCTCACCCAGATCAAGGCGTTGTGGGAAAACTCCCTTCTGGCCTATCCAGAGATTTGGACCCTGTCTACCATCGTGGTCAAGTACATCATTGCTGTACTCCTTTTGCTGGGGCTCGCCTCCCGGGCAGCCGGTTTGGCACTAGCCACACTGTTCATCATCGTACTGTCCTTTCTTGTCTGGGGTGCTGTGAATCCTTTTACCTCCGGGGTCATCGGATTCGATGGGGAACTGGAGGTACTCATGGTACTTCTGGGTCTCGTATTCGCTGGTGTCGGTGGTGGAAGTGCTGCCATCGATGGTGCGATTCATAAGGCCCGTCTGGAGCGCAAGAACGCTCGGCTTGGGCAAGAAGGATAGTCCGCTGCATACACGTGCGTTTACGAAAGCGCATCAGCGTGGCAATGCAGTTCGTAAGTTCACAAATCACAGTTGTTTTGAGTACCCCCTATGATGCTTGAGAAGTTTAGTCGCTTGTGAGGGAAGAAATAGGGGCCAAAGTACTCAATTCTCCAATGAGCAAAGAATCAGGGTGCGGATTGCGAAGTTTGGGTGAACGCAGTGAAGGAACACCCCAAGGAGTCCGCAACCCACCACGAACAAGGAAGCCAAACAAGGACGAAACTACATACCCAGTCATGAAGATGATAATGTCTAGGATAAGCCCACATAAGGTGGACGTTTATGTCGAAGGAGCCATTTCATGACCAAACCTCCTATCAAGGTCGCCGTCACCGGTGCGGCCGGTCAAATCTGCTATAGCCTACTTTTCCGCCTCGCAACCGGTTCCCTCTTGGGCCCGGATCAGCCCATCGAACTGCGCCTGCTGGAAATCACTCCCGCATTGCCCGCCCTTGAAGGTGTGGTCATGGAGCTTGATGACTGTGCATCTCCGCTGCTCGCTGGTATTGAAATCGGCGATGATCCCTATAAGATTTTTGACGGTGTCAACGTGGCATTGCTGGTGGGTGCCCGCCCACGTACTGCTGGTATGGAGCGCAATGATCTGCTCAGCGCCAATGGTGAGATCTTCACCAAGCAGGGCAAGGCTCTCAATGATGTTGCTGCCTGTGATGTTCGCATCTGCGTAACTGGCAACCCCGCCAACACAAATGCACTGATCGCGATGAGGAATGCCCCAGACATCCCCGCTACTCAATTTTCGGCACTGACACGTCTGGATCACAACCGTGCGATGTCTCAGCTCGCCAAGAAGCTCGGTGTCGCTGTTGGTGACATCCGGAAGATGACGATTTGGGGTAACCATTCCTCCACCCAATTCCCGGATATCTACCATGCTGAGGTTGCTGGGAAGAATGCCGCCGATCTGGTTGGCGATCAGGCGTGGATCGAGTCGGAGTTCATCCCGACTGTCGCCCAGCGTGGTGCCGCCATCATCGCTGCCCGTGGAGCCTCGTCTGCCGCTTCGGCTGCCAATGCCACCATTGAGCACACCCGCGATTGGTTGCTGGGTACCCCTGCTGGGGATTGGACCTCGATGGCCGTCGTCTCCGATGGTTCCTATGGTGTACCCGAGGGTCTCATCTCATCCTTCCCAGTCACCACCAAGGACGGGGGGTATTCGATCGTTCAGGGTCTCGACTTGGATGAGTTCTCCCGCGCCAAGATCGACGCCTCCGTGGCCGAGCTCGAAGGCGAAAGGGATGCCGTACAATCCTTGGGTCTCATCTGAGCTAGTTTATTTTCAGTACGCAGGGCAGTCGGTAGTACCGGCTGCCCTTTACCTGAGTATCGTCGCCTTCTCAACAAAGAAGCATGTATCATTACAGTATTAATGTATCAATACAATATTAGTTGATATTGTTTTCTGGATTTAATAGCTTCTGCAAAAAGGGGTGGGTATGCCATGCTTTCCAAGACGCATATATTTGCAATGACACTTTTACTATCTGTTTTCTTTTTGGGTGGAATGCCACGAAGTAGTGCACTCCAGGCTGAAGCTGCTGCGGTGGACTGCTATCTTTCCTATGACTACATATAAAGCCATCCTCAAAATCTCTACCGTGGGTAAGTTGTTGTCTGCAACGATTATATTGGCGATGTTGTGCTCATGCTCCGCACCTACGAAGAGTCCGCCTTCTCCTACGTTGGACGACTTGTCAGGTGTACCAGGAGAGGCGGTACTAGATTGGCAGGAAGCATCTATTGTATTCCCAGTAGATCGATATGGGATGTCTTTAGTTGAGACTTTGTATGTAGAGGCGGCTTGGAGTCTAGAGTTTGCCAGATGTACCCACAATACTGACAAGTACCCATTACAAGCTATAGAAGAAGCTGTCCGTCATATCAAAGGTGTGCCTGTGGTTCATCATTGGCGCTTTGCTTGGTGGAATGCCAGCTATATCGCTCAGTATGGTTTCCTAGGAGAACCAGAGACCCCAGTTCAGTGGATGGTGGATGGAGTATCGGATGAGATTATTCTCGAATGCGTAAACCAAACACGGGACAAGGGCTTCCGAGTTATTGCCTCGGGGTACATGGATGATCCAGAGAGTTCCTTACTTACGCAGGTTGATGGTGAGTCCATGGATCGAACCGTAGTTGATCCCGACTACTTGAATCTGCGTGACCGATTGCGCTCATGTCTGAGTGAGGCAGGTTATGCTGTGTATTCCACAGAGCCTGGTTCTGAGTGGAATTCTGTCAAAGTCGAAAACGATTGGTCAGAGGAAAAAGTGACTCAGTCCGCCTTGGCAGAAGCAGTTTGCGCTGACAATATGGAGTACACCCAGCAAGTGGCAAATATAGCTGCAAAATATCAACAGGAATTGATCCGCTTCCGCGAAGCTGAGTTTATTGAAGTGAAAAAGGTCTCTGAGGAGCGAGTGAAAATGGCAATGGAAGTCTTACGTAGATCTAGGGTTCTATAATCTCACTTCTCAGAATGTTCTTTACGAGCCTTTAGGAAGAATCAGGGATCGTACTATATCCTTACTCAGGTGACTCTTGCCGCATTAACTCCACTTCTTCTGCCTGAATGGCTTGACCCCGAATTCATTATCACATCCTTGGGCAACTGGGCCCTGTGGGGTGTGGCACTCATCATCTTCGTTGAGTGCGCGATTTTCCCCGTACTTCCTGGTGACTCTCTACTCTTCGCGGTGGGGATGTTCACCGCTCTGGGTACGATCACCTTCGGTGGAACAGCCACGACCTTCCTCACGATCTTCGTGGTACTCATCATTGCTGCAGTGGGCGGCAACCTCACCGGCTATTGGGTCGGCCATCTCATCGGCCCACCCCTGTTCAAGGAACGTACCGGCTTCTGGGGCAAGGTTTTCGACCCCAAGTACATCGCTAAGACCCACGAGTTTTTCGAGAAGTACGGCGCCCGCGCACTCATCCTGGCCCGATTCGTACCACTGGTGCGAACCTTCGTAACACTCATCGCAGGGATCTCCAAGATGAGCTTTCGCAAGTTCATCTCCTACACTGCGATCGGCGGCGTCATCTGGGTTGTACTCATCACCACCGCCGGCTATTTCCTTGGTACGATCCCTATCATCAAAGACAATTTCGAACTAGCTTGCATCATCATCGTCGTGGTTTCCGTACTCCCCATGGTCTGGGAGTACATCAAGGCCCGTCGTACCTCATCAAAAAGCTATCAAGCATAATTCTTCCTGCGTTATCTTGCCGTATGAGAAGAACAGTACTTGTTGATAATGCTTGAGTTGTCTCCACCGACAACATTCATGGCGTTGCCACAGGGACCGTGCCCGATCAGATCCATGTCATGTACGCAGCAACTTTCGAGACGAATATTTTAGAGACAGTATCACGATGAATGAGGATTATTGGGTGTATCTTTAGTACTCATTTGGGCTGGTGGCTTATGCTTGTTCTGAAGGAGGAATCATGCCCCGAATCCAATTAGCGCTTCCCCCGGATAAGGCTCCTGGAGTTTTTGCGGACTTTGTACGAGCTTGGCACACGAAGGATTGCTTTATCCTTGACTTTTCCGGGTATACCGAGCCGCCTGTACGCGATGAGGAAGCCGATGACATTGTCCAGCAGTCCACGGTGGTTTCACGGGTACGGATTCCCCCTGCCCAGGTTTATGAACTCATGAAGGCGCTCAACCAACAGTTGTCAGCCTGGGAGGGCGAGATGAAGCCCACCCAGGAACCCTGAATCACGGACAAACATGGCCTCGTTAAGAGACCCTTACCTTGACTGGGCCGAAGGACAGACCTTGACGGTTTCCTGACTGATACTTGGCTATGATCGTGTGATCACCCGGAAGCAGGGAGAGCGGGCCAAAGTAGTTTCCACCCCCATCAAGCTTGAGTGGCACTGTCTTCGTACCGTCGATCATAACCTGAACATTGGAATTGGGGATACCCTGAAGACTCAGGTTGATTCCAGATGGTGTACTTGCGACACTCATGGTTGGAGGCGGTGCCAGTTCAAAGGTTGAGGTATACGGGGTCGTATTCGACTTTCCGTAGGCGGTTACTGTCTGGGTTCCGGAACTCAAACCTGTGAAGGGCCCGGAAACCATCCACGAACCACGAGCATCAGCGGTCACCGTGTAATTCGTGTTACCGATAGTCACTGTAATCGTGTCACCAGGCTCAGCTGTACCCCTGATAATCGGGAAGTACATCCCTGAAGGACCACCATCAATAGACCCAATGGAGGCTGAAGAAGCCGCAGGCTCAGGTGCTGGCACTGGTGGGGCAGTGGTTGGTGGACGAGAGGTTGTTGGTGCAGCCGTTGGCCGAGGTGGAGGCGGGGTTGTAGCCGGTGGCGGTTCTGGCGCAGGCTCTGGTGACGCAGATGGAGTCTCGCTTACCGTAGGTTCCTCAGTGGGAGTCGGAGTCTCAATGGGTGTGGGATCCTCAGACTCAATCTCGGTCGCTGTTGCTGATGGAGTGGGGGACGGGGTGAAACCCAAATCACCATCCCATGGGTGAGTCACTGCGAGCCAGACGATCCCAGCAATGAGAGCCAGGGCAACCAAGAGTGGGAACAGCCACCACAGGAAACCGCGTCTTCTGGTTTCCTCCTCGTCCTCATCCATGAGTGCCACGACTGGCTGGTACTTGGCGATGGCTGCCACGGGTACCTCTTCGGCAAGACTCGAAGCTGCTTCGGACGTATCAGCAGTACTAACGACAACAGTTCCAGCAGCGACCCCAGCGCCGACAGCAGTGCCAGTGGATGCGGCTGCGGTCGTACCCACTCTGGAACCGACTCCGGGAGACGGGATGACCGGTTGTGCCGGGGTGAACGAAGTTCGTGATGCGAATCCAGCGATGACTGAGGCTGGAAGGTGGTCATTGTTGATCAGGATAGGCCCGTGGATGCTCATGTACTGCGCGAGGGCTGTACTTGAGGCGGCCCCAGCAACAGTGGCGAGCAGAATCTTGGGAGCTTGAGTACCCATGGATCGGGCTGTGGCAAGGACTGTACGGCAATCAGGGCAGCCGACCACGTGGGACTCGATGGCAGCCATATCGCCCTCAGGGAGGGTCTTCTTGGCGAAGGCGCGGGAACGTTCACGCACCCAGCGGCATTCACCAGTCTCAGCTGTTTCAGCGTTGATTTGGGCCCAGGCGCTCGTCAAACCACGGCGGGCACGGGGCTGAATGGTGGCGATCGTCGTCGGGGTCAACCCGGTAATGACTCCAGCTTCTTCAGGATTCATCTGTTCGACGTCTCGGTACCACAGGACGTCCTGCCAGCGAGCCGGGAGGGAGGCGAAGGCCTCAGACATCTTGGATCTGGGCGCGTACTCAGGTGAAGAGATCCCGGTTGCTTCCTCGCGCAGGGTGGCGTAAAGATAGGGTCTGAAAGGCCCCGAGGGATCAACACCGGCCTGGATCTCACTGAGAATCCGTGACCATGCCCGTTCGTTGACCTGCTCCCCAAGATCGCCAGCATCAGCTTTCGCTGCAACCAGACCCAAAGCGGAATGCCGATGCCAAAGTTCCTCGAAGGCCTCCACAGAGCCGGAGCGCGTGAAGTCAACGAGTTGAGTATCAGAGGCTTGAATAAGTACAGAATCTAGGTCAGCTTGGGCAGCAGAACCCTTGTGACCAGTCATGTCAGAATCCCCCATTGGTTCTCCCTGCTGTTCTATCCGATGCCTGTTCAAAGAGTATGGGCCGTATTATTCTCAGCCGCAACCGTCCTGTATGAACTGTCAGGAATTATATCATACGTACATATGAGTTAGGATCTGTACATGACTGCTCGCGCAATGGACGGGAAAGCCCAAGCCAAGGCCATTAAAGAGGATTTGGCTCGACGGGTTGATGTATTGAAAACTCAAGGGATCACCCCTGGTTTGGGTACCCTTCTGGTTGGTGACGATCCCGCAAGCCGACTTTATGTGGGTGGCAAGCATCGTGACTGTGCTGAGGTTGGGATCGAGTCGATCCGTATCGACCTGGATGAGTCCGCCACTGAGGATGATCTGCATACGGCTATCGACGACCTTAACCGCAACCCGATATGTACCGGCTATATCGTTCAGTTGCCCCTGCCTCGGCATCTGGATGAGAACAAGGCACTGTCTCTCATTGACTCAGACAAGGATGCTGATGGTCTTCATCCCATCAGCCTTGGCCGTCTCGTCTTGGGTGTCCCCGGAGCCCTCCCATGTACCCCGCGAGGAATCGTTGACCTTCTTCGCCGCTACGAAGTTGAGCTTGCTGGTGCAGAAGTCTGCGTTGTTGGACGAGGTACCACAGTGGGCCGGCCCCTGGGTTTGCTCCTGACCCGACGTTCAGAGAATTCGACGGTGACCCTGTGCCATACGGGTACCAAAGATCTGGCATCCCACACCCGACGGGCTGACATTGTGATCGCTGCTGCGGGCCAAGCTGGGATGATCGCCGCCGACATGATCAAGCCGGGTGCAGTACTCGTGGATGTGGGTGTGACCAGGGTTGATGGTAAGCCTCAAGGGGATTTCGCGGCGGATGTTTGGGAGGTCGCCTCCCTTGTGACCCCGAATCCTGGGGGAGTGGGCCCAATGACGAGGGCCATGCTTCTCACTAATGTTGTTGAGGCTGCGGAAGCCCGAGCCCAGGCATGAACTCAGACCCGAACCAGTCCCGTACCTGGTGGAACAGGCTCATTGATCGACCCGGCCTCATGGGCCGTGTCCGTCGGCAGTGGCCTTGGGTGGTTGTACTTGCTGTTATCGTCATCGGTCTGATCTTCATTGCCTTCAATTCCGTTCCGGAGCGACCCAATTTCTGGCGTGTTGGGGCCATCATGATTGGGAGTGTGATGATCGTGGCTGGGATCTTCCGAGGTACCCTCAAGGAACCGGGGATCCTCGTTGTCCGACCTCAAAAATGGTTGGACCTGTGCTTCTATTTCTTCCTGGGGATCTCTATTCTCACCTTGGCCATTCTGCGCCCAGGCTGACAGGCCACGATGATCTTTCGTCCGACCATGACTGACCGCACCGCTACACTAATCCCCATGGATTATCGTATAGCTAATGTAACCCTTGCTGACTTCGGGCGCCGTGAGATCGCACTTGCTGAGCGTGAAATGCCCGGCCTCATGGCGATGAGGGATCGCTATGGCAAGGATCAGCCCCTCAAGGGTGCACGGATCGCGGGTTCCCTGCATATGACGATCCAGACTGCTGTACTCATCGAAACTCTCGTGATCCTGGGTGCAGAGGTACGGTGGGTGTCCTGCAATATTTTCTCCACCCAGGATCATGCAGCCGCTGGGGTGGTTGTCGGGCCCAGGGGAAGCGCTGATAATCCCCAGGGTGTCCCGGTCTTCGCATGGAAGGGAGAGTCCCTGGAGGAGTACTGGTGGTGTACCTCCCAGATCTTTGATTTCGATGGTCATCCACCCACAATGATCCTTGATGATGGTGGAGATGCGACCTTGTTCGTACATAAGGGCCTCGAATATCAGCGTGCTGGCGTGGTCCCCAAGACCACGGCTGAGGATTCAGAGGAATGGGGGGTCATCCTCGCTGAACTTCGGCGTGTACTTGAGGCTAAAGCGCTCGACTTTGAGGTACTGGCGGACTCGATCAAGGGGGTCTCCGAGGAGACGACCACGGGGGTACATCGCCTCCATGAGATGTTCCGTGAGGGTACCCTGTTGTTCCCGGCGATCAATGTGAATGACTCGGTCACCAAGTCCAAGTTTGATAATAAGTACGGCTGTCGCCACTCGTTGATTGACGGAATCAATCGGGCCACAGACATTCTTATCGGTGGGAAGATGGCTGTGGTCTGCGGTTATGGTGACGTTGGAAAGGGGTGTGCTGAGTCCCTGCGCGGGCAGGGGGCTCGTGTGATCGTCACCGAGATTGACCCTATTTGTGCCCTCCAAGCGGTGATGGATGGCTATGAGGTACGTACCCTCGACGAGGTGATTGGTAAGGCAGATTTCGTGATCACCGCCACGGGGAATACCCGAGTGGTCACGGCCGATCAGATGTCGAAGATGAAGGATCAGGCTGTACTCGGCAATATCGGGCATTTCGATGATGAGATTGATATGGCTGGTTTGGGACGTTGGCCCGGGGTTACTCGCATTACTGTGAAGCCCCAAGTTGATCTGTGGACCTTCCCTGGTGGCCCGTCGATCATCATCCTCTCCGAGGGACGCCTGTTGAACCTGGGGAATGCCACTGGCCATCCCTCTTTCGTGATGAGTAACTCTTTCACAAACCAGGTTTTGGCTCAGATTGAGTTGTACACAGGTGAGCTTGCAACGGGGGTACATGTACTTCCCAAGGTCCTTGATGAAGAGGTGGCCCGTCTGCACCTTGATTCCTTGGGTGTGAGTCTGACGAGGTTGACTGATGAGCAAGCCTCCTACATCGGCGTGAATCCCGATGGGCCGTACAAATCGGATTCCTATAGGTACTGACTACTTTCGCAGAAAATCAAGGGGAAACTCATCTGTCTGGTGGACGGGTGTCTGAACCGTGATCCAGGTGTCATATCGTTGAAACATTGGTGGTGTGGACTATTCCACTGGACAAGACTCCGGAAGGATGAGCAGAATGGGTAGATTTACCAAAATAGTCGCAGGCGTGTTCGGAATGACACTCCTGCTTTCGGGTTGTGCGATGGACTCCCTGGGGGATCCTGTTGACGCATCCCCAGAACCCGGCCAGGAGAATACTCTCGGCACCATCACAGCGGGTGTACTCACGGTGTGTTCCGAAATTCCCTTCGAGCCCTTCGAATACGAGGATCCGGCTGATCCAGAGAAGTACACGGGATTTGATATTGATATTGTTGGAGAGATTGCCACACGGTTGGGTCTGGAGTTGGTTGTTGTCGACTCTGACTTTGATGCTCTGCAGTCAGGACTCTCCCTGGCTACAGACAAGTGTGATCTTGGCGCCTCTGCGATGACGATCACTGAAGACCGCAGGGCAAACATCGACTTCACTGATGCTTACTATGACTCCTTGCAGTCACTGTTGGTTGCCAAGGATTCTGGCATCACCTCACTGGATGACCTCGCAGGAAAGTCCATTGGTGTCCAGAAGGGAACGACTGGCGAGATCTATGCTGAACAGAACCAGCCAGAGGGCGCCCAGATCGTTGGATATCCTTCGGATGGCGAACTGTGGCCCGCACTTCAGGCAGGTCAGATCCAGGCGATCCTCCAGGATCAGCCAGTCAACGTTATTCACGCACGGACCGATGCAGCTTATGTCGTTGTTGCTGAGTATCAGACCGATGAGTCGTATGGCATGGCTCTGGCCAAGGATAAGAATCCTGAACTCTTGGCTGCTGTCAACGGCGCTCTTGCTGAGATGCGTGCTGATGGCACCTACAAGCAGATCTACGACAAGTACTTCGCTTAAGAAGGCTGAGTAAAGAGCTATGAGCATGCGTGATATTCGCCCAACCGTGAGGCGGCGAATATCACGCATGTCTGCATATGTGGCCTTCCTCGCCATTGTTGTGGTGATGATATTCACAGCCAACTGGGGAATCATTCGGCAAAACTTCTTCAACCTTGAGGTTGCCCAGCGGATGTTCCCCGACGTTGTTCGGGCAGCTGGAAAAACGATCACCTACACTGCCTTCAGTTTCGGCTTCGGGGTGGTTCTCGCTGTTGTACTCGCCCTGATGAAGATGTCGAAGGGCCCCTTCAAGTGGTTTGCTGTCGTCTTCATCGAATTCTTCCGGGGAATCCCTGCGCTGTTAACTCTGATGATCATCGGTTTCGCTGTACCCATGGCTTTCGCGAGCCTCAAGAAGGTACCTGGGGTATACATGGGCCTGGTTGGGTTGGTACTCGTCACAGGCGCGTACACTGCGGAAATCATCAGGGCCGGAATCGTTGCCGTACCCAAAGGCCAAACTGAAGCTGCGCGATCCCTGGGAATGTCGCATATGAGAACGATGCTGACAGTCGTACTCCCGCAGGCTTTCAGGATTGTGGTTCCTCCACTGACCAACGAAATTGTGATGCTCCTTAAGGATACATCCCTGCTCTTCGTCCTAGGGTCAACCAAACTTTCACGAGAGCTGACCACCTTCGGTAGGGATGGGCTGACCAGTCACGCCAATGCTTCCCCGCTGATCGTCGTCGCAGTGTTCTATCTCATCATCACCATCCCACTGACGTACGTCGTGGGACGCATGGAAAAGAAGATGGCGGTGAAACAGTGAGCGAACAACGCGACTTAAAACTCCCTCCCAGAGACAGGGATACTCCTGATCCCACAGCACCCCCCATCCAGATCATCGGGCTACATAAACATTTCGGTGATCTCCACGTACTCAAAGGCATCGACCTGACCGTCACCAAAGGTGAGGTTGTGTGCATCGTTGGCCCCTCAGGTTCCGGGAAGTCCACCCTCCTTCGATCTGTGAACCTGCTGGAATGGCCCACAGGTGGGAAAGTGTTCATCGAAGGTATCGATGTTCTCGACCCCGACGTGAACCTTGACAGGATTCGTACCCGTATCGGAATGGTTTTCCAGTCCTTCAACCTCTTCCCCCACATGACAGTTCTCCGCAATGTCACTATCGCCCAAGAAAAGGTACTCAAGCGCAGCCACTCTGAGGCGCGCAAAGTCGCTCACGGCATGCTGGAAAGAGTTGGACTCGACGACAAGATTCATGCGCATCCCTCCCAGCTTTCCGGTGGTCAACAACAGCGCGTCGCCATTGCCCGCAGCCTATCGATGAACCCTGACATGATGCTCTTCGACGAACCGACCTCGGCCTTGGATCCTGAATTGGTCGGCGAGGTACTCGAAGTCATGAGAAGCTTGGCTGCCGATGGGATGACCATGATGGTCGTCACCCACGAGATGGGTTTTGCCCGCGAGGTCGGTTCCCGAGTCATCTTCATGGACGAGGGATTGATCGTCGAAGAGGGCCTACCTGACGAGGTATTAGGCAATCCTCGGCACCCACGTACTCAGTTGTTCCTGTCAAAGGTGCTCTAGAGGCCCGGTTCGTTTGCGGCACATTTTTATGCCAGGGGGGACAAGCCTTCGATAGAGAACAATCAGTTTTTAACGATATCTATCACCCTGTCACGAAGACGTGTCAAAAACGAACCGACCCCACCATTGAGGATTTGAAAATGTGTCACGAGGTACGTCGCCTGGGCACACCCGATAGAGTAGTCCCGTGGTCGATACCGTATCTGAAGCAGGTCGTACACCTGAGGCAATCCAACCGTGGGCAGAACTGGGATTGAAGGAAGACGAGTACTCTCGTATTCGGGAAATTCTGGGGAGGCGACCCACGTCCTGTGAACTGGCGATGTACTCAGTGATGTGGTCGGAGCATTGTTCCTATAAGTCGTCTAAGATCCATCTCACAAGGTTCGGGGTACTCGATGAGACGACACCTCGTGGGCCGCTGCTTGCTGGGATTGGGGAGCAGGCCGGTGTCGTGGATATCGGTGATGGATGGGCTGTGACCTTCAAGATCGAATCCCACAACCACCCGAGTTATGTTGAGCCCCATCAGGGGGCAGCCACCGGCGTCGGCGGGATCGTACGTGATATCCTTGCCATGGGTGCTCGCCCCATTGGGGTACTTGATCCTCTGCGATTTGGCCCCTTGGAGGCGCCCGATACTGCGCGTGTACTTCCTGGTGTTGTGAGCGGAATCGGGGGGTACGGAAACTGTCTAGGATTGCCAACTATCGGCGGTGAGGTGGTTTTCGATGAGACTTATGCCGGGAATCCCCTTGTCAACGCCCTATGTGTCGGGGTACTCCGTCATGAGGATTTGAAGAGGGCTGCCGCTACTGGGGTCGGCAACCAGGTGATTCTTTATGGCGCTACCACCGGTGGTGATGGGATTGGCGGGGCCTCGATTCTGGCTTCTGAGACTTTCACTGAGGGTGGCCCTACGAAGCGTCCGAGCGTACAGGTGGGCGACCCTTTCATGGAGAAGCTGCTGATCGAATGCACTCTCGAGTTGTTTGAGGCGGGGATCATCCAGGGTATCCAGGACTTTGGTGCTGCGGGATTGTCGTGCGCGACCTCTGAGTTGGCATCCTCCGGTTCGGGCGGGATGCATGTGAACCTCAACACCGTGCCGTTGCGTGACCCGTCGCTCGCGCCCGAAGAGATCCTCATGAGTGAATCCCAAGAGCGAATGATGGCTGTGGTGAAGCCTGAGGACGTGGATCAGTTCATGGCGATCTGCACGAAGTGGGATGTACTCGCCGCTGTCGTGGGTGAGGTCATTGAGGGTGATCGTCTCTACATCGACTGGAATGGCGAGCGTGTTGTTGACGTCGATCCGAAGACTGTGGCCCATGAGGGGCCGACCTATGATCGCCCGCTCACGCGACCGGCGTGGATCGATCAGGTCAACGCCGATGCGGCCGAGGTACTTCCGCGGCCTTCGACTGGTGAGGAGCTTGCTCAAGAATTGGTGAAGGTCATCACCTCGCCTAACCTCGCTGACGTGTCCTGGGTTACCCAGCAGTACGACCATGTTGTACGTGGGAACTCTGCGATGGCCCAGCCCCAAGACGCTGGGATGCTCAGGATAGACGAGGAGACGGGCCTGGGTGTGGCACTCTCCACGGATTGCAATGCCCGATTCACCTATCTGAACCCCCATCAGGGGGCGCAGATCTCGCTCGCGGAGGCATATCGCAACGTCGCCATTGTGGGTGCTGAACCTGTGGCGATCACCGACTGTCTTAACTTCGGATCGCCTGAGGACCCCGAAATCATGTGGCAGTTCGTGGAAGCCATCAAGGGCCTTGTTGAAGGCTGTCAGGCCCTGGGTACTCCAGTGACAGGTGGTAATGTTTCTTTCTATAACAAGACCGGTGAGGTGGCTATCCTCCCCACACCAACCATTGGGATGCTGGGCGTCATCGATGATATAGATGATCGGGTGAGTACAGGCTTCTCCCGAGAAGGTGAAGTCATCTTCCTGATCGGGAAGACTCGCGAAGAACTCTCCGGTTCCGCATGGGCTGGTGTCATCCACAACCATTTGGGCGGGAACCCTCCGGCTGTCGACTTTGAGCACCACAAGAATCTCACTGCCTTCTTCCAGACAGTCTCGAAGACCCGCCTGATCTCCTCGGCTCACGACCTCAGTGATGGTGGTCTGGGTGTGGCTCTCCTAGAGTCCTGTTTCATAGGTGGCAAGGGTGCTGAGATTGAGTTGGAGGGTGATCCTTTCGTGGCTCTCTTCTCCGAGTCCACAGGCCGAGTACTCATCACCTGCGATGAGTTCCAAGCCGGAGCAGTACAAGCGTTGGCTGGCGAATACTCTCTGCCCATCACCAAGATCGGAGTCACCACGGATGGTTCTGAGTTGGTCATCAGGGATCTCTTCACCCTGAATATCGACGAAGTACGTACCGAGTGGAAGTCCACAATTCCGAGGGCTTTGGGCCTGCTCTAGTCTCTGTGAGGGGTTTGAGTACCCCGTGATCCGGCCTTCATGTTGCGTACTGCGTCTTTGCGCAGTACAACATCCAGACTATGTATTTAGAACTTCTAAGACGCAATTGTCAGGTCTATGTGGGACAGATGGGTACCACCGGAATCGACTTTATTGCGACCAAGGGTGACCACCGACTGTACATTCAAGTTGCTGCAACAATGCGCGAAGCGTCCACACGGCAACGTGAACTGGCTCTTCTACGTACGAATGGTGAGCGGAGCCTACCTGGTACTCAGGCTTTGTTGGCGTCTATCTCATTTATCTTTTTGTGGAATATCTGCATCATTATGGTGATGAATTCATCTGAGAATTTCTGATCAAGTACTAGTTCATTGACTTTTTGCTCTAGGGCAGTTTGGAAGGCGATTCCGAGGGCAGCAGTGAAGCCAGCAGCGACGGCTCCACTGATTGCAGCAGCTGCGACTCCAACACCAGGTACGAGTTTTAGGAGCGAGGTAACAGCTGCTTTTCCTCCGGCTTGCATTGCTAGTGGGGCGATAGCGGACACAAGTGCAGTGAAATCGTCTTCTTTGAACTTAAGCCCGTAGGCATTCGCGATTCCAGTGAGCATCATCATTTGTATTGGTACGAGAACAAGCGCGTCAGCGATGGGAATAGGTATCACACCTGCGGCTCCCGCGCCAGCAGTTGCTAAGGCTATAACTTGGGCTGCTGCCTTCTTTCGTACCTCAGCGGACACCTTCTGGGCCCCAGCGAAGGCTCGCTTCTGCGCGTCAGGCAATAATTCATAGGACAACTCTGAGAGTTCCTTGAGTCCAAAACCCTCTTTAACGACTGCCCCGTCAATCGTCCTATCCTCAGCAAGAATAGGAACTATGGCTTTAACGGGTAGACCCCCAGCATCTTTCTGGCTTTGAAGATAGGCCATGAGTTCGCGGGTCTCATGTCCATCGAAACTCTTTGTTATAACGATGACGATGTCAATTTGCTTGGCTAAGTCTCGGATGAATTCAAGTTCGAGTGGCTCAACACGCACTCCAACCGAGGCGATACAATACCACAACAAATGAATATCGTCGTTCTTGTCCTCTGTTTTCCGACTAGCCCGAATCAACTTCTTCAGGTTTGACTGAATATCTTTTTGGACATGAGCGTCGAGTTCTAGTCCCTTTACATCGTAAATACGTAGGGGGATATTATCTTTATGGTAGATATTAATAGTCTGTGTTACGGGTTCACCAATACCGGTTGCGGCTATATCTTCACCAAAGATTGCGTTGATGAGGGTACTTTTACCGACGCCAGTTTTGCCAGCGAGCATGATATTGACTCTGTCAGGCTCTTCCATGGATGGTTCTTGTTCATCTGATTTCTTGAAAACCAAATCTACGCGATCCTTAACGTTATCTAGCATATTCTGTAGTGGCATGAGTTCCCCCTTTGACATGAGACCATCAGATCCGGGGGATGCTCACGAAGCACCCTCCCAACTCGAGAGTCTTAGCACTTTTGCGCTTCGATGATAGCATATCAACGGGGGGGGGGTGTCAATGAGAAAACGGTTGGAAAGCGGTACTTTTTCGTACCAGAACCGCCCCTGTACCTCTGGGTTAAAAGTCAAAGTCGTTGATGTTTTCGGCGGTGAACCTTTGTACTGGGCCGAGGATCACGGTTGCGTTGTCACCAACCATGATGGTACCCAAAGTACCAGCTTCAAAGGTGTCACCCTTGGCGCCGGTGATCTCACCGTTGATGAGTGCTTTGGCAGCGAAGGTGGATAGGTACCCAAGGTCACCGGGGTTCCACAGCGCGAACTGGGTGACTGTACCAGCGCTGACGTAGTCTTTCATGAGGCTCGGGAGGGATAGGCCGGTCAGGGCGACCTTGCCTGCGAACTCGGAGCCTTGGATGTACCGAGCGGCAGCGGGTAACCCAACGGCAGTCGGGGAGATGATACCCACTAGGCTCGGATGGGAATCAAGTATCGCGGCGGTCCTGTCGAAGGATTGCTGATCGTTGTCATTGCCATAGAAGGTACCGACAATAGTGATGCCGGGGTGCTCCGCGGCGAAGATCTCGTTGGCGATCCTCATCCACTCGTTTTGGTTGTGGGCCTTCGAGCCGGCGGACAGCCATGCAACCTCGCCGGTGTCACCGATCTGGGCGACCATCATTTCCACGAGGGTACGGGCGACCTCCTCATAGGCGGCCTGGTTCACGAAGAGGTCGCGGCAGGTGGTGTCCGCGTCGAAGGTGATGACTTTCACGCCTGCTGCTTGAACGCCTTTGACGGCATCACAGAGGGCCTCGGGATCATTGGCGGACAGGATGAGAGCATCCATTCCCTGCTTGGTGGCGTTCGTGACGAAGGATACCTGGGATTCACCGGAGCCACTCCCGCCGGATGGGCCAGTGTAGTTGAGGTTTCCACCAAACTCGACAGCAGCATCCTTGGCGCCATTATTGGACGCATCGAAATAGGGATTGCCGAGGTTTTTGGGCAGCATGAGAAAGTTGTAGCTGCTGGTCGATTCCCCAGGTTCGGTACCAGGGTTGTCGGGCTTCGAGGTACACCCAGTCAGTGCCAGGCAGGTCACGGCCGCAAGCGCGGCGATCTTCGTTGTGAACTTCATTATATCTACTATACACCAGGATTGTGTGTTGGTAGGTACTCTAAGAGTTGTGAAGTTCTACTCGGTTTTAAGGAGGGTACACTTCGCAAACTAGTGATATCATGTAAACGAAGTCAGGATTGTGCCGTTTTTGAAGTACGGCAATCCACAGATCGAGAATTATGAAGCGTACCTAACTAATGTCGGTAATGTCAGAGGACGTATCTCATGGCACAGCTTGTCCAGCAGTATTTCATCACTAACACAGATGAAGTCAGACTTGTGAAGTTTTGAATATCAACGACCGGTGGCATGAATAATCATGGGATTTTTACGCCTGAGGCACCCCTTCTCATTTGCACTCTTACCCCGAGAGTGCTAAGAATGTATTAGCACTCGTACTATGAGAGTGCTACGTCTGACAGTGAGACTGAAAAGTCGTCCGTCGCGGGCACTGAGCAGGCGCTGATTGATCACAACGGGAAACCCCCGTACTACCGGAGAGAATATGGCAAAGCTCATTCAATTTGATACCGAAGCTCGCCGCGCCTTGGAGAGGGGAATGAACACCCTCGCCGATGCCGTGAAAGTGACCTTGGGCCCTAAGGGGCGCAATGTTGTCCTGGAGAAGAAGTGGGGATCCCCCACAATCACCAATGACGGCGTCTCCATTGCGAAGGAGATCGAGCTCGAAGATCCGTACGAAAAAATCGGCGCAGAGCTGGTCAAGGAAGTCGCCAAGAAGACAGATGATGTCGCTGGTGACGGTACGACGACCGCTACTGTTTTGGCCCAGGCCCTGGTACGCGAAGGTCTACGCAATGTGACCGCAGGCGCCAATCCGATGTCCCTCAAAAAGGGGATCGAGAAGGCCGTTGCCGCCATTGTTGAGGAACTCGCATCCACAGCAACCGAGATCGAGACCCGCGAGCAGATCGCGGCCACCGCATCAATTTCTGCTGGCGACCCCCTCGTGGGTGACATCATTGCTGAGGCGATGGAGAAGGTCGGCAAGGAAGGTGTCATCACTGTTGAGGAGTCCAACACCTTTGGTCTAGAGCTGGAGCTCACCGAGGGTATGCGCTTCGACAAGGGATACATTTCCGCCTACTTCGTGACCGACACCGAGCGCATGGAAGCCGTGCTGGAGGACCCCTACATCCTGATCGCGAACTCGAAGATCTCCTCCCTGAAGGATCTCCTTCCCGTTCTTGAGAAGGTCGTACAGTCTGGCAAGCCGCTTTTGGTGATTGCTGAAGACGTCGATGGCGAAGCACTTGCTGGACTCATCGTCAACAAGTTGAAGGGTACCTTCAAGTCTGTTGCAGTCAAGGCTCCCGGCTTCGGTGATCGCCGCAAGGCCATGCTCGCCGACATCGCGATCCTCACAGGTGGCCAGGTCATCTCCGAAGAGGTCGGCCTCAAGCTTGATGCAGTCACCGTGGATCTCTTGGGTCGTGCGCGCGCAGTACGCGTCACCAAGGACGAATGTACCATCGTGGACGGCGCTGGCGAGAAGCCGCAGATCGACGGTCGTGTGGCCCAGATCCGCAAAGAAATCGACCTGTCCGAATCCGACTATGATCGTGAGAAGCTCCAGGAGCGTCTCGCGAAGCTCGCCGGTGGCGTGGCTGTCATCAAGGTTGGTGCCGCAACAGAGGTCGAGCTCAAGGAGCGCAAGCATCGTGTTGAGGATGCTGTACGCAACGCCAAGGCTGCTGTCGAAGAGGGTATTGTCGCCGGTGGTGGCGTGGCCCTCGTTCAGGCCGCCAAGAACGCCAAGCTTCCCACCCTCGAAGGTGACGAGGCCACGGGTGTACAGATCGTGGTTGCTGCCTGTTCCGCACCACTGAAGCAGATCGCTGTGAATGCTGGCTACGAGGGCGGTGTCATCGCAGAGAAGGTCTCGAACCTCCCTGCAGGCCAGGGCCTTGATGCTGCCACAGGTGAGTACGTGGAAATGGTCAAGTCCGGGATCATCGATCCTGCTAAGGTCACCCGCTCCGCTCTGCAGAATGCTGCCTCCATTGCAGCACTGTTCCTGACCACCGAAGCGGTTGTCGCGGACAAGCCTGAGAAGGCTCCGCCGATGCCTGCTGGTGGTGACGGCATGGGCATGGATTACTGATCCAACTCTTAGCATTGGGCGGTCCTTCGGGGCCGCCCTTTGTCTATGGAATGGGTATTAGTTCTAGGCGTTCACCTGGGCGGGTGTACTCGCTGTCATCGGGGACTGTGGAACCACACCTCATCGTCATGTACGAGCAGCCTCCCAGAGGAGAAGCCTCCTCTCCAGATATCGGCAATGGCTAGGTGTTTCTCTCGGAACCACGAGTGATGGCGGCACGTTACACCAACCTCCAATTGGGGTGCAGGCACAGTCACCTACACTCCTAAGGATGGTGGCGAACAGATCACCCGTATAACGTCAAGCGGAGGGTGGGGTACATCTGTTGTGAACCGTATCCCCGAACGGAGGAGTTGTTTCCAAAGGAAAAAACTGCGTGAGTGCGTTCGCAATAGATGTATCCCACCCTCCGCGTACACCATCTCTGGATCCTGCGACTACCGCGCAGGATGACGTAGGAGGGCCAGCAGGATGATGTGGAAAAACATGACGGACCAGGACGTCCGGGAGTCTTGATCCGTCGTTTGTTCAGCACGGGAGAGGGTTAAACTCGGGTGCCTTTCTTCATGTAGGGGATGATGTAGAACGCTACCAATGTCACAAGGAAGATGATGTAGGCGAAGAACAACCACCACAGACCGAGTTGGTATCCTTCGACAACCCATGCCCCTTCTTCACCAAGTTCAAGCTTCTTCATAGTTGTAGCCTTGTTGAAGACCTGGGGTACGAGGAAGCCACCATAGGCACCGAAGGCAGAGACTATACCCAAGGCCGCAGAGGTCTTGCGTACGGTGGAGATGCCCGCCGACTTATTGTGGGCGTCCATCTGACCAGCCTTATAGGCGAATACCGTCGGGATCATCTTGTACATTGAACCGTTGCCAACGCCGGTGGCAGCAAACAACACGATGAAACAGGCTAAAAATGCCCAGAAGTAGTTGTTTGAGTTTTCAGCCTGACGTGCAGTCTTGAGTACCTGGATGGAGGAGAAGGTTGCCAGGATCATGACGATGAAGGCAGCAACAGTGACGTAGGCGCCACCAACCTTGTCAGCCAACTTGCCACCGAAGGGGCGTACAAGTGAACCAGTGAGTGGTCCAAGGAAGGCCAGACCGATTCCGACGATTCCAATATGGATCATGGAGTACGCCTTGAACTGATCGGCGATCAGCTTCGGGAAGGCGCCAGCCAGACCGATGAAGGAACCGAAGGTACCGATGTAGAGGAAGGACAGTAGCCACATATGGGGCTCCTTGAGAGCAGCCATATAACCCTGCGAGTCCGCCTTGGCGCTGGAGAGGTTGTTCATGCCCCAAATGGCTCCAGCAATACCGAGAAGAATGAAGGGTATCCAGAACCAGCCAGCGATGGGTAGGTTCACGATGCGTGTAGTGTCTTCATTGGGACTGGTGACAGCTGCTGCGGTGATCGTGATGAGGATCGGTACAGTGAACTGGGCCACAGCAGCACCAATGTTGCCACCAGCAGCATTGAGTCCAAGAGCCCAGCCCTTCATCCTTTGCGGATAGAAGAAGGTGATGTTGGCCATGGAGCTCGCAAAGTTTCCACCACCGAAGCCGCCCAGTGCTGCAATAAGGAGCATGACACAAAAGGTGGTACCACCTGTGACCACTCCGCTGACGGGATCTACTGTCGGATGGTTGGAAATGGCGAAGGCCATTGCTGTGGTGGGAATGAGCAGCAGCGCCGCAGACACAATGGTCCAGTTTCGCCCACCAATCGCAGAAACCATGAATGTGTAAGGGAAACGCAGGGTTGCGCCCACCAAGGAGGGAAGGGAAATCAGCCAGAATTGCTGGGAGGAATCAAAACTGAATCCATACCATCCATTCAGGGAGACGACGACGATGCTCCATAACTGCCAAACTACGAACCCAAGAAACTCAGCATAGATAGAGAATCCTAGATTGCGCTTGGCAATCTTTGACCCTTCTCTTTCCCATTGAGCGTTGTTTTCGGAGTCCCACCCGTCAATCCAACGCCCTTTACGGAAGGTTAGCTTGCCCGAGCTGGAGTCGTCGACCCCACTGCCCTGAGGCAAATTCTCTTTAGCGCTCACGATGAAGCCTTTCATTGAGGTCGGACTTCTTCTCACAACCCAGTTTAAGACGTCCGGCTCGCCATCAAGCCTCGACTTCCTATTGGTATGTGAACTCCGATCAGTGGCGCTAAGATATGTTCAACACCACGGACATCACCACGCCAGCGAGTCCAGGCAAGCTCAAGGGTCGTTCGATCATTGATTGTCATGCTCAGGCTGTACGTTCGGGATGGGCTCTAGGCCACCCGGTTTTAACCGCAACCCTCTCGACATCACTGATGAGGCGAAGGCCGCAGGCAAAGAAATTGGGCCCTATATCGTTGAGCAACTCGATCGAGGAGGCTTCCTTAAGGTTCGCGGTCGAAGATCCCGATGATCCGGCCAACTTCCCGAGATGTTTGACCTTGTGGAGAACAACCTTGAGACGAGGCACACCCTCAACCGGCTGGCATTTCTATCAATGCTGATCCCCTGCGCCTCAATGTTCTTGATCTTAAATCAATAACTCTTGTTTCATTCAGAAATTCTGGGATCATTCAGATAAGCACGCACTATTTAACATTCATAGCACAGTTAAGGTTGATTTGTAGCAACCATCCATTTGTGACTACTTAACTGTTAAGGAATAGAATTAAACCCTGAAAGGAAAACGATAAACTCCAAAGGAGGAGTCATGCCAGCTCGCTCAACGCCTCGTATCTATGATGGAACAACAGGAGGCTCATCTCATGGTGGACGTCGTACCCATATCATCCAAATTCTTCGCGATGCGAAGGAGCCCCTCTCTGTTATTCAAATTGCTAACATGGTCGGGATTCACGCCAATACAGCACGATTTCACTTGGAATCCCTGGTTGATGCTGGGATGGCGCTCAGGGAGACAGAAGCTTCAGGGCAACCAGGTCGTCGCAGAATTCTGTACACAGGTACCCTTCCAAATCAGACCCATGAGCGAGCACAGGGGTACCGTCTTCTTGCTCAGATCCTCACGGGAACAATCGCCACACGATTCCCCGAAGTTGGGGATGAGATGTACGAAGTCGGTCGCCAATGGGGAAGCTATCTGACTAGCCGCCCAACCCCCTTCGAGACTCTTGATGAGTCTGAGATCGACCAGAGGGTCATGGACAAGTTGGACGCTTTGTGGTTCGCACCAGAATCTGTACGAATCCCTCGCCCGCACCTGCTTCTTCACAACTGTCCATTCATGGAATCAGCCAGGGAGGCCCCCAACGTGGTGTGCAGACTCCATGTTGGGATGATCAACGGTTCCCTTGAGGAACTGCGCTCCAGTCAGCGTGTCGTTGAACTCAACCCCTTCCTTGAACCACATCTATGTCGGGCCTGGCTCGGTTCGGCCTCCGAAGTTGAGAACGTACCCGTGCCTCTAGTTTTTTCAGCCGAACCTGAGGAACGCGAAGAAGAAGTGAACCTGGAGTTCGACGAATTCTAGATCAAGGCGAGTCCACTTCCCTTGCCCATCACAGATGGGGAACACTAGACCTATGTCAGGTGTACTTCATGTGAGGGTCACAAGCCCTTATGAGGCAGAATGCGCGGAAGCCGGCGGGGCTGACCGCCTGATCCTCACCTCCGATGAGGGGCTGTCGCCCCTACCTGAGACTGTGACTAAGATCCGCGCAGCATCCACCGTAGAGATGAGGGTCGTACTACGCCTACGCGAGGGCTACACCACTGATGGTGGAGAGATTGCCCGACTTCGGGGACTAGCCTCCACGTATATTGAGGCTGGAGTCGATGGATTCGTCTTCGGATTCCTCACCTATATGGCCGAAATCGATGACCTGGTTTGTGTAGAGGTTGCCTCAGATGCGACGTGGGCCTGGACCTTTGATCGAGCCGTCGATGCCACTCTTGATCCCATCCGAGCTCAACAAATAGTTGAATCCCTTCCAAGGGTCGACTCCATCATGACCGCTGGTTCCGCTAGGGAAATTGATCATGGCATTGATCGCCTCATCGCACGCGCCGCCGACCACATCATTGCCGCTGGCGGCCTCAAGCCTGAGCATATTCCATGGTTGGTACGAGGGGGCCTGACCCAGTACTACATCGACACCACCCCTATTACCACCTCAGTGGTATCCACATGGAGAAGGCTGATAGACGACGAGATGGCACGAGTGTGACAGGCGGAGCCGGTTCGTTGTGACGCAATGTCGACTTTTGATCCAATGTCGACATTGTGTCAAAACGAACCGGCCCCAAAAAAGCTAATGGGTGATATTGGGGGATTCCCCATTTCTTAAACCTAGGTACTGCAGGATGAGATCAGCAAGGGCGAGCCCCCAGCAGGCGATGAACACCCACCAGTTCATTCCAATGTCGACGTTGTAGATAGACAGGTTCACGATAAAGGATGTGATCCACAAGCCAGCCAGAATCGCCAGGATGACATAGGCGACCTTTTTAAGTTGCTCGACCCGGAATCGTACCCTGGGAATCAGAAAGAAGGGAGCGACTCCCAAGGTGACCATAGGGATCAGTGTCTCCATGGTGGCTACCACGCCGACAACACCCAGGGTGAGGAGGAACGGAGGGTAGGCTGCATTCACCACATCGGATAGAGCGACCTCGTGCCGTACCTGTTCAGGGCGGGCAGAATCCGATGGGGGAGCCCAGGTTGTTGGGGACGTGGGGGAAGAAGCGATTGTGAAGGGTTCTAAAGGGGAACGGTCTTCAGCGACAGGTGGGGCACTCAGCGAAATCAGATCCGCATCTGAGGAGGTCATGATGGCCGAATGGGTTGTGAAGGGGGCCTCGGGGTTGCGTACCATTGAGGTTGCAGGCTCGATGCTCTCCAAAGGTACCCCTGAGCTATCCATGTGAAAGTCGGTCGGAGCTTCGGGAGGAGCAGGAGGTACACGAGGGGGAACAGGGATCGCTTCCAGGCTCACAGACGGTGGAGGTTCGGCGAAACCACGAGGGCGCTGTGAAGGAGCATACCTCGGTCCGTCTTTCCATGTGGCCATAAAATCATTGTATCGCGAAGGCTAGGGTGCTGGCTAAGATGGAATTCTTGATCTGACAAGCGCTAAGCTAGTCAGGCATGGGAAAGAGGTGAGTGTATGCCAACAGGCAAGGTACGTTTCTATGACCCTGAAAAGGGTTTTGGGTTCATCGTTAAGGATGAAGGTGGCGGTGACGTTTACGTTCGTGCATCGGTACTGCCCGTCGGCGTGGCCACCCTCAAACCCGGTCAGCGTGTTGAATTCGGTGTTGCAGATGGGCGTCGCGGTGAGCAGGCGCTGTCACTAACAGTGCTGGAAGCCCCGGAGTCCCTATCGAAGGCCCAGAGGAAGTCAACCGAACAGATGACGATAATCACTGAGGACCTCATCAAGCTCCTTGACTCCATTGGTAACGGCTATCGCCGCGGGCGGTACCCTGATGCCAGGCTGGCAGAGAAGATGGCACATATGCTACGAGGCTTTGCCGCAGAGCTAGAATTGTAATCATGACCGTGAAAGTTGATGCCGTCGCGGCCTCAGCCATTGATGAAGCCCTCATTGCTGCACTAGCTGAGGCTGGTCATGGCCATGTTGGCGACCACGTTGGGGTGTACGCCGAAGCTGAACGCGTGGTGACCCATGTCTTCGATTGTCTACATCCAGGCTATCTCGGGTGGCATTGGGCAGTCACCGTATCCCGTGCTCCACGAGCCCGCACGGTCACAGTCAACGATGTTGTCCTCCTTCCGGGTGAGGGTGCTCTCCTTGCACCGAGATGGGTGCCCTGGTCGGAGAGGATCGCGCCTGGTGATGTTGGTCCCGGAATGATCATGGCCACACCCCCCGAGGATCCACGCCTCGTGCCAGGGTACACAGTGGGGGCGGAACCTCGTACCCCTGAAGAAGCGATCGAAATCCGTGCGGTTGTGCGTGAACTGGGCTTGGGGCGTACCCGTGTGTTGAGCAAAGAGGGACGAGACGAGGCCTGTCTTCGCTGGAACAAGGCTCACGGCCCGGATGCGTACGAGGCTCGCCAAGCCCCTGCGCCCTGCTCAAGTTGTGGGTACTTCATCCGTTTGAGAGGTGAGTTGGGGGCCGCCTTCGGAGCCTGTGCTAATGCCTACTCAAGCGCAGATGGGTGTCTTGTTTCCATTGACTACGGCTGTGGTGCGCATTCCGATGTTGTGGAGGAACGTCGCGGAGTCGAGTTGCCGCCCGTACTGTGGGATGACTCTGTCGATATGGAAAGAGACGGCATCTCACTGTTCGATTAAGGGCTCGCTTTGAGCCTGTTTGCGTACCCTGCGTAGACGATGGATGGCTGTAAACGGTACAAGAATCAGGCCGATGGCTGTACCCGTGGCAAGAACATAGAGCCAACCACTATCAGGATAAGCCATGTAGCAGACGAGGGTTGAGGCAGCGAAGAGGCCAAGCCCCACAGCTGCGGCAGTCAAACCTGAGGCGTCCAGCGGTACCACGGGTGCCTGCTGAAGAAGGGGAGCCTTCTGTGGAACGGCAGGAGGCTGGGACGACTGATTCACTCATCCAGATTACAGTGAAACGGGTTTGAGAGTGAAGCTGAACACAGCAGAAGGCATATTCCGTCACCATTTCTCACGAACCGATGGGATCTGTGTACACCCTCTCATGGGTGAGTATTGCAGGGGATGGCCCAGGTTTATTCCAGGCAGTGAAAGATGAGACGAATGGGTGCTCGTGGACACTAGTCTGTGTGCATGGTACAGAAATCTCCACGCGCCGTTTCGACGGCTCCTTCTTCTTCATCCTCACCTCAGGGCATGGATCGCTTCTTCAAGATCACCTCACGGGGTTCGACGCTCGCCCGCGAATTCCGTGGTGGCCTAGTCACCTTCTTCTCGATGGCGTACATCATCGCTTTGAACCCCATCATCATCGGTACCACTGCCGACAAGAACGGTAACCTGATTTCTGGATTGCCGCTCTATGCCGAGTGGCCCCCGGTCTACGATGAAGCCGGGCAGATGATCACCGAAACCCTGGGTGCAAATATCGGGATGACCATGACGATGGTTGCGGCAGCAACAGCTGTCATCGCAGGGGTTATGTCGCTTCTTATGGGTCTCATTGGGCGCTACCCGATTGCTATTGCTGCTGGTCTGGGTCTCAATGCCTTCGTCGCTTATGGCATCGCTCCGATGATGACCTGGGGTCAGGCCATGGGCCTGATCGTCTGGGAGGGCATCATCATCACAATCTTGGTCCTAACCAAGTTCCGTAAAGCGGTGATGAACGCCGTACCCCACTCCTTGCGTACCGCGATTTCTGTGGGCATCGGCCTGTTTATTGCATTGATTGGCCTTGTGGACGCTGGGTTTGTACGTCAGGGTTCCCAGATGGGTGAACTTGGCATCGGCGGTACGATCGCTGGCTGGCCGCTTTTGGTCTTCGTGATCGTACTCGTGGGTCTCGTCATCATGTGGGTACATCGGGTCAAAGGTGCGATGCTGATTGCCATTGTCGCTGGTACGATCCTGGCCGTCATCGTTGAGGCAGTCGCCAAGGTTGGCGATTCCATGGCGAATCCATCCACTGGTTGGAGACTCAACGTACCTCAGCTCGCTGAAGGCGGGTCCTGGCTCCCCAATCTTGAACTGCTCAAGTTCTGGAACCACATCGATCTGATTGGCGCATTCAGCGCCGACTTCAAGGCATGGATTGTCGTCATCATGCTCATCCTGGCACTGATGCTCGCCGACTTCTTCGATACCATGGGTACCATTGTGGCCATTGGTAAGACCGGCAACCTCCTTCAAAAAGATGGCAATCCGCCACGTACCCAGCAGATCCTTCTCGTGGACTCCCTGGCTGCCGTTGCTGGTGGTCTGTTCTCGACCTCATCCAACACCTCCTATATAGAATCCGCTTCGGGTGTATCCGATGGTGCACGTACAGGTTTGGCGAGCATTGTCACCGGGTTGACCTTCCTGGTTGCAGTGTTCATCACCCCGCTGGTGAACCTGGTACCTTCCGAGGCTGTTGCACCTGTACTCGTGGTTGTGGGCTTCCTCATGCTTCAGCAGGTTACCGATATTGATTGGAAGGATCTGGAGGTTGCGATCCCCGCATTCTTCATGATCACCATGATGCCCTTCACCTATTCGATCACGGTCGGCATGGGCTTGGGCTTCATCATCTACCTGATCATCAAACTGGTTCAAGGTAAGGCCTCAAAGACAAGTCCACTATTGTGGGTGATCGGGGTCATGTTCCTGATCTACTTCATGCAAGGTCTGATCCTGAACTGGCTCTCCTAGGGGTTAACGCGCAGTCCACCAGGCAATAAGGTCTGGTGGGGGGCTGCCCGTGGTACTCGCCTGGTCGGCATACTGCGGGTAAGCCTTCGCGAACTCCAACACCTGAGTCGCAAACTCGACAGTGCCCTCCTCGAACTCGGGGAGGGCATTCGTCCATTCATCCACAAGTCTGAGTACTGTTGCGTGATCCATGAACCCAATTGTCATCGGATCGATGGGCCGTAGCGGGATATCGATACTGTGGAGCCACAGGCGCCGAATGCTCAGCTGGGTCGAGACTCCCGCCCGTACCAAATCAAATTCCAATTCCTCTAACTGTGACACAGGTAGGGGCAGAGAAATCTGGGCAAGTGCGAGGTGATCCAGCCAGGATCGCGCGAGTGTCCAACAGGCACTGAGACGGTCAGCAGCGATGTACCGCGAGGTCATCATGGCTTCGGCATCCACATTATTGGGGATCCCTGGGCGGATAACAGGGGCATTCAGAGGGGTCCTCATAAGCGGTCCAAGGACGGACAGCAGCCCACCAACCCGCTTCTTGGGTACAGCAGGAGTCACGGTATTGGTGACCTCACGCAGGGTTTGCGCAAGCTCAGGCGGCGCGGCAAAGCACTTGCGGAAAAGATCAACATTGATCGCCCACAAGCGCAACTCTTTATCCATGTCCTAACGTTATCGCAGACTGGATTGCGTGGGAACCCGCAGATATGTCTGGACTTCGGGTTATCCTTGAGGGCAGGAGGATGGATATGAGTTCGGTCATCGACACGACGGAAATGTACCTGAGAACGGTTTATGAGTTGTTGGAGGAGGGGGTCACACCCCTGCGCGCCCGCATCGCCGAGCGGATGCAGCACAGCGGTCCCACAGTTTCACAGACGGTCTCCAGGATGGAACGCGATGGACTCCTGACCGTGCATGAAGATCGTCGAATCCTTCTCTCCGAAAAAGGCGAAGAGGTTGCCGCGCGTGTGATGAGGCGTCATCGACTCGCTGAGCGACTCCTGGTTGATGTGATCGGCCTGAGTTGGGCCGAGGCCCATGATGAGGCTTGCAAATGGGAACACGTCATCGGTAACCGGGTCGAAACACAGTTGGTGGCCCTGTTGAAGGACCCCGACGTCTCCGTCTACGGAACCCCAGTTCCGAGGGTAAACGAGCCGGTCAAGGATTCCATCACCCGTTTCCTTGAAGGTGCTGAGGTATTGTCGTCGATCATTGAGCCTGAAGTTACTTCGAGGGTACGCCTAATCCGCATCGGCGAATTCCTCCAACGGGATACCGAAACTCTAGCGGTGTTGGATGACGCCGGTATCCAGCCAGGTACAGACCTCCAAGCCACCTGTGACCCGACCTGCCTGACCCTATTAACCGCCACTCATGAGTGCTGTCTGGATGCCGATTGGGCTGACCAATTGTTCGTTGCCCGACTGTGAATTGCTGAAGAAACGGTTGGGTGCCCTGTGTACTCGAAGAAACGGTACCAAAGAATCACTTGTGTTAGAGGTACAACGTATTCTTGGCCTGGTTTATTCCCGATTTTCAAGAATTTCTTTTCCAGGTACAACAGTGGCTACCCAATGGGGCCGTGATGTGGAGGTACCTCGGCGGTAAGTCGCTCCTCCTCGGGTGTTAAAACCACCCGCTGACTAGGGGGGAGACGCTCTGCATCAAGACCCAACTCCGTACGTACCTTTCCAAGAATCGCGTACCAACGTGCTGCCCCTATGGTGTGTAGACCGCCCGCTTCAAGAGGATGAGGCCAGGGTTCCTCCGCGTCCCAGCGCTGGGCAGCATGGGTACGAATGGCGTCAGCTGACCATCCGACCTCATCAAGGGCCACCAGAAAAGCTTCAACCGAGTCCACCCCTGGGGCAAGCGAGACCTCTTCCCCAGTGAGTACAAACGCAAGCAGTGCATAAAGACTGTCAGTCATATTTCAACCTTGGCTAAATCTCCGGTATCGTAGGTACGCTACCATGGCCCCGTAGCTCAGGGGATAGAGCGATGGTTTCCTAAACCATGCGTCGTAGGTTCGAATCCTATCGGGGCCGCCAATAATAATATCATATCGTTGTGTGTTCCTAGGTTGAGTAGATACCCAACTGGGCCATTCTGGCGGAAGGTCTGCAAAAGGGGCACCAATGGCCCGGTTGTGTGCTTCCTTAAATCTAACTTGCTAGGGAGTTCATTAAAAAGGGCCCTGACTCTGGGGCTGCTGGATATGAAAACAGCAACAATGCTTTTCGGCTTAGTTTTTTTGCTCTTAACGCGACGGAGATGATCGAGTTAGACTCCACAGGCCATGATCACCCTTGCCAACGAGGGTTTGGTGGTACGAGGGCGAGGTCAGGCTACGATTGTTGCTCCTCGCAGACAATTCCATCGTTTCGCTCATCGTGCTGCCGGGTTGAAGGCTCAGATGACATCAGTAGGCCTCACCGTCACAACTGAAGTGAGATCACTGTCACCCACCAAGAACTCGCCCCACATTGGGACACCTCTCCCGCCGCAGGAGTGGTGGCAGTGTGAACGTGTCCGCTTCATTGATGGAGTGCCTGCGGCGTTTATTCGAACCTGGCTTCCTGCGTCCTATGCGCAGACTCTCACTGTAGAGTCCCTGACCGATGCCTCCCTCCATGCCCTTCTGGAGGAGAGCCACGGATTGAGACCAGTTGGTGGCCAACGTCAGATCAGGGCTGTCCCCAGCGATGCGACTTTGGCCACCCTCTTGGGTATCTATCCCGGAGCGTCTCTCCTGCTCTTAGAAGGTACGACCCTCGACCAGCATGGTGAGGTCCTGGAGGTCTTTTCGACCTGGCATCGTGGCGACCTTATCGCCTTGGATCTGTCCTTCGATCAGGACCACCCGGAGCCCGCGGACGCCAGCCCTTTGGCCCTTGCGAAACGACTTGTGTCTGCCCTTGAGTTGTCGTGACTCTTTCCAGATTCACTCCTTGTGGAAACTTCTGAAATTTTCTTGCCTTACAGGCTCAATTTCTGTTTATAAGAATTTTCGTCTCTGCTGTCCCGTCATGGCAGAAGAGGTACTGCATAAGTTTTTTACATAGTAATGGTGGCACATATAGTGCTTGATTCTGCGTTCTGGTGGGCAAGGATCTAAGAGATACTATTTCTGATATGATAATCCATCAGGGCAATAACACCATCATTCAGACTCATGAAGTTTCGGTTCTGGGGGGGGCATGTCACTCTAGGGCTACGTTGGCGGCACCCATCGTGGTGGCGGAGGTGATCTTGGTGGCTATGGATTCGGGTACCTCAACAAGGATGACTTCGGCTGTACCAGATCCTGAGAAGAGTCCAGAGGAGTCGGGGGAAGGGATGGTTATCACTCGTACTCCTCGGGCCACGCTGACCTCGGCAGTGGCGTGGTCGGTGAGAAAGATGGACACCTTGTCTCCAGGTTTAATGACGGAAAGAATATGGGAGGAAACCTGAAGTGGGATGATCACATGCCCGGTTTTGGCCTGAGATGAGGCAACAAAATCCTCGGTCGTGAGAATAGCCCCAGCAGGGATCGCAGAGGAGGTCATCTGGTCGACAAGGGATGACACCGAGGTGATTGCTCCAACGGGTACCAAGGTCGTTGGAACAGCAGTAGCGCGCACCTGAGCTTCGGTAACTGTTGATCCTGGGGAGATCCTGGAGATCGCTGTGTAAACCTGGGTGGTGGGGCCACCATCACTGGTGACGATTGAGCATACACTGAGTACGCACACCACAGCCGCCATGGTGGCCAGGATACGTCGATGAATGAGAACCCGTCGAAGGATGGTCGTAATCTTTGTCATACACAGACCATGGGTAACAGTGGATAGGGATTGTCATCTATCCACAAGGGATATAGAGAAAAGAAAGTTATCCACAGCCCAGCTGGACCCTGTGCAGGGTAAATACCACTGGTGTTGTTGGGTCCTGCACATCGAAGGACTACCATCTAGCCAGATTTGTGAAGTTGTACCTCGAAATTCACTTAGAAACAGGGGTACAAGTTCACAACTTTCGATGATGAGGTTTATAGCGGGGGAAGATTTGTAAAGTTATGACCGATGCCAAGTACTTAATCAAGTACTTAATAAAGTCGAAGCGTAAGTGGTGAGGGTACTGGTATCGAAGTGGTGAGGGTACTGGTATCGAACCAGGGCTAGTGACGCAGAGAGTGACCCCCCCCTCTGCTTAGTGTGACAAGTCACTTAATGAAGTTTAGGCGGGCGAAGAAGACCCAGAAGTACTCGAACCCCCAGAACCTGTCCCAGAAGAACCAGCAGAGCCGGAAGCAGACCCCGTACCTCCAGAGGTATCAGAAGCTCCAGCCGCCGATGTACCAGAGCTAGAGGAGGAAGAACTTGAGGAGGTCGTAGTGGACGAACTCGAAGAACCAGAAGAACTCGAATCGGTGGAAGTCGACGAACTCGAATCGGAGGTCGCCGGTGTCGCAGGACGTGAGGTGGAACTCTTCGACTTCTTGGAATCGGTGGCGTAGAAACCGGAGCCCTTGAAAACGATGCCTACGGGGGAGAAGATCTTCTTGAGTAAGCCCGAGCATTCGGGGCACTCAGTGAGCGTGGGGTCAGCCATACGCTGAAAGATTTCCAGATCGGCACCACAGGACGTGCAGTGGTACTCATAAATAGGCATGGATCCTCCGTCTAGCACTCAACGACCGCGACTGCTAATTCTACTCATCCTCACCCAAAGCGCCAAGCGACTTGGCTTCGGTCAATATCTTGAGCTGTTTGGACGCTCCCAATGCGACACTCAGTGCGAGTACTCCACCCACCATGACACAGATGAATCCGGCACCATGGCCGAAATGATCGATGAGATACCCGGAGATTGCGGAGCCTATGGAGACCCCGATGCCGATCGCGGTACCTAACCAAGCAAGTCCCTCCGTCAAGCGAGCCGGCGGTACTAGGTACCCGATCAGGCCGTTAGCGTTGATGAAGGTCGGCGCGATTGAGAAACCAACTATAAACCCGAAGATCCCCAAGGTGAGTGGATTCCAGGCGAAGTACAGGATCCAGGCTGTGACTCCTAACAGGGATACACATATAAGGAATCTCTTCCATAAGGGGCTCCTCCAACTGCGTGCTCCATAGAGGAATCCACCAATGGCGGAGCCGAGCGACATCACACCGAGGACGATTCCGACTTGTTCGCGAGAATTCCAGGTGGTTGTTGCGGCAAGGGTGGCAACATCAATGGATCCGAAAAGCGCTCCCATGAGGAAACCGATGGCATCCACGACAGCGATACCGGGCAACAGGATGATGAGTCGGGAGTGGGAGTGGGAGTGTTCTCGGGTAATGATTGTGGGTTCGGTGGATTTCAGCGAGTAGAAGACTCCCGCGCCTCCAGCGATCATCAGAGCGGGTCCGGCGAGTCCAGCGGCGGGATGCAGACTTGTAGCAAGCCAGGTCGCAGCCACAGGGCCGATGATGAAGCCGAGTTCATCAAGAGTGGATTCCAAAGAATAAGCAGTATGCAGGTCGTGAGCCGAGGAGAGTACATAGTTCCATCGAGCGCGTACCATTGCCCCAGGTGAGCCCTGTGTGAGCCCAGAAATGACAGTGAAGACAAACAGGGTCCATAACGGAGCATGGAAGACGGCAAGAATGACAACGATAGCCAAGGCCGCAGCAGAGACCAGTGCAGCGGGAAGCATGATCCGGCGTTGCCCAAAGCGGTCTACGAGATTCGACAAGAAGGCGGTACCAATGGCCCACGCGACTACATCTGCTGCTGTGAGCGCACCAGCAATCCCATAGTTTCCGTAGATCCCGGAAGCCATCATGAGTATCCCGATCCCCGTCATGGCACCACCGAATCGCGCTATCAATCCGGCTATACAGAATGCTAGCGCTCCAGGTACTTTGAGTACTCTCACGTAGGCGCGCACCGTACAAGCTTGTCATAGACCTGTGTGGACTGCTAGCGCGCATAGTGATGTACCTGATCATTCCCATAGATTGTTTCTTGGGAAGGCAGGTGATACGACCTCACCATGGGTCGAGAGTGAGCCATATTTGTGTAGTTTTGAGTAAAGAATTGCCGAAGAAAATCGCTCGGTTTTATGAGAATTCGTGACCATGTGCGAGCAAAACTTAACGAGAAACTACGTAAATTAGATGAGTTCTAAGGAATAACAGGAGGCGATATACCCCAGAAGTACCCCTTGTCATCACTAGATTCCCTTATTCATTTGACTGAAACAATAGCTATTGTATGTCTGAGTTATGCGATATTATCATTAATAAAACCCCTTATCAAGGCCATATTTCCCACTCTGGATAATAAATACACTAGTGACCTGTACAGTGTCAAGAGCTTTGAGTCTTCTTTTCTTCTGAAGATGGTTGTAGAATTATCATGTCGTCAATCGCTTAAGAGGGCATAGCTCGTTGGGGCTAGATGATTGCCGCAAACGCAAGCCTCTTTCCCAGGGGGGAGATCGGGGTGAGTGTCCAGCCAGAAATGGTATAGGGAAGTGGCCCTGGTTTCCTCAGGATTGAACGGATGGTTTGATTCAGGAGTTCGCTAGGGCCGCCTTCACTTTCCGAAAAACAACCTCTGACAAGGCTTGCTTCCCCCAATCCTCATGAAGTATGGTGAAGTGAAGCACCTGATAAATACGCTAAGCAAGCAGATAAGTCAGGGGCCTCCTCCTTCAAGGAATCGGATCTAACGGGGTTCGGATACGGAAGAACTGGGAGTCTTTCCGTAGAAAACGAGTCTTTGAAGGTGTTTGTTCTGGGGACAGTGCATGTGAGTCTCACGGGTATACCGAGGATTTAGTGTGCCTGTTTATGAGAGGGATGATTGATGAAATTCACCAAACACAAGATTGATTCATCAGACTGTCATCGAATCGGCAACACACGGGTGTGAGATGACTGATGATCGGTATCTAGTTGGCGGGGAGGCCAACTTATTCCCCCCTGAGTCGTCTGGATGGGACGGCGCAGGCGTACTGGACTCCAGTTCACGCATGGAACACTGTCAACCTTATTCAAGGCAGCAGTATTCTATTCAGCCACTCCAGTTTCTCGCGCAAGGGAAAATCCTTGTGACCAGGCAGATTGAGACTGGCAACACCTCAACTGAGGTCACAGTGCAAGGATTAGCGATTCAGGTTGCTCGCCCGAGTCGTCATCCCTTGCACCTCCCGATAGTCACCAAGTGGAGATCTATCCCTGGTGAGACGGTCTATCGAGATGTACCAAGGAAACTGGAAGGCGGCTGTGAGATCGCACAGCGAGGGAGAGGTGAGGATCTCGTTCACCACCCATCGGGGGGTTCACCCCCACGTACACACTGCCGTGAGAGGGGAGATCTCCGGATACAGTGTGAGTACCGTCGGGGTAGTTCTGGACGCCCAGAAAATCGGTGGTACAGCCAGTCCCGGATCGGGTATAAGTCTGCTCGCCATCTTCGACCCTAGCGCCTCGACCGCGCTGGGTGTACCTCACCGCAAGAGGAGGTACCCCAAGGCACTAGGACTCAAGATCGTTTGAGCGATTCGGCTCGAATCCGTTGGGACCGCCCCCACCCTCGCGGGGGCGATCCCACTTTACTTTTTCAGGATGGCCCTTTTATTCGTTGGCGTAGTTTCCTGACATCTGCCGGCATTTCCCCTAACGAGGAAGCTAGAAAAGTTGACCGTACCCATGGAGGAAGGCTAAAGTTTGTCCTTGGGTTTGGTGCGACCAGCTCCATGGACGCCTGTCTTCGCTCAGATGTCCACATTACCCACAGCTTTATAGGGTGTCAGCGTTGCCGGTACCCTACCTCCCGAATCGGGGAGGAAAAACCACGATCGCATAGAAAAGGGAATCCGTAGGTGCCTACTATTCAGCAGTTGGTCCGCAAAGGCAGGGCTGACAAGGTCTCCAAGACGAAGACGCCTGCCCTCAAGGGCTCGCCTCAGCGCCGTGGCGTATGCACACGTGTGTACACCACTACACCCAAGAAGCCGAACTCGGCTCTCAGAAAGGTCGCTCGTGTGCGTCTTTCATCCGGTGTCGAGGTTACAGCGTACATCCCCGGTGTTGGACACAATCTGCAGGAGCACTCGATGGTGCTCGTTCGCGGCGGTCGTGTGAAGGATCTTCCTGGCGTACGCTACAAGATCATTCGCGGGGCACTGGATACCCAGGCCGTTAAGAATCGTAAGCAGGCCCGTAGCCGCTACGGTGCGAAGAAGGAGAAGTAATGCCTCGCAAAGGCCCGGCGCCCAAGCGTCCTGTCGTCATCGATCCGGTATACGGATCCCCGTTGGTTTCCCAACTGGTCTCTAAGATCCTCATCAAGGGTAAGAAGACCGTTGCTCAGAACATCGTCTATACAGCCCTTGAGGGGACTCGAGAGAAGACCGGTGGTGCCGATCCCGTGCAAACCTTGAAGCGCGCTCTCGACAATGTTCGCCCAGGTATCGAGGTGAAGTCCCGCCGTGTCGGTGGCGCGACCTACCAGGTTCCTGTTGAGGTGAAGCCGGCCCGTGCCAACACCTTGGCAATGAGGTGGCTGGTTTCCTTCTCCCGCGCACGTCGTGAGAAGACAATGGCTGAGAGGCTCCGCAATGAGATCCTTGACGCCGCTAATGGCTTGGGTGCTTCCGTGAAGCGTCGCGAAGACACCCACAAGATGGCCGAGGCCAACCGCGCCTTTGCCCACTATCGCTGGTAAGGGATAGTACGCGAAGGGCTTAGCCCCCAGGAATCAGTGACGATACCTCGGATGACAACCATCCGGGGTATCTGCGCGGTTAGGGGTATATACCCAGAGGGTCCCGCCGGTACCACAATTGAATATACCGAAGAATACGACGGCCAGCAGAAGAGGAAGATCGTGGCTATTGCACTAACAACGGATCTCACGAAGGTTCGCAACATCGGCATCATGGCACACATTGATGCCGGGAAGACGACGACCACGGAGCGCATCCTGTTCTACACGGGTATCAACTACAAGATCGGTGAGGTTCATGATGGTGCGGCCACCATGGACTGGATGGAGCAGGAGCAGGAGCGTGGCATCACGATCACCTCAGCTGCAACCACATGCTTCTGGAAGGATCACCAGATCAACATCATCGATACCCCAGGCCACGTTGACTTCACCATGGAGGTGGAGCGTTCCCTGCGTGTACTCGATGGTGCTGTTGCTGTCTTCGACGGTGTGGCCGGTGTTGAACCCCAGTCCCAGACTGTGTGGCGCCAGGCTGTTCGCTATGAGGTACCCCGCATCTGTTTCATTAACAAGCTTGACCGTACGGGCGCCTCCTTTGAGTTCTGTCTCAAGACGATCCGTGAGCGTCTTCAGGCGAATCCGCTTGTCATCCAGTTGCCGATTGGTGCAGAGGCGAACTTCCTCGGTGTCGTTGACCTTATCGAGATGCGTGCCTTGACCTGGCGTGGTGAAACCAAGATAGGTGAGGATTACACCATTGAGGAGATCCCTGCCGACATGGTTGAGGCTGCTCAGAATGCGCGTACGGAGCTCATCCACACTCTCGCTGAAGCCGATGAACAGTTTGGTGAACTGTGGTTGGAGCGCGAGGAGACTGGTGAAGAGTTCACTGTTGCTGAAATCAAGGCGGGTCTGCGCCGCGCTGTACTGGCTAACACCGCCAACGTCGTGGTCTGTGGTACAGCCAAGATGAACAAGGGTGTACAGCCCCTCCTTGACGCAGTCAATGATTACCTGCCATCTCCACTGGATATCCCTGCCATCAAGGGTTTCAAGCCTGGTGACGAGTCGGTGGTCTTGGAGCGTAAGCCAAGTAATGATGAGCCTTTGTCCGTACTTGCCTTCAAGATTGCCGCTGATCCGCACCTTGGCCGCCTGACCTTCGTACGCGTCTACTCTGGCGTACTGAAGTCGGGCCAGCCACTGTTGAACGCGAAGGGCAAGAAGGAGCGCATCGGCAAGATCTACCAGATGCACGCAAACAAGCGTGAAGAGGTGGAGGCCATGGGTACAGGCATGATCTGTGCTGTGATGGGTCTCAAGGACACCACCACAGGTGAGACCCTGTGTGATCCCGCTCATCCGATTCTTTTGGAATCCATGGATGTACCATCTCCGGTTATCGAGCAGGCCATTGAGCCGAAGACGAAGTCCGACCAGGAGCGTCTGATGACGGCTATCCAGAAGCTGGCTGAAGAGGATCCGACCTTCCGCGTCCACACTGACGAGGAGACTGGTCAGACGATCATCGCCGGTATGGGTGAGCTCCACTTGGAGATCCTCATCGACCGCATGAAGCGCGAGTTCAAGGTGGAAGCCAATGTGGGTAAGCCCCAGGTTGCCTACCACGAGACCCTGCGCAAGAAGGTCGAGAAGGTCGAATACACCCACAAGAAGCAGTCGGGTGGTTCCGGTCAGTTTGGTCGTGTCATCATCGACGTCGAGCCTCGCGAGCCTGGTGAAGGCTACGAGTTCGTCAATGCGGTCACCGGTGGTCGTATTCCTCGCGAGTACATCCCGGCTGTCGATCAGGGCATCCAGGATGCTTTGCAGTTCGGTGTCTTGGCTGGGTACCCCGTTGAAGACGTGAAGGTCACCCTCACCGACGGTGCATACCACGATGTTGACTCCTCGGAATTGGCCTTCCGTATCGCCGGATCCATGGCCTTCAAGGAGGCTGCTCGTCGCGCTGATCCCGCTCTGCTTGAGCCGATGATGCGTGTTGAGGTCACCACACCTGAAGACTTCTTGGGTACGGTCGTGGGTGACATCAACTCCCGTCGTGGCCATATCCAGTCAATGGATGAGGTACACGGGTCCCGAGTCATCAGGGCTCTCGTACCCCTGTCTGAGATGTTCGGCTACGTTGGCGATCTGAGGTCGAAGACCTCCGGTCAAGCTTCGTACTCCATGGAATTTGATTCCTATGCCGAAGCACCGAAGTCTGTGGCCGAAGAGGTCATCGCTAAGACTCGCGGTGGGGAGTAACAAAGACTTGTCGTGGACTGTGACTGTAAAAAGCTCACTTTCCACGTCAACTCATGTTGGTTCATTTGACTAGTGGCCCGACATGGGAAAGACTAGAGGGGTGTGCGCTCTCCTGAAGGAGGGTGCCTACCCACAAGCGTGCGTGAGAACCCTCACATACGTCATCCAGTAGCCCCGCACCCGCGTGGCAATACCGAAGAAGGAGCCCAAGTGGCAAAGGCCAAGTTCGAGCGGACTAAGCCGCACTGCAATATCGGCACCATCGGGCATATCGACCACGGCAAGACCACGCTCACCGCGGCGATTACCATGGCGCTTCATGATAAGTATCCCGATCTGAACGCTGTTTCCGCGTTCGATCAGATTGATAAGGCGCCGGAAGAGCGCCAGCGGGGTATTACAATCTCGATCGCTCACGTCGAATACCAGACGGAAGCACGTCACTATGCCCACGTTGACTGCCCAGGTCACGCTGACTATGTCAAGAACATGATCACTGGTGCTGCACAGATGGACGGGGCAATCCTCGTTGTGGCCGCCACCGACGGCCCTATGCCTCAGACTCGCGAACACGTTCTGCTTGCTCGCCAGGTAGGTGTGCCAGCAATGGTTGTTGCTCTGAACAAGTGCGACATGGTCGACGACGAAGATCTCATCGAACTCGTTGAGATGGAGGTCCGCGAACTGCTGACCAGCCAGGAGTTTGATGGCGACAACTGCCCAGTCGTCCGTACCGCTGCATACCCGGCAATGACCGGCGACGCAAAGTGGAAGGAAACCGTTTTGGAGCTCATGCAGGCCGTGGATGACTACATTCCACAGCCTCCTCGTGAGACCGACAAGCCCTTCCTCATGCCGATCGAAGACGTCTTCACGATCACCGGTCGTGGAACAGTCGTCACCGGTCGTATTGAGCGCGGCATCATCAAGACTGGCGAGACCGTTGACATCATCGGTATCCGCGAGCAGAAGCAGTCCACCACCATCACTGGTGTGGAAATGTTCCGCAAGATCCTCGACGAGGGTCGTGCAGGCGAGAACTGCGGTCTCTTGCTCCGTGGTACGAAGAAGGACGAGGTTGAGCGCGGCATGGTCGTGTGCAAGCCAGGTTCTGTGACCCCTCACACTGAGTTCGAGGGCAACGTTTACGTGCTCACGAAGGAAGAGGGTGGCCGTCACAAGCCGTTCTTCTCCAACTACTCCCCGCAGTTCTATTTCCGTACCACGGACGTGACCGGTATGGTCAAGCTCCCTGAGGGTACAGAAATGGTTATGCCTGGTGACACCACTGACATGTCTGTCGTGCTGAACAAGCCGATCGCCATGGAAGAGGGTCTCAAGTTCGCTATCCGCGAAGGCGGTCGTACCGTCGGCGCTGGTCGCGTAACCAAGATCAACAAGTAATTACACTTGTCCTTAAGGGCCCCGTACTTCGGTACGGGGTCTTTTTGCTTGTGTATGAATGTGACAGGTGCTCCAATGTCCTTGACCTTCATCGCCGGTACGGTGTGTGGTTGAGGCACTTCAATTCGATGAAGAATCTCTACGGGGCCGTTTTCACTGGTTGGGGCTATTTATGAATAGAGACTGTGGCCGAGTATCTCGTTACCGGCTTCGCGAACTCACTCACATTGTTCGCAATGTCTAGGAAATCTCATTATGATCGTGCCCTGGAAAAGCTCACCTCCTTTGGTAGGGGATTTGTATAACCGAGCCTGAAAAGGATTTTGTTGGTACTGAGTACATGACTTTCCCAAAGTGGATAAGAAACTCAAGAGGCGTCTTTTGTACACCGTCGCTACAGCATTGATTGCGGTGGGGTACGTACTCTTCTTCTTTGCTCCACGTAACATCGTGATCATTGGGGCTGCTGCTCTTCTGCTCTTTGTTGGGTGTGCCTTCGTGACCGTACTCATGCTCGTCTTCATCTCCGACACTATCGACTATGGGCATTGGAAACTGGGCCGTCGAAATACGGCCATCACCTTCGCTCTTCAACCCTTTATTAACAAGGTTGGTGCAGCGCTTGCGGCACAAATTGTTGCCATTACACTCATCGTGACGGGTATTAATGAAGCGAAAACCCCTGATGATGTGACCGAGCAGGGTCTTTTTACTATGAGAATAGTAATGATGGGTCTCCCGTTGCTATTAACGGTCGTGGGCTATTGCTTGTACCGTTGGAAGTATAGGATTGACGAGAGCTTCCATGCAGAGATTCTTACCGACTTAAGACACAGGGGCCAGTTGGTGGATGAGGGTAATGTGGAGTAAGCAGAAGAGCCAGCCGAGGAGAGGAATTGATGGCCATATCTGATCCGATGACAGCACCGGGGTTGCGCTGGGGAGTTTTAGCGCCCGGTGGGATCGCCCATCGTTTTGCTCACGAAATTCCCAAGTTCACTCGCTCGCAAATCGTAGCTGTAGGTTCGCGTGATCTGGGTCGTGCCCAGAAGTTCGTGGAGACCACTCAGATTGGTGGGGGAGTACGCCCCTACGGTTCCTATGAGGGACTCGTTGCCGATCCGGGGGTTGAGGCCGTCTACATTGCGAGTCCCCATTCCGAGCATTACGCCCATGCCCGACTCGCTTTGGAAGCCGGCAAACATATCCTTGTGGAGAAGTCATTCACCCTGAATGCGGCCCAAGCCCAAACGATTTTCATGATGGCTGCTCAGAGGAGGCTCTTCGTGATGGAGGCCATGTGGAGTCGATTCCTGCCCCACTATCAGGTCCTTCGCGAGATCGTCGCCTCCGGTGAGATCGGTCAGGTGAATTCGATCGTTGGGGTACATGCGCAGTCGCTCAACATGGATCCCCACTGGCGTTTGATGAACCCAGCCCTAGGTGGTGGAGCCCTTCTCGACCTTGGAGTCTATCCACTGTCGTTGATTCATTGGCTGTGGGGGCTGCCTCAAAGAATCAAGGTGACAGGGGCCCTGACCTCAACAGGGGTTGATCTTCGCGAATCTATCTCTATGTGGTACGGTGATCGTTTAGCAGTTGCCTATGCTGACATGGGTGCTGCGGGAAAGAATTCTCTACAGATCGTGGGCAGCAATGGGCGCCTCGAAATCCCGGATTGGTTCTACACCCCACAGAACCTCGTTGTCACCAGTGGTACAGGCCAGCAAAGGGTCGTAGCAACACGGGTGGAAGGCGGATTCCAGTACCAGGTGGCTGAGATGGCTCGATGTCTTGCTGCCGGAATGTACGAATCCCCCATCATGTCGTGGGCACACACTGTCGAAGTGATGCAGCTCATGGATGAGGTACGACGCCAACTCGGGGTTGTGTACCCCATCGAACGTTAACTCTGTTCATCACGGTGCGGAGAATGCCTAGAGTAATCTCCGCAGATTATGCGGAGATTAGGCTTAGGTAATCTCAGTCACTAGGCTTTTTATCGTGATATGTACCGTGGTGCTGGGACTGCTGTGGACGTGCAATGGGTGCACGGAATGGCGAGCAGAAAACGTAATGCAAAACATCTCCAAAAATGTCCGGGGTGGGTTATAGTCTTGGATTGCGATAATGATATAGAGAGGATCTCCGATGAAAATCGAAATGGCAGAATCGTTGATCTATTCCTGGCTTCGCCATGTCAAGGAGTGCGAAGTGGTCCAATTGAACTGGAGTCCATCCCCACACTGGAGTCTTGAGTATAACGATGATTTAAGAAATATCAGTCTCATGACACAATTGATGGATGCAGCATCGAAGCATTTCCTCGAACTGTACGGTTATGACATTTTCAAAAAGAGCAAGCTTCCACAGTTGTTAGCCCAAGCCGAGATCGATGCTGTGGGTATCTCCCAAACGAATTGTGGCTTCAAGGTGTACATGGTCGATGTGGCTTTTCGCAGAGCAGGTTTGAATTATGGGGAGCCCAAGAAAGCTGTTGCGGCCATTGTTAAGAAAATGATTCGATCTGCCCTGTGTCTTGTTGGGTATTTCGGAATGATAAGTGGGGAGATAGTTTTCGCTTCACCAAAAGTTACAGATTCCGTTGTCTCGAAATTAGCGCCGTGCATCGCTGATGTGAATATGTTATTGACGCAATTCTTGCCTGGTACATCCGTGCGTTTACTAGTTAATGGAGACTTCAATGACAGTGTCATCACACCAGTGTTTATCGCAAGTGAGTCTGTGGCTGATATGTCCGAACTCTTTGTTCGCAGTTATCAACTCATCCAAATGTTCCCCGACGGAAATCTCCCTCAACAGCGATCTGCTCCTGTGAAGAAAGATCTGGTTTCAGCAACAACTGTGCGCGAATTGAAAGTTGGTGCGATTGCCAACACTTTACTTCGACAAGCCCTTGAAGAAGGCCGGGCTAATGCCGAGGAGATCGTACTGATGCAGGAAAGGACATATTCAAAAGACACCTTTAACCTTCGCTTCCCTCTCCTTGTTCCGGCTGACACACAGTTCGAGACGAATAGATATTACGTTGCTCCTCTCAGAATCCATGGAAAGGATTATCACCTGTGCTCACAGTGGTACGAAGTGCCTGGAGATGATGACAGAGTTTGGCTGCTGAAGTGGCTTAAGAATGTCGGCATGATTGAGAGTGAATCCGAGTCACTTCAGGTTCGTTGACATCGGTGGAAGAAAGGAAGACAGGGGCTGAGCCTATGCTGGGTGCGATCATTGGTGACATTGCGGGCAATGTCTATGAGTTTAGTCTACGAAGGGTGGACATGGAGGAAGTGGGTCTCATCGCAAGGAATGAAATCCGAGAAGGCCTGATTCATCCCTGTGAGCGATACACATCACCACGATAACTTACTCGTACAATCTGTATCTCTTTATCAATAAGTCGATAAATCACTCGATACTCTCCCCGTCGGGCCGACCAGTACCCCTCTAGATCGAATCGAAGGGGTTTACCCACTCGACGTGGTTCAGCTTTGAGTGGACCGTTCACAAACTCCCATACGGCTGCGCCGACGGCAGGTGGAATTGTGCTCTCCATCTGCCTTCGCGCTGAGGGGGCCCAAATAACTCGATAATCCATCACTGAACCTTGGGTCTGAAGTCATCCCACTCATCACCCAGTCCCTGATCAAGTTCGACCTGGGCTTGACGAATCTGAGTCATTGCTTGCTGATCACTGAGAATAGACAGAGTCTCTTCCAATGATTCGAGGTCCTCATCCGACATCAATACCGCAGCAGGAACCCCATTTCGAGTGATCCGAATCCTCTCATGGGTACGAACAACATCATCTACATATGCTGAAAGCTGCGCTTTTGCCGTCGCCAAAGGTACTGTCGTCATGACCATAATTATAGTCCAGAATTGAATCAAGAGAAGACCTGCGGTTTTGATTTCGGACTTGCCTATGGTGAGAGAGGGGAAGGATATTGAACTTGGGATTGTGGCTGACCACCATGACCGCCCCTCGGTAACTGCTCAAGGTTTCAACCAACTGATCCATGCTTGTCAGGTCGAGGTTATTGGTGGGTTCGTCAAGACGCGTTAATCAGAATGGCCCATAAAGAGGGTACGTGGTCCTACTCCCAACTCGCCAAACAACTTGGGCTCACTCCTGAACTTATTGCAAAGATTATCCGCTCCCAACGTCGGTGAGGATGTGAGATTACGTAAGTCTAATCTCCGCATGGCGATGCATGGTGATCTTTATGTACCTTCACCAAAGAGATCACTGGACGAATTTCAGACGGGAGGATTCGATCATTCTTCCTCTTCAGAAACTGCGATAAACGCATCAGAATAATTCGTATCCACACCATAGGAGTACGACGCCGCCAATACTCTTCCTCATATCACCGCATCCATGCGAATAAAAATCTTAAGGTCTGCGCCTAATCGCCCTAAGCAACCAACAGCTGGTGTCGTAAGCTCAAAAAATGGAAGCTCCCGTGAATCAGAGACAACATTCACACCCATTACCACTTTATATCCATACTTCCCCACCAAACTATGAATCTGGTTTGCCTGAGGGCATACCCGAGCAAGAATCCACTTCATAGGAATAATAATCGCGGGATACCGCCAAGGTAAATCCGGGTCTTCTGGTAGTTTTTCATCCCCTTCGTAGGTCCGTAACAGCACCCAGGAATACTCAGAAACCCCTTGCCCATCGGGACACGCCACTATTGAAGGGTCACACCCCACACTGACTGACCTCATCGATATCCATATCAGAACCAGAGATAACGAAACCACATGTAATCTTCATCATGGACAATCCTTAAGTTGGGATGTCTCAGTAGGCCCTAACAAATCTAAATAGAAAACAAACTGTAACTCAGCTCCCAAACTTGCGAGACACCCCATCGCTCGACTCGTTAATTCCAAACAGGGAAGCCTTCTCGTGTCTGACATCACAGCAACCACCGCACCGATAAGAAAACCTCGCTCCCGAACAAAACACCGAATCTCTTTCCTCCTCGCATGCACCCGAGCAAGAAGACGAGACATGGGCACCATCACCGCAGGATAACTCCATGAATGATCCCCGTCACTAGGGGGGTCTTCCTCCCCCGCATACTTCTTCGCCAAAACCCACGTAAACTCAGCAGCCCCGATAGCAGCACGTATCTCAGGCCTAGCCTGAAGCGTGTGTGACGCCTCACATCCCACACAGTGACTGACCTCATCAAAATCCATACCAGAACCAGAAATAGCAAGCTCGCATGTAATCTTTATCATCGTGGTCCATTCACATTGGCAATAGTGGGAGAGTTACCACCATGTAGCATACTCATCCACAAACAGCTTCTTAGGAAAACGAAGAGCAGGAATGATATAGGGACGACTGTCTCCTTGACGAGGCACAAAGTGACTAAATGCTAGGTC
>JAIRQE010000023.1 GCA_031256725.1 Propionibacteriaceae bacterium
CAGTGGCGTAGGCGATCCCGGCTCCATTGGCTAGATAGAGTTCCCAGGGTCTGTCGTGGTCGTGTCGGTGATTGTGTGGTGGCTCTTGTGTCTGCTCGGTTCCGGTCATATTCATGGACTCATCATATCATCATATGCTGATATGTCAAGATCGTGAGATACTAAGATGGATGCTTGGTACTGAAGGATAACCATGAACTTGACCCCGCGTGACGCCGAGCGGATCGCCGAAACCATGAGTGCTCTCTCGACTCCAGCAAGGGTACTCATTCTGGCTCGACTGCTCGAAGCACCAGCAACAGTAACCGAACTCGTTGAAGAACTCGGCCTCGGACAGACCGCCATCTCAAACCACTTGAGAATCCTTCGACACCTCAACCTTGCTACAGGTACCCGTGAAGGCCGCAACATCGTGTACGAACTCCAAGACGACCACGTACGGGCAATGATCGAGCAGGTACTGAGTCACTCCCAACACTAGATCCCCCTTTTATCTGGTGGATATAACGCCAGTAATGTTTCCAATGAAGAACACTAGAAGGAAGACAACAGTAATGGCAGGGATCGCTATGGCGGCAACTGACAGAGCAACGCCAGACGTACCAATCTGGTCTTTCCTTCTCAAGCAGAGAAAACCCAGGATGACTCCCGCAAGGGCACTTAGCATGGTTATCAGAAGTATGAGGCCATAGAAGTCCCAGTTCTGCCACAGGGCGAGGTACCCAATAACTATCCCCACAACTCCGAGAAGAAACCCAAGGAGAGGGAGGGCAAGACGGTTATCTCTCATATTTCAAGGATACGAAGCAATTCAAGGTAAGCTGAGATTATGATAGAAATACCTGAGGCTTTGACCTTGGCTACTCAGATTCAGGATACCGTGGTGGGCAAACGGATTATGAAAGTTGTTGCGGGATCCTCACCACATGGGTTCGCTTGGTACTTTGGGGAACCTGAGGACTATCCGGCGCGGCTAGAGAACCTCGAAATCAGTGGAGTCTTCGCCCATGGGGGGAAGGTGGAGCTTGAGGCGGAACATATGCGGATCGCCTTGGGGGAAGGGGTACGTATTCGGCTTTACCAACCAGGAGAAAAGTACCCAGCCAAGCACCAACTCTTCATTGAGTTCGATGATGAGTCGACACTGGTGTGTACCGTGCAAATGTATGGCTGCCTTCTTGCCTTTCCCGAGGGAGCCAATGATGACTTCTACTATGTGGTGGGCAAACAGAAACCAGCAGTACTAAGTGAGGATTTCGACCTTGCGTACTTCCGATCTCTTGTGGATGACGAAGTACTCAAAGGCTCCGCGAAAGCATTTCTTGCAACCCAGCAAAGGATTCCTGGGTTGGGCAATGGAGTCGTACAAGACATCCTGTGGCAAGCCGGGGTACATCCCAAGAGGAAGATGGGCACTGTCGATGGTGACAGCATTGACACTCTGTTTGCCACAGTTAAGAGGATCCTTGCCGAGATGACGGATGCAGGCGGACGGTGTACCGAAAAGGATCTGTTTGGGAACCCTGGAGGCTACCAAGTGATCATGTGTAACGATGGTTTAGGTAACCCCTGCCCCAGGTGTGGCAGTGCGATTACTACGATGTCATACCTTGGGGGAAAGGTATACGTCTGCACGGGTTGCCAGAAACTCACATAATTCTTTCAATGTCACTAGGGGCCTGGCCCCTCTGACGCACGCGTGACCTGTCCCTGTTGCACTAGAAATGTGACAATTCCGAACCGGCCCTGACCTGCTCACAAATTGGCCCACTCTGTCAACGTAAGAGACGCAAATCGAAGGCATGAGCAATGGCTGTGGAGAGTTCATCCTCTTGATCGTCGAAGAGGATTCCTATTTGTTTGACTACTGCTGACTTTGACACTGTTGCGATGTTGTCACAGGTTGCGACGCACGCGTGGTCAAGCCCATTACGCTCGCTCAGATTCACTTCGGTCGAGATACCTCTGATGGTCGATGTTATTGGGGCGATAGTCACATGATTAAGAAGAGGTAGGGCAATGTCCCGTGTCAAGACCAGCGCCGGACGAATCTTGTCCACATCGACGAGGACAATACTCCTCATCAGTCCAACCCCGAAAAAACGCTCATGACTGGCAGATCAGGGTAAACAGAGCCTTCTTCGCGCATCACACGGGTAATGATCTCAGCATCGTGTCTGTACCCCCTATAGCGATCCAGATAGGCAATTGACCGTCGTACAGCATCAGAGCGATTTCTGGCTCGACCTGCTTCCACCTCAGTATCAAGGATGGCCAATTCTTCTTCAGTTAGACGTACGGCAATCTGCTGGCTCACGAATCCATACTACAGGTTTTGCATACCAAATGGTATGCGAAAATCATTCCTGACATGTCAGACCATCAGGGTGAACATAGCTTGATATCTGAGGTGCAGGAGATCTCACAACAGGCCCCAGGTGAGAATGCGTCGCTCAGTTTTTGCTCTCAGGGTTTCTAGGGCTGTTCGATGGGTGTCAACAATGGTGAGGCTGTGTTTCTTTGCGAGTAGGTACAGTTGCCAGAATCCTGCGTCCCAGGCGTGGTACCCGTGATCTGAGTCATCGTAGTAGGCAGCCTGTCTGTAGGGGAAAGTGTCGTGGACAAGGGTGGTGAGTACGGCAAGGAGATTTTGGGCTTCGCGTGAGAGTGTATGTTCTTGGAGTTGGGTGTACACAAATCGTTCACCTGGATGATTCTTGAGGTCGCGAGTGACCTCGGAGAAGTGATGGTGGGCGGCGAGGGCGGCAACCTCATCGCGGCTCATAAAAAACCATTCATTGATCAGGTCAAGGGTCCTGCCCTTGTACTCAATCTGGCGTAGAGCTGACTGGTTGGAGCCGGATGGGTTTGCGAGTGCGTACATGATGGCATCGGAAACAAAGTCTTGCCACTGTGGTGAGGCTTGGAGAGTGGTACTGGGTTTCACGAAGTTTTCGTGACCGATGATCCAGCTTGCTGGGATCGACTTGCGTACCATGAAGTTCACGCAGGTACGCTCGAAGTTGAGGGGCAGTACACAGAACCCGTTGCCTGCACCAAAAGCAGTGGAGTACAGGCCCACCTCTTTCGCGGAATGCTCCACATCGTTGGCGTTGTTGTGGGCATAGCCGATGGCCCCTTCGAGGAGTTTGCCACGTTCGCCGGAAGGATGCCGGTTGGGTGTGAACGCGTTCGAGAGGCGAAGATAGGAACCGTCTTCCTGGTAGGCGCGCGACCGGGAGACCTGTTCCTTGGCCCAGGTACTGAGGAAGTCTGATTGAGCAATATTGCGTGCTGTACGCTGGCGAATCTGACGGATACCGTGGCTGTAGGTTTCCTCCACGGAGAGGGGAAATTCGTCTGAAGTGACCGCTGATTTATCCGAGCGCCAGATTGTGAAAGAGATACCCCAGGTGGGTGATACGTCAGCAAACTCACCAGCATTGAAGAAAACCCCACGTTGGAAACCGAAGTCCTGTTGGAGGTCGGCCATGAACCTATCCCAGGTTTCACCACCACACATGAACCGTTCATTGGTGAAGAATGCGATCACGACCTCCGGTAACTCGAAGTCTCGGGTGAGCTTCACCACCCGGTAGAAGAACTGAGCATAAAGCTGCTGGGCTGACTTTTTTAACCCATCCTGGACCATGATGGTATTTATCCGTGAGTCAGCAATACCAGTCTTCGATGTCGCATTGTCATTGGTGGCCGTACCATAAGGAGGATTCATCAGGAATACGATGGGTTTCCTGTGTACAAGAACCCGGTACAGATCGGGTGGCATTTTTACGTACTCCTCCGGAAGCATCTGTGGGTGAATATCCACATCATCATTGAGGAAGTCGTATTGAAATACTGTGGCACGAGGATTGTACTGAGTCGAGGTGTCCAACTCCTCCTGAAACAGGGTAGACAAATACAACTCGGAGAAGTCATAGTCACGAGTCAGGTTCTTCGTCCCACATGCCGCATCCCAGACCGCATAGTTCTGTCGCCAGTCGTCACCCAGTTCCTCAGACAGCAGTTCGTGTGCTCGATCAGCCCAAATCGTTGGCGTCCAAAAATCACCCGAGAAGCGACGGCTGGTCTCCTCAATCAACACGTCATACATCGCATTAATATCCCGGATTTCAGCATCCGAGTAGTCCCGTTCATACCAAGAAAAGAACGCCTCGTAAGCGGCTGTGTCAGCCTGGATACTTGTGGTGTTGAGATGGATGAGATTTCTACCCTCAAGGCGTACCTCTCCAGTACCCAGAAGTGATGCGATGAAAAAGTGGACTGCTTGGCGGGGTTCCATTTTCACCCGGTCGCCGATGGATAGTGCCCGCAGGAACTTTTCATACACGACGTGGATGTTCATCACACCTCCTTCATGATTAGTTTAGTTGCGTCCCCAACCAGAAAGGGGGAAGTGACGCTATATCATGTAATCAACAGATGTTGCTCCATCCGAAATAGGCCATCCTATTCTTTGTATCGAGTATCATGATAATATGGACCTATGGATATTCCTATTGATGCGATTTTTCTTTTCGTCGGAATACTTGCTATTTGGTCCGCTTTCGGTATCGTGTGCTATTTAGGATCTAGATCTAAGCTCGGGCGTAATGCATACGCAGGTATCCGCCTCCCCTCAACCATGGTGAATGACTCCACATGGGAAACTGCTCACAAGGAGGCAATGTGGCACGTAAAAATGAGTGGTATATCTATCTTCCCTCTTGCTGTGGTAGCAGTGGTTGCCTTCAATGGAAGTAAAGTACTGATTGGGATTCTTGCTACACTTTATGCGGTTTGTCTGACATGGATTATTGTCGCGACTGTTATGGCAACAAAGGCAGCAAAAAGAGCACTATCCAGCGCTATTCAAAACTGAGTTCCAAGGCATCATTGCATAATCATGGTGTAGGGCTTTCCCTGTTGGGAGGGGATCGAATAACCCAGCGATAGGCCGTACCGTCTACACGGATACGGCAGAAGCCCTTTCTGGTGATTGCCATTCTGTCATTCTGCCACCATAAAGTAGTCGGGCCAGTTCGTGGGTGATGAGGTTGTCTTCGGTGAGCATGATCTGGTGAAGAACGCTTGGTTGCATAGTTTGTGGTTTGCTGAGTCGAGATGGGGTAAGTCTGCCCACCATGTGGACAGATATGACCCTGATTGACCCAATAGCATTAATTTCTAATTACCATGGTATTATATTTTTCAACCATCTGAGGTTCCGTCTCTATGGTGCTCGGGTGGAACAGAGTCGATGGTGGTCCGTTTGCGGTGGGTAAGCGGTTCAATATGGCGCTCGATTGGAGTGTCACAGGACACAACCCCTGGAGCAGGGGTTAGTTGCACCGCGACCACCGCCTCACCCGATCCAGTGTGGTCAGTGGTGTTCACACTCACGACGAAGAGAAATAGGTCGAGGTTAACACTGAGGCTTGGCTCATAAGAAGCAATAATAGGAGGAAAAATGAGATTTAAGAGATACCTTGTCGGTGTTGTTGTTCTGGTTTCAGGACTGATGACGGGTTGCACAGGCGCAAACCCAAGCGAGGATCCATCGGTGCTTGCACCAAATTTGCGGGCCTTCTTCCAGCAGTTCCTGAATCAACCCGGGATCTCTGATTTCGAGAGGGAGGTTTTCACCCGCGCGATCGAGACCGGTGGGATCACTCAGGAAGACTATGACGAGGCTTTCCGACGATATATTTCCTGCATGGAAGATAAGGGATACTATGAGACTTATGAGCGCAGACCAGACGGTCTCATGTCTGTTTTCCCGCCAAGCGAGATCGACAACCAAGAAGCAATGGATGCCTATGCGCCGCAAATGACGGACTGCGCTGATGGAACGGTGATACGGATTGAGTCGGCTTACAATGATCAGTTGAATAATCCCGGGTTGTTGTCTGATCCCTATGAGATTGTTGTTCAATGTCTGGCTCAGTCGGGACTGGTTGATCTTTCCTACACCCCTGAGCAGTTTGAACAGGACTGGAATTCGAGTTTAAAGGATAACGCTCCGTTCGATCCAAAAGACCCTCAAGCTCAGCAATGCCTGTCTGGCGCAGGCATCAGCTATGCTACAGATTAGTCTTGGAAGGAGACACTACATGAGTAAGGCGAATTGAATCCCCGGTGAGTCCGGAGAGTGTTTAGTGTTGCATTCCAGCTTCTGCTAGAACGCTGTCATGGACAGTGTAGTAGATTGTTTCTGCTTGGGCTGGTGGGCTGTCCCGAAGTAAGACTCCACGCCGACTGCTGGCAACGAAACCGACAACTACACCCAGCCGTCCTGGGCCCAGACGCACCGCGACCAGAAGACATGGACGGGTCGGCGGTTCTAATAAGCTAAATATGGTGGGTCTAGGTGGACTTGAACCACCGACCTCTGCCTTATCAGGGCAGCGCTCTAACCGTCTGAGCTATAGACCCGCAGGGAGAAACTTTACCAAGCTATGGCACTAGGCTCAAGTTGACGACGACAATCACATTATGTGCCCGCGTAGTGGGTGCCCGTGTATCACATGTTTTTGCCCGCGAAACCATGGGGCGCGGAAGACTGTTGGAGTGTGAAGAGTGGTTTGTCGATGAAG
>JAIRQE010000028.1 GCA_031256725.1 Propionibacteriaceae bacterium
GACCCGACCCGGCTAGAATACGGCCTCCAACGACCATAGAGAGTCGGCCTCAACCCAGAAACCCACACCACCCATTTTCATACACGAACGAACGACCGACTACCCGCGGACACGAAGGCTAGAATTAAAAATGGCGAGCCCAGATGGGACTCGCCATTTTAGTCTAGATCCTGCGACTGCGTTTCACTCGCGCAGGATGACGCGAAGTATCAGTCAAGCAAGATGACACGGAGTTTCACTAGCAGGATGAATCAGATCAGAACGGATCGTAATCCTCAAGAGGATGCATAGATCCACCAGTGAAACCCGAGTCATAGTTATAGGCATCGAAGGACATCGAGTAAGCCTTCATCTTCGCCTCAGCCGTAGGCTCAACCCGGATGTTCCTGTACCTCTCAAGGCCAGTACCAGCAGGAATGAGCTTCCCGAGGATGACGTTCTCCTTGAGACCAACGAGGGTATCCGACTTACCCTGAATAGCGGCGTCGGTGAGTACCTTTGTGGTCTCCTGGAAGGAGGCGGCAGACAGCCAGGATTCGGTTGCCAAGGAAGCCTTTGTGATACCCATAAGAACCGGGCGACCCTGTGCCGGAGCACCAGATTCGCCGAGGATTCTACGGTTTTCAGCCTCGAATGTCGCACGGTCGATGAGTTCACCAGGCAGGAAGACAGTGTCCCCGGACTCGATGACTGTGATTCGACGCAGCATCTGACGGATGATGATCTCAATGTGCTTGTCGTGGATTGGAGCACCCTGGGTGCGGTACACCCGCTGAACCTCGTCCACGAGGTGTTCCTGTGCGGCGCGTACTCCTCGTACCCTCAAAACATCCTGGGGATCGATGGTTCCAGGCATGAGCTGCTGACCGGCTTCGACGTGCATCCCTTCTTCGACAGCATGCTTAATACCGAACTGATCCTCCCATTCCAGCAGTACACGACGCGGGATCGGGTAGATGAGATCCTCATCACCATCGTCACGAACGAGGATGAGCTTACGCGAACCCTCGGTTTCGATGTGGATCGTACCACTGGCTCCAGCAATCGGGGCCTTACCCTTGGGGGTACGAGACTCGAAGAGTTCCACGACGCGGGGAAGACCCTGGGTGATGTCGGAAGCGGAAGCCACACCACCGGTGTGGAAGGTACGCATCGTCAACTGGGTACCCGGCTCACCAATGGACTGGGCTGCGATAATACCGACAGCCTCACCCACATCGACGATCTTTCCGGTTGCCAGTGAGCGGCCGTAACACATCGCGCATGTACCCGAGGTGGCATCGCAGGTCAGCACGGAGCGGACCTTGATCTCAGTGATTCGGGCCTCAACCAGGAGGGCCGACTCAGCGTCACCCATGGCAGAACCAGCGGGGATAATCACATTACCGTCGGCATCGATTGCGTCCTCGGCCAGGGTACGGGAATAGATCGACGCCTCAATATTGGAGGCAGGGACAAGCTTTTCCGTACGAACCTTGACGTGGGTGATGCCAGCAGCGATGAGCTTCTTGACGTGAGTATCCGTGACCTGGGTCTTCGCTGCAACGATGACTGTCTTCTCACCTGTGGCAGGATCCTTGACCAGGGACAGGGCTGAATCGAAGAGGGTCTCACCGACTGCATCCTCAACCTTGAGCGATTCCCACACCATGGGTACCACAGCGGTTTTGATCATGCCACGCTCTGTACCACAGTCCTCTTCGCGGATGATGACATCCTGGGAGACGTCAACAAGTCGACGAGTCAGATAACCAGAGTCAGCAGTACGAAGAGCGGTATCAGCCTGACCCTTTCGACCGCCGTGGGTGGAGATGAAGTACTCAACCACGGAGAGACCTTCGCGGAAGTTCGACTTGATAGGACGAGCGATAATCTCACCCTTCGGGTTGGCCACCAAGCCTCGCATAGCCGCGATCTGGCGCATCTGGGTCATGTTGCCTCGGGCGCCCGAGTGAACCATCATGTAGATCGGGTTGTCCTTGGTGAAGTTCTGCTCCATCGCCTCGGTCAACTCTTTAGTGGCGTCTGTCCAAATCTGGATGAGCTCCTGTCGACGTTCGTCCTCAGTCACAGCACCACGCTCATAGAGCTTGTCGATCTTGGCGGCCTTCGCATCATAGCCGGCGAGGATCTCGGGCTTGGATGCTGGGGTTTCCACATCGGCAATGGACACGGTCACACCGGAGCGTGTTGCCCACTGGAAGCCGATGTCCTTGAGGTTATCAAGGGTTGTGGCCACCTCAATCTTGGAGTAGCGCTCGGCAAGATCGTTGATGATCTGACCGGACTTCTTCTTGCCAACAACCTCGTTGATGTACGGGTAGTCCTCAGGAAGAGCATGGTTGAACAGTGCACGACCAAGAGTAGTCTCCAGGATGAAGGAGCCGTCTTCACGAGTTTCAACACCTACAGGCGGAGCAAACTCGGTGAAACGGATCTTGACCTTGGAACCGATGAGGATCTCGTGGCGGTCGAAGGCCATCTGTGCCTCGGCTACCGACGAGAAGGCCCTGCCCTCACCCACTGCGCCGGGGCGATCCAACGTGAGGAAGTAGTGACCGATAATCATGTCCTGGTTGGGCATGGTTACTGGGCGACCGTCAGCAGGCTTCAAGATGTTGTTCGTGGACAGCATCAGGATGCGAGCCTCAGCCTGGGCCTCAGCCGACAGTGGAAGGTGGATAGCCATCTGGTCACCGTCGAAGTCAGCGTTGAAGGCTGTACATACTAGGGGGTGAAGCTGGATGGCCTTACCCTCAATAAGCTGTGGCTCGAAGGCCTGGATGCCGAGACGGTGCAGGGTTGGTGCACGGTTGAGTAGCACAGGGTGTTCGACGATGACCTCTTCAAGGACATCCCACACCACAGGCTTTTGACGCTCAACTAGACGCTTTGCGGCCTTCACATTCTGGGCATGGTTGAGGTCGTCGAGACGCTTCATCACGAAAGGCTTGAACAACTCCAAGGCCATGGTCTTCGGCACACCACACTGGTGGAGCTTCAACTGTGGGCCAACCACGATCACGGAACGACCCGAATAGTCGACACGCTTACCAAGGAGGTTCTGGCGGAATCGACCCTGCTTGCCTTTAAGCATGTCAGAGATCGACTTGAGCGGCCTGTTTCCTGGACCCGTCACTGGACGTCCACGGCGACCATTATCGAACAGAGAGTCGACTGCCTCTTGAAGCATGCGCTTCTCGTTGTTCACAATGATCTCGGGGGCACCCAGATCCAACAGCCTCTTGAGACGGTTGTTACGGTTGATCACACGACGGTAGAGATCATTGAGATCGGAGGTCGCAAAGCGGCCACCATCCAACTGCACCATTGGGCGAAGATCCGGTGGGATGACGGGTACTGCGTCGAGAACCATTCCCAAAGGAGAATTGTTTGTTGTAATGAACGCAGAAACGACCTTGAGCCGCTTCAGCGCACGAGTCTTGCGCTGGCCTTTGCCAGTGGTGATGATCTCGCGCAGCTTCTCCGATTCCTCTTCGAGGTCGAAGTTAGCCAAGCGAGCCTTCACAGCTTCCGCACCCATGGAACCCTTGAAGTACTTCCCGAAACGGATGCGCATCTCCCGATAGAGGGTCTCATCACCTTCGAGGTCTTGTACCTTCAAACCTACGAAGCGATCCCACACAGCCTGGAGTCGAGCAAGGTCACGATCAGCACGATCACGGATCGACTTGACTTCCTTTTCACCGGCATCGCGTACACGCTTCTTTGCTTCAGACTTTGCACCCTCAGCCTCAAGTGCAGCCAGATCCTCTTCCATCTTGGTCAGACGGTTGTTGAGGTCGGAGTCGCGACGTGTTTCGAGCTGCTTACGCTCGGTCTCCACGCGTGCTGCCAGGGTCGGCAGGTCACGGTGGCGAGCATCCTCGTCGACCTCAGTGATCATGTAGGCAGCGAAGTAGATGACCTTTTCAAGGTCCTTCGGCGCGATGTCGAGCAGGTACCCCAAACGGGAAGGCACACCCTTGAAGTACCAGATATGGGTCACGGGGGCAGCGAGCTCAATATGGCCCATGCGCTCACGACGTACCTTGGCGCGGGTCACCTCAACGCCGCAGCGCTCACAGACGATACCCTTGAAGCGTACTCGCTTGTACTTCCCGCAGAAGCATTCCCAGTCCCTGGTGGGACCGAAGATCTTCTCACAGAACAATCCATCGCGCTCAGGCTTGAGTGTACGGTAGTTGATGGTCTCGGGCTTCTTGACCTCACCGTGGCTCCATTGACGGATCTGATCCGCGGTAGCCAATCCGATGCGTAGTTCGTCATAGAAGTTGCTGTCCAGCACTGTCATTCACTTTCTTCGAGTAACTTGGGTCTTTCTTGACTGAGATGGCTCAGACTTCTTCAATGGCGAAGGTATCCACACCAGGGCGACGTGAGAGGTCAATACCGAAGTCCTCGGCTGCCCTAAAGTCGTCTTCAGTGTCCTTCAAGTCAACGACCTGGCCATCAGATGAGAGAACCTCAACATTCAGACACAGTGACTGCATCTCCTTGACGAGTACCTTGAAGGATTCAGGGATACCTGGTTCAGGGATGTTTTCGCCCTTGACGATGGCCTCATAGACCTTCACACGGCCCGTCACGTCATCGGACTTGATGGTGAGCAACTCCTGGAGAGCCCAGGCTGCACCGTAGGCCTCCAGGGCCCACACTTCCATCTCACCGAAACGCTGACCACCGAACTGCGCCTTACCACCCAAAGGCTGCTGGGTGATCATCGACACAGGGCCAGTGGAACGAGCGTGGATCTTGTCGTCAACAAGGTGGTGAAGCTTGAGCATGTACATATATCCCACGCCAATCGGCTCAGGATAGGGCTCACCGGAGCGACCGTCGAACAATCGCGCCTTACCACCAGAATTGACCAGAGTCAGGCCGTCCTGATTGGGGCGACCATGAGCCAACAGGCCAGTAATTTCGGATTCAGTAGCACCGTCGAAGACTGGGGTTGCAACGCGCTGATTCGGTTCGGCGGTATCCAACCCGTGGTCGCGCAGACGCTCAGCCCACGGCTCATCCACATTGGTGATGTCCCATCCAGACTTCGCCACCCATCCGAGATGGGTTTCGAGTACCTGACCGACATTCATACGGGAAGGCACACCCATGGGGTTCAAGATGATGTCTACTGGGGTACCGTCCTCCAAGAAAGGCATGTCCTCTTGGGGAAGGATCTTGGAGATAACACCCTTGTTTCCGTGGCGTCCAGCCATCTTGTCACCCACAGAGATCTTACGCTTCTGGGCAACATAGACACGGACCATTTGGTTGACTCCTGGCGCCAACTCATCTTCGTCATCCACGCTGAATACGCGTACACCGATGATGGTTCCGGATTCACCGTGGGGAACCTTCATCGAGGTGTCACGAACCTCACGAGCCTTCTCCCCGAAGATTGCACGCAAGAGACGCTCTTCCGGTGTAAGTTCGGTTTCACCCTTCGGGGTCACCTTACCCACGAGGATGTCACCAGGGGTGACTTCAGCACCGATACGGATAATGCCGCGTTCGTCGAGGTTGCTTAGTGCCTCGTCCGACGAGTTTGGAATATCGCGGGTGATCTCCTCAGGGCCGAGCTTCGTATCACGGGCATCAACCTCATGTTCCTCGATATGGATTGAGGTGAGTACGTCATCCTGTACCAAACGCTCGGAAAGGATGATAGCGTCCTCATAGTTAAGGCCCTCCCATGGCATGAAGGCCACGAGCAGGTTACGACCGAGAGCCATCTCGCCACGATCCGTACACGCACCATCAGCCAGAGGTGTACCCACCTCGACATGCTGGCCTTCACGAACCAGGGGGCGCTGGTTGATACAGGTCGCCTGGTTGGAGCGCATGAACTTCTTCAACTTGTATGCAGAGTAGGTTCCGTCATCGTTGGCGATCTCAATGATGTCTGCTGACACGGAGCGTACTGCCCCAGCCTTCTCAGACAGGGTCACCTCGCCACCATCAACAGCACCACGATATTCCATACCCGTACCCACAAGCGGAGCCTCGTTGCGGATCAGTGGGACCGCCTGGCGTTGCATGTTGGCACCCATCAGGGCTCGGGAAGCATCATCGTGTTCCAGGAAGGGGATGAGCGCGGTTGCCACGGACACCATCTGACGAGGGGAAACGTCCATGAACTGCACCTCTTCAGGCGCTACCTGGTCGACGTCCCCGCTCTTGATACGAACCAGGACTCGTTCTTCAATGAACTTGCCCTTCTCGTCCACCTTGGCGTTCGCCTGGGCGATCACGTAGCGATCCTCTTCGTCAGCAGTCAGGTACTCAACCTGATCTGTCACGTGACCCTTCTCGCATTTACGGTACGGCGTCTCAATGAAGCCGAAAGCATTCACACGGGCAAAGGATGCAAGAGAACCAATCAGACCGATGTTTGGGCCTTCAGGAGTCTCAATGGGGCACATACGACCATAGTGGGAGGTGTGAACGTCTCGTACCTCCATACCGGCGCGGTCACGGCTCAAACCGCCAGGACCCAGGGCAGACAGACGACGCTTGTGCGTCAACACAGCCACAGGGTTGGTCTGGTCCATGAACTGGGAGGACTGGGAGGTACCAAAGAACTCACGCAGAGCTGCCACCACAGGACGGATGTTAATCAGGGTCTGAGGTGTGATGGCCTCAATATCCTGGGTGGTCATTCGATCACGAACAACGCGTTCCATGCGGGATAGGCCCGTACGCAACTGGTTCTGGATCAACTCGCCCGAGGTACGCAGACGGCGGTTCCCGAAGTGGTCGATGTCGTCAGTCTCAATAGGAACACCGTTGATTGAGGGAACCCCATTGATCTTCTCGCGATCCTGGGAACTCTCATGCATCGCGCACAGGTAGCGGATGGTGGCCGTGATGTCTTCCTTAGTGAGGATCTGGGAATCCATCGGGAGGGTCAAACCAAGCTTCTTGTTGATCTTGTAGCGACCAACCTTGGCGAGGTCATAACGCTTGTGGTTGAAGTAGTACCCGTCGATCAACTGCTTGGCAGCCTCGCGAGCCGGGGGCTCACCTGGACGCAACTTGCGGTAGATGTCGAGCAGGGCCTCATCCTCAGTGTGGACGTGATCCTTCTCCAGGGTGATCCTCATGGTCTCGAACTCGCCGAACTCTTCAAGAATCTCATCCTCAGTCCAGCCAAGGGCCTTGAGGAAGACTGTCACAGACTGCTTACGCTTGCGGTCTAGACGCACACCCACAGTGTCGCGCTTGTCGATCTCAAACTCGAGCCAGGCACCACGCGAAGGAATGACCTTCGCGGTGTAGATGTCCTTGTCTGAAGTCTTGTCTGGGGTCACCTCGAAGTAGACACCAGGAGAGCGGACCAACTGGGACACAACAACGCGCTGTGTTCCGTTGATGATGAAGGTTGCGTCCGGTGTCATGATGGGGAAGTCTCCCATGAACACCGTTTGCTCCTTGAGCTCGCCGGTCTCATTGTTCATGAACTCGGCCTTCACGTAGAGCGCCCTACAATAGGTCGCATCACGCTCTAGGCATTCAGAGATCAGATGCTTCGGGTCCTCGAACCTCGGTTCGCGGAATGACAATGACATCGTCCCACCAAAGTCTTCAATGGGAGAGATCTCCTCGAAGACCTCTTCAAGACCTGATTTGGGGTTGACATCATTTCTTCCCTGTTCAAGGGCATCAGCTACCTTAGCTCTCCATGCTTCGGAGCCAATAAGCCAGTCAAAGGAATCCCTTTGCAGATCGAGGAGGTTTGGCACCTCCATGGGCTCATGAATCTTCGCAAAAGACACTCGATCGGTACCAGAAATAAGATGGTTCTTCTTTGCGCTACGCAAGGCGGCCAAGATCGGTCCTTCCAGAACTCGCCAGGTGGAAAGGCATGCCTTGTGATCATGTACACGCGTACACGAAAAGGCATGCGGAGGCAAAGTACAACAATAGCCTAGGGGCGTATCAAATGCAAGCCCCAGCTACGACAGTCTGGACGGCGTCGTCCAAGATTCAACTAGTGTACCCCGCGATCCTGGGCTTGTGTGCATTTTCTAGGTCACAATTTGGGTATAGCGAATGCTTTGAGCGCTATCTCCCTCTGCCGATCAGTGATTTTCCTGGAAGAATTATGAGTACGAAATCTTCCTCAACTCTTCTCCTGAACCTCGTATTCATAGGTATACGAGACGCCGTCACTAGACGTGAAGGTCACAAGTATCTCAAAAATCATAGGGTCGTCAGCAACCGTCATCGTACATCGAACGGTCTTCCCCACCTCAATTGATATGCGATCCTCTCCACAATCAATGCTATGCCCAGCGAGTCCGTACTGTTCTAGCTGGGTACTCACACTGTTTGCCAGGGCCTGCGGAGATTCCGTGAACCCACCCCCAGAGCAGGCACTCAAACCGAACAATAGGGCCAGGGTACAGATCACAGCACGTCTCATGAGATCATCCTTTCCGGGGTCCACCCCACGCGCCTTGAAAAGCCGCGCACTGGAACTAAGCTTAGAGGAATCAGGGTTTGGTTGCGTACAACGAAACAGTGGCCACCCCAAAAAGGGATGGCCACTGTGGTGAGTAGGTGTACCCTACCCGTGGAATTACTTAACGCTAACGGTGGCGCCAGCAGCTTCGAGCTGCTCCTTAGCCTTGTTAGCAGCATCCTTGGAAACCTTCTCGATGACGACCTTCGGGGCCTCTTCAACGAGAGCCTTGGCTTCTGCCAGGCCGAGGCTCGTGAGTGCACGGACCTCCTTGATGACCTGGATCTTCTTGTCGCCAGCGGATTCGAGTACGACGTCGAAGTCGGACTTCTCTTCAGCCTCTTCAGCCGGAGCAGCGCCACCAGGGGCAGTAGCCACGACAGTAGCGACAGGAGCAGCTGCGGTCACTTCAAATGTTTCCTCAAAGAGTTTCACAAACTCAGAGAGTTCGAGGAGGGTCATTTCCTTGAAAGCGTCAAGGAGATCCTCTTTGCTGAGCTTAGCCATGTTTGGCATCCTTCCTATTCTGCGGCAACTTCTGCCGGTGTTTCTTCGGCAGCGTCCGCTGCGGGGGTTGAGGCTTCAGCCTCGGGTGCCGCTTCAACGGCTGTTTGGGCGCCAGCCCCGCCAATCAGGCTTGGGTTAGCAGTGGCCGCATCCTGGAGTGCACCCATCAAACGTGCCGCTTGGGAAAGTGGCGCGGCGATCATGTACACAGCCTTGGACAGGTTGGCCTTCATTGCTCCAGCCATCTTGGACAGCAGTACCTCACGGGATTCGAGATCCGCGAGTTTCTTGACTGTATCGGCATCCAGGACCTTTCCGTCCATGTAGCCGCCCTTGATGACCAGTGCGTGATTCTCCTTTGCGAAGTTCTTCAACCCCTTCGCAACACCAGCCACGTCTCCAGTGATGAAGGCGATAGCTGTTGGTCCTTTCAGCTGGTCGTCGAGTCCTTCGATTCCAGCGTCTTTGGCAGCGATGAGGGTGAGAGTGTTCTTCGTGATGGAGTACGTGGCGTCGCTTCCGAGGGAGCGGCGCAGATTCATGAGCGCCTGGACCGATAGTCCACGGTACTCAGTCAGGACGGCTGCCGACGAAGACTTGAACAGTTCGCTCAACTCTTTGACAGTAGCTTCCTTGTCTGGCCTCGCCATGAGGTCTCCTTCCTGGTTACACCTAAGCCCGTTGGCTGCCATCTTGTGCCAACAAAAAAGCCCTGAACTCGCACAGGAGATCAGGGCGTACGCGTACGCTATATTCTCACCTGCGCGGGCCAATCCTGGGATTCTTCAGTTAGTACAAGCTAACAACCGGCGGTCTTCGGCTCTAGACATTCTACGCACTGAGTACCACCGGTACCAAATCCCCGACTAGCCTCATTTAAATATCCGGGAAGGTCTGCGTGTGCCTGACGCGAAGATGTGGACTGATGTGGGGTTACTTGGGTATGGTTGGTGGCCGTGCTTTCGGTGATCTCGGTTGTCAGACAGTCTCAACGAGGGGCCGCCCCCACGCTATATATGTAATATCAATATAATGATAGAAACCCGCGTTTGGCGTTTTCGATATCACCTTCGCAGACCGGATGCCGGCCGCAGAGGAACGCTAATGAAAACCGCCGCTTACACCGTTAAATCGAAAGTCCCCAATACTACGATTATCCGCTTGTCGAATGTCGCCTCTGGAATGGCTTGGATTCAATCCGCGCTCACTGTATCGCCAGACGAACCGATGATTGAACCCTGTTTACTCTCTACGCCAACCGTGCTCCCAATTGTCTATCGCGCGCTACGTCATTAGCGTTACGCTAGAATAATTGCGTGGATTTGCTGTTTCCTTTAGTAGATATATGGAATCTTCGCTTCATAATTCCTGTTGGCTTTTGCATCCTAATCTTCATCGTGTTCGGTATTCTTCTAGCTCTCCAACAGAGAAGAAACTCTCAAGCTAAGAGCTTCTATAACCAGAACCCTCAAGCCGCTTTCATCATTACTCCGTGCAAGAGTCATGACGGTTGGATAAGGTGCCTATCAGTGGAGAAGGTGGATGGCCAGCGTGCCTACACCTTCGCTGATGGAGTTTCCTTGCTTCCTGGGTCACACAGTCTGGAGCTGGAATACTCGGTACTGAATCCAGGAACCAGCCGCTTCAAGACCCAACACCGCAGCACCATAACCATGTCGGTACTACCCTCAACGCGCTACCTGTTACTCTTTGACGACGAGGGTACCAACTACTCTTTTGTGGAGTTGCCAGGCGAAGACCACCTGAGTTGGGATGACCTCCGTTCCTATCTGTCGCGCAAAACCCAAGCCGGTGAGGACATCACACGGAATGCCATCGAAACCGAACTGTTCTGAACCAGTCCGACACTTCTGGATTAAATTCGGACTTCGTTCGATTCGTTTCAGGTTCGATATGGAGACTGGCTGAACTGTTACCACTGGCTTGGGATCTTGGCTCAATGGATCGATCTTCTATACGGAATTTCGCAACCAAAGGGTCTGCCTGATGAAAGCACCCGGATTCTGGACCTTGGCTGTGGATGCGGTTTGTCCACAGTCTTCCTTGTTCAGTAACTGCCCTAAAAGTTCACTGCAAGAACCGCCCTTCACACCGAGCCAAAACCCACCCCCACCAGAAAGGAAAACTAAAGACACCATCAAAGCGACCTGACACTACCCCTGACCTGGTTATCACCATCAGTAAATGGTCACCCATATTAGTGTTCTCCTAATAAAGCAAGAATTGCAACCGGCAGAGGATTCTTCGGAAAACAGATCTGCCCCCAAACCTCCAGGCTTAGGGGCAGATCTAGAAAAAATCAGGCTTCAGAACCTGAACGACGGGAAGGATCCATAGGGATACCAGGACCCATCGTGGAGGACATTGTTACCTTGCGCACATAGCGACCCTTCGATGCACTCGGCTTGAGGCGGAGTACCTCGTCCAAGGCAGCATTCAGGTTCTCCAGCAACTGCTCTTCAGTGAAGGAGGCCTTCCCGATGATGAAGCAGAGGTTGGAGTGACGATCAGCACGGAACTCAATCTTGCCACCCTTAATGTCGGTGACAGCCTTGGCAACATCCATAGTCACCGTGCCAGTCTTTGGGTTGGGCATCAGGCCACGGGGGCCGAGTACACGACCGAGCTTACCGACCTTACCCATGAGGTCAGGGGTCGAGACGACAGCGTCGAAGTCGAGGTACCCACCGGCTACCTTGTCGATCAACTCATCTGCGCCAACCTCATCAGCACCCGCTGCTTCAGCAGCTGCTGCATTCTCACCAGTAGCGAAGACGAGGACCCTTGCCGTCTTACCTGTACCGTGGGGGAGGTTGACCGTACCACGAACCATCTGGTCCGCCTTACGGGGATCAATACCAAGTCTCATAGCCACTTCGATGGTCTCATCGAACTTGGCTGAGGCCATCTGCTTCACAATAGCGATGGCTTCTGCCCCTGAATGGAGCTTGTGTGGATCGCGCTTAATCTCGGCTGCGCGATAGCCTTTGCTGCGCTTCATAGCTGGTTCCTTTCATGTATGCCACCGCGTATGGTGGCTGTTCCAGTTGTGGTTCGGGGAGCACTCCCCTTCCACTTGTTGGGGTTATGCGTCGACGGTCACGCCCATAGAGCGGGCAGATCCTTCAATGGTCTTCATCGCTGCCTCAACGTCATTAGCGTTGAAACCAGGATCTTGCATCTTGACCTGAGCAATTTCCCTGACCTGTTCCTTCGTAATCGAGCCGACCTTGGTCTTGAGCGGATTCGATGAACCCGAGGTCAAGCCAGCTGCCTTCTTAATAAGTACAGCCGCAGGAGGGGTCTTCGTAATGAACGAGAAGGTACGGTCTTCATAAATGGTGATCTCGACTGGGATCACGGTGCCACGTTGTGACTCTGTTGCATTGTTGTACTGCTTACAGAAGTCCATGATGTTCACACCATGAGGGCCGAGAGCTGTACCGACCGGAGGGGCCGGTGTGGCTGAGCCAGCTTGCAATTCAACCTTGACAAGGGCTGCAACCTTTTTCTTGGCAGGCATTAGGGTCCTTCCTTATCCCACGGACCTTCCGTGGGGGTTTCCACGGGGAATCCCGCAGAAGAGTACACGGGCCTTCCGTGAACTCAATTCCCTGAAACAGGGATTGAATCAGATCTTTTGAACCTGATCCAAAGTCAGATCCACAGGTGTATCGCGACCCATGAACTCAAGGGTGACTTTGAGTCGCGAATTGTGGGTATCGATCTCAGTGATCGTGGCATGGACCCCTGTGAATGGCCCCTCGGTGAGCATGACGGAATCGCCGACCTGGAAATCGACCAGTTCTACCTTCTTCTTGCGTACCGGCTTGCCACCCTCCTTGTCGGCCTTGAGTGCCAAGGCTGCGGGGAGAAGCATTTCAATGACCTCATCCATGCTCAAGGACACTGGATCATTGGCATGACCCACGAATCCGGTCACTGATGGGGTATGTCGTACTGCTGACCACGAATCATCAGTCAGATCCATGCGTACAAGGACATATCCAGGAAGTACGGTTCTGGTGACGGTCTTCTTGACTCCATTACGGATCTCGACGACATCCTCTGTTGGAACAATAGTCTCGTAGATGTAGTCCTCCATGTTGAGGGTCTTCACACGAGAATCAAGATTCTGCTTAACCCTCTTCTCCATACCAGAGTAGGTGTGGACGACGTACCAATCACCAACCTTCAATTGAAGTTCCGCACGAATCTCTTCGCGAAGAGCATCAGCCTCATCAGATGAGGTTTCATCCTGGTCTACTTCAGCTTCAGGCTCATCAGAATCCAGACGGATCTCAGTCTCATCCTCAGTCTCATCCTCTTCACCACCGAGGTCGAGATTAATGCCAAGGTCTTCCTCAACTACCTCTTCGCTGAGATCCAGATTCAGCTCCGTGTCGTCGAAGACAATGTCTTCATCACTCATATTCCCTATCCTCAGCCAAACAGCTTCAACATCAACCAACCGAAGAGCAGATCAAGTGCTCCGATGAATGCGATCATCACGACCACGAATATCAGAACAACTAGGAAGAACTGCCACAGTTGTGCGCTTGAAGGCCACGAAACCTTCTTGAGTTCTTGAACAACCTGACCTAGGAATTCACCGAAGCTCGTCTTCTTGGGGCCATCGTCGGCTGTAGCCTCCGCACGCGAACGAGTGGGACGATTCTTGGCGACCGAGGCCGCAGCCTTGGTCGGTTCTGGATCCTCTTGGGTTGTCTTAGCCTTCTTAGCCTTCTTGTCGGCTTTGGCGTCCTTGGGAGTTTCTTCTGCAGACTTCTTCTTTGGCTTTTGTACTACCTCGGCAGACTCTTCGACATCCTCCGATGAGTCGTCATCCTCATCCTCGGATTCAGACTCGTCCTCGTCGTCATCATCATTCGCGTCGTCAGATTCGTCTTCCTCGTCATCTTCGTACTCGTCATCTTCGTACTCGTCGTCATCGGAGTCTTCGTCGTCATTATCGTCGTCGTCTTCATCGATACCACGGAATAAGGAAAGAATAGACGCTTCCTCAACCTCTTCTTCGAGATCCTCGGGAGCCTCTTCAGCTTCCTCGACTACAGCTTCAGCGAAATCAGGGACCTCAGTTGAGGCCTCTTCAACAGCGTCCACAGCATCGTCAATGGGTACAGCAGTGTCGCGAATACTTTGGATCAGATCCTCCGTATTGCCTACTGCTTCAGCAGCATCCGCACTGGCGTCTTCAAGGACCTCCGCTGCAGTATCAGCAGCGCTTTCAACGGCGTCATCTAATGTCTCCTCAGCCGAAAGGGCAGCATCGACATCTTTAGTGATATCCTTATCGGGCTCTTGTGGGCCCTTGGCCTTCTTTGCAGCCACTGAACTTCCTTCTACTTGAGGCCGTACAAACACTGCCTTCCCGTGCAGGGCAAGAGGGATTTGAACCCCCAACCTGCGGTTTTGGAGACCGCTGCTCTGCCAATTGAGCTATTGCCCTCTGCTGGTCAGCTGCCCTTGGGAAGGCGCAGGACAGCCTAGGTCAAATGACCACAAGGGACTAGTGTACGCTAGATTTCCCCTTGGGTCGAACCGAGTTTGACACCCCAATGAGACAGCCCACAAACCACCCTTGTACTCGTGGATACTTGTATCTCGTGGTGTCCTCCCAGCTTGTGATAGATCTAGCAACCCTCCAGTCATGGAGTGGCTCCTATCGTAGTGCCCCTATTGCCCTCAAACTCACTGGAGTTAAACGTACCCCTATCGAAGTATTCCTGGCGTGCAAAACGGTCAGCCACCACTGCTTCATCCTGGAATCCATGGAGGATGCCGACTCCACAGGAAGGTACACCTTCATCGGATATGATCCGAGTCTGGAGTTCTTCTGCAAGGACGGCCATGTCACAATCCGCGAACCTGGGCGGGTAACCCACCATGAGACCACCACTCCTGGGGCCTGGCTGTCCACCCTTCTCACCGACATTGCTGGGCCACGAGTTGACTTCCTGCCACCCTTCACTGGAGGTTTCGCGGGGTACATTGGTTATGACTATATTAAGTACGCCGAGCCGAGTCTTCGACTGGATTCGTACGATGAAGAAGGATTCCGTGACATAGACCTGATGTACTTCGACAAGGTCATCGCCTTCGACCACCTTACTGATGAGGTGTACCTAATTCATACGATAACCCTGCCGTCAGCTGATTCGATGGGTCGTCATCCTGCGACTTGCGCGCAGGATGACGAGGGAGACGCTCGCAATGACGAGGAAGCCCTTACTCAGGATGATACGGAGACTGGCGCTCGACTAAGCGATTCGGGTCCTGAATCACTTTCGGAACTCAACTCGCGCGCGGCGGAGGTACTTGAACAGATGGCCCAGGTGGTGACCTGCGGTGAGATGGCCGAGATGCCCCGGTTGCGTACCACCAGCGAGTTTGAGGCACTGTTCTCCAAGGAAGAGTTCGTCGACATCATCGCGAAAGCCAAGGAGCATATCGTTGAGGGGGACATCTTCCAGGTCGTACCCTCGAACCGGTTGCGTGCTCCTGCGGAAGGCAGTCTCTTCGAAACCTATCAACTCATGCGACGTACCAACCCAAGTCCGTACATGTTCTATTTCTCTTCGGACGACCTTGAGTTGGCAGGGTGTAGTCCCGAAACCCTGGTGAAACTCACAGGCGATGAGGTCATGACCTTCCCTTTGGCTGGCACCCGCCCCAGGGGTACAACTCCGGCCGAAGACATTCAGTTGGAAGCCGATCTTCTTGCCGATGCCAAAGAGCTTGCCGAACACACGATGCTGGTTGACTTGGGCCGCAACGACATTGGTAAGGTTTCGCGCTTTGGTAGTGTCGAAGTCACCGAGTACATGGAGATCCTGCGCTTCTCCCATGTCATGCACATCGGTTCTGTCGTATCAGGGAGGGTACGCGAAGGGGTCACTGCCATGGACGCGATCCAGGCTGTACTCCCTGCTGGCACTCTGTCTGGTGCACCCAAGATCATGGCCTGCCAGATCATCAACGACCTGGAGGGGGTCAAGCGCGGAATCTATGGGGGTGCGATTGGGTACATCTCCACCACCGGCGACATGGACACCTGTATTGCGATCCGTCTTGCCTACAAGAAGGGCGACAATATTTATGTACGAGCCGGCTGCGGGATCGTGGCTGACTCCAACCCCGAGGCTGAATGGGAAGAGACGATTAACAAGATGAAAGCCGTCATCACCGCCCTAGGGGATGCTCAGAATCCTGGTCGTGATTCTAGATCCTGCGACTGTGCACAGGATGACGGGGAAAGTTTCACTTCTCCCATTTCGTCACCCTGTGGTACGCAAAGTCACAGTGCGCAGGATCCAGACAGTACATCTGAGGTGACCTCATGATCCTCATTATCGACAACTACGATTCCTTTACCCATAATCTCTATCAGATGGTGGGAGCGATCAACCCCGATATTCAGGTGGTACGCAATGATGCCCTGACGGTTTCCCAGGTCGCTGAGATGGCCCCCTCCCACGTCATCCTCTCCCCTGGGCCAGGGTACCCTCGTGATGCTGGAATCTGTATCGATGTCGTGAAGGAACTGGCCGGACGATTCCCCATCCTTGGTGTGTGTCTGGGTCATCAGGGGATCTGCGAAGCCTATGGGGCCACCATCACCCACGCCCAGTCGCTGATGCATGGGAAGTCCTCACTGATCTCGATTCTTGGGGATTCCCCGCTCTTTGCAGGGCTTGATTCTGAGGTACAGGTGGGTCGCTATCACTCTCTAGCTGCTGACCCATCCACCATACCCGATGTACTTCAGGTCACCGCGATCTCCGACGATGGGGAGATCCAAGCCGTGGAACATCACCACCTCCCGGTCTTCGGAGTTCAATTCCACCCTGAATCTGTACTCACCCCCCAAGGAAGTATCATGCTCACAAACTTCGTAGAGAGAACGAGTTCTTAGTGGTGGAATTTCTGGTCATGTCACCATAGTCACCCATGACAAACAGATGGCTCGCGCTTGTACCAACCTTGGATTCAGCATCCACGATCCAGTTACAGACGACCCCAATTCCCTACCAGTTGTCTGATGGAGCAGACCACTCACCGCCAGAAATCGGACGTTCGACCGATGACAGAAAGGGTTGTTGGGTGGTGATACTGGAGTACCGAGCTTCATCCACCAGAAAGTACCCATGCCACCGATGATCGAGGTGACCGACCTCACGCGTACCTATGGCTCATTTACCGCCGTAGATCGCGCTTATTTTACCGTCAACCAAGGGTCCCTGTTTTGCCTTGTGGGACCAAACGGGGCAGGAAAATCCACCACGATTTCTATCCTCACCACCCTGTCACCAGCCCATAGCGGGACAGTGGCGTACTCTATCAACGCGAACCTTTACCAGATCGGGAGTGACGATGCCGCTATTCGCTCGAAAATCGGGGTCGTCTTCCAGGATTCTCTGCTTGATATGCCTTTGACGGTACGGGCCAACCTCACTACCCGTGCTCGACTTTATGGGTTGGATTCCATTGATGACGTGGTGTCCAGCCTTCACCTTGGCGAGATCCTGGGACGTAAGTATGGGACCCTGTCTGGTGGGCAGCGACGGCGGGTGGACATTGCTCGTGCTCTGCTTGTTTCCCCTGAGGTACTCTTCCTGGACGAGCCGACCACGGGGCTTGATCCACAATCGCGGAACCTCGTGTGGGAGACCATTGCCGAGTTGCGTCAGCGTGTGGGGCTCACGGTTGTACTCACCACCCATTACATGGAGGAAGCTGAGCAGGCAGACCATGTGGCGATCATGGATCATGGGCGGATCATTGCTGAAGGCAGCCCAGAGTCTTTGCGAGCCGAGTACTCCCAGAATCTTGTGAAGATACGTGGGTCGCAGATCCCCCAGGTGTTGGATCGGGACAATGTGAGCTATTCCCGGGAACGCGATCTTGTTCATATACCCGTGGATTCCTGCCATGAAGCCCTCGGATTACTCAACACCTATAACGATCTTATTGAGGATTTCGAGGTGGTCCATGGGGGTATGGATAACGTATTCCTGAACCTCACTGGCTCAAAACTACGTGAAGGGTGATCATGTTTTCACTAGTCAAACGCAATATTTCTCTGTTCTTCTCGGATAAGGTTGCGGTCTTCTTCTCACTGCTCGGAGCATTGATTGCGGTCTTACTCATCATGTTCTTCCTCAAACCCTCCATCGTGGACTCTATGGTGATCAGCTTTGGCGGATTGGCCACTCACCAGGATGCTGAGAATCTTCTTGATGCGTGGTTGATAGTCTCGGCTTGTGTGATTGCCTCGGGTACCACTGGGCTTGCTGGATTGGGGTACTTCGTTCAAGACCGTGAAAGAGCCCGCTGGCGTGACTTCCTCGTCTCTCCCCTCCCACGGTGGGCACTGACTGGCGGTTATCTCCTCTCGGCCACCCTGATCTCTGTCATCATGACAACCCTTGTATACATAGCAGGTACGACCTATTGTTGGGCAACAGGGGTACCCCTTTCGCTTGGTGGAGTACTTGAATCCTGGGGATGGCTGATGGTGTGTTCCCTAGCCTTCACTGGGCTCATGGGATTCCTGGTCTCCATGCTCACAACCGAGCAATCCTTTGTTGGTCTGACTGTGGTCATAGGTACGACCTTCGGATTCCTGGCGCAGACCTATGTCACGGCCTCACTCCTGCCCACAGGGGTTCGAGATCTTCTCTCCAGTTTGCCGTTTGCTCAGGCGAGCGCTCTGGTACGCAAGCCCTACACCCATGATGTCATTGCTGGGCTTCCTGAGATCGTTCATGCTCCCACAATGGAGGCTATGGGGATCACCTTGAGTATTGGTACAACCCAGGTCTCGACCCCGATGATTCTCACGATCCTGGTGGTCATGACAGTGGTGTGTACCCTGGCCTGTTGGCAGATCATGACCCGGAGTATGGATCGATAGGATGACCCCGTGATTAAGTGGCATTCCGAATGGATCGACGTACTTGCAGTGGGACTGATTCTTCTCACACTAGCTCTAGGTCTAGCTAATGATTTCGCCTTGTGGCCAGGGTTGATTCTGGGACTTGTCATCTTGATCGCAGGGTACCTAGGGATGAGGCCTGAACTATCACTCACTGTCAACCACAAGATCCCAGATAGCATTGTGGAAAGGGAGGGGATCACTCATGAGCAGTTCGACATGGAAGACCATGTGCGAACTGACCTGTCCCACTGTCACGAAAATGTGTCAAAAACGAACCGGCTCCACTGGCACGGTTTTACCTGCGTGATCGCAGTCGTTGGACTGGTGATCAGTTCTTATTCTTTTAGTCCAGCGAGTGTACTTCTGGCCCTGGTCTGCCCCCTGATATGGTTCACCAGCGGATCCCGTCTTCGTACGGGAATCCTCGCGAATACTGCTGTGATCGTGATCGTTGCCTGTGCCATTGGAGTGAGATCTTTCATTCGGGGGAACTTGACCCGCGATTGGATGATCATCACTGTGGCCGGAGTCGTCATAGCCGTCTTCACCATCATGGTTGGTACCATGCTTCATTCAGTCATCACCTGGGCTATCGAAAGAGCCGAGTTGCTGGAAGACCTCAAAGCATCCCAAACCGACCTAGCTGAGTCCTATCAGGAGTTGATTGCCACGACAACACTCACCCCCATTGATGACTCCCCTCTCTCTGAACGAGAAACTGAGGTATTAGGCCTCGTCAGCCACGGATATACCAACCGTGAGATCGCCCGCCGACTGTATATCTCCCCAGCAACAGTCAAGACTCACATGGAACATATCTTCACCAAACTTGGTACTACTACTCGTACCCAAGCTGTCTTAGTTGCCCACCAGGAAGGTCTCCTGGAATCTACGAATGGCAACCAAGACTAATTGTGGAATATCTGGGCGGTAACACTCTTGTCATCACTGGCCCCGTAGACTGAGGGTACGCAGAAGCAATGAAGGAGTACCCCCATGTCCAATCCTCGAAGCATCAGTGAGGCCATCCATCTGGCGGTAACCCGCCAAGAGTTGCCCTATAACCTGGCCGAGGATGTGATGGATGAAATCATGAACGGCGAAGCTACTCAGATCCAAATGGCTGCCTACCTCACCGCCATGAGCCTCAAGGGTGAGACGATCACCGAGATCACTGCCTCAGCTGCGGGGATGCGCAAGCATTGTGTACGCCTCCTCAACGATATGCCTGTCCTTGAGATTGTGGGTACAGGAGGGGATCACTCCAATTCTTTCAATATTTCGACCACGAGTTCCCTCGTCATCTCAGCAGCAGGGGTACGAGTGGCGAAGCATGGGAATAGGGCAGCAACCTCGCGTTCCGGGGCGGCTGACGTACTTGAGGCACTCGGGGTCAAGATCGACGTCACCCCCGAGAAGAGCTTGGAGGTCCTCAGTGAAATCGGTTTGTGCTTCCTCTTTGCCCAGAACTACCACCTTGCGATGAAGTTTGTTGCCCCGGTACGTCGCGAGCTGGGAATCCGTACAATCTTCAATATCCTCGGCCCGCTCGTCAACCCGGCTGGAGCGAATATAGAACTCTTGGGGGTTTACGACGAAGACCTCGTAGAACCGCTCGCGAAGGTACTCCACAACTTGGGTGTCGAAAACGCTATGGTCGTCTACGGGCATGACGGTCTTGATGAGATCTCCATGAGTGCCCCGACCTCGGTGTGCGAG
>JAIRQE010000006.1 GCA_031256725.1 Propionibacteriaceae bacterium
GGCGGGGCCACTTGAACTGGCCGGGTACCATTGCCATGTGGTTGGTGATGGATTAATAGGCCACTGGCCGCTCGCGGTGGGTGCTCGAACTCGGTATTAGGCAATTCGGGATCAGCCAATACCTGCATGGTTCTGAGCGTACAGCCACTCCTGTGTGGAGTCGTCGGGTGGGTTGAGCGGCACCCTAGCCGCCCTGAGGCAGCGTCTCGCCTCGGGGCGGCGTTCATATGTTTAGAGCCCTCGTCCAATACCTGGAGGTATCTTTGTCAGGTCATATCCTACGAGTGCTTCGGCTTGTTCAAAGGCAAAACGATCAGTCATTCCTGCGACGTAGGCGACTGCTCTCCAGACCCTCTCGTCAAGGTTATCCAAGATTTCTGGGGGGCTTTGCCAGTCATCTGGCACCAGGTCTGGATGGCTGATGAGGTGATCAACGAGGGCTCTGAGAATATCAATGACTGCTTCTGCTTGGGCAACAGATTCATCGCGCATATAGATTCGCTCATAGTTGAATTGGCGAAGCGCAGCTAAAGCGGTAGAGGTCGTGGGATCCATGCCTACTGTACCTTCGCGACATGTGGTTTCGATCATGGAACCAATGAAGGCACGAAGCTGCTGGGATCTTTTCCCTCCTGCTACCTGTACCACAGTGTCAGGGATCTCTGTACTGGTGACGATCCCCGCATAGAGCGCATCCTCAAGATCATGGGCACAATACGCAATCCGATCTGCCCAAGAAACGATCTCGCCTTCAATAGTCGCAGGAGCGGGTTGAGACCAGGAGTGGCGCCGAATCCCGTCCAAGGTTTCGCTACATAGGTTAAGGTGGCGCAGAACCACATCGGCACCCCAGGGGCCGTGCTCGTACCCACCAGGAATATAGGGGTCGAAGGCATCTTCGGAGGCATGCCCCCCAGGTCCATGCCCACAGTCATGGCCTAGGGCAATAGCATCCGTCAAGGTGGTATTTGCCCCGATACCGCGAGCGATTGCCGTAGCCACTTGAGCAACTTCCAAAGCATGGGTGAGTCGAGTTCTTTGATGGTCCTTGGGGTACACCACAACCTGGGTCTTGCCTGCAAGCCTTCTAAAGGCAGAGGAGTGAACGATGCGATCCCGATCCCGCTCGAAACAGGTTCGATAAGGATCAGGCTGTTCTAGTACTGCTCTGTTTCCGCTACCTTGAGCAAGAGTTGCGCCTAAAGCGAGGGTCTCTTGCTCGATTCTTTCCCGATCTTGCCTCATGATGGGTTGAGGACAACGAATATGTGTACGACTGTTGGTATGCGCAGTGACGACGCCACGATCCTCGTGGCCTTTCATAGTGGATGCCCACAGTTGTGCTCGCTCTGTCATATCATGAGTATCTCCTACTTATGCGACATAATGCATAATTGGCCAGTGTATGGTCAGGGCTCACAGTCTTTGATGGTGAATGATTGTCAGTCCCCACTGATAAGAATCTTGAGTTCCTTACGGCGTACTTCCAAGTCGATCATTTCTTTGAAGACCCCCTGATAGGCCTGCTCATCCGTGATCGGATTCATCCTTTGAAGCTTGGACTTTACATCGACAAGATCGCGCTCAATACTGACGAGCGTGAGCTTTGCAGCGTACTCTCGTGCATGACGTTCAGATAATTCTGTGAGCGGAGGTTCCACACTGAGTTGGAGTGCAAGATCTTTGAGATCCTCATGGGTGAGACGTTCGATAATGGTGGATGTCCAACGGGAATAGTCCGACCCAGCAGCCAGGATTGTGCGAAACAGAGCCCGGTAGGCTCCGTGGGTGAAGTCCCGTTCTTGGAGACAGTACCAAGGCTCCTCCCCATCAAAGAGGGTGGGAGATTGAAGAATCATCTTCAGGGTATCCCTCTCGGCCACTAGGCTTCGATCTCCAGGGGCAGGAAGGGTGGCACCAGACACAGTGGGAGCCGATTCCTTCATAGGGGGTGGCTGTTGGGATGATTTCGGGGTCGACAGTAATTCACGACGCGCAATCCGCGGATCCAAACTCAACAGAAAAGCCAATTCTTCGATATAGATGTTGACCTTAGATTGATCCCTGATGGATTTCATTAGGGGAGCGCAGGCTCTCGCAGCAGCCAGGCGAGCATCAGGATGACTGAGGTCGTACTGGGCTAGGATGTTGTCTCGCACGAAGATGTACAGAGGAATCTTGCGCGCAATGAGATCCCGTACCGCCTGATCCCCCTTCTGTAAACGAAGGTCGCAAGGATCCAAGCCCGATGGCTCTATAGCTGCCCAGGTTGAGGCGATGAAAAGAGAGTCCTCTTTGAAGACTTTCAGTGCAGCATTTCGACCAGCGTCATCTCCATCGAAGGTGAAGATCACCTCCCCTGAGGAGGCTCGGTCACCCATCAAGCGTTGGAGCATTTTGGCGTGATCTGCACCAAAGGCTGTACCACACGATGCAACGGCAACCCCAATACCAGACAGGTGACATGCCATGACATCGGTGTACCCTTCCACGATGACAGCCTGGGAGGAGGTACCAATGGCAGTTCGTGCAAGATCAAGTCCGTACAGGACATGGGATTTTCGGTAGATCGGGGTTTCCGGTGTGTTGATGTACTTTCCAGGCATACGATCATCGTCGAAGATTCGTCGAGCTCCGAAACCAAGGACAGCCTGACCAGCATCACGAATGGGCCATATAAGACGTGATTGGAAGAAGTCCCAGCCCCCCGATCTCATCAGTCCAGCTTCAAGGATTTCCTCATCACGGAACCCGCGGGATTTGAGATGAGCGGCCAACTCTTTCCCACCACGAGGTGCGAAACCTACGGAGAATTTTTGGGCGGCTTCCTGGTCGAATCCCCGCTGGGTCAGGAACTCTCGACCGGGTTTTGCGGGAGTGGTACCAAGATGGTCCATGAAGAATTCCGTAGCAATGGCATTGGCTTCCAGGAGTCGTACCCTAGAAATTCCATCGGATTTTGCTTCCTCGGTGTACCTCAGGCGTACTCCGTACTTATCGGCAAGAAACTCGACGGCCTCACGGAAGGAAAGATTGTTGATCTCTTGGACGAAGCTGACGGTATCCCCACCCTTGCCACATCCGAAGCAGTAATAGAGGCCACGTCCTGGGGTGACCTGGAAGCTCGGGGTCTTTTCGTCATGGAAGGGGCACAGGCCCTTCATGGTTCCTGCCCCAGAGGGTTTGAGCGTGACATAGGGGGAGACCACATCATCAATGCGTGCTCGTGAGCGTACCTCGTCGAGGTCCTCATCATTGATGAAACCGGTCATACAGGCAAGTCTAGTACCTCCACCCTCGAGCAATTATTGTAATATCCATCTGTGAGGTGATTCACAGAAGCAAGTGTTGTCACGATGAGGACGGGGTAATCCTGTGGAGAAGGACCACAAGTGAGATGGAAACCGTCACAGTATAGGTATGAGCATCACACACAATGACCATGAGACAGTTCTAGCCAAGAGGATCGAAGCAGGACTCATTGCCCAAGAGGTCCTTGATGGGGGGCACTGTTCACTCCAAGCCTCCCCCCAGGAACTTCAAATTCTCGTCGATGAAGGTAGGCAAGCTAAGGAGGAACTGATCTTGGCCCACCTGGGTCTCGTACGCGTTATTGCAGCCGAGGCAGTCAGGAGGGGGAGTGGCTCCATGGCCGATCTCTTCCAAGAGGGCTGTCTTGCCCTTCACCATGCAGTCATGAAATATGACTGGAGGAAGGGCGGGTTTGGTCCCTACGCAGGAATGTGGATTCGGTCTGCTGTACGCAATAATCGTTCCCGCCCATGGGTCACCCTCGACCAAGTCGAGATCGTCGATATGAGTGTCGAGCAAGGGATGGAACAAGCAGTGGTACACGAGGGGCTCACCCGTGTACTTAATCTTATGGACCCCAGACAGAGTCAGGTTTTGCGTTTAAGAACAGGATGGGAGGGACGTCCACGTACGCGTAAAACCATTGCCACTGAGCTTGGTTTGACGATCGCTCAGGTTCGACATTTAGAGAAACAGGGGCTGGAAACCGCGAGATTCCATTGGGAACAGGCCCAGGCTGCCTAAGGTGAGTCGTCGTGAGTTCGCTCCATAGGGGAGGATGCCGGTACGATTAGCTGCGGTTGAATCCCATCCCTAGTCCAAGGAGTACACCTTGCCCAGCACAGTTGAAAGACTCAGTGATACACGCGCCAAGCTCTCGATTGAGATTCCCTTCGAGGATCTCAAGCCCGCCATTAATAAGGCTTATCGTGAACTTGCATCCCAGATAACTATTCCTGGGTTCCGTAAAGGGCATATCCCTCCAGGAATGATTGATGCTCGCTTGGGTCGTGAGACTGTTCTTGGTGAAGCTTTGAATGCAATGTTGCCTGATGTTTACGCCGAGGCGATGGAATCCCATGGTTTGACCCCACTGAGCCAACCGCAGATTGACATGGGCTCTTTGGAGGATGGCAAGCCGGTTGAGATCACTGTGGAAGTGGATGTATTGCCAGACTTTGATCTCCCTGATTTCTCCACAGTGTCCGTAACTGTGTACCCAGCCGAGAATGTTGATGAGGCTGTTGACGAAAGACTCACCGTTTTGCGTGAGCGTTTCGCTGAAGTGAATGAGGTTGATCGCGCCTGTAAGGATGGGGACCAGGTGAAGATTGACCTTGTAGCCAGTCGCGATGGCAAACAACTAGATGATGCTAATGCTGAAGGCCTCACCTATGTTGTTGGCTCTGGCCAGATGCTTGATGGTCTTGACGAGGCCGTGAAGGGCTGTAAGGCAGGAGATGTAAAGACCTTCTCATCGGCTCTCGTTGGGGGTGCTCTTGAGGGTGAGACTGCTGATATTACGGTCACTGTAACCTCGGTTGAGGAGCGTGTACTTCCAGAAATCGATGATGAGTTTGCCCAGATGGTTTCCCAGTTCGACTCTGCGGACGAAATGAAGGAGGACCTACGTAAGGCTGTTGAAAGAATGGGGCTCTACGAGCAGATCTCAGAAGCTCGAAACCAGGTGCTTGATGAAGTGATTTCCGCAACCCAGTTCGAGATTCCTGAGGCGCTCGTTGTCGACGAAACCCAGTCGCGTCTGTCGCAGATCAATGAACAGCTCAAGGCCGCAGGAATAACCATGGACGAGTTCCTGCAACGCCGCGGTGATCCGAAGGTATCTACGCCTGAGGAGTTTGAGGCAAGTACCCGTGAATCAGTTGAACGCGGAATCCGTGCCGAGATTATCTTGAGCAGGGTTGTACGTGAAGAGCAGGTCAGCGTAGATCAGCAGGATCTGACGAATTTCGTACTACAGAAGGCTCAAGACAACGGTACAACCCCTGACCAGGAGATTGAGCACATGCACAGCCATGGTCACCTCCAGGAATGGATCTCCCAGATCCGCCAATCGAAGGCTCTCGATGTGATTGCAACAAAGGCAACGGTGAAGGATACCAAGGGGAAGGTCATTGATGTGGCATCGATCCTGAATCCTCCCACTGACGCTGAGTAACTGTGCTGAAAGCGAACATTTCGAGAGATAACACGGATTTGTCGTGGTGAGAGGGTAACGTTCCATCTCGTGAGCGATTTTTCCTTCCCCACTTTGGGATTGCCTGCATCATCGGGCAGCATGAACGACGCCGTCTACCAAGCGTTACTGGCTAACCGCATCATCTTTCTTGGTTCAGAGGTTCGTGACGAAAATGCCAATGCCATCTGCGCCCAGATGTTATTGCTGCATGCAGAAGATCCAGTCAAAGACATCTATCTCTACATCAACTCCCCTGGAGGTGCTATTCACTCTGGAATGGCGATCTTCGACACCATGCAGTGGATCTCGAATGATGTCTCCACTGTGGCTATGGGAATGGCTGCCTCCATGGGGCAGTTCCTACTCTCGGCTGGAGCTCAGGGGAAGAGGTACGCTTTGCCGCACTCCCTGATTATGATGCACCAACCCCTGGGTGGACTTGGTGGTACAGCCTCAGATATTCGAATCCAAGCTGAGCAGTCGGTGAAGACCAAGAAGACCATGAGCCAACTCATTGCTCAGCACACTGGTCAAACCGTGGAGCAGATCGAGATTGACTCTGATCGCGACCGATGGTTTACAGCTGAAGAGGCTAAGGCCTATGGGTTCATCGATCATGTCTTCGAGCGAGCTAGTCAAATCAACTCCGACGCCCCCATTACCTAAAGGAACGCCCATGCCGATCAATTCATATCCTGGTGGCCAAGCACCCATGATGCCGCAGGCTGACTACTATATTCCTCAGTGGGAGGAACGTACGAGCTACGGAGTACGCCGAGTTGACCCCTATACCAAGCTCTTTGAAGAGAGAATCATCTTCTTGGGTACCCCCATCTCTGACGATATTGCTAATGCGGTGATGGCGCAGTTGTTGTGTCTGCAATCAATGGATGCCGAGCGACAGATCAGCATCTATATCAATTCTCCAGGAGGATCCTTTACTGCGTTGACAGCCATCTATGACACCATGCGCTTCGTGAAGCCCGATATTCAGACAGTATGTCTGGGTCAAGCTGCTTCGGCTGCTGCGGTCCTGCTGTCAGCTGGTACGAAAGGAAAACGATTGGCTTTGCCAAATTCGCGAATCCTGATCCATCAGCCAGCCATCTCTGGTGATGGTTCTTATGGGCAATCCTCCGATTTAGAGATCCAAGCCAAAGAGATCATGAGAATTCGTACACAGATGGAGGAGATGCTTGCATCCAACACTGGTCAAGATGTTGAAAAGATTTCCCTTGATATTGAACGTGACAAGTACCTCACGGCTCAAGAAGCCAAGGAGTACGGCATCATTGACGATATCCTGAGCAGCTAGTCTAACGGGTCCTGGAGAGGAAGATATGGCAAGACTAGGCGAGTCCAGTGAACTGCTGAAATGCTCATTCTGTGGGAAGAGCCAAAAGCAGGTCATCAAACTCATTGCAGGCCCAGGGGTGTACATCTGTGATGAGTGTATTGACCTGTGTAACGAGATCATCGACGAGGAGTTGAGTGGTGCTGGCGAACTGAATGTGACGGACTCCCTGCCCAAACCAGAGCAGATCAATGATTTCCTGGATGAGTATGTCATAGGCCAAGACTTCGCCAAGAAGGCATTAGCTGTAGCCGTCTATAACCACTATAAGCGCGTACACCTGGTTCCTGCTCCCAAGTCTGGGGAGGAGAGAGTCGAACTCGCTAAGTCGAATATCTTGCTCATGGGTCCAACAGGGTGCGGCAAGACCTATCTGGCGCAAACTCTTGCTCGGATGCTTAATGTTCCTTTTGCGATGGCAGATGCGACAGCTTTGACGGAAGCTGGCTATGTGGGTGAGGATGTGGAGAATATCCTTCTTAAACTCCTGCAGGCTGCTGACCATGATGTGAAGAAAGCAGAGACCGGAATCATCTACATTGATGAGATCGACAAGGTGTCTCGCAAGGCGGAGAATCCTTCGCTGACAAGGGATGTCTCTGGTGAGGGAGTCCAACAGGCACTCTTGAAGATCCTTGAAGGAACAGTTGCCTCCGTACCCCCGCAGGGAGGCCGCAAACACCCCCATCAGGATTACATCCAGGTCAATACCAACAACATCTTATTCATTGTTGGTGGTGCCTTTGCCGGATTAGAGGACATCGTTGCCACCCGTTTGGGTAACCATCCGCTTGGCTTTACGAAGACCCAGATTGCGGCTCCCATATCCAAGGATGAGCTCTTCCGCCATGTACGGCCAGAGGATCTCCATAAGTTCGGGCTGATTCCTGAGTTCATTGGTCGTCTTCCCATGATTGCTGCTGTTGAGGGCTTGGATCGTGAGACTTTGATCCGAATCCTAGTTGAGCCGAAAAACTCTTTGATCAAACAATTCCGTAAACTCTTTGAACTTGATGGGGTTGACCTGGAATTCACCGAGGATGCTATCACTGCTATCGCTGATCTTGCCTTAGAGAGGAAGACAGGGGCTCGGGGGCTTCGGGCCATCGTTGAGGAAACCCTCCTCGATGTGATGTTCGAGGTCCCAAGTCGTTCCGAGATTGCCCGAGTCATCGTCGATGCAGATGCGATCCGAGGTGAGAGACCAGTAGTACTCGTTCCCAAGACAGGCCTACTGGAAAAGAGAGCTGCCTGATTCGTCTACCGCGGTCTGAATGCGATTGATCGAAAACTCAGATAGATCAGTCGAATCGAGAAGTACACCAATCCGAGGTTTCGTAGTGATAAGACGACCAAGGCCACAGGTGTCATCCAGGATTTGTAGACAAAGTGGGGATAGAGAATCGGGTATACCAATTGGGTGAGGGTCGCTAGGATCAGGGTCCATATAGCGATATGGCGGGCCAAGGAAAGGGGTACAAGAAGATGATCCTCTCGTGTCAGATGTCCCGAGGCTGAGATCAAAGAGAAGAGATGGCCCTGGTTGGGAAGAGTCGAAGGATGTCGATCCGAGATGGTCAAAAGAGCAGCGACCGGGCCGCCAAGCCAGATCATGTACTGGGGGGAGAAGGTCTTGTTGGTGATGATCATGATCAGGGTAGCAACGATCATGAGAGTACCAGCCTCAATAGGTGTACGATCCCTGCGGAAAAGCCATCCCAGGTACAAGACCAGCATCGTGAGTCCACCAATGATCGTTGCGATGGTGGCGATATGAGTGAGGGTGATCGTCCACGGGCCAAGGATCTCGAAGGCGTTGTACTTCGAGATATAGACTGTCCACTCTTGGGGAGTTGAAGAATCAAACCATCGTGCCACCATGACCGGGGTAGCGAAGATGGACTCGATTTGGAGTCCACGGTCACTTTGCCAATCCAAGGGCGAGACAAGCCGTTCCCATCCAGCGTAGATCAGGGAGGCAACAGCTAAGAAGGATCCGACTCCAAAGAATCCCAGACTGGCTTGGCGTAGTGCGCGTTTGTCTTTCATGGTGGCTGGCCACAGGAGGGCTGGCCACAGTTTGATGGCAGCACCCATACCAATCATGGCACCGGAAGCGAAGCGATGGGCTCGTACTATAGCAATGAGGCCCGCTGCAGAAAGGGCTGCCGTCAAGAAGTCGAGCCTCATATAAATGATGGGACCAGTCGCCACCACGAACCAGATCCAGTAGGCAACCGCAGGTCTCGGGTTCGTGCCGTACTGCCGCGCGCTACGCCACAGGACATAACCCATCAGTGCATCTCCAGCAACAAAGAGGGTGATGAAGGCAATCATGTAGCCGATATGTGTACCGAATCCAAGAAGGTAGGGAATCGAGAGCAACCACAGCAGGGGAGTGGGGTACTCAATAAGAACCTCGGAAGGTGGGGTACCGTTGAAAAGTTCGTGGATCTGTCGGTAGTAGTAGACGACATCGCTTTGGGTATTGAAGTCGAAGATTGCCCAGATCGCGAAAAGAACGATCCGGGTGCCAAACCACCAGCCCAAGGCATGACCGCGTGTTGGTAAACGCAGCGAAAACCACAGGGCTTTGATCCAACGTGGCAGTTGGTGCGACGCTAAGAGGGGCATAGTCTCAATCCGTGGTGGGTTACCTCATGCACACGCTACCTTATGTGCTTGTCAAAAGGGAATACCATCTCGCCTATCTTTTCGATGATGATAGTCTGGATGGACCCTAGTTTATGGTGAAGATGAGGAATCTACTGGTTATCTCGCAGGCTCTTAGAACTGCTTTGAATCACAGACCGGTCCGATTAGGCCTCCTGGGAACACTATGCATTGCGATTGGGTCCTTGACACCGGCCTACCTTCCGCAGGTTTCCCCGATGTGGCCTGTGCTTCGTCAGATTCATTTGGCGGGCCCTGCTGGAAGGGTCATAGGAACCATGGTCACAATCCTGGGGATAGTACTGCTCGTCCATGGGTGGTTAAGCTTACGGCAGGAAAGATACATCCAAATCAACCCACGAGCAATAGTGGCGGTGTGGTCTCTTCCTTTTCTCGTCTGTCCACCTGTTTTCAGTCACGATATGTACTCTTATGGAGCCCAAGGATGGATGATCCACCATGGGCAGAATCCCTATTACGGAGGGCCGGGGTTAGTTCCAGGTCCTTTTTCGGATTATGTTTCCTGGGTGTGGAGATTCACTCCTGCGCCCTATGGTCCCTTAGGCTTGCAGATCTCGCGGGTGATCGTGGAGATTTCTGGAGGCCAGCCATGGTTGGCGGCCATGCTGATGAGAGTACCCGCCATTCTTGGGGTGGTTGCGATCGTGGTCTTGCTTCCCAAAATTGCCCGCCGATTGAACATGAATGAGGCGAGGGTGATCTGGTTCGCCTGTCTGAATCCTCTCGTGATCATCGATTTCGTGGGTGGGGGACATAATGATGCATGGATGATGGGGTTAGTAGTTTTGGGACTCTGGGTGGCGGTACATCCTCGATGGTGGGCACTCGGGGCAGTGGTGATTGGGTTGGCTGCAGCATGCAAACAGCCGGCGATCATGGCTGCGGTATTCCTGCCCCTTATGACCAAGAAACTGGAGTCATGGAGGGATATTCGTCGTGCTGGGATTGCTGTGGGAACTTCGGTGGTGTCGGTTGGGATTTCTGTGGGTGTATTCCTGGTGATCACCTGGGCATCTGGACTTGGATTGGGATGGATCTCCGCTATGAGCGTACCTGGAACCGTCTCTTCGATCAGCCCATCTTTCCTAGTCGGGCGCATAGCACAGTGGCTGGTTGATCCCTTAGGTACGTCAATAGTTGCCTGGACATCGAAGATCGCCATGGGTGTTGGAGCAGTTCTGATCATCTATTTCACCCTTCGTTATGGTCCACGTCAACCGATAAGGGCTCTGTCCTGGTCATGGCTCGCTTTGGCATTATCGGTGTCTGCCCTTCACTCTTGGTACTTTCTCTGGGGAGGATTGCTGTACCCGATGTCGTCGACTGCGAAGAGCGCCGAACGGGCAGGAGTACTCCTGGTCATCCTGATGCTCTTTTATGCTGGCCTCAATCACGGAGAACGCAATGGTCTCCACGCTGGTATTGCTGCCATAGTGTGCCTTGGAGTATGGGTACTCTTCGCCCTGTTCTATCGTCAGTTCAAGAAAAGAACTGGGTTCATGTCACCTATCTGATATGGCGATGAACTATCCCCCACACTTCGAGTGATTTATCAGATCATGTAGTACTTCCCACCAACATCAAGGAGTATCCATACCCCCAGTTGTGATCTATCATCAATGAGGAAGGCAAAATCTGGGATCCGCGAGGAAAGCGAGGAGGAATCATGGGTGACGTAGAGGTGAGTGTCGTTGATGGTACGGGGCGGATTCTTTTGAATCGACCGAAGGCAATTAACGCGCTGACGTCCGACATGATTGCGACCATGTCGCGTGTTCTGGAGGAATGGGCTGAGGATCCCACGATAGATGAGGTTGTCATATCTGGAGCAGGGCGGGGCTTCTGTGCAGGTGCAGATGTACGTGAGATGCGCCAGATGATTATCGAGGAAACGGGCGATCCTGTTGAAATGCTGGCCCGAGAGTATTGCCTTGATGCCATGATCGCTTCCTATCCGAAGCCCTATCGTGCACAGATCCATGGCATTGTCATGGGTGGTGGCATGGGTGTTTCCATCCACGGATCCCATCGAAGTATCACTGCGGACACAGTCCTGGCAATGCCGGAGACCATCATCGGACTCTGGCCCGATGTAGGGATGTGCTATCATCTTGCCAGGATCCCAGGAGAATTGGGTATGTACATGGCGCTTACCGGGCTCACAATCACAGGAGACCTAGCGACCGGTGTGGGACTAACCGATGAATTAACTGAGGGTACACATCAATCCACAGCCCCTCCAGCATGGATGGAAAGCGCCTTCGCTGGCGATGACATCTTCGCCATCCTTGAAAGACTAGAAACCAGCGAGCTGCCTCACGCTCGTACCACAGCAGAAACAATCCGGTCCAGGTCACCGCTGTCTGTAGCCGTATCCCTCGAAGCTATCCGGCGCGCAGCCACCATGACCCAAGAGGAGGTCTTTGCTCAAGATCTTCAGTTAGGGAGATTCTTCTGCTCATGGCCCGACTTCGTAGAAGGGGTACGGGCACAACTCGTCGATAAGGATTTCACTCCCACGTGGGTACACTCGTCTCTTGAAGAGGTCACCGCAGTAGAGGTACGTACCGCCTTTGGTGATTCCTGACCATCGAAGTGGATCGTGGTCTCACTCGGTCGTGGTGACTAGGGTGATGATAGGGATCTCGGGATCAGCGCCAACACGTACAGGTGAGGCCCAGTTGCCAACACCGCGTGAAGTCACCAGGGTGACCCCATTGAAGCGATGCACCCCATCCAGTGTTGGTTGCTTGAATAATGTGGCGATTCCCCAAGGGAATAATTGTCCTCCATGGGTGTGGCCCGAAAGCTGGAGACTAACACCTGAGGCGCGCATCCCAGGATCGAAAACCTGTACTGGTTCATGGGCGACAAGGATGCCGAAACTCTCTCCACCAAGGCGTTGGATCTGACTTACTCGTTGAGTGGCCTGATCAAGGTCAGGGGCCATCTCGCCTTCCCCTTGTTTGTCATGGATGCCAAGAACCTGTATGCGATATTGTCCGCGCTGAAGAAGAATTCCATCATTATCAAGGACAGTTAGCCCAAGGGATGAAAAGTACTCCATCCATTGAGGCGCGCAAGGATAGAAGTCGTGGTTGCCAGTTGTGAGGACGACACCATAGGGGGCAATGAGGTCACCAAGTATCGACATCTGTTCACCCAGATCCTCAACGGACCCGTTAACTGTGTCACCAGCGATAACGATGAGGTCAGGGGTGGCGGCATTGACCTGGGCAACAACACTAGGAAGAAATGAGGTTCTTGTCGCAGCACCTATGTGAAGATCCGTGATTAACGCGATAGTAAAACCGTCGAAACTGGAGGGAAGCGAGTCGAATTGAAGTGTCACAGGGGAGAGCTTGGGTTGCTGGGCTCGGACAAACCCATAGCCAGTTACTGCAAGACTCATGACGATCATGAAGACGGTGAGAATGCGGATAGTCAGGAGTCGGCCTTTGCCCGTACTCTGTCCTGATTCGATCATCGCATGGGTGGCCTGTACCGCTAGGGGACGGGTGAAAAACCAAATGACGCCAGCAATGGCAACCACCGGAATCAGGCCGAGACATAGGTAGAAGACAACAGAGATACCAAGAGAGGCAGCCATAATGGGTACCCTGAAATCAGAGGTACCCATTATGCGACTCAAGATCGCAGCAAGGACAGACCCCACAAGAATCAGACTCATGGCGATGGTTGCAGTGATGGCCCAACCCTTGGTGAGGTGAGTGAGCCTAATAAGTGAGAAGAAGAGGTACAGCCAGACAATGGCTACACCTACGACAACAATGATAATTGTCATGGCGTTCATCGCAGTCCTAGATTCAGGCGTACTCAACGACGACGGCAGCATGATCCGAAACCCGGGATTCGTAGGTTTCAGGTTTGTCGGTATCACCGAACGTGGCTCGTGCGGCGAGATCAGGAGTTGTCAGATGGTAATCAATACGCCATCCGTACCCCCTCTGCCAGGATCCGCCTCTCCAACTCCACCAAGAGTACGGTCCCTGATCATCTGGATGGAGGGATCGAACCACATCGATTAGGCCAAAACTAAGGGCAGTTGTGAGCCACTCGCGTTCCTCAGGAAGGTAGCCGTCGAGGGGCTTCTTGGACTTATTGTTATAGAGATCCTGTGGGGTGCGAGCGATATTGTAGTCACCAAGGAGGGTGTACGCCCGACCCGTGGATTGTGCCTTGGCGATGGCGGCCTTCATGTGATTTTCCAGAATGGCACAAAACCGCATCTTGCGTTCAAACTTGGCTTTAGCCGCCTCAGATTCTTGGGGTACAGCACCCTTAGGAAGGTAGAGGGAACCCACAGTTACAGATGTCCCATCGATCTCATAATCGGCTTCAATGTAGCGTCCCTCATGGGTGAACTCTTTATCGCCATCCATCCCGATTCTTACCTGGCTGGGTTTGACCTTGGAGACGAGAGCAACACCATTGCGGCCTGCAAGTTGTCCAGGGTCATAGGCGAGGTGGTACCCGTCGAAGACTCCCTCAGGAATGAGATCATTAGGGCAGCGTACCTCTTGAAGGGCGAGAACATCGGGCAGGGTTGAGTCGAGCCAAGGCCGAAACCCACGACGTTCGGCTGCTCGAATACCGTTGACATTGAAGGTGACGAGTTTCATGGGCGACTACCGGTAATTCGTGAATTGTGCAGCGAAATCGAAGTCGGCTTCCTTGACGAGGGCCTGTACTGCCTGGAGGTCATCAAGGGACTTTGAGGTGACTCGTACCTCATCGCCCTGGATCTGGGTCTTGACCGATTTGGGACCCTCGTCGCGAATGAGCTTGGTGACCTTTTTCGCGTTCTCCTGGGAGATCCCATGCTTGAGTAGGCATGTGATGTGGGCCCTCTTTCCAGAGATTCTTGGCTCACCTGGTTCGACCGACTTTAGAGAGACACCCCGCTTGATGAGTTTGGACTCGAGAACATCAAGGGCTGCTTTGGCGCGTTCCTCTGTACTTGATTCGATCTCGATATTCTCCCCGGACCATGCCACAGTCGTATCAGTGTCCTTGAAATCGAATCGCTGACGTACCTCCTTGGAAGCCTGATTGATGGCATTATCCACCTCTTGGCGATCCACCTTAGAGACAAGGTCGAATGAATGATCTGCTGCCATGTTCGGTCCCTTTCTTTGATATGCGACGGTACATATTCTGTCATGGATGGCAGTCAGGGTGCGATCCGAATCTTCTTCGGGCCATAGGTAAACTCGATCAGGCATTGAAGGTACATCTGGGTTTACGATGATCTATCCGTGGGTGGAGGCTTGCAATCGTAGTCACCGCAGTACCCAATTCTCTGGTACACTTGACCCTCGGTGAGTAAACTCACCGTGCGTAAGTGGAGGTTTCTCCCACCTGATCGGGGTTCCTGACAGGTTTTGAGGGCGCGACTAGGTCGTGCTTGTCGAAAGGGCTTCTGCTTGCGCGGAAGCCTTTTGTTATTGAAGGAGGACTTATCAGCACCGAACCGCGCATCAACGACCGGATCACTGCAGCCGAAGTTCGGCTTGTCGGTCCTGATGGTGAGCAGATTGGCATCGTGAGAGTTGCCGAGGCTCTGAGGTTGGCACAGGATGTCGGCCTGGATCTTGTGGAAATCGCGCCCGCCGCTCGTCCACCCGTGGCCAAGGTCATGGACTATGGCAAGTGGAGGTATGAAACCGCACAGAAGGCGCGCGAGTCGCGTCGAAACCAGACGAACACAATCATCAAAGAGATGAAACTGCGCCCCAAGATTGACGCACATGATTATGAAACGAAAAAGGGTCATATCGTGCGTTTCCTCAGGGGGGGAGACAAGGTAAAGATCACCATCATGTTCAGGGGCCGGGAGCAATCACGACCTGAGCTTGGTTTCAACCTCTTGAACAAACTTGCAGAGGATGTCGCTGAAGACGGCATCGTCGAGTTTGCGCCCAAGCAGGATGGCCGAAACATGATCATGGTGTTGGCACCGACGCGAAAGAAGTCGGAGGCCAAGATTGAAGCGAAAGCTGAGAAGGAGAGGAAGGCAGCCGAAAGGTCTGCCGACCACGAAGCAGAACAGAAGCAACATGCTGAGTCTCGTGCTCACGCTGCTGAGCGTATAAAGCGCAAGCGCGGGCCAGCAGACAATATGGACCCCGATATTGATCTGTGAGCAAGGGGGAGGCCCAATGCCGCAGATGATTGAACGACGGATAAGGATGGAGTGAATATGCCGAAGATGAAAACGCACTCAGGTGCAAAAAAAAGATTTAAGGTAACCGGTACAGGAAAGCTGGTACACCGCCAGGCTGGCAAGTCCCACTTGAACGAGCATAAGTCTCGTCAGCGTAAGCGTCGCCTCAGTGTGGACAAAGTAGTACAGCCTTCGGATGCGCCAAAAATCCGTCGACTTTTGGGACTGTGAGGAGTTAGATCATGGCACGTATCAAGCGTTCAGTTAATGCTCAGAAGAAGCGTCGCGTAGTACTTGAGGAGGCCTCGGGTTACCGCGGTCAACGCTCTCGTCTCTATCGCAAGGCCAAGGAGCAGTTGCTCCATTCGTACACCTACTCCTACCGTGATCGTAAGGATCGCAAGGGCGATTTCCGTGCTCTGTGGATCCAGAGGATCAACGCAGCCGCACGCGCTGAAGGGTTGACCTATAATCGCTTTATCAATGGTTTGAAGCTGGCTGGTGTTGAGGTGGATCGCAAGATCCTCGCCGATCTCGCAGTTCGCGATGCAGGAGCTTTCTCAGCTCTGGTCAAGGTTGCACAGGAAGCCCTGGAGAAGGCCACCCCTGAGCATGTCGAATGACATCACCACGACAAGTTTGAAGCTCGCTCGTCGTCTCCGGAATAGAAAGTTCCGGAGTACGGCGGGCGAATTTCTTGTCGAGGGTGCCCAGGCAGTACGTGAAGCCGTAGTCAGTGGACATGCCAAGAGAGTTCTCGCATCATCCCACGCTGCCAAACAATTCCCTGACCTCGTAGCCCTAGGTCACGAGAATCTCACCCCCAGGCAGGTCTCAGATCTGGCAGAAACGGTCACCCCTCAGGGGATCTTTGCGATTTGTACAACCCCAGCCTTCACCATGGACGATGTCTTTACCCCCACAGCCCACCTCGTCGTGATCTGCTCCCAGATCCGCGACCCAGGTAATCTGGGAACAGTCATCCGCTGTGCTGATGCTTTCGGAGCCGATGGGGTGATCCTGACTACAGGTTCTGTTGACCCCACCAATCCCAAAACAGTACGCGCCTCAGTCGGGTCGATCTTTCATCTCCCCATTGTCACAGGAGTCGACCTAGACGAAGCAATAGTACGAGCCCGAGCATCCTCATTCTCGGTCTTTGCCGCAGATGGTATTGGAGAGGATCTGAATGCAATCGCAACCCAAGGTGGATTGGATGGAAAGATTGCATGGATCATGGGTAATGAAGCCTGGGGGTTACCCCATGAGAAAAGTCTGGCAGACCAGGTAGTAAAAATCCCCATGTGGGGCAAGGCAGAGAGTTTGAATCTCTCCACAGCCGCAGCTGTGTGCTTGTACATAACGGCGAGTCGTCAGCGTGGAGCCGTCTAGGCTGAGGGATCGGAAGGACAACAATGAGTGATAAGACTGAATTAGGTCGTCTGGTAGCTGAGGCCCAAGCCTCGTTTGAGACAGCCTCAACAATGGATGAGTTGCGTGCGGCCAAGGTCGCCCATGTTGGGGACAATTCCCCCATTGCTCTAGCCAACAGGGGGATTGCGGATCTCCCCAAGGAGGATCGCAAGGAGGCTGGTCAAGCCATTGGAGCTGCGCGAGGTGCGATTTCAGCAGCCCTGGCTCAGCGTGAAGCTGCACTTGAAGTGGTGGAAATGGAGGCTCGTCTTATTGCAGAGTCCGTTGATGTCACTCTTCCCGTTTCGATGAGGCCCCAAGGTGGACTCCATCCGGTCACGGGGCTCTTTTATGAGATGTGTGATGTCTTCGTGGCCATGGGATGGGAGATCGCTGAGGGTCCTGAGGCTGAGGCCGAGTGGATGAACTTCGATGCTCTCAACTTCACCCCAGATCATCCTTCACGGTTCATGTCCGACACCTTGTTCCTGGATCCTCCTCAAAATCACAAGATCTTGCGTACACATACTTCACCGGTTCAGATGCGTACCCTTCTCACCCGCGACCTGCCGGTGTACATCGTAGTCCCAGGTAAGACCTATCGCGCTGATGAGTATGACGCGACCCACCTGCCAGTCTTCCATCAGCTTGAAGGTCTCGCTGTTGACAAGGGACTGGGAATGGCCGAGTTGAAGGGTACCCTCGATCACCTTGCCAAGTCGATGTTTGGGTCCGATACGAAGACGAGGTTGCGCCCCCATTATTTCCCGTTCACTGAGCCCTCAGCAGAGATTGATCTGGCATGTTTCAAGTGTCATGGCGAGTCTGTGGGTAACCCAGATCGGGCTTGCCGTACCTGTCGATCCGAAGGTTGGATCGAATGGGGCGGATGCGGTGTGGTCAACCCGCGTGTGTTGGCCGCCGCCGGTATTGATACAGATGTCTACTCAGGTTTCGCCTTCGGAATGGGAGTTGACCGTACGGTCATGTTCCGCAATGGCGCCTCAGATCTGAGGGATTTCGCAGAAGGCGACGTGAGATTTTCGCGCCAATTGGTAGGAGTTGCCCGATGAGAGCATCATACGAATGGATTAACGCACATGCGGTTTTGTTTGCCGACGTGGTTCCTCTTGCGGAGGCATTTACTCAAGCAGGACTCCTTGTTGAGCAGATTGATGATCCGTCCCAGGCTATTACTGGCAAGGTCGTCGTCGGTCGTGTGGTCGAATGTGTGGAGGAACCACAAAAGAATGGCAAGACCATCAGGTGGTGCCAGGTCGACTGTGGTGACTATAATCCCGAAGGCCAGCCAACTCGTGGGGTGATCTGTGGTGCCCCCAATGTATGCGTTGATGCTTATGTTCCTGTTGTTCTTCCAGGCAGTGTTCTTCCTGGTGGTTTCGAGATTGTTTCGCGTAAAACCTATGGTCACATCTCGGATGGAATGATCTGTGCTGAAGATGAACTAGGTATTGGTGATGACCATTCTGGAATCATCATCTTCGATCCTTGTCTCAACCCTCAAGTGGGTTCCGATGCTCTTGAATTGCTGGGTGCCAAGGATCCGGTTTATGAGATTGATGTGACTCCAGACACGGGCTATTGCCTGTCTATTCGTGGTTTGGCTCGTGAGGCTGCCCAGGTTACAGGTGGGGTCTTCAATGATCCTTATGACACTCCAGTTCCGGACACTGTGAGCGATGGCTATCCAGTGGTCTTGGACAGTGAGGATTGTGTACTCTTTGTCGCGATCTCGGTTGGTGGCGTCGATCCGGATGCTCCAACGCCTGAATGGATGGTACGACGACTCAAAGCGGTGGGCGTACGTTCTATCTCTTTGGCTGTCGACATCACAAACTATGTCATGATGGAATCAGGCCAGCCCTTGCATGCCTATGACCAGACAACTCTTCAAGGTCCGATTAGGGTTCGCAAAGCCACTGAAGGTGAGAAGATCACCACCCTCGATCACGTTGATCGGGTGCTATCCAAGGATGATCTGCTCATCACTGACGATTCAGGACCCATTGGTCTTGCAGGTGTCATGGGTGGCCTGACAACGGAACTCACGCAGACTTCAACTGAGATTCTTATTGAGGCGGCCTGGTTCAACCCAGCTTCAGTGGGACGTACCTATCGTCGCCACTATCTTCCCTCAGAGGCGTCACGTCGATTCGAGAGAGGAGTGGATGCTGGTGTGGCCTATGCGGCTGCCATGAAAGCGGCTGAACTCTTGCGTGACCTGGGGGGAGGTACTATCTCTTCCAAGATCACCGTCGCTGGTTCTCCGCGAACAATGCCAACCATCTCGTTCCCCGATTGGACTCTTCCTGGAAGGATCCTTGGGATAGATCTCACCAAGGAGAAGGTGATTGAAATCCTAGAGGCATCTGGTGTCAGCGTTGTACCTGACAAGGATGGATGGATTCTGACTCCACCCACATGGCGCCCCGACCTGGTTGATCCCTATGACTATATTGAGGAGGTTGGTCGAAAGATCGGCTTTGGAGTCATTGAGCCTCGTATTCCGTCGGCACCTCTGGGTCGCGGTTACACCCGGGCCCAGAAGGCGAGGCGTGCTGTTCTTGAGGCCGTGGCTGCGGCTGGGTTCGCTGAGACCATTCCGCTTCCTTTCATCAGTGGCAGTGATCTTGATCGGATGGACATCACTGCCGATGACGAACGTAGAGCCTTGGTACGGATCGCAAATCCTTTGTCTGAGGAGCAGCCTTATCTGCGCTCCACTCTCTTGCCCGGACTCTTTACAGCAGTCAACAGGAATACCTCACGTAGTTTGAGTGACCTTGCTCTCTTCGATTGTGGTTTGATCTTCAGAGATACCAACACAGGACCTGCACTCATGCCTGATGTGTCAACGAGGCCAAGTCAAGAAGAGGTGGAGCAGTTGTTTGCTCGTCTGCCTCATCAGCCTCGTCATCTCGGTGGTGTTCTCACAGGTGAATGGCTTCCTGCCAATGATCGTCATCCAGGCGAGCCTGCTACATGGGTACATGCAATCTATCTTGCCGAGATAGCTTCTTTAGCTCTGGGGACAACCATGGTTCGCCGCAAGGCTCTCAAGGCTCCCTGGCATCCTGGTCGTTGCGCTGAATTGGGTGTTATGAAAGATGGTGAGTTTGTCACTATCGGATGGGCAGGGGAGATTCATCCGAAGATTGTTCAAGAGTGGAATCTTCCTGCCAGAGCGTGTGCAGTCGAAATTGATTTGGATGCCCTCATCGAACTGGCGCCTAGTACAGGCCAGATCACTCCACTGTCCAAGCATCCGGCCACCAAGCAGGATCTTGCCTTGGTTGTTGATGAGGGGGTACCCTCTGCAACGGTTTTGGAGGCATTGCGTGAGGGTGCAGGTGAACTGCTGGAATCCATAGCTCTATTCGATGTATTCATGGGTACTCAAGTCGGTGTGGGGAAGAAGTCTCTTGCCTTTAACCTCATTTTCAGGGCCCAGGATCGTACACTTACTGAAGCTGAAGCCAGTGCTGCTCGTGATGCTGCAGTGGCTGAAGCCGGACGTCAGGTGGGTGCTGTTATCCGCTCGTAAACCCCAGACAGAGTTGCATATCTATGCCGTTTATGGCATAGTTATGCCTCATGGGATATAAGGCAGCAGTTGTCGGTTGTACCGGCTATGTTGGGGGAGAACTCTTGCGACTCCTCAATAATCACACACGGGTCTCAATAGGAGCCATCACGGCTCACTCCAATGCGGGTGTACGACTGGGGGATGTCCAACCGCACCTATCCTCCATAGCTGACGTGATAGTCAAAGACACTACTATTGAGAACCTCGAAGAACATGACGTCATCTTCCTTGCCCTCCCTCACGGTGCATCGGCTGAGCTTGCTGCCCAGATTGATCCCGATGTACTTGTGATTGATTGTGGGGCTGACTTCCGGTTGGCGAGTACCCAGGATTGGGAGAAGTACTATGGCACCCCCCATGCTGGTACCTGGCCCTATGGTCTCCCCGAATTACCTGGTCAGCGCGCTATCCTGTCCGAGGCTCGAAGGATTGCAGTACCCGGCTGCTACCCAACGGCATCCACACTTGGCCTAGCTCCGGCGGTCGTGAATAATCTCGTTGACTCCAGTGATCTGGTGATCGTGGCAGCCTCTGGTACCTCTGGAGCCGGAAAAGCTCTCAAGCCTAATCTCCTTGGATCAGAGATCATGGGTTCCGCCGCTGCCTATTCGGTTGGAGGCGTTCATCGTCATGTTCCAGAGATTTTGCAAAATCTGAGGGGTCTTGGAGCCACGGACCCCACATTGAGTTTCACTCCCATCTTGGTGCCCATGCCCCGGGGGATCCTCGCCACCTGTACTGCGTCCATTCGAGCAGGAATCACTGAAGACGAGGTACGAAAGGCCTACTCAGACTTCTATCAGGATGAGCCATTCGTGACTCTTCTTCCCGAGGGGCAGTGGCCAACCACCGCAGCAGTCCTAGGGTCCAATTCGGTGCTAATCCAGTTTGGTCTCGACTCCGAGGCGGGAAGACTGACCATCATTTCAGCTATTGATAATCTGACCAAGGGTACTGCTGGTGGTGCCATCCAATCCATGAATCTAGCCCTCGGTTTTCCCGAAACTGAAGGATTGCCTATGAATGGAGTAGCGCCATGATCATTGATACAACTCAGGGAGTGACCCTGGCTCAAGGCTTTCTTGCTAGTGGGGTGAGTGCAGGACTCAAATCTTCAGGAAAGAAAGACCTGGCACTGGTTGTCTCACAGGGTCCTGGTAATGTCCAGGCCGCAGTGTTTACAACCAACCGCTTTCCAGCAGCACCTGTGGAATGGTCAATGTATGCCACAGGGCGTGGTGGTTTACGCGCAGTCGTCCTCAACTCTGGGGGTGCTAACGCGTGTACCGGAGAACAAGGTGCTTATGACGCACAGGACATGGCCGATAAGGTTGCCACACTCATTGGATGCCAGCACGACGAGGTAGCAGTGTGTTCAACCGGATTGATCGGTGTACATCTGCCCATGGGCAAGGTCCTCAGCGGAATCGAGTCGGCGTACGACAGCCTTTCGCCTGAGGGAGGATCTGATGCTGCACATGCAATCATGACTACGGATACTGTAGCCAAGCAAGCCTGTTATACATCTGATGATGGCTGGGTACTGGGAGGAATGGCTAAGGGAGCTGGGATGTTGGCTCCTGGACTAGCAACAATGTTAGTTGTACTCACCACTGATGCTAAAGCAACTTCCCAATTAGCCAATTCTGCATTACGACAGGCCACTCGATTCAGCTTTGATCGCGCCGATTCAGATGGATGTATGTCCACCAATGACACAGTTATCCTCATGGCGAATGGGGCTAGCGGAGTTATTCCTGATCCAGATGAATTCGCTCAAGCAGTTCTTGAAGTGTGCATCAGCTTAGCGAAGCAACTGATCGCCGATGCCGAGGGTGCAGAACACGCCATTACAGTGACTGTCCGTGAGGCTTATTCAGAAAAAGATGCGCTAGAGGTTGCTCGTGCAATTTCCAGATCCAATCTTTTCAAGTGTGCGATCGCAGGAAATGACCCCAATTGGGGCAGAGTACTCGCCTCAGTGGGGACAACCCAAGCACGGTTCCACCCGGAGAATGTGGATGTCTACTTCAATGGAGTAGGGGTCTTCCTTGACGGTGCTCCTGGTGTTCCTCGCGATCAAGTCAACCTCACGGATTTTGATGTCCATGTTGAGGTGGTTCTTCATGCAGGTGACCAGGAAGCCACCATTTGGACCAATGATCTCACCCATGGTTATGTCTCAGAGAATGCGGATTACCCAACATGAAAAAAGAAGATTTAGTCGCAAAGGCAGCAACCCTTGTGGAGGCCCTGCCATGGATAGAAAAGTACACAGGACAGATCCTCGTCGTGAAGTACGGCGGAAATGCGATGATTGACGAAACCCTCCAAAAAGCCTTCGCAGATGACGTAGTATTCCTGCGGCGAGCAGGAGTGAAAGTCGTCGTCGTCCATGGTGGCGGTCCACAGATCACTGAGATGCTCACTCGGTTGGGTATTGATTCCTCCTTCGTCTCCGGGCGGCGCATCACCACACCAGAGGCCGTTGAAGTTGTACGGATGGTACTCGTTGGTCAGGTGGGTCGCCGGATAGTGAACCTGATTAATTCCCATGGACCTCTTGCAGTGGGGATGTCTGGTGAGGATGCCAGTCTGTTCACAGCCATTAAAGCCAGTGTTGAAGTGGATGGTACAGACCTTGATCTTGGGCTCGTCGGTGAAGTAGATCAGGTGAATCCGAGTGCGCTGATCGACATCATTGAGGCAGGTAGGATCCCAGTTGTGGCCACCGTTGCCCCTGATGAGGAGGGTACTGTCTACAACGTCAATGCTGATACTGCCGCTGCCGCTCTAGCGATCGCATTGGGGGCCAAGGGCCTGGTTATGTTGACTGATGTTGCAGGACTGTATGCTGACTGGCCTGAATGCGAGCGGATCATCCCCTTCATTGATATTGAGGAGTTGAGAGCACTTCTGCCGAGTTTAGATTCGGGAATGAGACCCAAGATGGAGGCCTGTGCTGAGTCCATCCGTGGCGGAGTCGACAGAGCCGCTGTTATCGACGGACGGGTTGAACACGCCCTTCTCCTCGAGCTTCTGACTGATTATGGCATAGGAACAATGGTGACCAAATGAGTACCCTTGATCGCTATTCATCAACACTGATGAAGACTTATCCTCAACCTGAGATAGTACTTACTAGGGGTGAGGGGGTCTATCTTTGGGATGATTCAGGAAAGAAGTACCTTGACCTTCTCGCAGGTATTGCATGTGCAGGATTGGGGCACGCTCATCCACGGGTCGCTGACGCGTTGGCTGACCAGGCTCGTAGGGTGGGGATAGTCTCCAATTTCTTCGCAACCCCTCCCCAGGTGGAGCTTGCTGAGAAGCTGACAGGTCTTCTAGGTCACCATTCCCGGGTCTTCTTTACAAACTCTGGTACTGAGGCCAATGAAGCGGCACTCAAACTGACTCGACTCACAGGAAGAACCAAGATCGTTGCTGCAGAGGATTCCTTCCACGGACGTACCATGGGTGCTCTCTCGCTCACCTGGACACCGAAATACCGGGAACCCTTTGAACCCCTGCTTGGCGAAGTGACATGGATTCCCTATGGGGATCTTGAGGCCCTTGAGAATGCTGTTGATGACACTACGGCTGCCATAGTTTTGGAGCCCATCCAAGGCGAAGCTGGGATCATCCTCCCTCCTGAGGGATATCTGGCTCACGCTCGTAGGATCGCGGATAATCACGGTGCGCTTCTGTGGCTTGATGAGGTACAAACGGGCATGGGGCGTACTGGTGCATGGTTTGCTCATACACGAGAGGGGATCGTACCCGATATCGTAACGCTGGCGAAGGCTCTTGGAAATGGGTTCCCTATCGGAGCAGTCCTGGCAACTGGTACAACTGCAGAATTATTCACACCAGGTCTGCACGGCACCACGTACGGTGGGAACCCTCTCGCATGTCGGGTGGGGTTGACCGTACTTGAGGAAATAGAACCCCTCTTGGACCATGTTGCAACCCTGGGTGACTGGCTCATGGACAACCTTCGTAGCCTGCCCGAGGTTGAATCGGTACGGGGTCGTGGCCTTGCCATCGGAGTCTGTTTATCCTCTCCCATTGCCACTGCAATGGTGAAGGCTGCCCGAGACCATGGGATCATCATGAATGCGCCAAGACCTGATGTTGTCCGTCTTGTACCTCCGCTTGTACTCACCCAAGATGAGGTAGCCCCACTATTAGAACTGTGGCCAATCCTTGTCAAAGAGGCTCGCAATGCCTGACATCATCACTCGTACCCAACGTCAAGCCGCTATCACAAACCTCATCTCCAGGGGTTTGGTCACCTCACAATCCCAACTCAAAATCATGCTTGCTGACGAGGGAATGGATGTCACCCAACCGACTCTCAGTAAGGATTTGGCAGAGATCGGCGCGATTCGTGTTCGCGGTGTCGGCGGGGGACTGGTCTATACCCTCGCTGATGACACGGGTATCCCTGGTGCAACCCTCGATAAACTGTGTATGGAGATGCTGATTTCCGCCGAAGCTAGCGATAACCTCGTTGTAGCTCATACCCCTCCGGGGGGAGGGCAGTACTTTGCCGTGGGACTTGATAAGGCGTCCTGGGATGGTGTTCTAGGATGTGTGGCTGGTGATGATACGGTGATCATCGTGACAACTGGTATCCATGCCAGCAACCGCGTGGTCGCCCAACTGATGGGCTTTGCTCAGAATGGAAGAATTGAATGACTGAGGGAGTCTTGTGGGGTGGAAGATTTGAGTCGGGGCCATCCGAGGTGATGTTTCTCCTATCTAAATCCACCCATTTTGATTTCCGCTTAGCCAGATTGGATCTGCGCGGTTCGGTGGCTCATGCCAATGCCCTTCTTGTGGCTGGGCTTTTGACCGAGGAGGATCACGAGCGTTTGGTTGCGGGTATCAAGGAATTGGATCAGCAAGTTGTCACTGGTCATTTCCTGCCATTGGATGCTGACGAGGACGTTCATGGGGCCCTTGAGAGGGGTCTCACACAGATTCTTGGTGTTGAGTTGGCGGGTCGCCTTCGGGCTGGGCGCTCACGTAATGATCAGATTGCGACCTTGATCAGGATGTACCTTCGTGAAGAGATCCGCCATCTTCGCAAGGGGCTGTGTGAAGTGGTTGAGGCCCTAGCTACTCAAGCAGACAAGCATATGGGCGCTGCTATGCCTGGGCGTACCCATATGCAACATGCCCAGCCTGTGCTCCTGAGCCATCATTTGTTGGCCCATGCTTGGCCGTTGGTTCGCAATCTGAACAGACTCGACAATCTTGAATCTCGTTTGTCCTTGTCGCCCTATGGTTCGGCTGCTCTCGGTGGTACAACCCTGGGCCTTGATCCTGAACAGGTAGCTACAGAACTGGGGTTTGTGGGAAGCGTACAAAACTCTATCGATGGCACATCCTCACGCGACCTTGTCGCTGAAGCCGCCTATATCTGTGCCCAAATCTCCGTGGATCTATCGAGGTTGGCTGAGGATGTGATCTTCTGGTGTACCCACGAAGCCTCCTTCGCATTCCTGGCTGATGAATGGTCAACAGGGTCTTCGATCATGCCTCAAAAGAAGAATCCCGATGTCGCAGAATTGGCTCGTGGCAAGGCAGGGCGCTTGATTGGGAATCTGGCAGGGCTCATGTCCACCCTCAAGGGTCTCCCTTTAGCCTATGACCGTGACCTCCAAGAGGACAAGGAACCGATCTTTGATTCCATAGATCAGTTGAGCCTCATCGTACCTGCCATGGCTGGGATGATGGCCACCCTCACCTTCGATACCGAGAGAATGAATGCTCTCGCCTCGGCTGGTTTCTCCCTGGCGACCGATATGGCCGATTGGTTAGTCAAGCAGAAGGTACCCTTCGCCCAGGCCCACGAAATCACTGGCGAAGCTGTAAAGTTCTGTGAGTCCCTCGGAATAGATTTGGATGAGTTAACAGATGAGCAGCTAGCCTCAATTTCCCCCGAACTTACTCCAGGGGTACGTGCGGTCCTTACCGTTCATGGTGCTATTGAGTCCCGCAATGGTCGTGGGGGTACAAGTACAGCCCGGGTATGTGAACAGCTTGAGGAACTTCGCCAGGTTGTGGGTTTCTAGTCGCTGACTGCGAGTTTCTAGTCGTCGATCACAGGTGTGGTTCGGTAAAGTTGTGCCTTATGAGTCTGTTTGATGATCTTTCGTGGAGAGGGCTGATTGCCCATAGTACCGACCCTGAGGCACTGAAGCATGACCTCGATTGCAATAAGATCAGTTTCTATGTGGGTTTCGATCCCACAGCGCCCAGCCTCCATATGGGTAATCTCTTGCAACTCATCCTGGTACGCCGATTCCAAGCAGCAGGGCATTCCCCAATCTTGTTGGTTGGTGGATCCACAGGTCTGATCGGCGATCCTCGCCAGTCCTCGGAGCGCAACCTGAACCCATTGGAGACTGTACATGGATGGCTTGAGAGAATCCGTTCACAGGTTTCCCGCTTTGTGAGCTTCGAGGGGGATAATCCTGCGATCATCGTTAACAACTATGACTGGACCCATTCGCTCAGTACCTTAGATTTCTTGCGTGACATCGGGAAGCACTTCTCCATCAACCGTATGCTTGATCGTGAAGTTGTGAAGAACCGGCTAGAATCCGGGATCTCGTACACCGAGTTCTCCTATGTCTTGCTTCAGTCTCTCGACTTCCTGGAACTCCACCGTCGTCATGGGGTAGTACTCCAAACAGGTGGCTCGGATCAGTGGGGAAATATCACTGCCGGTGTCGACCTGATTCGCCGTGTCACTGGCAATAAGGTACACGCGCTCGCGACTCCTTTGGTTGTGAAAGCCGATGGTACGAAGTATGGCAAGACCGAATCGGGTACCCTCTGGCTCGATGAGGAGATGACTTCTCCCTATGCCTTCCATCAGTTCTTCTTGAATGCCGAGGATTCTATGGTTGGTGGGTACTTGAGACTCTTTACTGATCGCAGCCACGAAGAGATTGAGGACCTAGAGAGACAGACTGTTGAGTCTGCCCATCTGAGGGCTGCACAGCGAGCCCTTGCTGATGATCTCACTGATCTTGTTCACTCTGTTGCTCAACGTGAGGCAGCTACACAGGCAGCTCAAGCAATCTTCGGGCAGGGTGCTCTTGCTGATTTAGATCTTTCCACTCTTGAAGCAGTGACCAGGGAGTTGCCTGGAACCTCCTGGGAGCGTTTGGAGGGGCGTACGGTGATGGATGCTCTCGCAGAGTCTCAGATCTTCGATTCTCGTGCAGCGGTCAAAAGGGCCGTGAAAGAGGGCGGGGCTTACCTGAACAATGAGAGGGTTGTGGACCTGGATCGAGTCTTGGGTGATGAGGACCTCATGGGAGGTCGAGTCATGATCATTCGCCGTGGGAAAAAGACCCTTGGTGCAGTCAAGATTGGCTGATCTGTACGGAAAAGGCCAACTGAGGCCATGTACAGGGTAGAATTGAATCATCGAAGGAAGGAGGAGCCGTGGGACTCACTGAAGCAGAACGCAAGCTCTTGGACGAACTTGAGGCCACACTGATTTCTGAAGACCCCAAGTTGGTCTCGAAATTTGCTCAGCCCCATCGTCGAATCCATCCCACCAAGGCTGTTGTTGGGGTTATCGGATTCCTTCTCGGTCTTCTCGGTCTTGTTGTGGGGATGAGTTCCTTCTGGTGGATCTCTGTTCTTGGATTTGTGGTGATGCTGGTCTCGGCTGTTGTTGTCGTCTCGGGCTGGTCGAGGATGCCAGGGGAACTACCGTCTTCATCCGCACGGGTCCCATCGGATCCGAATCGTGAGAGTTTCATGGATATGATGGCTCGGCGCTGGAATGAGCGCAGAGACGAAATGGGATAATCCACTCTCTCATTATTATGATGCCTGCCAGGATCTGGTGGGCATCTTTTTATTTCCTGAACTCGCGGCTACCAATAATTTGCCCAGAAAACATCCAAAGTGGGTGAAAAGTCCCCATGTGTGGGATATTTGGGTAGATGGTGGGGGAAAGTGGGTCTATACTAATATTCTGTGGGGGATGATCCCTGCTATAGGTATAGCACTGCATTCTTCAGGAGACGAGGTGAATCATGCGTGGGTCCTGGATGCCTAAGCTTGATGACAAATCTCGCTTGACCCTGCCTGCAAAGTACCGAGTTGAACTAACGGACGAGGTGACAGTGGTATGCGAACAAGAGAGGTGCTTGGCGATCTATCCAAAAGCAGTCTTGGACTCGATGATGGAAAGGATTAACTCAGCACCCTCAACACTGCGAGAAGTACGCGAGTACCAGCGCTGGTCCCAGCACCGCGCAGAGGATGCCAACCCTGACAAGCAGGGGAGGATCACTATCACGGCTATCCAGAGAATGTGGGCTGGGTTGGACCGGGATGTTGTTGTCATTGGAGCAGGTAACCGGCTTGAGGTATGGAATCCCGAGGCTTGGATCGCCTATTCCCAGGCGCTAGACGACAAGTTTGCAGATTTTGATGGAGAGATTTACCCAAGGGACTGAGATGGAAACCTCATTTACGCATGTACCAGTCATGTGTGAGGAGATCCTGTCTCTCCTCGCGCCAGCATTAAACGCCCCTGATTCAATCATGGTTGATGCCACTCTCGGCTTGGGTGGTCATTCCCTGGCAGCCTTGACCCGCTTCGATTCACTCACAATTATTGGTATTGATCGTGATCCACAGGCCCTAGATATGGCTAGGGCTACCCTTTCCCGGTTCGGGGATAGGGTGGAAACCCATCAGGCAACCTATGATCAGATTGAGGAGATCCTTCAGGGTCGCAGAGTTGAAGCGGTCCTCTTTGATCTGGGACTATCATCCCTGCAAATAGATTCCAAAGAACGCGGGTTCGCTTATGCGGCCGATGCACCGTTGTCAATGAGAATGGATGGGAATGATTCCGAGCTCACAGCAGCCGATGTTGTGAACACCTATACGGCTGCGGAGTTGGAGTGGATCTTCAGGATCTATGGCGACGAGAAATACGCTCGCAGAATCGCACAGGCCATTGTTAGCGAGAGGGAACGGGAACCCTTCAGTACCTCTGCCCGATTAGTTGATGTGATTCTGTCAGCAGTACCAGTTCGTGATACTCGCAGTGGGCATCCTGCTAAGAGGCCCTTTCAAGCAATTCGCATGGAAGTAAACCAGGAGCGAGCCATTCTTGAGAAGGCCCTTCCGGACGCCCTCAATGTACTAAAAGTCGACGGACGTATGGCAGTATTAAGTTATCACTCAGGAGAGGATCGCCTTGTCAAGCGAGTTTTCTCCCAGGCACATACTGATCACGTACCTCCGGGGGTGCCCATCGTACCTCAGGAACATCGAGCCAAATTCGCTCTGGTGACCCGAGGGGCGCTCAAGCCCAGTCAGGAAGATGCAGAGCTAAACCCACGCGCAAAACCAGCCCGCTTGCGTGTGATCACCCGAATTGAGGAGGACAAATGAGCGCATTAGAAACCCAGGAATTATCTGTGAGAACTCAAGGTTCCTCTCTGCGTAGCATCCCTCAATCCAAGTCTGTTCGGGTACTGCCTACGGGGGCATTCCCCATTCTGATCCTCGGATTACTAGCTGGTGGAATGGTGGGGCATCTCCTACTCCAAACCAGGATTCAGGAGCAAGGCTTCGAATTAGCGGCACTCCAGACTCAGGTGGATCATCTCAGTGCTGAAGAAGCCATGTGGCGTGCAACCCTTGATAGGCAGTCCACGCCAACACAATTGGCCTATGCAGCCGCACAATTGGGGATGGTTGCCAACCCCTACAGCAATATCCTTGTTCTTCCTACAGGGGAGGTCTTGGGGGCGCAAAAACCTGTGAAGGGTAATGAAGTATCGATCATCTCAGCGGCACCTATACTCCCGCAGCTCACCCCCGCTGAGGAGATGGCTGATGAGGCTGCAGAAGCAATAGATGAGGATGTAGAAGTACCAGAAGAGGCGGCTAGCGAGGATGAAACAACCCAAGAGGATTGGGTGCAACCATGAGTAAGCCAACCTCGTCCTTCTGGATAGCGAAACTGGGGAAGACCCAGTCCAGGCTCCAGGGACTCGTCATTGTTTTTATCGTCTTATCATTGGTGATCGCAGCTCGATGCATGTATCTACAAGGCCTTGATCCGGGCGGTCATGGTACTCAAGCTCTCATGCCTGAGACGAAGAAGATCCCAGCAACCCGTGGCACGATTGTGGATCGCAATGGGCAGGTTCTCGCTGAGTCGGTACCTGCAATGAATATCACTGCTGATCCCACCATTGTTGCCACCAATGGGCGTGTAGCCGAGAAGATGACATTGGCTCAACGCCTCAAGGCACAGGCTGGCCCAGGTATCATTGCTGGGATTTTGGCGACCCATCTTGATGGAGATTTCCAGGAGTACTATGACCAACTCACTCGAACGACGAGGGAGGATGGTTCTGCTAATCGCTATGTGATGTTGGCGCCCCATGTACTGACGTACAGTAATATCTCGTTGAGACAGCGCATCAACGAATTAGGGTACATTGGTCTCTACAGAGAGAATGCACCAGTACGAAGCTATCCCAATGGTACTGTGGGGGCTAATATCTTGGGGTTCATGACCTTCTCGGATGCCCTCCAAGCTGAGGGGAAGTACCCGTGGACTGGTGGTGAAGGACTCGAATTAAGCCTCAATGCTCAGTTGTCTGGTGTCGACGGCGAGGAGATCTTTGAATCCAGCCCCTATGGACGTATCCCCACTGGGACCGCAACGATCAAAGAGCCCGAGGAAGGGATCTCGTATGAACTCACCTTGGATCTTGGGTTGCAGTACATGCAAGACCAGCGTTTGGCTCATGCTGTGACATCCTCTGGAGCTCGATCAGGGATGGCAATCACGATGTCTGTGACCGGGGAGGTACTCGCAATGTCGAATTACCCCACCTTCGATCCCAATGATCTCTCCAATGTGGATTCATCTGTCTTGGGTAACTTGGCGATCCGCCATGCGTACGAGCCTGGGTCGGTACAAAAGGTCCTAACGATGGCGGCCCTCATCGACGCCGGTATCGTTGCTCCAGATACTCGGGTGGTTGTACCAGGGACAATCGCCAGCGCCGACACTACCATTAGAGATGCGTGGACTCACGGTACTATCCAGCGGACAGCGACTGGTGTTCTTGTTGAATCCTCGAATGTGGGGACCATTATCCTGGCTCGTCAAATGGCTAAAGAGGATCTTGTCTCCTATTTGCGCAACTTCGGTCTCGGGGCACCCACTGAGCTGGGGCTACCCGGAGAAGAATCTGGATTTGTACCTGATGCAGAGATGACAGGCCAAACCAGAGATAACATCTCCTTTGGTCAGGGGCTCTCAGTGACTGCCATCCAGGAGGCAACTGCTATTACTGCAATCGCTAATGGAGGAGTCTATGTGTCACCAAAGATCATTAGGTCGGCGACTACCAGCGATGGAATTCCCGTGGAAATTCCTCCACAGACTGTACGTCGAGTTATCTCTGAGGAGACTTCGACACAGATTCTTCAAATGATGGAAACTGTTGCAGCGTCCCATACGAACTACATCACGCTTGATGGTTATCGACTTGGGACTAAGTCGGGTACTGCTGAAGCCATTGATCCTGCCTGCGGGTGTTACCGAGGGATGGTGGTTTCCTATGTTGGTGTTGCTCCAGCGGAGAATCCTTCCCTTATTACTCTTGTTGTTCTTGATCACCCAAGGGGTGGGTCAGGCGCAAGCCATGCTGCTCCTGTGGTGCAAGATGTCCTCAGGGTTGCCCTTCCACGATATGGGGTTCCTCCTTCCTCAACTCCTGCTGCCGATCTTCCTACACTGTGGTGATGCAACATGGGGATTTGTTGTCCATCCGCTAGGCTTCTGGGGACCACAGTGCCTGAGCGAGAGGAGCCATCATGGTGAAAATCCTCGTGGCGGGAGGTGTGGCCCTCCTGATCACCCTTGTGGGAACCAAATTTTGGATTAGGTTCCTGGAAAAGAGGGCCTATGGGCAGTTCATCCGCTCTGATGGGCCCACAGCTCACCATGTCAAACGGGGTACCCCAACTATGGGTGGTGTCATCCTTGTTTTCGCCGTAGTGATCGGTTATGTGGTTTCGCATATCATCTCTATGTTAGTCCCCACCTTGACCTCATCTCCTCCATCCATGTCTGGGTTGCTTCTTCTGGGGTTGATTGTGGGGCTGGGGATCGTGGGATTCATTGACGACTGGCTCAAGATCTCCCATGCTCAATCCTTGGGTCTGGGGTCTGTGGCTAAGTTCTCTATGCAGGCAGTCGTGGCGATCATATTCGGGATACTGGCCCTTCATTTTCCTGACCGCAACGGGGTGGAGCCAGCCTCACGCTACATCTCATTTCTTCGAGATATCTCCTGGCTGGGTATGCCTTTTGTTGTTGCGGTCATCTGGATGGCTTTTCTGATCGTCGGATTCTCTAATGCCACCAACTTGACCGATGGCCTTGATGGACTTCTAACTGGTTCGGCTTCCATGGTTTTCATCGCCTACGGCGTGGTGAATATCTGGCAGATCAATCAGTTCTGTGGTTCCCTGTCAACGGTGGGTCCCAAGTGCTATGACGTACGTAACCCTCTGGATTTGGCCATCATCGCCATGGCTTTCGCGGGTGGCCTCTTTGGCTTCCTGTGGTGGAATGCCCACCCTGCAAAGATCTTTCTGGGTGATACTGGATCTCTTGCCATAGGTGGTGCGATTGCTGGTCTGGCTATTATGACTCGTACCGAACTTCTCATCATCATCATTGGTCTGCTCTTCGTTTTGGAAGCCACCTCTGTCATGGCTCAGGTCGGCTTTTTCAAGCTCACCAAAGGTAAACGTCTGTTCAAGATGGCGCCCCTTCATCATCATTTCGAGATGCTGGGTTGGGGTGAATCAACAGTTGTTGTCCGCTTCTGGATCATTGCTGGTCTGTCTGTCCTGGCTGGTGCAGGGCTCTTCTACGCAGAATGGGTGGCTGGCTCATGATCGACTGGCTATCTCATGCAAACCGATTGAGCGAGTGGACACAAGTCAAAGTTGTTGTCGCTGGGCTTGGTCTCAGCGGTTTCTCTGCCGCTGACGCTCTTCTGCAGTACGGCGCTGAGGTAACCCTTCTCGACGAAACCATCTCCGATGACAAGGCCGAGAAAGCAAAACTTCTGGAAATCCTCGGCGCTCAGGTTCGTCTTGGGCCGGGTGTTACACGTGCACTTCCCGACTGTGATCTTGTTATTGCTTCGCCAGGATGGTTTCCAACCTGCCCATTGTTTCGCCAGGCAAGAGCACAGAAGATTCCTATCTGGGGCGACCTCGAATTAGCATGGAGACTACAACAGCCCGACCGCCAAGTACCTTGGTTGGGGCTGACGGGAACAAACGGCAAGACCACCACAGTCACGATGCTGGAATCCATCCTCACGACTGCTGGTCTGACCACCTCGGCGGTGGGTAATGTTGGAAGACCGATACTTGAAACAATCCTTGATGACGTCACCTATGACTGCTTGGCTATCGAATTGTCTAGTTTTCAGCTTCACTGGGCAGATACACTAAGCCTTCATTCAGCCGCTGTACTCAATCTAGATCCCGACCATCTTCAATGGTATGAAGGTAGCTCAGAAACCCTGTCACCCTTTGATGCCTATGCTGCGGATAAGGCAAGGATCTACCACCAGGTCTCCCATTCCTGCATCTACAATGTGGCCGATCCTCGTACCGAACAGATGGTGGCTGATGCAGATGTTATTGAGGGGGCTCGAGCGATTGGTTTCACTCTCGATATTCCGCAAATTTCTATGGTGGGTGTAGTTGATGGTGCCCTTGTTGATCGTGCCTTCATCCCTCAACGTCGTGACTCGGCTCTAGAGTTAGCCTCCCTATCAGATCTGCCTTCCTCGGCACCCCATATGGTTGCCAATGCTTTGGCTGCTGCTGCATTGGCGCGTTCCTTTGGGGTTGAAGCCAGGGCAGTACGTGATGGTCTTCGTGCCTATGAGCTTGGGCCACACCGTATTCAAGCCATTGCCACGGTACAGGGAATCACCTGGGTTGATGACTCGAAGGCCACCAATGCCCATGCTGCTTCCGCAAGTCTTCAGGGCTTTGATTCGGTTGTATGGATTGCTGGAGGCCAAGCGAAGGGTACCCAATTTGAGGACCTTGTACGAACCAATCGTGATCGTATCAAAGCCGCAGTCATCATTGGTGTAGATCGAGAGATTGTGGCCTCCGCACTAGCTAGTGAAGCACCTGATATTCCCTATGTGTGCCTAGATTTGGCTCAACCATCGGTGATGGAAGAAGCAGTAGCACGGGCAGGTGACTTTGCTGTTAAGGGTGATACGGTTCTTTTGGCACCTGCCTGCGCCTCTCAGGATATCTATGTTGACTATGCCGAACGCGGCAATTGGTTTGCTCAATCAGTTCGTGAGTACACAGGAAAGGGGGGATTATGAGCATCGCTGACGCAACACCCTCGACAAGGACCAAGAAGACGAAGTTGAGGGAGGAATCCTCACCGAAAGCCCTACTTCGCTCCACAATGGATCACCCCCTTTTCGACTACCGGCTTTTGATTGTTGTCGCGGCTGTTTTGCTGTGCCTTGGGCTTTTGATGGTGATCTCCTCTTCCTCGGTGATCGCAGCAGCCACGTATCAAGACCCCTATTACTTCGGCAAGAGGCAATTAATCTTTGCTGGGATCGGTCTTCTTGGGGCCTTCTTCCTTTCCCGATGCTCAGAGAAATTAGTACGTTATGTTGCCTGGCCTGCACTCTTCCTCGCGGCCCTTCTTATTGTGCTGACCATCTTTACGCCACTGGGTATTGATGTGGCAGGCAACCGCAACTGGATGTCCTTTGGTCCATCATGGACCCAGTTCCAGCCCAGCGAATTTGCGAAACTCGCCATCATTATATGGGGAGCCAATGACTTAGCCAACAAGCGGCGAGTACTCGTTGATATGCGGCAATGGTTGACCTATCTGTGTGCAACCCTGCTGCTTGTGGGACTTGTACTTATTCAAAAGGATGCAGGTACGGCTATGGTCATGGCCGCTATCATCATCATCGTGATGGTGGCTGTAGGAGCTCCATGGAGACTTCTTGCTGGTTTTGGGATTTCTGCAGTAGGTGCCATGGCTATCATGGTGCTTCTTGAGCCATATAGGATGCAAAGAATTCTGGCATTTCTCAGGCCAGATTCTGATCCACTGGGGTACAACCTCCAAGCACGACGAGGAATCTATGCCCTAGCCTCGGGAGGATGGTTTGGACAAGGCCTCGGATCGAGTCGACAAAAGTGGGGGCTTTTGACCGAAGCACACACCGACTATATCTTCGCCATCATTGGAGAAGAGTTGGGGCTGCTTGGTACTCTCACTGTTATCTTGCTCTTCCTCATACTCACCGCTGTGGGACTTCGGATCGCCCTGAAATCTAAGTCCTTGTTCTCAAAGTACGTTGCCATCGGAGTCGTGGCCTGGTTTGCTGCACAAGCCTTCGCGAATATTGCTGTAGCCATCCGACTCATTCCGGTTTTGGGGATTCCACTACCCATGATCTCCTATGGAGGTTCCTCCTTGATGGCGAATCTGTTTGCGCTTGGTCTCCTAGCTGGATGTGCCAGGCGAGAACCTCACGCTGCTCAGGTTTTTCTTACCCGCAAAGCTAAGCCTAAGGTCACCACCATTGTCAGGGCTCAAGCATGAGAGTTGTCTTGGTTGGGGGAGGTACCACTGGGCATATCTCGCCCATGCTTGCGACCTGCGAAGCCCTGAAAGATCTCGATCAGGGTACGCAAATCACGTGTGTGGGTACTGCTGTGGGTTTGGAGACTACCCTCGTACCAGAAGCTGGATTCGAACTTGCTCTGGTGGACCCTGTACCCCTTCCTCGCCAGATCTCTACAGAGTTGTTCACCCTTCCCGCTCGAATCTGGACCTCCCAACACCAGGCCACTGAGATACTCAAGAAGGCTCAAGCTGAGGTAGTTGTCGGCTTTGGCGGATACGTATGTGTACCAGTTTACCTTGCTGCCTGGAGAATGAGGATCCCGACAGTGGTTCATGAAGCCAATGCAGTTCCAGGCCTAGCCAACCGTATTGGCTCTCGCTTCGCTAAAACCGTATGTGTGACCTTTGCCAGCACTGGTCTTAAGGATCAGGTGGTCACTGGGATGCCGATGCGTCAGGGGATCGCAACCCTTGATCGTGCTCAGGCGCGTACCGAAGCTCGACGAGCATTGGGGATACTAGATGACGATAGGGTGCTCCTCGTCTCGGGAGGATCTCAGGGGGCTCTTAGGCTTAATGAGGCAACAATGGGTGCCCTAGCATCCTTGGATGCTGCTGGGATTAGGGTGCTCCATGTCACAGGCAAGGGAAACTTTGAGACCGCGGAACCCATTGTGGCCCCAGATTCCTATGTACGCCTACCCTATGTGGAGAAGATGGAGCAGGCTTATGCTGCTGCGGATCTCATGCTTGCTCGTTCGGGGGCAGCCACAGTCACTGAGACTGCTTGTGTGGGGTTGCCGACCATCTATGTACCCCTTCCTCACGGAAATGGGGAACAGGCTAAGAATGCTGCCGATGTAATCGAAGCAGGTGGGGGAATCCTCATCGCAGACGCTGACCTGACATCGGAAAGACTAATTGTTGAGGTGACAAAGCTTTTCGCGGATGAGGACGCATTGACGACAATGAGTCGTGCAGCTCGCGGGGTCACACCCAATGATGCGGCCATCAGGGTCGCAGGTTTTGCTCTTGCTGGAGGTCACTCATGCCACTTATAGAACCTCAGGAAATTCCTGCCCTTGATACATTGGGTCGGACCCACTTCGTTGCTATTGGTGGTGCCGGAATGAGTGGTGTCGCCGCAGGGTTCCTTGCTCGTGGGCTTGAGGTCTCCGGCTGTGATCAGGAGGACTCCAAAGCCTTACGTGATGTGGCCAAACTTGGTGCGAAGACCTGGGTTGGCCATGATCGATCCCATGTCGAGGAGGTGGACACTCTGGTTGTTTCGACCGCCATCCGCGAGGATAATCCAGATCTTGCTGAGGCCCGACGTCTAGGGGTACGTGTACTCCATCGCAGTGTAGCTCTCGCAAGTTTGATGGAAGGTCACCAGGTTATCTCTGTGGCTGGCACCCATGGTAAGACCACGACAACCGCAATGTGTGTAGCTGGCCTTCATGGGGCCACGATCACACCTTCTTATGTTCTTGGTGGAATCCCTCTCAAAACTGGCTTGGGTGCCCAGATCACTGATTCGCCGTACTTTATTGTGGAGGCAGACGAGTCGGATGGAACACTGAGACAGTACCCAACCACTATCGCGATCATCACCACTGTCGAACCTGATCATCTTGATAATTGGATCACTGCTGAGCGTTACCGTCAGGGGTTTGTCGAGTTTGCGACTGGTGAAAGAATCTCAACAGTTATTCTCTGTTGTGATGACACGGGCGCTAGAGAATTGGCGAATTCACTGACTGAGGTTCGAGTGGTGACCTATGGAACCAGTAAGGATGCTGACTTCCGACTCAGCGAGGTTGATCCCCATAGGGGTACAGCCACAGTCATCAACGGCGAAGAATCCATTGAGATGGCCCTGGGTATTCCTGGCTTGCATAATATCCTTAATGCCACAGCCACCCTATGTCTTGCTGAGATTCTTGGTGTGGATCGGGAAGGATTCCTTCAAGGACTTGCCGGATTTGAGGGTACATCTCGCCGATTTGAGGAGGTCGGTACAGTCGCTGGAATCACAGTGGTGGATGACTATGCCCACCATCCCACAGAGGTGGAAGCCACACTTACCACAGCGCGACTGGTGGCGGCGGGTTCTGGGCGAGTGGTGGTCTGCTTTCAGCCCCATTTGTACTCCCGTACCCAGGCTTTCTATGAGGAGTTTGGGGAAGCACTTGCTCTCGCAGATGAGGTTATTGTCCTTGATGTGTACCCAGCCCGAGAGGATCCCATTCCTGGGGTGACAGGAGAACTCATTGCACATGCTCTCGCTCGTCGAGGTGGTACTGTTCACTATGTCCCAGCCCTGGACAATGCTGTGGATGCTCTCAAATCCCTTGTGAAACCAGGTGACTTAGTTTTGACCGTTGGGGCAGGATCGATCACCACTGTGGGGCCGAAACTCATTGACGCTCTAGGATCATGATGGCTAGGAACCAGCCCACGGGTGTACGCGATGTCACCTCAACGATTCGAGCCCGTCACCTCAAACAGCTTCGGATCCGAATGATTCGGATCATTATTCTGGCGACGGTGGTCCTTCTTATAGGTGCCACTGTATGGGTGGTGTGGTTTTCTCCACTTCTTATTGCCAGATCTGTGGTGGTCTCAGGTAATGCTCATGCGAGTACTGCTGAGATCATCGAAACAGCCGAGGTGCCTATAGGAACCCCACTTGTGGCAGTGGACACCCAGCTCATCGAAGAACGTGTGATGACTATACCTGTCATGGCTGAGGTGGTTGTTCGCAGGGAAATCACAGGAGTTGTGAAGATCGTGGTGACGGAGGCTAAAGCTGCCTATATCATCCCCATCAGTGGACTCTATCTTGTTGTGAGCGATCAGGGGAAGGGGTTCGATATGGTACCCGAACCCCCCGAGGGTCTTCCCACTGTGAATATGGTTATTGATGATTCTGAGGCTTCTGTACGTCTCATGGTCGATGCTGCGGCGATTCTTCAGGCACTGCCAGAATCTGTGAGATCACTGATGACTCTCTTGGGTGCTCAGACCCCGGATACCTTCCTTATTAGTCTCAATGATGGACGGCAGATCCTATGGGGAAGTACTGAAGACTCGGAACTGAAAGCCACAGTGATTGAGGGCCTGCTTAACGTACCAGCCTCCTACTATGACATCAGTTCGCCAAGCCATCCCGCTACGCGTTAGGGGTAGGGGTGAGGAATTATAAGTCACAGAAGCAAAGAAGTCTCCATTTCTGTGTATTTCACCGTAAGAAGTCTGAAGTCATACTTGAGATTACGGCGAGTCGCGGCTTTGGTGATGGAAACCAAGAGGCTTGTCTCGTACCCTGGCTAGCAGTACCCATACCGATATTGAGATGAGGACTCCGGTGGCGAATGCATCACAAAACTATCTAGCGATCATTAAAGTCGTCGGCGTTGGCGGTGGTGGTGTGAACTCTGTGAACCGAATGATTGATGAGGATCTGCGTGGTGTCGAGTTCATAGCCGTTAATACCGACGCGCAGGCATTGTTGATGTCTGATGCTGATGTGAAGTTGGACATCGGTCGCGATCTCACTCGTGGCTTGGGATGCGGAGCTGATCCCGAGAAGGGGCGCAAAGCCGCTGAGGATCACGCGGAGGATATCGAGGATGCCCTCAGGGGTGCTGACATGGTTTTCGTGGCTGCTGGTGAAGGTGGAGGTACAGGTACAGGTGCGGCCCCCATCGTTGCTCGGATCGCACATTCCCTAGGTGCTCTCACGGTCGGTGTGGTCACAAAGCCTTTCACCTTTGAAGGAAAAAACCGTCTGGAGAACGCTGAAGAAGGAATTCGCAGACTGCGCGAAGAGGTGGATACTCTCATCGTTATCCCCAATGACAAGCTTCTAGAGATGGGCAATGCCAAGGTCTCTATGTTGGATGCCTTCAGGCAAGCCGATCAGGTACTCATGCAAGGTGTTGCTGGAATCTCAGATCTGATCACCACCCCAGGTACTGTCAACGTCGACTTTGCTGACGTGAAAGCGGTAATGGCGAATACGGGTACAGCTCTGATGGGAATTGGTACTGCTCGTGGTGAGGATCGTGCCCGTGTTGCTGCCGAGTTGGCGATCACCTCTCCATTGTTTGACTCCAGCATCGAGGGGGCCAAGGGAGTACTGCTTTCGATTGCAGCCGGATCGGATCTGCTTTTGCATGAGGTCTCCACAGCAGCTCAACTGATCCAAGAGGCTGCCGATGATGATGCAAATATCATCTGGGGTACAGTCATCGATGACTCCCTCGGTGACGAAGTCCGCGTCACCGTGATTGCTGCTGGTTTTGACGAAATCAAGACGAGGGCGAAGCCATTCGAGCCCAGTTTCACTCGGCCGAAACCTGCCGTTACTGAGCCTGTTCTTCAACCTTTCACTCCTACGCCAACTAGTGATCCAGGAACTCGTCTCGTGCCTCCAGCTAGGCCTCCTGCGCGAGAGCCCATCATTCGCCCGGCTCGTCCCTCCTCAGACGAGGGTGGAATTGAACTTCCGGATTTCTTCAATTAGTCAATTCTGGCGATGTCCCACGACTTTGGTTTGCTCTTCACCACCCGTCATGGGGGAGTGAGTACAGCCCCTTACGACTCGTGGAATCTCGGCAGTGTCGACAACACTGCGGAAGATATTTCACGCAATTATGAGATTCTTGCCGCAGCCAGTACGCCAAAGATCGCGAGAACTTCCCAGGTACACGGATCCCGGGTTGTCACTGTTACCCAGGATTATCCATTCTGGCCCAGGGTTACGCCAGTTTTGCCGCAAGCCGATGCCATGGTTACAACAGAGCCTGGTGTGGCCTTAGCGATCCGTGTTGCTGACTGTGTACCTGTCCTCTTCGTGGATACTCGGGCTGGAGTAATAGGAGCTGTTCACGCAGGTCGCGAAGGATTGCTCGCAGGGGTGGTTGAAGCCACCATCGCAGAGATGACTGCTGTGGGGGCCACTCAGATCCACGCATGGATTGGCCCTCATATCTGCCCAGGTTGTTATGAGGTACCGCCCGAGATGGCCCATAAGGCATGGATGCAGATCCCGGAAACCGAAGCTCAATCCCACCATGGTACGCCAGCGATAGATCTTGGTGCAGGTGTTGAAGAGATCCTGCAAAGAAACGGGATTAGGGGTACACACACGGGTGAGTGTACGAGCTGTGATAGGCGGTATTTCTCCTATCGACGGGATCAGGGAAAGACCGGGCGTCAAGCAGGATTGATATGGCTCAAGTAGTACCACATCAGCGTGTTGGCAGTGCTTTTATACACAGTACGGTAACCTCAACAATGGAGGAATAGGAGACGAAATGGCTGACCGACTCAGTAAGGTTGCAGCATTTATCCTTGGACCGAGCGCCAAACTTGAGGATGATGATTTTGAGACCGAATTCGCTGATGAGATGGATGCGGATGAGGAGCTCACAGACATTGTGGACCTTGATTCTGTTGCGCCTGCTGTTCGGGAGCGCCCACAATCAGGCCATCAGGCATCGGTGACCCCTATTGATCAACGTAGACGGCACACACGATCCCTATCTATTGCTCAGATTGCCCATGAGCGTCCCCAGTCTTTTGCAGAAGCAGCCAAAATCGGTGAGACCTTCAAAGAGGGAATCCCCATCATCTTGAACATGTCGACGACCGATCAGAAGCAGGCCCAAAAACTCATCGACTTTGCCTCGGGCATGGCCTTCGTGACCGATGGAAGACTGGAAAGAATCACCCCCAAGGTGTTCATCTTGATTCCTGCTTCAGTGTTTTTCAGTGAAACCGATAAAGAGTCGCTTAGCGAGATCCACGGATTTGGTGAGTGATGCCCATGATGACGATTGGGTGGGTTCTCTTTTTCTTGTTGACTGTGTACCAATGGGTTTTGGTTGGTCGGGCGATCCTGTCGTGGGTCCAAATCATCAACCCTCAATGGACCCCTAAAGGTATCTTGTTACTTCTAGCGGAAGCCTTGTATACCCTTACTGATCCACCCCTTCGTTTCCTGAGAAAGTTCATTAAGCCCTTGAGAGTCTCAGGTATAGGTTTGGATATGGCTTTCCTCGTCCTATTTCTACTTGTGATTCTAGGCTTGTACGTTGTCCAAGCGGTGTTTTTCTAGTCATGTAATGGGTTAAATTATGAGGAATGAACACCACGGTTGAGCATTTCCTTGGTCTGCGGTAGCCTAGCCATACTCATCATTTTCTCAGGATTGAATTCTCTGTTGGGCTGAAAGGGCTGATTGCCATGGCGATGACTCTTGACGAGGTGCGCAAGACAAGATTCCATATGTCTCGCCGCAACGGCTACGAGGTCACCGATGTTGACATGTTTGTAGACAAGGTGGAGGAAACAATCACACTCCTTAACGTAGAAAATGAGACCTTACGTAAACAAACATCCGGTAAGCCGGCCTCGCTAGGGATCTCAGACAAGGAAGTCGAGAATCTCCGATACCAGATCAGCCGCCTCCAAGAAGACAAGACCACTTTCAAATCCCAAATATCTCGCCTCCAAGCTGAACTTGATCAGGCTCGTGCCCATTCAGGTGGAGCAGTTCCCAATGAAGCTGTACTGCGGGAACTTGATCAACTCAGACGCCAACTAGCAGACACCAGAGGTCAACTCGCTGAATCTCGGGCCCAACTATCCGAAGCCCAACGTGGGCCCATGAACCAGGATCATCTCCTGAGACTCACTGGTGAAAACTCCCAACTTCGTGAGCAACTTGATCGCCTTGTTGCTTCAGGGTTGGACCAAAACATGGACTCTGTACCAATCGCGGTCACAACATCGCCTGAAGCTAGTTCTGCGGTCGTACGTCTTGTACAACTGGCTACCGAGCAGGCTGACAATCTTGTGACAGAGGCGACAGCCGAAGCAGGCAAGCGTAAGCAGGCTCTTGAGGATGAGATCCTCCACTTGAAGGAACAAGCAGATGCTTATGTAGCCAAGGTGAAGTCTGAGGCTGATGCCCATGCTGCACAGGTCAAATCTGAGGCGCAGTTCTCCGCTGAAGAGATGTTGCGCAAGGCTACAGATTCGTCTGCCCAGTTGACCACAGATGCCCAGCAGAGGGCCGAGCGCATGGATCGCGACGCACGGACGAATGCAGAGCGCCTAGTTCAAGAAGCCCAGCAGCGTGCAGCGACCATTGATTCTGAGATTGCCAGCCGTCGAGCAGAGGTCTTCGGAGCCCTTGAGGCTGAAAGGGATGGGCTCTTCGCGAAGGTTGAGAAACTTCGTACCTATGAAAAGAGTTTCCGTCAAACCATGACTGGGTATCTCAAGAGCCAGATTGAAAGATTGAACTCTTCACAGTTCTCTCCAGAGGATGTACCTGAACTCATGCAGACTCCGGCGCGTACCGCTGCAGAGTGGAATTCCGAGGCAACAAGCATGACACCTAGGGCGGATCTTTGATCGAAAAGGGGAGGATGTCGGCGATTCTGATTTTTCCTTTCTACATTCGACCGCTACAGTATGCGTACAATTAATTAGTCACAGGCTGCAAGGAGGTCCCCGTGGGGAGTAAGGCCAAAGACGATACACAGTTAGTGGATCAGCGAACAATTCCTGTCGCCGAGGGCGAGGAGCCATGGACCGAAGAGGAGTTGGACGAAGTCCGAACCCAGCTTCGTGATGATGCCGCTGCTTTCGAGCAGAAGTACCTTGCGGCTCAAGCCCTTCTGACCGAGCTGCTGACTGAAGGACCTGATCTGTCTGGTCGTGATCCAGCAGATGTGGGATCCTCCAACTTTGAACGAGACCAAGAGATGTCACTCGTTGCCAATGCACGTGAGCTCTTTGAGCAATCGGAACTAGCTCTCAGGCTTTTCGAGGAAGGTAACTTCGGAGTCTGTGAGTCCTGTGGACAAGCCATTGGTAAGGTTCGGTTGCAGGCATTCCCACGTGCGACGATGTGTGTCGCCTGCAAGCAGCGCCTGGAACGGCGGTCATGACCTCTGAGCCGAGGAATCCGGTGATACAGACATTTATCGGTAATCTTGTAGCGGCATTTGTGAAGCCTGATCCTCAGAATCGTAGATCAATGATTATCATAAGTGTGTTAATCGTCGTTGGTGTTGTGATTGATCAAGCTACGAAGGCTCTTGCCCTGGCGAAGCTCACCCCAGGTGAGCCGATCTCCATTATCTCTGACATCTTTCAATTAAGTCTCTTGCGTAATCCCGGAGCAGCCTTTGGTACCGGAGCCTCGCTGACCGTGGGTTTCGCCATCCTTGCTATTGTTGTGCTTACCCTTTTGACATTCTTTGTGGTACCTAAGGTACGATCCATGGTCTGGGCGATCCCCATTGGGTTGGGAATGGCAGGAATGACGGGAAACTTCGTTGATCGTCTTATTCGACCTCCTGGCATCTTCCAAGGTCATGTGATCGACTTCTTTGCTGTGAAGTATTTCGCTGTGTTTAACGTGGCCGACATCTTCCTCACTGTTGCTGCGATTCTGGTCGTTGCGCTAACCCTGTTCTACAAGACCGACTTCACTGGTACTAAAACTGATCGTGCAGACAAAGACGCGACTGTTGACGAGGGTTAAATGCCAGTAGCCATTGTTCCTGAGGGGCTTGACAGTCTTCGAGCCGATGTGGGTGCATCTCGGCTTTTTGGGATTGCCCGCTCCAGAGTTGAACAGGCAGCCGAGAACGGGCAGCTACTCCTTGATGGTCAACCCATATCAAAGTCTCACAGGCTGACCCCTGGGATGATGCTTGAAGTTGAGATCGAGGAGCCACGTACTGTCGTTGTGAGTCCCCGTCTCGTTGAGGGAATGGGGATTATCTACGATGATGCTGACCTAGTCGTAGTGGATAAACCAGCTGGTATCGCTGCCCATCCGAGTCTGGGATGGGATGGACCTTCCGTGGTCGAGCATCTGGCGGCTGCTGGTTTCGAGGTCTGTACCTCTGGCCCTCCAGAACGCAAGGGCATCGTTTCCCGTTTGGATGTAGGTACTTCAGGACTCATGGTCGTCGCAAAGTCTGAGATGGCCTATACAGCCCTGAAAACCGCCTTCTCAGCCAGGAAGGTACATAAGGTCTACCATGCGTTAGTTCAGGGGTACCCGACCCCTGAGGAGGGCACGATCGACGCTCCTATTGCCTATGCTAAAACAGATGAATGGAAGATGGCTGTCGATCCAACAGGTCGCGAGGCCATCACTCACTATCGGGTACTTGAGATAGTGTCCAAGGCATCTTTGGTGACCATCGGTCTAGAAACAGGACGTACACACCAGATCCGAGTCCATATGGCTGCTATCAGGCACCCCCTGGTTGGCGATATCCTCTATGGTGGTGATCCTGTCTTGGCCAAAGAGACGGGATTGATTCGACAGTGGCTTCATGCTGTTGAACTGGGATTCAACCATCCAAGATCAGGGAAGATGGTCACATTCACCTCTGTGTATCCAGCGGATCTTCAGCAGGCGCTGGACCACCTTCGTCGATGACAACGAGATCTTGTGGAGTGGACTGTGGGATTCCTGGGCGTCATACCGTATCGTTGAGGAGTGCAAAGAGCAAAGATTATCGCCACTCTCGGCCCAGCTTCATCCTCTGTCGAGATTCTGGTTGAACTGCTGAAAGCTGGCATGGATGTGGCGCGACTGAACATGAGCCACGGGGACCATCCGACCCATGAGGCCGCACTGGCCAACCTTCGTACCGCCTGTGAGATCACTGGATCAGATGTGAGCGTTTTCATCGACCTTCAGGGCCCCAAGATTCGTCTGGGGAAATTTGGTCAAGGTCCTGTGACATTGGTCAAAGATGCCCGTTTCACTATCACTACGGATTCGATCATTGGTGATGAACACCGGTGTTCGACAACTCACAAGGGATTCCCAGGTGATGTGTCTGTGGGGGACACTGTCCTGATTGATGATGGGCGAGTGGTACTCCAGGTTGTGGGAGTATCTGAGTCTGATGTGAACTGCGAGGTTATCACGGGCGGGGTTGTCTCCAATGCCAAGGGGATTAATCTTCCAGGTGTGGCTGTCAGTGTGCCAGCCTTGTCCGAGAAGGATGAACAGGATTTGCGCTGGGGGATCAGCCATGGTGTCGATATGGTGGCCCTCTCCTTTGTACGTACGGCAGAGGACGTACTTCCCATCCGTCGAGTGATGGATGAGATTGGAGTGACCCTACCCATTATCGCCAAGATTGAGAAACCCCAGGCACTCGAACATCTCGATGGCATCATCAAAGCCTTCGATGCCTTCATGGTTGCTCGAGGAGATCTGGGGGTGGAGTTGCCATTCGAGGATGTACCTATGGCTCAAAAGAGGATCATCCATGCGGCTCGTCTCGCCTCGAAACCAGTCATTGTGGCCACCCAGATGTTGGAGTCCATGATCACTGCAGCTCGTCCAACCAGAGCGGAGGCCTCAGATGTGGCTAATGCAGTCATGGATGGTGCAGATGCGGTAATGCTTTCGGGGGAGACCTCCATCGGTTCGTGCCCAATCGAGGCTGTTGACGCCATGGAGAGGATCATTCGTGCAGTGGAATCCCACAGCAATCTGCAGATCGATTCCATTGCCTGGGATCCCCATACGACTGCTGGTGCTTTGACCTGGTCGGCAGTGGGGATCGCCCGACAGCTGGGTGCCCGCTACATTGTGGGATTTTCCCTGAGCGGAGATACGGCTCGTCGACTGTCTCGTTTGAGAGCAGAGATCCCGATTCTGTGTTTCACTCCACGAGAAAGAACCAAAAAGGCATTGGGAATCGTATGGGGGCTTGAGGTATTCGTCTCCGAATCCCATGATATGGAGTCCATGATTGAGGAGATGGACGCCATTTTGCAGGCCAAGGGGTTGGCTCAAACTGGGGATCGAGTCGTTGTTGTATATGGCACTCCCATGGGAGTAGCAGGTAAGACCAACACCGTCTATGTTCACAGGGTACGCCCTCCACTGTGAGCCCGTGTAGGCTGGTTGAAGGAGGTCACTCATGCGCATTGCACAGGTAGCTAATTTTGTCTCACCTACATCAGGTGGGCTACGAAGGGCCGTTGACAAGCTAGGACGAGGGTACGTTCGGGCTGGGCATGAGCGACTTCTGATTATTCCTGGCCCCAATGACATGGTGACTTCAACTCCAGATGTCGGCACAATTGTCTCAATCGCATCACCTGCTCTGACCTCTGGTTATCGAATGATCACCAACATGAGCAAGGTTCGCCAAGCATTGACTAGATTCCAGCCAACCAACCTCGAAGTCTCGGATAAGTGGACAATGTCTGGTGCAGGTTTGTGGGCCAAGCATCGCACAGTGCCCGCTGTACTCTTCTCCCATGAACGTCTTGATGACATGGCTTCTTTGTATTTGGAGTTGGAAGTGTCAGGGCAGGTCCATTGGCTCAATAGGCGCCTAGCAAAGATTTATGATCGTGTTGTTGTCTCGACGCGCTATAGCGCTGGGGAGTGGATACACACGACAGCGAACCTCGTGGTTCAACCCTTGGGAGTCGATCTGGATGAGTTCCAACCCCAATCTGGTGCGCGTGAGAATGGGAAAACTCTTAGGCTGGTCTATTCGGGTCGCCTCTCACGGGAAAAGTCTCCCCATGTCGTCGTCGCTACTGCTGTTGAACTGGATAGACGTGGGATTGATGTTCAACTGAATGTCTATGGTACAGGCCCTGCCGTTGAAGAATTGCGTACCCTTGCTGGCGCAGCCCCTGTCTTCTTCCATGGGTACCTCGACTCCAGAGAGTCTTTAGGGGAAGCCTATCGGGCCTCAGACATCACCATGTCGGTATGCCCTGCGGAAACCTTTGGGTTAGCTGTACTGGAGTCTCTTGCCTGTGGTACCCCTGTCGTCACTGCAGATCGTGGAGGTGCGCGAGAATTGGTGGATAATTCATGTGCAGAATGGGCCTCCCCAGATCCTGTTTTTCTTGCGGATGCTGTCCTAAGGATGGCTCAGCGGCTCAAGTCTGATGAGCAGGGGATACGTCGGGCTTCACGTACCTGTGCAGAAAAGTTTCCCTGGGATCAGGCAATCACAGGAATGCTGAACGTACATCAAGAGTTGTGTGATCGTTGATCTTCCAAGAAAAACCGCCCCAGGTTAACAACCATGGGGCGGTTCTCGAATAATGAAGAATTACAGGAGGCCAGCGGTTTGTGTGCGGGCTCTGACATAACGGGCTTCCACGTCATTCCAGTTGACGACATTCCACCACGCGGTGACATAGTCAGCCTTGACATTACGGTACTGCAAATAGAAGGCGTGCTCCCACATATCCAACTGCAGCAAGGGTACCTGGGCTGCTGGGAGATTCCCCTGTTGGTCGTAGAGCTGATAGATGTTTGGAGTTGATCCTAGGAGATCCCAGGCCAAGATAGCCCAGCCGGAACCTTGGATGGTCATGGCAACTTCGGTAAAATGCTTCTGGAATCCAGCAAAGCCACCAAAGGTTTCAGCGATGGCCTGAGCTACATAACCCGTCGGCTCACCTCCACCGGTTGGGGACATATTCTTCCAAAACACTGAGTGGTTAATATGACCACCAAGGTTGAAAGCAAGATCCTTTTCCAGTTTAGAGATTGCAGCAAAATTGCCGGTTGCTCGTGCTTCAGCAAGCTTCTCCAAGGCTGTATTAGCACCTGTCACATAGGCTTGATGATGCTTGGAATGGTGAAGCTCCATAATCTCTGGAGCGATCCAAGGCGCTAGTGCCGAATAGTCGTAGTCCAAGTCAGGTAGTGTGTACATAGATTATTCTTTCGGGTTCATTGGGTGGTTATTGGGGGTTTAGTGTACCCGAAGGCACACAAAACCTTCAGCCCGTAGACGAACTGAAGAAAGGATCGCGAGTTGAAATGTTCAGGACTTGGGATCGTCTGGTCCGTCGAGTACGTCTTTTGCCTTATCCACGAGGTCTTCTGCTGCATCCTTAGCCTTCTCAACGAGCGGGCCAGCAGCGTCCTTAGCCTTTTCGACTAGGGGTCCTGCTGTGTCTTTTGCCTTCTCAACGAGCGGGCCTACCTTCTCAGCAAGATCGCCAGCAACAGTTTCTGCTTTGTCTGCCAGGCCACCAAGTGCGTCCTTGGCTTTCCCAACAAATTCTTCAATGTTTTCCTGGATGCCCATAGCTTCTCCTTTGTTGATGGTCACATTCTGTGACCCTCTCAGGTTATCATCGATTGGTATCAACACATAGAGGAACGGGGAACTTCTCTTGCTTGGAGAGACAATGAATTTCGCGATTGTGTGAGGTCGCTTTCTGTGGTCAGGATTTGTGGTTTCGAGGCCATCATTGAAGGGGTTTAGCGACGGACCTTAAGAACGCGAAATCCTTTGGCTGAACCCAGCCGTGTGACAACCCATCCCTGGGATTCCAGCCACGAATGAAGGGAATCAGCGCCAAGGTTCTTTCCCACAACGAGGGTTGCTTTTCCTTCCGGCGTGAGACGTACCAACCATGTCGAGAGCAGGTCATGGAGGGCTTGCTTTCCGATCCTGATTGGCGGGTTAGACCAGATTTCATCGTACAAGGAGTCAGAAGGTACATCCTCGGGTCTGGAGGCATGTACCCTATCACTCACGCCAAGACGACTGGCATTGTCTGTGGTCAGTTGCAGTGCCTGGTCATTGACATCAATGGCATCAATATCAACACCTGGGCAAGTCAAGGCAATTCCCAGGGCGATGGGACCAAACCCACACCCCAGATCAAGGAAACGTGCAGGGCGATCCTCAGGTGGGGGAGCCAATCGGAAAAGAACGGAGGTACCAGGATCAAGTCTCGTTGCTGAGAAAACCCCATCAGCGCTGAGAAGAGTGAAGGTGTGCTCCCAGATGGTTGCTGTGACCTCGTGGCGCTTACCCATGGATTCCGGTGTGATGAAATAGTGGCTCATGATTGGGGACTCTCATCTCGGCGGGCCTTGGCCTGGTTGGCTCGTTCCTCCAGATGCTCACTAGGAGGATAGGTCACCTCTTCGAGGGTGAGTCCGTGAGCTGGCATAACAACGACATCATTCGCTCGTCTACCAGAGTTCAGATGTGTCGTGATCCAGGTCACATCACGAAGTCCTCGTCCCACACCGACCAAGCCACCAACCAGGCAGCGCACCATGGAATGACAAAAAGCATCCGCCGTCACAGTGATCTCGATCATTCCGTTGGGATTGCGTTGGGGGCTGAGTTCCATGAGGGTACGAATAGAGGTACCTGTATCTTTCGGCTTACAGAAGGCAACAAAATCGCGGAGACCAAGCAAGGGTTGGGCTGCCTCGGTCATGGCTTCCACATTGAGGGAATGGGGATAGGTCACTGAGAATCGGCGTGTGAGAGGATCAAAAGCTGGACAGTCCCATAACCGATACACATAGCGCCTCTTCAATGCCGAGAATCGGGCGTCAAAGGCTGGGGGTGCTTCATCTATTGATTGAACAGCAACGTCGTCTGGTAGTGCTCGTGGCAGCCATCGTCGAAGACCCTCAACGGTGGGGAGACTCTCTCCTCGAGGTGGCTGGATCATGTCGTCAAGATCAAGGTGAACAACTTGACCCCTGGCATGAACTCCAGCATCAGTACGTCCAGCGCAGATTGTTGCTGGATGCTTCGGAAGTCTGAGTACCTGTGCGATCGTGTCTTCCAAGGTCGATTGTACGGTTCTGCGGGCGGGTTGCCTGGCCCAACCTGAGAAGTCTGTACCGTCGTAGGCGAGGTCTATACGAATCCTCATGAGCCCACCTTATGATACTCGAAGTCATAGATAGTACGTCCAGCTGCGACCCCACGGGATTCAAACTTCGTTAACGGTCGAGTCCCGAAACGCTGCCTACTCGCCAAAGTGAAACGAGTGTCCTGGGCGAACGTGGCCTCCATGGCCACAGCATAGGATTCCCAGTCCGTAGCCAGACGCAGCACCCCTGTGGGTGTGAGTTTATGCCACACCAAATCCGCGAAACTGGGGGATACGAGACGCCTCTTGTGATGCTTCTTCTTCTGCCAAGGGTCAGGAAAGAAAACCCAGATCTCATCAATGGAATGATCAGGTACAAGATGGGTCAAGCCAGAGATAGCATCAGCTGCGATCAGTCGAACATTGGAGGTACCCGTGGAGGCAATCTTGCCCAGGGTGGAGGCAATGGAAGCCTCAAAGACCTCAAACCCTACGAAGTTCTTATCTGGAGATTCGACGCAGGCTGCAGCCAAAGTCTCTCCATGTCCCGAACCAATCTCCACAATCAGGGAAGCCCTACGGCCAAAAATCTGGTCAAAGTCGAGAAGGTCCTGGGGTCCCACGGATGTGGCAAGGTCCCCAGAAGCGACATCAATGACCCACAGTGGGCTGTACCTTTCAAACCAACCATGTTGAGAAGCAGTCATACGCGGACTCCTGCGTACATAGGACACGATAGACCTCATGGGTCGATTGGTGACCGGGCTGTCTTCTTTCACAGCGGAATCCTTCCACATTCGATGTTCAACCATCAAACCCACAACCTGAACTCTTGAGGGATTTACATGTCTTTTCGTCCTTGAAAAGGGGAAGTATGATGTCCAGATGAGCCACGTCTACGTCTTTGCCTCCACCTTTGTCACATTGTGGGTGATCCTGGACCCACCAGGATTACTTCCAGTTTTCATAGGCCTGACAAGGACAATGACTACACGCGAACGTACATTCGCTGCACTGAGGGCTTCCTTGGTTGCCTTGGGTGTCATCGCCTCCTTCGCGGTATTCGGCAAGGTGATTCTCAAGTACCTCCAAATCTCGGTTGAAGCACTGCAAGTCTCTGGAGGCTTACTCCTGCTCTTGGTTGCTCTACAAATCCTCATGGGCGAGATGGATAAAGTTGAAGCTGATGAGTCCCGTACCGTTAATGTGGCTATCGTTCCACTGGGAACCCCTTTGCTGGCAGGCCCAGGAGCCATTGTGGCCATCATGGTGGCCGTCCAGGGAGCCTCCGGTATCGACTACCTCCTTGTAGCTGCAGCCCTCATTGGGGCCATGATCACCGTCTTTATGATCCTGGCCTTTGCTACAGCAATTCAACGAGTTCTCAAAGACGCAGGTACGATCCTGCTGACCCGAATTGCCGGGGTACTCTTGGCTGCTATTGCCGTACAGATGATGGCCGATGGGGTGTTGGGTTTCTTTGGATGATGACCTCATTTGGTCAAGAAGCCAACTACCCCCTACAATAAGTAGCTGGTCCTCCGGGGCGTAGCGTAGTGGCTAGCGCGCCTGCTTTGGGAGCAGGAGATCGAAGGTTCGAGTCCTTTCGCCCCGACCAGATGTTCAACGTTCGAACCTGACAACATTCTGTACCCAAAACGGGTTCTGGTGTATATGAGGTGTACCCTGAAATCCGCACACTGCGTTGTTTAGATTTCAGCCTGGCTGACATTGCCATGACACACATCCTTCCTCAAGTCTCTCAGACTTGTTTGGACAGTGTGCGGAAAACGGGGGCACTACAAGGTGCTGGGTTCGTTTTTGGCGTGGTTGGAGTCGGGTTTTGAGTCTCGTTTGGGTCGAGGATGCTGTGCGACGGCGATAATGGTTAGCGCTCAAAGCATGCAAAATCAGGAGGCCAGGAGGTCATAGGGATCGAAAGGATGTATGAAAGTTGGGTCGTCGTCTCCAAGATCGAATTCTTGGTGGAATGACTGCCCAGACCAATTGGGTTCATTTGTTGGCATACTCTTATTGGCTTCATTGATGACCTCGACTAAACGATGCATGGTATCGGGTGGAACCAATTCGAGACCCACTTCAGCCGACCCAAATCCCTCCTGAACGACTTCAGTTACTCTGCTGGCGACCTGGATAGCAATCTGGAGAACCCTGTCCGTGTCAAGGCCTGACTCGCGAGCTAATGATGCCCACTCAGTTGGTGTGACCTGGGAATACCTGTAGGCTTTGCCTATATGCATCCCAAGGTTTGACCGAAATCTGGGCCAATAGGCCACACAAATAGCATCGTACATTGGTGCCAATGTAACACCATCTGGTCTTATGAAGACTGAGTAATTCTTGGCGTGGGCGTCTACATTTGCGACTGAAACATTGAAGGCTAGTCTCTCAATGAACTCATACCCCAATGTATCACTAGGATCGACCGAGCGTAACATAGTAATTGCCGAAGGAGCGGTTAGCTTGTACTTATCACCCGACCGCATGCCAGTAGCCTGAGCAAAATCCTCCACATGAATCCTGGAGACAGTCCCATTGGATCTATCTCGGTCGAAACGCTCAACAATATATGAGGATTGGTCGAAAACCTTGAGAATGCCTGCAAAAGGTGTATCGATTCCCACCACCTGAGAGAGTCGCATGGTCCACACTTCGATCTCTTGAACATGATCGATGGAAAGCTTCCCCGGCTTGAGAATATGCGTTGACGGGAGACTTGGTGAAGACCAGTACCAAACACCATGAGAACGGGATAATGCGAATTTCGCCTGTGATCCGGCAAGTGAAAACCGCTCCTGTACGGCAGTGTCGATCCAGGTATCGGGGTCATCGCGCAGCGCCCTCATGCGGTAGGCAATGTCATCAAAAGAGGCCTCCCGATATGGATGCTCGAAAGCAAATGGGTTCACTCCGGCTGGTACAAGGACAAGTCCCCCAGCAATGTCGGTTCCTACTACTTCCAATAAGTCGAAGGTGCTTGGTGAAGTAGCACAAAGTACTTCCGCCATCCTTTTCCTGGTTTCACGGCGATCGGGAAGAAGGTTTTCGAGGAAGGTGAAAGGCGCGTTTGGCTTCCATGCTTCACCACGCGGCATGGATAGTGAGATAGGTGTACCAGCATCTGATGCATACTCGAAATGTACTGTTCCAGAATCGGGCTGAGTAAAACGGCCGACAAAGGTACCTTCAAGCCACGCATCAAGCTGACGCACGTGGACCCTTAAATAAAGCTGCCGGAAGTACAAGGGGCTTGATGCCTAAAGAAGCCAAAACCACATGTGCTGCGGCAACATTAGGTTTTGCGCGACCGTTCTCTACTTGTTTAAGGTAGCTGAGTGAAACACCAGCCTTCTTGGCTAGCTGCTGTTGGGTAAGGTTCAATCCAAGGCGTTCTTCACGAACAACCACACCAAAGCGCTGCAACGTATGAATATACTTACGCACCCTGTAGGCAGGTGGGCTGGTCATGACTGTGGCTCCTAGAATAGAACAATATCGCCCTAGTCTATCCACTCTCAGCCCAAAACCATACCTCAGAGGATGGAAGGTTCTGGATGACTACGCTGAAAGAGTACGACGGCGATAATAGAGACGCTCAAAACATACAAAATCAGGGGGCTAGGAGCTGAGGGCATGTTTATGAGTTACATGCATCAATACGGAAGAGCTTGGCTTGACCATTTTCAGCTAATAGTGTGAATCCTTCGGCCTGGTCGAGATCCTTGAGGCCAGGGTATTCGGGGTGGACATCATGGGTCATAAACTCAAGAGCATAGTCAAGATCAAGTGCTTCAATGGCTTCGCAAACCTTAGGGTTGGTTTGAGCATCGCGTAAGGAGTACCTAATGAGTGTCTGGCTTTTACTATCGTTGCCTGTGACATGAGTTGAGGAGACAAGGATCCCTGTGAGAGCGTAAGTGAATGAACTTCCGCTCCATGGATTATTTGCGATTCGTGCATCGGGGGGAACAAATTCGGGCAGACGCTGGATGAGGGCGTACTCGTCAGAATCAACAGGTGCAGCAGAAGGATCAACCCAATAATGCCAGTGCATCCAAGAGATGTGACTACTCATAGCAGGTGAGAGTTGAATTCCTGTCACAAGGAGGATTCCTGCTGCCACGTAAGAAAGTACCTTCACTGGAGGGATATTGATACGAGGAAGACGTTGTGCTAGCCAAGATGCCCATTTTAATAATTGTTGGATACCCATGACTGTAGTGGGATAGAGAGCTAGAACAAGCAGTGCTCCCACCCGGTGTGGGTCAGTGTAATAAATTGACACAAGGAGATTTCGTATCTTTCCTCGGGGCATGGCAGAGGCTGCCACCCATAGAACACAGATGATAGTAAAGGTCCCAGCCCACCACCGTAGGCTTGCGGTACTCACAAAATATATAATTCCAGAAATGATGAGGAAGGCGAGAACCCAGAAGGGAGAGACTGCCATGGGCGAGGCAGAAAGAATCTCTATAAATGATTCTGAGAGGGTTGTGGATGGGGGCCACCCATCCTGGATCATGGAGAAGATCCACATAGAAGCGAAGGCTATGAGGGTGACTACAGTAGCAGCGATATAGGTTGCTGTGATGAGGGTCACCTTGGAGGATTTCTCTGCTCGTGCCTTGCGAATTCCTCGATATGCCCACACGATGCCAACTGGAGATATCATTGCCATCAGGGAGAGAACAGCATTCGGGTGAGCCAGAAAGAGTCCTACGAGGCATCCCAGAAGGATAACAATACGGTGGGGTAGGGGGAGAGAGGAGCCTCCAGGGATGATGTTAAGAATGGAAAGGATAAGCCCGAAACAGACTGGAATAAGGGAGAAACCGAGAGTATTGGGGTAGACCACCCCGAATCCAAGGATCAGTGTTGGAAATGCAGCAAAAGAAGCTGAAAGGATTCCCGCCGAGATGATCAGAGGAGCACTGGCTTGGGGAAAAAGCTTCGAGACAAGAAATAGGCATGACAACGGCCAGATGACGGCCATGAGTACCCAGATAACAGAGTTGGCTGCATGTCCGATGATTGTCGAGTTGATGGTGATGGCAGCCAGGGATACTAAATCATGCCAGGCCGCCGGGTAGAAACTGGAGGTTTGCCCCAGAGTTGTTACGGAGCTCACGGTGAAGCTTGAGGCTTGTCCTGTATCCAGGATCCACCTCACGGCGTTCATATGGAACATGTTGTCATAGGACTGTGAGAAGCTATCGGGGCGGTCAAACATCTGTACAAATTGCCATGTTGCGATAATCATCGCACTCACTAAAGCCACCAGGGAGGGCCAGGTTTTTTGCCACTGAGAGGGCTCTTCATTATCTTTGCTTGTCGGCTTAAACCACCGAGGTAGCAGGGCTAACCCAGCTCGATCAAATCCCCACGCGATCACGCACAGTACCGCAGTAAGGCCAACGATTGGAATCCAGTTCCAGGAGTCTAACCTTATCCATCCAGAGATGATTGCTGCCACTGCAACGATCCCTACCGACAGGGTTGGAGCAACTCCCATGAGAGACCATCCTCGAAGTCGAAGAAGGAAGCCGAGAAGAAGTCCTGGCACTAATACGGCAGCCAGTACCGACAATATATATGGTACAAGAATTAGCCAATCCACGATTCTCCTAGTAAAACTGGCGTGGTAAACAGTGAAGACTGTATCGAGCTAAAGTATACCGAGCAAGCGTCATCATGATTCTTCGTGAATGAGGGATGGTGAGATTTCGTGCAAAACATGCTACTGGCAAGCATCAATACGGAAGAATACCGCTTCGCCAACTCTGGCAACAGCAGTGAATCCTTCAGCCTCATCAAGATTCTCTAAACCGACGTAATTTGTGTGAGCCACTTTGTTGGGGAATTGTAAGACGTATCCGATATTTAAGGCTCGCACGGCGGGGCAGACACGGGGATTTGTTTGGGCCTCACGAAGAGAGTTTTTGATGATTTCAAGATCATCACTTGTGTCTCCTGTGATGTGGGTCAGGGTAACCGGAACCCCAGATAGGGCATAGACCAAGGAACTTGCTGTCCATGGATTGGTCGCCACGCGTTCCCCTTGTGAAATAATATTAGGAATCTGTTTGATGACAGAGTATTCATCAATGGAGATAAGGGAACCACTGTCCAGTTGGTAATGCCAGCGTACCCATCCTATGTGACTAGTCATGGCCGAGGTGTTCTGTATCCCGACTATCAGTCCAATCCCTGCTAGAACAAGGCAGAGGGCTTTAATGAGAGGGGTATTAATCTTTGGGAAACGCTTGAGTATGAAGGAACCCACAGTAATGAAAGATTGGATCCCCATGACTGTTATGGGGAAAAGAACCATTGTGAGAAGGGCACCCAAACGATGAGGATCGGCATAATACCCACCTACGGTTATCTTTCGTAGAAATCCATGAGGCATTGCAGAGGCCGCGTACCAAAGAAAACACACAACTATTGTCGGATAAAACCACCATCGGATACCAGAGTCTCGGATCATCCATGCGATGCCTGCGATTATAAGTGCAGCAAGAAGCCAGAATGGAGCAATCACCAATGGGGAAGCAGAGAGGATTTCGCTGAGAGTGGTTCCAAGCGAGTTGGGGGGTTTATAGGTGGATCTGACCAGGGATAGACCCCAGATACCAGCGAAGATAATGAGGGTGCTGGCTGTTGTCACAATGTATGGTCGTGCTTGCTTTCGATTCTTCGTCCAGGTGGCTTTCACTCCTCGCCATGCCCACAGGATAACGAGAGGACTGATCATGGCCATCAGGCTCAAAACGGCATTGGGGTGGGCGAGAAATAGCCCAGGAAGACATCCCACAAGAGTGAGGATGGTCAAGCCTACGGGTACTCTTTCACCTTGCGGGAGGATGTTCAGAAGTGAAAAGGCTAATCCCAAAGACACTGGGAGGAGAGAGAATCCAAGGGCGTTGGGGTAAAGAACACCGAATCCCAGTAATAGCCAAGGGAAAGAGGCAAAGGAGGATGCAAGTATCCCAGACAAGATCGTGAGTGCTGCACTTGCTTTGGGGAATAATCGAGAGACGAGAAACAGGCTTGTCAGTGGCCAGATTACTGTTACGAGGACCAACATCATTGCGTTCGATCCATAGGGGATATTCACCGAATTTAGGGTTAAATTCGCCAGTGATACTAGGTTATGCCAGGCCATAGGGTAAAAGCCATGGGGGTCGACCCCAGGAGTCATTGAATGCATGAAGAGGCTCGAAGAGTAGCCAGTATCAAGGGTCCATCGAACGGCGTTCATATGGAAGATATTGTCAAAGGTCTGAGAGAAACGTTCTGGGGCCAGGATCATCTGAGTGAATCGCCATGTTGCTAGAGACGAAGCTGCTAACAGAGCAGTCGCTGGTACTGCGACACTGAATAACCGTGACTTCGGAGTCTCAGAATCCATCTCAGGATCAACGACGAGTTGGAACAGGGCTGGGAGAAAACGTACCCCTGCTTGTACCAAACCCCAGACAATGAGACAGAGTATGGCAGTCAAGGCTGTTATTGGTACCCAGCCCCAACTAAGTCCTACGGCTTCGCCACCAATCGCCGCGAGTCCAACCACTGATACCGATAGTGCCGGAGCGATACCCACCAGGGACCACCCCCGCAGTCGAAGTACCAAACCGATGCAGATACCAGGCACCATGACAGCCACAAGTATAACTGCCACATAAGGTGCTAAGGCGAACCAAACCACGAATCTCCTTGGGATAGAGGCTAACCGTTGACTGTACCGAATCTAGGCAGTGGGAGCAATTGTTTCCTCAGTCAGGGGTGGCTCGATAGCGGGGGAATCCTCGCAAGATTCCATGAGGATCGGTTGGGGGGCTTCCATCAAGGTGATGTGGCGAATGAGTTTTGCGAAACGTTGTTCCTCACGACGGCGGTGAAGGTTGTCGTTCACCACCATAAAAGCCACAACAACAACCAGGCAGTACAACACAAGGTCTGTACCTCGTCCAACTCCAACCAGACGGGCCAGGATACCTGTGAGATCTGGGAAGAGTATCGCCGAGATCGCCAGAATGGCGAAGAGGATGGCCACAATCTTCGTTAGCGCACGAGTACGGCTGGAATAGGAACGAAGGAAATAGAACATTGTCGCTACCACTGCAGTGATAAGAAGAATCTGTATAACGATCATCGTTGAAGCACCTTTGCGGTGAGGGTGTCGGCCACAATATTCACGGCATTGAGTGCGGATTGGCCCTTAGCCAGGGAATAATCGGAATAACGAATTGTGACAGGAAGTTCTCTGTAGGTGTACTGGTTCTTCGCTATCTTCTCGGTGAACTCTGAGGCATGTCTGTAGCCAATATCTTGTAGACAGATCGTTTGGGCAACATGACGATTGAACAGTCGTAAACCATTATGAGCATCAGTGAGTTTCAGCCCTGACGTGAGGTTTGAGAAGAGTACGGCTGCTCGAAGTAGAATTCTTCTGGCCTTCGGAATACTCTGCGATGTTCCCAGGAATCGAGAACCCAAAACAACATCCACAGGATCGTCAATCATCGACTGCCTCATGGCTAGGACATCGTCGCAACTGTGCTGCCCATCGGCGTCAAAGGAAACGAAATAGGAGACGGGTAGGCGCTGAGCATACTCGATGCCTGTTTGAAGTGCTGCCCCCTGCCCAAGGTTAACCACATGCCTCAAAATAATGGCTCCACTGGCTTGTGCATTCTCATAGGTATCATCTGAAGACCCATCATCAACGCAGACCACATAATCAAAGACGCGCCGAGCCTCAGACAGGGTGGAGGTGATCACACTGCCCTCATTAAAAGCAGGCACGATCAGTACGGTATCCGTCACGCTCATGGTCAGAAGTCTATCGAAGTACACCTTCTTCGATCCGAAGGATCGGTTTTTGACCGTGTTCAAAAAAAATAGTAGGCTTTCGAAAATTGAACATTTTGTGAGGGTTAGTCCTCCGAGTACTAGTGAAGAAGATATGACTACGAATCTAACTGAGGCCGAGTTCATTGTCCTGAGCCATGTGGCAACTCAGGATTCCGCGGATTCCTCATCCGTTTTTGTGTCACCACAGATTCCTCATCAAAGCGTCGATTCCATTGTCGAAGCACTTCAATCTAGGGGGTATCTCAATGGTTTTGCAGTGACTCCGGTAGGAGTTGCTGTTCTGGAGCCATACAAAGTTAGAAACGCAGTAGTCATGGCTGCAGGAATGTCGACACGCTTCGCACCGATCTCCTATGAGAAACCAAAAGGATTATTGACCGTCGGTGGTGAAGTTCTTATCGAGCGAACAATCCGCCAACTTCAAGAGGTCGGGATCACTGAGATTACCGTCGTTCTTGGGTACATGATGGAACAATTCCTCTATCTTGAGGACATGTTTGGGGTCAAGATTCGGATTAATCCTGAATACTCAAGCCGAAACACAAACTCTACACTGAAGCTCGTTGAAGACCTTCTTGACAACACCTATATCTGTTATGCAGACAACTATTATGCGAGGAATATCTTCGAACCCTATGCATACCATGCGTACTATTCAAGTGCCTACCATGAGGGGCCGACTCAAGAGTGGGCACTAACTGTTGATGAAAGAGACCGGATCACTCAGGTCACTCCTGGTCTAGGTGATTCCTGGGTCATGTGGGGACCAGTGTACTTTGATCGTCAATTCTCTCGGGACTTTGTGCCAATTCTTAACCGTGTTTACGATGACCCAGAAACTCCACCAAAACTCTGGGAGGCTATCTATGCAGACCATGTTACCGAAGTGGATATGCGAATCCGACGCTATGAAGCTGGGGTGATCTTTGAGTTTGATTCCTTGGAGGAATTAAAAGCCTTTGATGAAAACTTCATGGTTAATGTTGATTCTTCTATTCTTGATAACATATGCACTACCCTCAATGTTGCCCGATCCGACCTTGGAGAGTTTTCTCCCATGACAGATGGACTCTCAAATCTTTCGTTTTCCTTCACCGCGCAGGGTAAGAAATATGTCTACCGTCATCCAGGGGCATTCACGGTAGGAATTAACGATCGAGTGGCTGAGGCCCAAGCTGAAAAGGTCGCTCAAGATCTAGGCTTAGATAAGAGCTATATATACCTAAATCCTGAGAAAGGGTGGAAGATCTCTCACTTCATTGATGTGAGTGAACCCTTCGACTATCACAATCCTATACATGTGGCCCGCAGTTTAGATTCAATAAGGCGGCTTCATCATTCTGGACGAAACATCGAAGCCTCCTTTGACCTTTACGACGAGGGGCTTAAAATCACTGATCGGCTCATGTCCATTGGTGTTGGTGGTGCGACTCCACGATTCGATTTTCCGGATTTCTACCTACTTAAGGATCGTGCGGCTCGATTGAAGGAGCTTACTGATTCTGACCAAGTTGGAAAAGTCTTGTGCCACAATGATTTTTACGAGCCCAATATTCTCATCACTGATAAGGATATTTATCTTATCGACTGGGAATTTTCGGGAATGAATGACTACGCCAGCGATTTGGGTACTCTTATCTGTTGCTCGGATTACACCTATGAAGAGGCGCTGGACGTTTTAGCAGTCTACTTCGGTCGAACCCCTACTGATGCCGAGATTAAGCATTGTGTGGCTCATATTTCTTTGTCCGGTTACTACTGGTGGATCTGGGCACTCAATAAGGATGTCTGCGGAGAACCGGTAGGCGAGTGGACTCACTTATGGTATCGATTTGCTAAAGAATATGGGCGAAAAGCTATAGAACTTTACGAAAGAGGATAGTCATGGAAACCTTCGGGACAGTTGTTGTCTACATCATCATGGCCTGTGCCGTGACTGGAATGATCGTATCCATCGTGAAACCCAAGGCACAATTAGGCAAGGAGTTCCTTGCTGGTATTGATTCAATCGGACCGATCTTCCTGCCAGTGGCAGGCATCATGGCGGCAGCTCCTTATCTCACTACATTTGTTTCTTATGTCTTCGGCCCTGTCTTCGCTGCTCTTCAAGCTGATCCAGCGATGGCTGCGGGATCACTCATTGCGGTCGACATGGGTGGATACCAACTGGCTGAGGCTCTCGCTGAAACGAGGGAATCCTGGATGATGGCAACCATGGCTGCTTATACCCTCGGTGGAGCTATTGTTTTCACAATTCCAGTAGGTCTGCGCATGATCCAGCGTCGTGACCACAAGTTTTTTGCTCTAGGAACGATGTGTGGAATTTTGGCAGTACCTGTGTCTGTCTTGATTTTCTCCATGATCTTGGTAGTCACAAATCCGGTGATTCGAGATGCCATCAACACCTCGGGGCCGGCAACCTATGTCCTATCTCTGGCTTGGACTACAGTGGGTCGCAACCTCATTCCATTGCTTGTTTTATGTGTACTTCTGGCTCTTGGTTTGATGTTTATCACTGACGCTATGATCAAAGGGTTTATCGTTTTTGGACGTAGCCTTGAAGCTGCCCTCAAGATAGTCTTCGTACTGGTTGTTGTGGACTACTTCACTGGCCTTCCCTCCCGTCTCATGGGTGCGCTCTTCCAGTTTGAGCCTATCATTGCTGACGAAGCAGATATATTCCGGGCTCTTGAAGTAGCAGGTGCGGTTGGTATCATGCTTTGCGGTGCTTTTCCAATGGTTCATCTCATCAAAACCTACCTTGCGAAACCCCTTACGGTAATCGGGAAGTTCTTTCACCTGAGTCCGGAGGCCACTGCTGGAATCCTGGCAGCTTCAGCCAATGGTATTGCTCTGTTCGCGATGTTCAAGCATCTTAAAGGGAGAGATAAGGTTATCACTGTCGCCTTTGTTATCTGCTCTGGCTATCTTTTTGGTGATCACCTTTCATTTACTGCAAACTTCCAGCCTTCGATGATTGCTCCTGTCATGATTGCTAAGGTGACTGGTGGGGTCCTCGGAATAGTCTTTGCTTTCCTTTTAGCTGTTAAGAAAGCAGACCAACTAGAGGCGACACAAATGGAGTTGGATCAAGTAGTTGAGAAAGTTGTGACAAACTAGGGCTGCAATGAGATCAGAACATTACGTCGCCCTATGTAGGCAGTTGTGCGCTAATCCGACCCTGACTCAGCGAGATCTTGCTTCTCGACTAGGAGTCTCTCTTGGGCTTATTAACCTCACGCTTAAAGAGTCCATCGTTCAAGGGTATCTTCGAAAAGAGGGAGCTAAAACCCTGCTCACCGATGAAGGGCAGAGTTACCTTGACCAATTCAAAGTAGACAATGCAATCATTCTCGCTGCTGGTTTCGGATCTAGATTCGTACCTTTCACATATGAGACACCCAAAGGGTTGTTGAAGGTCAAGGGTGTACCCATGGTGGAGCGCCAGATTGAACAACTCATTGCTGCTGGTATCAAAGAGATCATCATTGTTGTGGGCTATCGAAAAGAAGCTTTCGACTATCTCATTGATAAGTATGGTGTCACGCTGGTGTATAACCCTGAATATGCAGAAAAAAATAATTTCGTCAGTATGTATTATGCGCTCGATTATCTGAAAAGCACCTATGTGCTCATGTCGGATAACTGGATTGAAGAGAGCATCTTCAACGCATGGGAGTCACGGTGTTGGTTTTCCTGTCTGTACTTTGAGGGAAAGACTGCAGAATGGATTGCCCATAGTGGTTCTCGGGATAAGATCACGAAAATTGAAATAGGTGGAGAGGATGCCTGGGCAATCTTAGGCCCTGCGTATTTTACGCGAGATTTTTCAGAGACTTTCGCCGAACTTATTCGGGAGCATTATCATAGTCCAGGAACTGACAATGACTATTGGGAGCATATTCTTAAAGACAATCTGGGGTCGCTTCCTCCGATGTACATGAATAAGCAATCTAGAACCAATGTCTATGAGTTCGAGAATCTGGAGGAGTTGAGGGAATTCGATGAGTCTTATCGGCTGGATTCCGATAATGTCATCATCCGGGAGATTTCGCAGGCCCTTAATGTTTCTCCAGACATGATCTGCCGCATCACCCCACTTAAGGTAGGAGCTAGCAATCTCTCATTCACTTTCTATGTGGATTCACAAGGGTATGTATTTCGTACCCCAGGCTTAGGGACTGAGAAGCTCATCAATCACGCCCAGGAGAAAGCAGCCTATGATGTGCTGATTGATGTAGGGATTACTGATGAGATTGTGGCCTTCAATTCACAGCGGGGCACGAAGATCACCAAGTTCTATGAGGGGGTACATGTTGTTGATCCCTCGGATGTTGGTCAACTGACAGAGGCTGTACGCCTTATTAAAACCCTACATACAAGCGGCCTTTCCACTGGGTACGCCTGCGATATTGAAAAAATGATTTCTTGTTACCGTGACCTGGCTGAAGAAATTAATGCTATTCGATTTGTGGACTTTGATGAAGTGACTTTATCTATAGACAAATTGCTTAATCTCAAGCGAAAAATTGCTGTTGAACCAGTACTGTGCCATGGTGATTTCACTAATACTAATGTTATCCTTTTTCCAGATGGCTCAGGGAAACTCATCGACTGGGAATACTCCGGAATGGCCGACCCTATCATGGACATCTCAATGTTTGCTATCGATTCAATTATGGATCGCCCTCAAATTGACCAGTTTATGAGGATGTATATTTCCGAACCCACCCGTGAAGAATGGTGTCGATTGTATCTTTATGTCGCACTCGGGGGCTTTCTGTGGTCTATCTGGGCAGAATACAAACAGGCCAGTGGACAAGAGTTTGGTGAGTATCCTCTCAAGATGTATCGCTATGCGAAAGACTACTATTCAATCCTTGTCCACGAAGGCTACTTGGCTTAGTCCACCAGTTCCCTGGCAATGCTTATTAAGGCTTGAGCGGTCTGATCCCATGTGAAGGTGCTTTCTACCCGCGCACGGGTCTTGTTGGCCGCACTGTGCCGCCATCGGTCATTGGTAAGGGCTTCGATAAGGAGTTCAGCGATAGTTTGTTCATTGTGTGCGGGCAAGATGCCGCCATATTCTTTGGAGAGGATTAATTCTGGGGTTCCACCGACGGGTGTTGTAACCATAAAAGTACCAAGGGCTCCCGCTTCAAGTACTACTGTTGAGAAGCCCTCAGAATGTGAAGGTAGGCAAAAGATATCTGCTTGACTGAGGAGAGATAGAGCTCGTTCGTGTGTGAGTCCGCCAACATAGATCACCCCAGCCTGATTGTGAGCTTCAAGCTGGCTGTGCAGGGGGCCTTCACCAGCGATGATTAGAACGCACTCAGGAACGGTGAGTTGAGTAACTCTCATTGCTTCCAGAAGCTCAGGAATGCCCTTTTCGGGTAGGAGACGTCCAACAAAGGCAATGAGTTTCATCGAGGCCGGGATTGAGAAGTCATCACGGACGTTCCATGCACCCTGTGCTGCTTGCTTCACGGTTTGATTGATGTTGATGGCGTTATAGAGAATCTCTACATCATTGATTGCAAAGGTTTTCAGCCACGAAGCACTCTGCTGAGATACAGCAGCAAATTTCGAGGCATATCTCTTCATCCACCATGCAGCAATGTGTTCATAGATTCGAATGATTGTATTGAGTGCATAATTACCCATGGTTAAATAACTGGATCCATGTTCAAGAACAATGCAGGGAATTCCTCGCTTCGCGCATGCACGAGCTGCCCATAGTGACAGTGCCCAGAATCGTGTATTAATCAATGCAAGGTCGAAGTTGCCTACCGCAATATCCTTCATCAGTGATCGGAAATTTCGGTTAAAACGCGGTAGAGGATAACGCCCAGCGAGCATAGGAATCGAAGGTACTCGAACGATTTTTACTGCGTCTTCATTCTCACTTATCGGAGTATCAGGAAGTTGGCTAGCAATGATAGTCACTTCATGGCCCGCATGGGTAAGTGCTTGGGCCAGATAGTGAGTGTACCTCTCTACTCCACCTATTGTGGGGAGGTACTGTGCGGAGAAGAGAGCGAATTTCATGTGATGGCTTTCTCTTTCTATCATTCCTCAGGGTTACCTATTGGCTCATGGTACTAGACTACCTAGGTCAGGGAAGCACAAGATAGGAGTGAGTGGGTGGCTGACCAAAGTGATGTGCGTGACATTCAACTGCGACTATTGTCCATTTTGAAACTGATCCAAGCCGTGTGCGAGCGTCATGAAATTAGATTCTTTCTTGCTTATGGAACTTTACTGGGTGCGGTACGTCATAAGGGTTTCATTCCTTGGGATGATGACGTTGATATTTTCATGACCAGACAAGACTATGAAAAACTCTTTTCAGTGCGAGATGAACTTGGGCCCGACTTCATTATTCAAGAATGGAGGACCACGCCTGAGTATTGGTGTTCTTATCCGAAAGTACGACAACTTCGGCCTAAGCCTTATATAGAATCACTGATTGCTGATGTAACCGAGAAGAACGGCTTATTTATCGATATCTTTGTGCTAGATGGCTTGCCTCGGGAACGTTCTCTAGCCCAGTGGCTAGTGGCTGAGGTTCTCAACTTTGCTCGGATTCTTCTTTTGCTTAAAGATATTGGCCCACGAGATCCACGCCCACTCATTAAGGCAATCAGTCCACTAGCCAGACTCATTCCGCGATCCTTGATTGCCAAAGTGATGGAGTGGGGATGGTCGCGGTGGAAAGATGGGCCTGCAACCTGGCTTGTTCCATATGCGGATCCCGATCTTCGTAATAGTCCGATTCGAGCAAGTGCAATTTTATCAAATGGGGGGGGGTGCTCCATGGTTGAATTTGAGGGCATTCCCATGCCATGTCCTCGTGATTCAGAGGGATTTCTTCACACCTATTACGGTGATTACATGCAGCTTCCACCTGAAGATCAAAGAGCCTGTCATGATATGCGTAGGAACCCCGACTACCATCCGGATGAAGGTTAATACGTGCTTCATCGGATTCTTACCAACTCGAAGAACGTCAATCGAAGTGCCTACATCTGGAACATGATTGCGAGCATCCTGGCAGCAGCACAGTCGATGGTGATGATCTTTGGGGCTTCCAGTCTTCTTGGCGTGGCTGCTACAGCTGTGATTTCGCTAGCATCTGCGTACACCTATACTCTGTCAACTATTGGTGCTTTTGGAATGAGAAGATTCCATGCTTCAGATGCGGACCGCCAGTATTCCCAACGTGAATACCTATGGTCGAGATTCATAACAGTGAATGCCATGTTCGTGATTGCCGCGGTCTTCATTGTGATGAAATCTTGGGATCCGCAGTCTACGCCGATGAAACTTGGAGTTATTGCAATACTGGTTCTGATTAGGGCCGTTGACTGCATTGACGATGTCATTACTGGGCATTTTCAGCAGACGGGTCGCCTAGACATTGGATCACGGATCACGGCATTGCGTTTAGTCGTGTGTACTCTCGGCTTTCTCGTTTCCTTGATTATCACTCGTGATCTGATGCTTAGTCTGATCATCAGTTTCGTACTCTCACTTCTTGTTCTGGCGGTACTTGCTCGATCCGCTTTGCAGGGCTATGACCCTGATCGTGTACGTACCGTTGACAGGGTAAAAGTGTGGAAACTCCTGTGGGCTTGCATGCCATTGTTTATCTGGGGTTTTCTTGGGATGTATATCACTAATGCACCCAAGTTTGGGATTGAATCCGCCATGGAAGGAATAGCTCAGAAGCAGGCCCAAGCTTGCTACGGGATAATTTCAATGCCTGCTTTTGTGATCTCTTTGTTGAGTGGTCTGGTTTTTCATCCCATTATCCATTCCCTTTCTCGACAGTGGTTGGATCGGGATTTGGTTGGTTTTGGGCGAACAGTAACCCGAATATCTCTCGTTATCTTAGGGATCACTGCTGCTTGTGTTACTGGAGGAGCACTTCTAGGCTTGCCTATCCTTTCGCTAGCATCTCCTTTAGTCGATCTTGGGGGATTAGAACTCGAACTCGCAATACTCCTCTTAGGTGGAGGATTTACCGCTTTTTCTGCATTCTTCTCAACAGTGCTGACGATTATGCGTCGACAACTGGCTGCTGCCGTTGCTTTGGGTGTAGCTGCGGCTTTCGGACTGACTTCTCACTGGTGGGCTCAGTGGCAAGGACTTTTGGGGGTTTGTTTATTGTTTTTAACAATGTACGCCCTCAACACCCTCATTGCAGGGGTGCTGATATGGTGGACTTGGCGGTCTCGACGATTTAAGGGAACACCCCATTCTGAGGCCAGTACGACGTAGACACAAGGAGGATCATGGCTCGCGTGATGCATGTTCTTTTATCTGGAGGATACTCTGGGGCAGAGAATGTGGCTGCGACCATTGCTCTGCTTGAAAAAGAGAATGAACATATCTATGTTTCTCCTCCAGGTGTCATTTCCTCTGTCTTGGAGCGGTTAGGTATTCGACACGTTGAGGTACCTAGGGTCACACCTTCAGCGATCTCGCGGGTGATCCGAGAACACTGCCCGAATGTCGTCCATGCCCACGATATAGGAGCGGCAACCATAGTTGCCCTCGATCACCTTGTTCATCGACACTACCGATTGTTGACTCATATTCACTGCAACCATCCCAATATGCGTCGTGTAAGTGTCCGATCTTTGCTACTGCTTTTTGTGAACACTCAATCTGACGCACTTTTCGTAGTCTCACGTCCTGTGATCGACGACTATCTATTTAAGAAGTGGATTAAGACTCCGACGGTGCTTCCCAATGTCGTTAATGAGGAACTCATTATGGAGTCCAGCAGAAAGAGCCTGGCCAAAAATATTGATGTTGTATTTCTGGCTAGGCTCACTCACCCAAAGAACCCCCTCGGATTCATTGATGTCATAGCTGGAGTACGAAAGTCGATTCCGGGTCTGAAAGTCGTCGTCATTGGAGACGGAGAACTGGCAGAACAGACGAAGGCCAAAACGGTCGGCGAAGGCCTTGAAGATGTCGTCGAATTCTTGGGTTTCCAGGCCAATCCTTATCCTTATGTTAAGCAGGCAAGAATCTGTGTCCTCACATCAGTATGGGAAGGCTATCCCATGTCGGCTCTTGAAGCCATGCTCTTAGGAGTGCCCATAGTATGTACCGATGTTGGGGGTTTGCCACAGATGGTCAACGACTCAGTGGGTAGGGTTTGTACGACTTTAGCTCAGATCGAAGAAGAAGTGATACATCTATTATCGGATCCTAAGTATCTTGAAGAAAAGACAGCCAAGACCACAGACCATGCTCGTCAAATCAACAATGTGAAGGGTTTCAAACAGATCCTTTCGAGCACCTATCACCGCCTAGCTGAGATGAGTCGGTAAACACTGGATTGACGGTGAATCGAAAGATTCACTATGATGGCCAGGTTGTCTTGAGGACAATCATGCGAATGTAGCTCAATGGTAGAGCCCCAGCCTTCCAAGCTGGTCATGCGGGTTCGATTCCCGTCATTCGCTCCAAAGAACTAGAAACGTACGATCACCGTTGTTGATGACTGGGAGGAATCGGTACGTCCAACCCAACCAGTCAGGGTCTTATCAGAGGCCTTCCATTCGTAGCTGCCAATTGTCACTTCTTTCACTCCGGTTTCAGTGGCCCAACTTTGTGCAAAAGCTGCCACGGACCATGCGATCTCTTCATTGGAGGCGGTGAGGGTGACGTAGGGGTCTTCGGATGATGTTCCTGGAGTCACCACAGCGTGTACCGTTGCACCGTATGCTCGTGTCATTGAGGAAACTAAGAGTTCGGGGTTCGCGGGAGCTGGGTTATACACAATACAGGACCAGGACGCAGGGGTCTGGCCTGATAAGGATGAGGCTAGCAGCCGAGCGCGATCCACATGCTTGTCATAAGCATCAGGGAAGCCACTGCGTTGAACGGCTTGAGCCACGTCACCAATATCGGAGTTCTGCCAGTCGCTGACTTTCACCATCTCATCGAAGAATTTCCCTGTTGAATAGTAGGGATCCATGATCTGCTCCTCCGTACCCCAGCCTTGGGAGGGGCGCTGTTGGAAGATGCCGAGTGAATCGCGATCACCATAATCAAGGTTGCGGATATCGGACTCTTGGAAGGCGGTGGTGATTGCAATCGATACTGCCCGGGGTACTAGTCCGCGTTGGGCAGCGATACCTGCCATCAGGGAGGCGTACCTCGACTGATCTATGGTGATGCTTGCTGAGCCTGAATCGAGTTGTGCCCGGCACAGGGTGGCAGGTGGTGGGGGAGGATCTTCTACCCATAGGGACGAGGCCCAACGGTAGGCGCCCCAGAACCCTGCGATGAGTGCCAAGACGACGAGTCCTATGCCGAGGCCGATCATGATGGTTTTGAAGGTTGATGAATCTTTCATGTTCAGTTCCGATGTAGTTCAGTGTTCAGTTCAACTTTTCGAGAACCCCGAGGGAGGGCTTTAACCTGGCCGGTCACGGAGTCGCGGATATAGAGCCAATTGGCTTGTCCTGACAACTGCGATCCCTTCGAGATCGAACCATCAGGGAGGGTGACCTTTGTGCCGGCAGTGAGATAGAGTCCAGCTTCGATGATGCAGTCGTCTCCTAGGCTAATACCGAGTCCAGATTGGGCGCCTAATAAGCATCGCTGCCCGATGGTGACCATCTCTTTTCCGCCACCAGAGAGGGTACCCATGATGGAGGCACCACCACCGATATCTGAGCCATCGCCGACCACGACCCCTGCCGAGATACGGCCTTCGACCATGGAGGTTCCCAGGGTCCCTGCATTAAAGTTAACAAAACCTTCATGCATGACGGTTGTTCCTTCGGCCAGGTGTGCTCCAAGGCGCACCCGGTCTGCATCCCCGATACGAACCCCTGAAGGGACAACGTAATCAACCATGCGAGGGAACTTGTCCACACTGTAGACAGTGAGGGTACCCAGGTTACGCAACCGTGATCGTACCTCTTCAAAACCTTCTACGGCGCAGGGGCCAGCCGAGGTCCACACAACATTGGGGAGTATCCCAAAGATCCCCTCAAGGTTGATCGTCCTGGGTTCGCTCAGGCGATGGGAGAGCAGGTGAAGACGAAGGTAGGCATCTGGTATGGATGCTGGAGGTTCGTCAAGGTCTATGGAGATGAAGGTGACTTCTTGGCGTACCTTACGTGAAGCCATGGTTGGATTCGGGGTGGGCTCATCGAGGTCGGCCTTTGTCCCTTCCCCCAACTGGAGTTGGGGGAACCAGCAGTCAAGAATGCCTGACTGGTCATGGATGGTCGCGATCCCCATGCCTGACGCTTTCCGAGAATTCATGGAGATAAGCCTACTGGGCATCACTGTTAGTTTTCTCTAATTTTTAGCGAGATCTGCCTGGATGGAACATATGATGAGACGGATTCCGGTCCAGACGACTAGGCTAGACCTGTGTTGAACTTGGCAGGCGATATCCGTGTTTTGCTGCGAGATGTCGTTGATATTGAGTCGGTGAGCGGGAATGAGGCCAAGCTTGCGGACGAAGTTTTTGATGCACTGAACGTCTGCTCCCACCTTCATGTGACTCGTGTGGGGAACCTCATTGTTGCTCAAACCCACCTCGGGTGTTCCCAGCGTGTCGCCATAGCTGGCCATCTTGATACTGTACCAGTGGCCGGGAATTTGCCGAGTCGGGTACAGGCTATTGATGGTCGTGAAGCACTTGTCGGGCGAGGTACCTGCGATATGAAGGGTGGGGTCGCCGTGCAACTCAACCTTGCAGCTACCCTCACCAATCCCACCCGCGACATCACCTGGATCTTCTATGACTGTGAAGAGGTTGAGGCTTCTCGCAATGGCCTTGGCCGCCTTGCCGAGGTACACCCTGAGCTTCTCAAGGCTGATATGGCGATCCTGATGGAACCGACTGATGGTGTCGTTGAAGCCGGCTGCCAGGGTACCTTGAGGGTCACCATTTCGACCACAGGTACTGCCGCACATTCGGCCAGGTCCTGGCTGGGGCATAATGCGATCCATGAGATGGTTGGAGCCCTTCAGATCCTCCAAGACTACGAACCCGCTCAGGTGGATGTGGATGGATTGACCTACAGGGAGGGGCTCAATGCTGTAGGGATCTCTGGCGGTATTGCGGGTAATGTCATTCCAGATTTATGTGAGCTTTCGGTGAATTATCGATTCGCGCCAGATAAGGATGAAAGTCAAGCCATACAGGTGGTTCGCGAGGTCTTTGCTGGGTACCCAATCGTAGTCGCAGACAGTGCTCCAGGGGCTATTCCGGGGCTTAGAACCCCTGCTGTCGCATCCTTTGTTGAGGCTATGGGCTCAGTACGTCCAAAGTACGGATGGACTGACGTCTCGCGTTTTAGTGGACTTAGTATACCGGCTGTCAACTATGGCCCTGGTGATCCTAACCTGGCTCATACGGATGGTGAATATGTTTTCCTGGACAGTGTGGAATCCTGTCGGGACTCGCTCCACAACTGGTTGATCTCCTAGAATCTGCTTCCTGGCTTATAGAATAATCCCTATGGTTAAGGATTATCTCATTCGTGAACAAAGCGGTGTCATCCGTCGCGGCCCCCAAGCCTCAGTCGTCACAGCCGATCAGAAACTCTTGGAGCATGGTGATAATGGCTGGAAGAGTGGTGATCCTTGGCGGGTAATGAGGATTCAGGCGGAATTCGTTGAAGGTTTCGAGAATCTTGCAGGGCTTGGTCCAGCAATCTCAGTTTTTGGTTCTGCTCGAACACCCCAGGATCATCCCGAATACCAGACCTCCTATGAGGTTGGACGTCGTTTGGCTCAGGAGGACTACGCTGTTGTGACTGGGGGTGGTCCTGGCATTATGGAAGCGGCCAATAGGGGAGCCTATGAAGCTGGGGGAGTCTCTGTTGGGCTTGGGATTGAGTTACCCTTTGAACAGGCCCTCAACCAGTACCTCACCCTCGGGATCATGTTCCGGTACTTCTTCGCACGCAAAACCATGTTCTTGAAGTACTCGCAAGGCTTTGTGGTGATGCCTGGTGGATTCGGTACACTCGATGAACTCTTTGAGGCGCTTGTCCTTGAACAGACACATAAGGTAACCCGTTTCCCCATCGTTCTCATGGGGAAGCAGTACTGGTCGGGGCTCATTGATTGGGTACGTACCTCCATGTTGTCCCATCACTTCATTTCCGCAGAGGATGTTAATGAAATTCCTATCACTGATGATGTGGATGAAGTCATCGCAATCATGAAGACTCAGACAGGCTAGTTATGGAATGGTTTATTGCACTTATCGCTGTAGGGGTTCTTGGTTTTGCTGCAATGGCAGCTTCAGGTGGGCTTGGGCAATTCGGACCGGTACACATTGATCGAGTGTCCTTGGACCTGCCGAGTACCCCGCTGACCTCTCAAGGCATCTCGAAGCTCAGCTTCACAGTGGTACCTCGGGGGTACGCAATGGAGCAGGTCGATCTTGTCCTTGCACGGCTCGAAGAGCAGCTCAAATCCGAACCTGACGCGTCTCGTTCTTCCATCGCCCAAGAATCTGGAATAATAGAACCTGACAAGTTGAACGACCAAAGGAATCACGATGGCAGCGATGAAACCTCGCACGGGTGACGGGCCCATTGAGGTGACCAAGGAGGGGAGGGGCATTCTCTTGCGTTTCCCTGTAGACGGTGGGGGTCGTCTTGTGATTGAGATGAACGCCTCTGAAGCCAGTGGCCTCTACGAGGCGCTCCAACCTGTGGTTGCCCCGAAACCTAGTGAATAGTCTTGTAGGGACTATTCACTAGACCTATCCTTCAAAGAGTTCGATGGCCGTGGAGTACACATCGATCGTTTGATCGGCGATGGCGTCCCACCCAAACTCTGTGAGACAGCGGGCCCGACCGGCTTTCCCGAATGCTTCTGCTTTGACGCGATCACGGGTAAGTGTGTTGACCGCATTAGCAAATCCTTCTTCGAAGGCCGCAATGGCTTGAGGATCGTCTGCTTGGGCTGGATCGTAGGAGACTAATATCCCTGTTTCACCATCAACCACAACTTCTGGAATCCCGCCCACAGCAGAGGCAACAACAGCGGTTTCACAGGCCATGGCTTCCAGATTGACGATACCTAGGGGTTCGTAGATTGAGGGACAGGCGAATACTGTTGCCTGGGTGAGAATGCGGCGAAGGTCGAGTCTTGGTACCATGTCCACAACCCAGGTCACCCCAGAGCGCATGGTCTTCAAGGCTGAGAAAGCCTCGGTGAACTCCTGCTCAATCTCGGGTGTGTCAGGCGCCCCCGCTAAGAGCAGCAATTGGGTGTCTGGATCGAATTGTTGGGCCGCGCGTACCAAATGTACCAAACCCTTTTGTCGGGTGATTCGACCTACGAAGACCACGAGAGGTGCATCCAGATCTATCCCTAGTTCCACAAGCTTTGATGTTTGGGGATCGGGGAGGAACTCATCTGTATCGATTCCGTTTCGTACAATAAAAACCCTGTCAGGGTCTAGCCCAGGATAGGAGGCGAGTACGTCGCGCCTCATGCCAGCGGAGACAGAGATGACCGCAGTTGCATCAAGGAAGGCCGTCTTCTCAGCCCAAGAGGATACACGGTACCCACCACCAAGCTGCTCGGATTTCCAGGGCCTGTGCGGCTCAAGAGAATGGGAGGTGACCACATGGGGGATGTTGAGCATCTTGGAGGTCCATAGCCCAGCCATATTTGCATACCAGGTGTGGGAGTGCACAATGTCGACATGGGGGACGGTTGCCGCAATCGCCACATCGGTACCCATGATCCTCAGGGCTGCGTTGGCTCCCTCAGGGAAGGTCTCTGGATGGGCGGTGGCCCCTTGCCGGGGTTCACCCATACACTGGACATCAACAAGATTACATTTGGGTTGTAAGTGGGCAACCAATTGTTCAACATGAACTCCAGCACCGCCATAAATAAAAGGCGGATATTCACGGGTGAGGATTGATACTCGCATACCTGAATCGTGCCATATCTTGGGCCTTTTGGGTACTCTTTGTCCCATCTGAGACATGATTTCGGAGAAACTTTGTGAAGGGGGTTGTCATCTACGTGAAATGGTCTTAGCGTAGGGGGCATGGCAGTCCGACCAAATGTCTTATCCCTTGTCCTCGCTGGTGGGGAGGGTAAGCGACTCATGCCCCTCACTGAGGATCGCGCGAAACCAGCTGTCCCGTTTGGGGGGACCTACCGACTCATCGATTTTGTCTTGAGTAATCTTGTAAACTCCGGTTTTAGGAAAATCGCTGTTTTGACTCAGTACAAGTCCCATTCGCTTGACCGGCACATCTCCTTGACTTGGAGACTATCAACCCTGCTTAATCAATTCGTGACGACAGTACCAGCTCAGCAGCGTACTGGTAAGCAATGGTTCCAAGGCAGTGCAGATGCGATCTATCAGTCTTTGAACTTGATCGCAGATGATAAACCTGACTACGTAGTCGTTTTTGGTGCTGACAACATCTATCGCATGGATGTCGAGCAAATGCTTGATGCCCATATCGACTCGGGTCTTGCCTCAACAGTGGCAGGTATTCGGGTACCTCGTGATCAGGGCTCACAGTTTGGGATCATTGATGCTGCAGCTTCAGGGGTTATTCAACAGTTCTTGGAGAAACCCAAGGATCCACCAGGTCTGCCTGATTCCCCCAATGAGTGCTTTGCCTCAATGGGGAATTACATTTTCACGACGAAGGCTTTCGTGGACCTTCTCATGGCAGATGCCACCAACAATGACTCCCGACATGATATGGGTGGCAATCTCATTCCTGCTTTCGTTGCCGCGGGCGAGGCAGGGGTGTACGACTTCACGGTGAATGATATGCCGGGATCTACCGACAAGGATCATAGTTATTGGAGAGATGTTGGTACCATCGATGCTTACCACGAAGCTCATATGGATTTGGTGAGCATTGATCCCGAGTTCAACCTGTACAACCGGCAGTGGCCCATTTGGACCCATCAAACCCAGTCTCCAGGTGCGAAGTTCGTATTACGTGGTACAGCAGAGGATTCCATTGTTTCTTCTGGATGCATCATCTCAGGTGGTGATGTGGATAGATCTGTACTGAGTCCTGACTGTATGATTCATAAGTGGAGCCGAATTGATGAGTCGGTTCTATTTTCTGGTTGTCAGATTAGCGAGGGGGCGGTTGTCCGTCGGGCTATCCTTGACAAGAATGTGAAAGTGGCGCCACGCGTCGAGATTGGCGTGGACCATGATCATGACAGAGCACGAGGCTTCTTCGTATCGCCAAATGGCATTACGGTTGTCCCGAAAAATATGGTGGTGAACGAGGGTTAAGCTAGTAGGGTCATGGTTGCGGCATGAACCCTCAATGCTGGTTCTCCACCATTATCCGATGTTGCAAAGGAGAAAAAAGATATGCCAATCCCACAGCTTTCTGCTGGCGAACTGGCTGCGGCACGAGCAAAGGCGATCGTGGTCCGACGAGCTCGTACCGCCCTCAAAGACAAGGTCCGTTCAGGGGCTCTGAGCCCCACACAAGCACTCACTGAGGCTATTGCTGATCCTCAGTTAAAACTCATTAAGGTTTTCGATTTCTTGAAGGCTGTTCCTCGCATCGGCGAGAAGAAGGCCGAAGCTCTCATGGTGAAGTACTCTATCGCGTCCAGTCGTAGACTGGGGGGGCTGGGAATCCATCAGCTTGAGGGACTAAAGAAAGAGCTTGGGTGAGTTTTACACCAACCGTACTTGTTGGGCCGAGCGGTGTCGGCAAGGGGACTGTCTTGGCATCCCTGTGTGCCCGTTTCCCGAATGTATGGCTGTCTGTTTCGGTCACAACTCGCCATCCTCGTCCAGGTGAGATGAATGGGCAACATTACTACTTCGTGTCCGAAGAGGAATTCGATAATTTAGTTGAGTCTGATGGACTCTTGGAATGGGCGCGTTATCAGTCGGCCCGATACGGTACCCCCAGGGCTGAGATTGAACAGAAGGTTGCCGAAGGTCGTGCAGTCATCATGGAGGTTGAAACCCAAGGTGCCCTCCAGATTATGGCTAGGCTCGACAAGGTGAGAACTATCTTTTTGATGCCTCCGTCTTTAGCGGAACTAGAATCGCGACTGAGGGGTCGCGGTACAGAATCTGATGAGTCGATTAAACTGAGACTCCAGATCGCTAAGCATGAAATGTCCTTGATGGACGAGTTTGATCACATCATTGTCAACTCTGAAGTAGCGGTAGCGGTTGATGAGTTGGTAAACTTAATCGGTCTGTCTACCGGTGAGCAACTGGACTAGCTGAAAAGGAATACCTACAGATGACGAATGTGCAAGAAGGCATCACAAGTCCACCTATCGATGAGCTCCTAGACAAAGTCGACTCCAAGTATCGTCTTGTGTTGTTTGCTGCACGCCGTGCACGTCAGATTAACGCCTATTACTCACAGTTGGGTGAGGGACTCTTGGAGAATGTTGGTCCTCTAGTTGATGCCAACTCTCAGGAAAAGCCCCTGTCGATTGCATTAAGAGAGATCGATTCGGATCTTCTCGAATGTCAGGAAATTGATCCTGAGACTGAGGCCGCCGCTCGCGAAGAGGCTCTCAAAGAGTCTGCTTTCGACTTCACGAATCCTTTCGCTGAACCAAATCTGACATAGTCAGCTGACATAGTCGCAGAACTCGACTCAAATCTGTCGTGAGCAACGTATAGGATAGTCCTATTCGTGTGAGGATGAAGGAGTCCCTGTGCAGAAATTGTTTACCTCTGAGTCGGTAACTGAGGGTCATCCTGACAAGATGGCTGATGCCATATCCGACTCCATCCTTGACGCTCTATTGACACAGGATCCCTCCAGTCGAGTGGCTGTGGAAACCCTTCTCACTACGGGTACGGTCGTGGTCGCTGGAGAGGTGACCACTGAGGGATATGCAGACATTGCTCAGATTGTTCGTGACACAGTCTTGGACATTGGGTATTGCTCATCTAAGGTCGGCTTTGATGGGAATTCCTGTGGTGTTCTTGTTGCCATTGGTAATCAGTCTCCCGATATTGCCCAAGGTGTTGATCAAGCCGAGGAAACTCGTGAAGGCTCTACTGAGGCCTATGATCTTCAAGGTGCTGGTGATCAGGGGTTGATGTTTGGTTATGCTTGTCGAGAGACCGAGTCTTTGATGCCTCTACCCATCCATCTCGCCCATCGACTATCGGAACAACTGGCTGCGGTTCGCAAATCGGGAACTGTTGACTATCTTCGCCCAGATGGCAAGACCCAGGTCACGATCGGCTATGAGAATGGTGTGCCTGTTGGGTTGAATACTGTTGTGGTCTCTACTCAACATGATCCTGAAGTGGATCAGTCTCAGATTCGATCAGACCTCATCGATCAGGTTATTTCTCCCATTATGAGTGGGGCTGGATTCGATCTCGATGGTGTTGAAATCTTCGTTAATCCAACGGGGCAGTTCGTCATCGGTGGCCCCAAGGGGGATGCTGGGGTGACTGGTCGCAAGATCATCGTGGACACCTACGGTGGCATGGCTCGCCATGGTGGTGGCGCCTTCTCTGGTAAGGATCCCTCCAAAGTGGATCGCTCTGCTGCGTATGCTATGAGGTGGGTTGCCAAGAATGTTGTGGCTGCTGGTTTGGCGGATCGCTGCGAGGTTCAGGTGGCCTATGCTATTGGTCGGGCTCACCCCATGGGTCTTTATGTGAACTGTTTTGATACTCACAAGGTTGATGAGGCTTCTATTCAGAAGGCCATCACTCAGGTTTTCGATCTACGTCCTAGAGCTATCATCGATCAGCTTGATCTTCTTCGTCCTATTTATTCCCAGGTCACTAACTACGGCCACTTCGGTCGAGATCTTGAAGTCATGACATGGGAGAAAACCAATCGGGTGGAGGCTCTCACCGCAGCACTGCGATGATTGCCCAGGTCTACGTTGATGTGGGGGTGCCACATCTGGATCGTAGGTTCGACTACTCGGTGCCAGCCGACCTTGAATCCTCGGTACGTCCAGGAATCCGTGTGAAGGTGGTTTTCAATAACCGTACCTTGTCTGGTTTTGTGGTGGGTCTTTGTGACACCAGCGATCACGAGAATCTCAGCGACCTATCCAAGGTTGTCTCTGAAGAGGTTGTGATGCCTGAAGAATCTGTGAGACTCATCAGAGCAGTTGCGGATCATTGCGCGGGTACCTTCATGGATGTGGCTCGGTTGGCGATCCCTCCGAGGTATGCACGAGCCGAGAAGGTGGCCATGGCTGTGCTTGACCAGGATATGGAACCTCAGCCCCGCAAGCCAGGTGTCCTGGATCTCTACCCATATGGCTCCGGTTTTCGACAGGCCCTGAGGCAGGGGAAGTCTCCTCGTACAGCATGGACTCTCGCTCCAACTGCGGCGTCTGAGGGTGACTGGGTTCAGGGTCTCACAGAACTTACTCAAGACACTGTGGCAGGTGGAAGGGGGGTACTCATCCTTGTACCAGATGCCAAGGATTGTGAGCGGGCTGTAGCCTTAGTGTCGAGTGTTATGGACCCACAGCTGGTGGTGTCTCTGTCTGCCGCCAAGGGGCCTCAGGCCCGGTACACAGCTTTTTTAAAGGCCACTCGTGGTCAGGCTCGTGTTGTGATCGGTACCCGAGCTGCCGCTTATACCCCTGTGAGAAATTTGGGGTTGATTGCCGTTTGGGATGAATCGGACTCATCCTTCAATGAACCGCATTTTCCCTATCCATCAGTTCGTGATCTTGTGGCTATTAGGGCAACTCAAACTGGGTGTGCTGTGGTGTTTGCCTCCTATTCCCGTTCAACAGAAATTGAGAACTGGGTGGATCGGGATTGGTTGAAACAGATCCACCTTCCCACCAATCAATCAAGTTTTCTAGCACCTCAGATTCGTGTAGCCTCCCAGGATGATCGATCTTTGGATCGAGACCAAGCAGCACGGGTCTCACGCCTGCCCCATGATGCCTTCGCTCAGATCCGTGCCGGATTGAAGACTGGGCCTGTTCTGGTCGCTGTACCATGGGTGGGACATCGCAGGAATTTCTTATGTACCACCTGTGGTGATCCCATGAAATGTCCATGTGGGGGAGGGTTCTCAGAGAAATCTGCAGGTGGTCTCTCCTGTCAGGTATGCGGGTCTTCCGCTCAAGGATGGATGTGCGCTTGTGGGGGGAAGCGCTGGAAGGCGTTAACGATCGGGTCCGTTCGTACTGCTGAAGAACTGATGAACTCTTTCAAAACCACCCAGGTTTTACGTTCCGATTCTGCGACCCCCATTGAAACCCTTCCAAGCGATCCTGCTTTGGTCATTGCCACTCCAGGATGTGAGCCAAAGGTTGAAGGTGGGTATTCCGCGGCAGTGATTCTTGATGCGGCAGATGTTCTTGCACGTCCAGATATTCGTGCGGGAGAGAAAGCCGTACACCGCTGGCTCACTGTGTTTTCTCTGGTCAAACCTGGTAAGGATGGGGGAAGCGTACTCATTGTGGGGCCTCCAGGTGAACGGGCAATCCAAGCAGTCTTACGGTGTGATCCTGTGGGTTTTGCTGCTCGTGAACTTGAGGATCGGCGTGAGGCAGGGTTCCCACCAGCGACTCGGATGGCCACCTTTGTTGGTGCTGATCACGCAGTCGCTGAGGCCGCCAAGACTCTGGGGGAGGCGGGCTATGTGGAGGTACTAGGGCCTGTCCATGAGATCGATTCTGACCAGGTGCGACTTATCGCACGGGTACCAGCATCCAGGGGGAGGCAGTTTGCGGAACTTGTGTCGATCATGGCGATAGGTCGATCCTCATCCAAGAGAAGGGGTATGCTCACCTGGAGACTGGATCCCGATTGGTTAGGAGGGTAACGACATGAGAATGATTTTCGCAGGTACACCTGCTGCGGCTCTTCCAGTGGTGGAGACTTTAAGCCAGATTCATGAGATTTCTGCTGTACTCACCCGCCCCCCAGCACCTCTTGGGAGAAGCTCAAAACTTGTGCCGTCTCCTGTTGAGCAGTGGGCTCGGGATTGCAATGTGGAGGTACTCGCACCCACACGAATGCGTGATCCACACTTCGTTGATCGTATTCGTGAGATAGCTCCAGAGGTATGTCCTGTGGTGGCCTTCGGTGGAATGATCACTGACGAGTTGTTGAGGATCCCTCCCCGGGGGTGGATCAATCTCCATTACTCATTGTTGCCTGCCTTTCGAGGGGCTGCACCTGTGCAACGTGCTCTTCTTGAAGGGGTCAAGACAACAGGTGTGACCGTTTTCAAAATCGTGAAGGCTTTGGATGCAGGGCCGTGGTTTGTCCAACGCGAGGTTGAGGTTGAGGATCACGAAACAGCAGGTGATCTGTTGGATCGATTGTCTATCCTGGGAGCTCAGGCCATGGTTGATGGGCTGGATCTCGCTGAAAAGGGAATTGTTCCATCTCAACAATCAGCGACAGGGATCACCCTGGCCCCCAAGTTCACAGTCAAGGATGCCCGATTGGATATGGGCGCTCCGGCCCAAGAAATCGTTCATCGAATCCGAGCCATGAGCCCAGAACCTGGGGCATGGGCAATGCTGGGTGAGCAAAGGTTCAAGATCTTGCGAGCTCAAGTGGCTTACGACAGTGATCAGACTCTCCAAACTGCGATGATAGGCAACGCATATCAGGATAGGATCGGGGCAATTCTTCCGACCAAGAAGAAGATTTACTGTAGGACCATCGATGGATGGATTGAACTCATCCAGGTTCAGGCAGTTGGTAAGAAACCTATGGTTGGTGCTGATTGGGCTCGCGGTGTACTAGGTCATGATAGGGAGGGGGTGCCATCTCTTGGCTGAGAAAGTGGACCCAGCACGCACAGCAGCCTTTGCCGCATTGAAACTCATCCGCGAGGGTGGTTATGCCAACCTGTCGCTCAAGGAGGTGCTATCTCAGTCCCGCCTGTCTACCTTGGATGCAGGCTTCGTGACTGAACTTGTATACGGAGTATGTCGAGGCATGGGAACCCTAGATCTCGTTATTGAGGCCGCCTCTGGACGCAAACTCTCCACCCTTCAACCAGGAGTTGTGGATATTGCGAGGTTGGGAACTGAGCAGTTGCTGAGAATGAGGGTTCCTTCTCATGCAGCAGTATCCTCCTCGGTGGATCTTGCCAAGACAAGGATTAGCCCACGTGTAACAGGTGTGGTCAACGCCATCCTCAGGCGGGTGGCTGAGAAAACCTGGGATGAGTGGATCGTACAGATCACCTCAGGAATGACTAAGCGAGAAGCCTTGGCCATACAAGCCTGCCACCCTAAGTGGATTGTGGATGTGTACGCAGACTGCCTTCCCGAGGCGGAACTTCTCCCAGCTTTGGAAGCCAACAACCACCCTCCAGTACCCACATTGGTTGCACGACCGACTCTCATCTCTCGTGAAGACTTGGTTGACCATAGTGGTGGAGAACCGACACCCTACTCCCCATGGGGGGTTATCCGGCCAGGGGACCCGAGTGAGGTTGAGGCGGTCCGCGATGGTAGAGCTGGGGTACAAGATGAGGGTTCACAATTGGTCGCGGGGCTATTAGCTCAGGTCGAAGCACCTCAAGGTCAGTGGTTGGATCTGTGTTCAGGCCCAGGAGGGAAGACAGCCCTTCTCACTGGGCTGGCTCGTGAATTTAAAGAGATCCTCACAGCAGTTGAGCTTCACCCTCATCGGGCTGATCTCGTGGCGGAGGCTTTGAGAGCCTACCCAGATCCAGGTGAGGTGCTCGTTGGTGATGGACGTACTCCTGAATTGGGAAGGATTTTCTCTCGAGTGCTTGTGGATGCGCCGTGTACGGGTCTTGGTGCTCTTCGACGCCGACCTGAGGCCCGGTGGCGAAAGATGGCTGAGGATCTCACAGAACTCACTACTATACAAAAAGAACTCTTGGCCTCAGCCTGTGCCTCAGCTGTACCTGGGGCGGTGGTGGCCTACGTCACCTGCTCGCCTCATCTCCGCGAGACGGCCCAGGTAGTTCAATCTGTGAGCCCAGGAATAGAAATCCTGGATGCCCCAGGTTTTCTTCCACAGGTACCAAATACCCAAGCATCCTCGGACCCTAGATTTCTCCAGCTATGGCCTCACCGCCATGGTACTGATGCTATGTTTTGCGCCTTGCTAAGAATGCCAGACTCGTTTTAGCCCAGAGCGGCGATGATCGCGTCACCAATCTCGAAAGTGGATCGTGTGAGCCCGATAGTTGCTGCAATATCGGCTTCCACGGCTGCTCGGATCGTGGAAGCATCCTTGGCGAACCCGAGATGATCCAACATCATGGCCCCGGAAAGAATCGCTGCCCGAGGATCAGCGATCCCCTTCCCAGCGATGTCTGGTGCGGAACCATGTACAGGCTCAAACATTGAGGGATAAGTTCCCGAAACATTCAGATTTGCGGAGGCTGCGAGCCCTATACCACCTGTGACTGCAGCAGCCTCATCAGTGAGAATGTCACCAAAAAGATTGTCGGTAACAATCACATCGAAGCGATCAGGTTGGGTGACCAGGCAGATGGTTGCTGCATCAATGTGAAGATAATCAGTTGTCACATCGGTGTACTTTTCGCCCACCTCGGCGACGATTCGACGCCATAGCCCGCCAGCATTGACGAGTACATTGTGCTTGTGAACAAGGGTCAGTTTCTTGTTTCGTGTACGCGCCAAGTCGAAGGCATAACGTACAACCCTCTCAACTCCATAGGCTGTGTTGATGCTGACCTCAGTGGCGATTTCTTCACTAGTTCCGGTACGCACACTGCCACCATTGCCACAGTACAAACCCTCTGTACCTTCGCGAACAACGACGAAGTCGATGTTTTTGCCGGCAACAATTGGGTCGGACAGGGGAGTGGGTAGTCCTGGGTAGAGCTTGGATGGGCGCAGGTTCACGGCGTGATCGAAGGCAAAGCGAAGCTTCAACAGTAGTCCGCGTTCGAGTAGGCCGGAGGGGATCTGTGTGGAACCAGGTGCGGCACCCACTGCTCCAAGAAGGATCGCATCTGCTTGCGCGAGGCGTGCGAGGGTTTCATCACTGAGTACCTCCCCTGTCGAGAGCCAATGTTCGGCTCCAAGCGCATGGGTTTCAAAGGTGAATCCAGGATGTACGAGGTCTACGATTCGGGTTGTTTGAGCCATGACCTCGGGCCCAATACCATCTCCAGGGATGACTGCGATCAGCGTATTCATAGGGGTAAGCCTAAGCAATGTCCATGATTTGGGAATGAGTGGATTACCTGACGAGACAGATATGAAGGAGAAATATAAATTGTTTCCCTTTCTTGGACACCCAAATTCCTTCAGTTGCGCTGAGGTACGCTATCCCCATGTCTCTTCCATTTGACCTCGTCTCGGATACGAACCGTGTCTGTGCTGAACGACTTGCCCAGATTCTTAAGAATCCAGGATTTGTGGACTATTTCTCAGACCACATGGCTCACGCCACATGGACAAAGACCGAAGGCTGGACGGACTCCAGAATAGAGAACTACCACGCCCTCCAGATGCCCCCAGGTACGGCCGTCTTCCACTATGGCCAAGAGATCTTCGAGGGAATGAAGGTCTATCGTCATAGCGATGGAAGCATTTGGCTCTTCCGCCCTGAGATGAATGCTCGACGATTCAACAGATCCGCGATCAGGATGGATCTTCCTGAGCTTCCCGAAGAAGACTTTCTCACCTCTGTACACCGTCTCTCGCGCATTGATGAGGCATGGGTGCCCTCAGGCCAGGAGATGAGCTACTATCTGCGTCCCTTCATGTTCGCGAATGATGAGTTCCTTGGTGTGAAGTCTGCATCCCGAGTCTCATATCTGGTTATCGGTGGCCCTGCTGCTCCCTATCTTGCCGATGGGCTCACACCTGTGGACATCTGGGTGACCACTCAGTACTCCCGGACAGGTGATGCTGGTACAGGTGCAGCAAAGTGCGGCGGGAACTATGCAGGCGCGCTCATCGCTCAACGTGAGGGAGCCGACCACGGATGTTCTCAGGTGCTCTTCACCGACGCCGCAACCCACACGTGGATTGAGGAACTCGGTGGAATGAACTTCTGTGTCGTCACCCGTGATAACACTCTCATCACCCCTCCAACATCAGGGACAATCCTCGAAGGGATTACCCGAGATTCGATTCTCACCCTCGCTCCCGATTTGGGTCTGACAGTGGATGTACGCCCTCTGTCCGCCAAGGAACTCTTTTCCAAGGCCCTTGATGGTGAAATCCGCGAGGCCTTCGCCTGTGGTACTGCTGCTGCCGTGACTCCCATTGGTCGCCTGCTGTATTCAGAGAACAACCAGGTGAAGACTGTACCCCTGCCTCAACCGCTGGGGGAGGCAACGCGTACCCTGCGTAATGCACTCGTAGACATCCAATGGGGTCGTGCTGAGGATACCCATGGTTGGTTGAGTGAAGTGAGACAGAGTTCATGACTGCAATGATGAGAGTGGCTCAGCCTGATCCCTTCCACATCTTTGATACGACTCTCAGAGATGGTACCCAGCAAGAGGGTATTCGGATGACCGTACACGACAAGATCCGTGTAGCAGGTCTCCTTGATGATCTTGGAGTGACCTTCATTGAAGGTGGATGGCCTGGAGCAAACCCCAATGACACTGAGTTCTTCGCAACTGCTGCCACAGAACTCACCCTTAAGAACGCCACACTGGTGGCCTTTGGTGCAACCAGGCGAGTAGGGATGACGGCTGCCACAGATCCGCTCACTCAGGCTTTGCTTGATGCCCAAACCGAGGTTATCTGTGTGGTCGCGAAGTCCCATGATCGACATGTCACCCATGCGCTCAAGACCACACTTGAAGAGAACCTTGAGATGGTTCGCGATACAGTCACCTATTTGTGCTCTCAGGGACGGCGGGTCTTTGTTGACTGTGAACACTTTTTTAACGGGTACCTCGACAATCCCACCTACGCCAAATTGGTTGTTGCCACGGCCGCGGAGGCAGGCGCTGAGGTGGCTGTTCTCTGCGACACCAATGGGGGAATGCTGCCCGCAATGGTGACCGAGATTCTTTCTGATGTTGTACGACTTGGGGTTCCTCTTGGTATCCACTGTCACAATGACACGGGGTGTGCTGTCGCCAATACTATGGCGGCCATTGAGGCGGGTGCCATGCATATTCAGGGCACGATCAACGGCTATGGTGAACGTACAGGCAACGCAGATCTCACAACCCTCATCGCAAACCTTAAGGTGAAGTACGGCTGGGATGTCATCACTGATGGAGCCTTGCAAGACCTCACCCTCATCTCCCATTCCATAGCGGAGATCGCCAATCAGGCTCCCGCACCACGTCAGCCTTACGTCGGGATATCCAGCTTTGCTCACAAGGCAGGGCTTCATGCCTCAGCCATCAAGGTTGACGAGAATATGTACCAACATATTGACCCCAGCATCGTTGGCAATGGTATGAGGATGCTCATCTCGGATATGGCGGGCCGTGCCTCAATCCAGATCAAAGCTGAGCAACTCGGACACGATCTATCCGACAAGGGAACTGCCTCCAAACTCGCAGACCTGATTAAGGATCGCGAACTAGCGGGGTACTCCTATGAGGCCGCCGATGCTTCCTTCGACCTCCTCATTCGTTCTGAACTTACTGGAGAGTCCCTTCCCTTCATGCTTCACGCCTGGAGGGTGTATACCGATCAGGATGAGGATTCCCAGGCAGTAGTCAGGGTGAGTTTTGATGATGAGGCCCCGAAACCCTATGTGGGTGAGGGTAACGGTCCAGTGAACGCATTGGACCAGGCTCTAAGATCTGCGCTGACTCCTCGCTATCCCGTGATGTCCGAGATTGAGCTTTCCGACTATCGGGTACGTCTGCTTGACAATGGTCACGGTACGGACGCCATCACTCGTGTACTCATCGATACGAGGATGGGGTTGAAAACCTGGACCACTGTCGGTGTTGGTGAGAATGTCATCGAAGCATCCTGGGAGGCACTAGTAGAAGCCTATGCCTACGCCATCACTGTCATCGGTTTGGACTGAGTCAGACTTGGGACTGCAACACTCGACTAAGCTTGTCCCATGAGAATTGCGCGCTACAGTGTCGATGACACCATTCGTTATGGTGTCATCGATCTTGAGATTGATGGTACAGGCAACCCCGATACAGTCTCCGACCTCAGCGGTGACCCCTTCGCTGGCCCAGTCAAGCTTTCGGGGGTGAGACGTCTCCTAGAAGAGGTACGCCTCCTCGCTCCTGTACTACCGCGGTCCAAGGTCATCGGTGTTGCCAAAAACTCTGCTCCCCTCGGTAGTGCACCATCCAAGGATTTGCCTCTGGTTTTTCTCAAGCCCAATACTTCTGTGATCGGTCCGGGGGAGGCCATCCAAGTACCTGGACTCAGCTCGAAAACAGTACTAGAAGCCGAACTGGCCATCGTCATCTCTCGCATTTGCAGGTCTGTACCTCCCGAACGGGTTCCAGAGGTGATTTTCGGGTACACCGCTGCCAACGATGTCACAGCCCTTGATCGCATGGGTGAGGGACTCGCATGGGGGGTCGCCAAAGGATTCGACACCTTCACCCCATTGGGCCCCTGGATCGTGACCCATCTCAGTATTGAAGAGGCCTCCAGTGTTAGCGTTGACTCGTTTATTGACGAGGATCTCACCACCCAAGGGTCAACGAAGACGCTGATACACGGAATCGTGGATCTGGTCTGCTTCCTCTCCTCGGTGATGACCCTACTGCCTGGAGATGTGATCCTCACAGGAGCTCCTGGTGGGAATGCGCAGATCCTTCCTGGGCAGACGGCCACCATCGAAGTGGAGCAGGTTGGTACCCTTTCTAATCCTGTGATCGGGGAAGATGTATGAGCATATGGAATCGACCCATTGCCCAGTCGCCTTATCCTCTGAGTCTGGTTCATGAGGGGGAGGATCCCAAACAGGTTTCTGTACGTTTCATGGGCGGGATGATGGTGCTCATGGTCATTGCAGCTTATGCAGTGATCACCCCTGTGGTGAACAGTGGGGTCGTCTACCTTGGTTACATGTTTGATGGTCAGGTTCTGTCGTGGCCGCAGTACTTTGAGCAGGCTCGGACCTATTCGATCATCTGGGGTCTTCTCGGCTCCCATCTGGGATTGGGTTCCATGATTCTTGTGATCTGGGCTTATTTCCGTTTCATTCACCGGCGCCGCATGGAATGGTTGTGGTCAGTTTCCCCTGGTGTCCGATGGAGGTACGGGATACTCTGCGCAGGGGTGGCTCTTGTCGTTATCGGCGCAGTGTGTACCTACCACTGGATGACAGGGCCAGGATGGGCGCCCATCAACGGATGGCCGTTGTATTGTGGGATGATCCTCATCACAGTACCGATCCAGGCACTTGCCGAGGAAGTCATGTTCCGGGGGTACCTCATGCAACTGTTTGGATCCATCGTGCATAACGTGTGGTTCCCGATTGTCGGAACGGCTCTGGTTTTCGCTCTCTTCCATGGGGTACAAAACCCATGGCTGTTTGGTTCACGATTCGTCTTTGGGGTTATTGCTGGGATCCTTGTGTGGCGTACGGGTGGACTTGAGGCTGCAGTGGCCATCCACATCGTTAATAATCTCCTCGTCTTCGCTCTTGCTATTGTCACTGGGACTCTCGTCGAGGTTCGTACCGCCACTGAGGCTCCCTGGACTCAGACGGTGACCGACACTGCAATGTTTGCGGTGTGTGCTATGGCCTGCTTGGGGTTGGCAATCAAGATGAGGGTGCCTATTGTGGTACGAAAACGCTAGTGAAAACCAGTATTTACTTCTGAAGTGGAACAGTGGCCTCAGGGACTTTGGTCACGGTCATATCCTGATTGAGATGTTGCGCTTCAATTTCTTTATAAAAACTAGCCTTATTTCTTATATAAATCAGGCGTGAGCGTTAACATCTGGGTACGAGAACCTCACGAAAAATAAATGCCACCTACTGGCTTTATTGGCCAGTAGGTGGCATCTTGTTTGGCAGCCCCGAAGGGATTCGAACCCTCGCTACCGCCGTGAGAGGGCGGCGTGCTAGACCGCTACACAACGGGGCCACGCGCTTGCGCGAAGATAAGTGTAGCAGAAGTTTTCACTGGAGTCTTACTTGAGCAAAGACCCCTCAGTCAGCTAAAGTTAGTCCTCGGCAGTAAGCTCCCATGGGGTATGGGGTAATTGGCAGCCCTACGGATTCTGGTTCCGTCAGTCTAGGTTCGAGTCCTAGTACCCCAACGTAGACCAAGAACAGCGTGAACAAAGTTCGCGCTGTTGTGATTTTTCTGGGCAGCGTGATGGATGCGTGTTGACGAACAAAGCGAGGAACACCCCAACGTGAAGGTTGAGAACACATGGAGCATGAATGATGAAAGTCATCCGCAATTCTGAAGAAGACTCCAATCTCGATAGACTGGGGACCATTATGCGCGGAGAATACAAAGTACCTGGTGGGAAGCTTGTTGCGGTTGAAATTGAGGCAACGGATGGGGTGATTACTCAGGCCCATGTGGCGGGGGATTTCTTTCTGGAACCTGAGGAAGCTCTGGGTCGAATCAATGCCTCACTTATGGGCCTTACCGTGGATGCTCGTGTTTCACAGATCGCTCAAGCAGTTGAGAAGGCATTGGATCCCAACGACTCCCTTATCGGTTTCTCTCCTCGTGACATTGGTTTTGCGTTACGCAGAGCAGTGGGTGCCTCAACGCGATGGGATGATCATGTCTTTGAGCTAATCAAGGATGGGGCGCGCTCTCCAGTGATGCATATGGCTTTGGATCAGGTTTATGCAGAGGCCATGTCCTGTGGGACGCGGGGCCCAACCCTGAGGATTTGGGAATGGGGAGCACCTGCTGTCGTGATTGGCTCCTTCCAGTCACTTAAGAATGAGGTTGATCCTGAGGGTGCAGCCCGTCATGGGATCACAGTCGTACGTCGGGTCTCCGGTGGTGGAGCCATGTTCATTGAGCCTGGAAACACCATCACCTATTCCCTTGTTGTTCCAGGATCACTGGTGGATGGCATGAGTTTCGAGGAATCCTACGAGTACCTGGATTCCTGGGTGATCCTTGCCCTCAAACAACTAGGGATCGAAGCCCGTTACGTACCCATCAATGACATCACCTCTCCTGCTGGAAAGATCGCTGGAGCTGCTCAAAAGAGATTGAAGGATGGTACGGTCCTCCATCATGTCACCATGGCTTATGACATTGACGCTACAAAGATGTTGGAAGTCTTGAGGATTGGCCGAGAGAAGATGTCCGACAAGGGTACCAAATCCGCTCAGAAGAGGGTTGACCCTTTGCGGTCCCAAACCCAGATGACCCGTGAACAGATCGTGGAGTCTTTTGTGGAGTCTTTCGCGAGCCAGTACACACTAAAACTCAGCCAGGTTTCACCTGACGAGGAAGAGGCTGCCACCACCCTTGTGGAAACGAAGTTTGGTACGCAGCAGTGGCTGAATCTTGTTCCCTAATCCTGGGAGGGTTTCCTGACTCGACGACGACGGCGTCTCTGGGGTGAGGATGTCTTAGCCTCACCGACTTTTTCGGGTACTTCGGTCTTCTCGCGGATAACCACACCATTACTGCGGCGTTGGCGGCGACCCTCCTGGCGTTTAGCGGGTCTGCGTGCCTCGGCACCCTCACTAGCTTTCCGAGGAGTCTCTTCCTTGGCGGCTGGTTGAGCTATACGCCCTGTAGAACCCTCAGGGATGCCTAAGGCTTCCAAGAGTTCAGGAGTGGTTGAGTAGGCTTCCACAGGGTCTGAGAAATCAAGGTCGAGGGCCTTATTGATCATCTTCCAGCGAGGAATATCAGCCCACACTACAAGGGTCACCGCTGTACCACTACGGCCAGCCCTGCCCGTACGCCCAATGCGATGGACATAGGTTTTCTCGTCATCAGGGCAGTCAAAGTTCACCACATGGGTCACATTGTCTACATCGATTCCTCGGGCAGCCACATCTGTACAGACGATGGCTTGAGCCTTCCCTGCTCGGAATTTCGCCAGGGATCGTTCACGAACAATTTGGCTCAGGTCTCCATGGATGGAGGTCACCTTGAATCCACGTTCGGTCAGATCATCACTGAGACGCTGAACATCACGCTTGGTGGTACAAAAGATCATCATCCGGGTAGCCTCAGGATTTTGGAGAAGCTTGCCCACAATGGCGGGCTTATCCAGATCATGGGCCTGGTAGACGAACTGTGTCGTCGCTGGAACGGTAGTGGCCTCGTGGCTGGTTTCAGCGCGGATATTGATCGGCTGATTGAGGTGGGTTCGAGCCAGTGTCATGATTGCCGAAGGCATGGTAGCCGAAAAGAGCATGGTCTGACGTTGTTTCGGTATGAAGGAGATCAGCTTCTCCACATCAGGGAGGAAACCCAGATCCAGCATCACATCAGCCTCATCAAGAACTAGGACGCTCACTGCACTGAGATCAAGATTGCGACGATTCACAAGGTCAAGGAGACGCCCGGGGGTACCCACAACAACATCGACTCCGCTAGCCAACTGATCAAGTTGGGGTTCGTATCCAACCCCGCCATACACGGTCACAATTGTGGCTTTGCCTGCGGAAGCTACTGTGAGGTCACCATTGACTTGGAGTGCAAGTTCACGAGTGGGGCACATCACCAATGCCTGTGGTCTAGAGTCCGGGGCAGGAAGGGTGATTCTCTCAAGAATGGGTAGGCCGAAGGCGAGGGTTTTCCCCGTACCAGTACGCGCCTGACCGATGAGGTCCGTGCCCTTTACTGCGATTGGAATGGACTGCATTTGTATGGGGAAAGGATATGTGATTCCTTCTGCAGCAAGTGCATCTACAAAGGCTGGGTTGATGCCGAGGTCGGCAAATGTCAGTGTTGATTCGGACAGGGTTCTCACCTTCAAAGTGTCCGCGCGAGGGCGCGATTCATAGTCTTTCAGGGCATTCACCAAGAATGCCAGCGTTTAGTCTACTCTTTTCGGAAGGATTTCTCATTATTGGCTGGAAACGGGCAATCCTGAGTGAGTTTTGGAGTACAAATATCGAAGAGAAGGCCATCGCTGCCCCAGCAATCATAGGGTTGAGGAGTCCCAGTACTGCTGCAGGAATAGCCGCAACATTGTAGGCAAAGGCCCAAAAAAGGTTGACCTTGATTCGTGAAAGGGTTTCCCTGGATAGGCGTACAGCATCTGCGGCTGCCAGCAGATCAGGGCGTACCAACGTAATATCGCTCGCTTCGATGGCTACATCGCTGCCTGATCCCATAGCGATTCCCAAGTCAGCCTGGGCTAGGGCAGCCGCATCATTAACCCCATCACCGACCATGGCAACCACATGTCCTTGTGCTTGAAGATCAGCCACGATTCGTACTTTGTCGTGGGGGAGGACCGAAGCCAGAACCTTCGCGATCCCGACCTCTTTGGCAATCCTGTGTGCCACCTCAGGATTGTCACCTGTGACGAGATGGGGGGTGAGTCCGAGTTCCCTTAACTGGGTGACGGCTTGTTCGGAGGTTGGTTTGACGAGATCCGCAATGGTGATGAACCCCCGAATGAGGTTGTCCCATGCTACTGCCACGATGGTAGTACCAGATCCTGTGAGATCTAACCCAGGTGGTACCTCAGCACTCTGGTTCACCCATGAAACTTGACCTACGCGTACCATTCCCAGTGAAGTCTCATCAATAATCTTTGCCTCGACCCCAAGTCCAGGATGGGATCGGAATTCTATGACCGAGGGGAGACCTGGCGGGGCGGCGGTGACGATGGCGCGGGCTATGGGATGTTCAGAGTTTGATTCCAGGGCTGCAGCCACGGTAAGGAGACGGTCTCGACTGATGTCTGCAGTGGTCACAACGTCGGCGACCGTCATTGTGCCTGTGGTGACGGTTCCTGTTTTATCGAGTACAACCGTGTCAATCTTTCGTGTTGACTCCAGAACCTGAGCCCCTTTGATGAGTATCCCCAACTGGGCACCGCGGCCTGTACCAACCATGAGGGCTGCGGGGGTGGCGAGACCTAGGGCACAGGGGCAGGCGATGACCAGAACAGATACGGCTGCTCCGAAGGCCTGGGGTGTGTTGTGGGTTACGATGAGCCAGATAATGAGGGTGACCACGGCGATGGCGATCACGATGGGTACGAATACCGATGAGATCCGATCAGCGAGCCGTTGAACGGGGGCCTTTCCCATTTGGGCTTGTTCCAAGAGGCGACCCATCTGGGCGAGTTGGGTATCGGCTCCCACTCGAGTAGCTTCAACGATGAGGCGGCCATGGGTATTGAGGGTGGCTCCGACCACAAGGTCACCAGGTCCAACATCGACGGGGATAGACTCGCCAGTCAGTAGGGATTGATCCACGGCGGAATGGCCCTCAGCAACCACTCCATCAGTGGCCACCTTATCTCCAGGGCGTATCAGAAAAAGATCCCCTGGTGTCAGCTCTGTGATAGGAACAAGGAGTTCGTGACCATCGCGAATCAGGGTTGCATCCTTGGCGCCCATATCGAGCAGGCTGCGGATAGCCTGAGAGGATCGTGTACTTGCCCGAGCCTCAAGGTAGCGCCCAAGAAGGATGAGAACCGTGAGTACGGATGCAACCTCAAGGTAGAGCATCATGGTCGCATCCTGGCGAGAAGGCAGCCAGTGGAAAACCATCCTCATTCCAATCTGGCCGGCTTCACCGAAGAAGAGAGCATAGAGGCTCCACAGGTAGGAAGCTCCGATCCCCAAGGACACAAGAGTGTCCATGGTCGTACTCCTATGGCGCAGATTGAGGGCCATTGTACAGTGGAAACCCCAAGCACCCCAGAGGACAACTGGTGTTGTCAAACTCAGGCTCACCCACTGCCATCCTGGGAATTGAAGAACAGGAATCATGGCAAGGACAGCCACTGGAAGGGTCAACACAGCACAGATCACCAACTTTGTCAGTGACGGATGGGATGCCTCACGGAGTTCGTCTTTGTGGAGACTCGCGGAATATCCCGCTTTCTCGATGGTGGCGATGACAGTATCCACATTCAGATCTGCTGGCAGAATCACACGCGCACGGTTGGTTGCCAGATTAACTGAGGCTGAAACACCCTCAAGTTTGGTCAGTTTTTTCTCGATCCGGGCGACACATGCCGAGCAGGTCATCCCGCCGATATCGAGGTCGATTTCAGTTGACACGATACTAATTCTTCCATGCGTGGATGCTAATGATTTGAAAACAGTAGGTACGATGGGTCGTTTGCCGTGAGAGAATTGAATGAACTCGGATTGGAGCCGACATGAGAATTGGTCTCGTTGCACACGATGATAGGAAGGGTGCCCTCATGGAGTGGTGCGCCTTCAACAGGGGCACTTTAGCGAAGCATGATTTATGGGCGACTGGTACCACTGGTACCCTCCTCGAACACGAAATCGGACTTAAGGTTAACCGACTATTGTCTGGTCCCAAGGGTGGGGATCAACAGGTTGGTGCAATGATCGCAACCGCAACCCTGGATGTTCTCTTCTTCTTTTGGGATCCTGAATCCCCTCAACCTCATGACCCCGACGTGAAGGCCCTCTTGCGTCTGGCCACCCTATGGAATGCGCCCACTGCATGTAATACTGCCACCGCAGACATGATCATTTCTTCGCCACTGTTCGCCAGTGACTATAAGCCTCGCAAGCCCGATATGCCTGATCGTGAGATCCGGGTGGATCGTGACGGAAAGATCCTGATCTACGAGTAAACCTGGGCTAGATCTTTTGGATCTTTCTACGCATGACGTAGTCATCCATGACATACCCTCCGCCTATGTCCGTTACGATAGGTTCTTCCAGACTGAAACCCAGCTTGGTATAAGCATCGATGGAGGCTTTATTGCCCTTGTGGACAGTGAGGGAGATCGTATCCACATCCGGGCGAGACTGGAAACCCCATGAATCCAACTCGGCGAGGAATAGTCGAGAGATTCCGAGTCCGCGATAGTTCTTGGCAATATAGAGTTTCGAGAGGAATAGGCTCTCGTCTTCTTCGCAGGCACCACAGTATCCAGCAGGTACTCCGTCTACCTCGGCTATCCAATAGCGAAAGCTTTTGGTGCAAATGGAGTCTGAGATGTACTCAGGCGACTGAAAATGGGTAATCATATAGTCCACTTGGGCGGGGCCAATCATGGGAGTGTAGTACTCAGTCCAGATCTGATGTGCCAAAGTGGCGAGGATCTCCACATCCGAGGAGATCTCCTGTGCAAGATCTGGTTTATTGTCGGCGAACCAAGCGACTGGCCGTATAACTATCTCCATGTTTTCCTCTCCGAAGGAATGGTATCTCAAGTTGATGGGAGGGGTTCGCGAGTGTTCAAACTGTGGGTTTTCTGACCTGCTGGTTCTGGGTGAGTTCATGAATCGGTACGGTGATCGGTATCCTTGTCCCTATGCCCTCTCGCTTGTCTCTTCGCTCAGTTCTCGGTTCGCGTACCCTGATTGCCGATGGAGGCATGGGTACAATGCTCCAGCGTTATGACTTGTCACTCGAGGATTTTTCAGGGTACGAGGGTTGCAACGAGATGCTGAGCCTGACCCATCCTGAGATTGTGGGAGCGATCCACAGGGAGTATTTCGAAGCCGGGTCAGACCTTGTTACTACGAATACCTTTGGCGCGAATCTATCCGCTTTGAGGGAGTACGACCTTGAGAACCGTATCGAAGAATTAGCTCAGGCCGGTGCTCGGATTGCACGGGAGATCGCTGATGAACTCAGTACACCCCAGCGGCCTCGGTGGGTTTTGGGATCCATGGGGCCTGGTACGAAGCTGGCGAGCCTTGGGCAGATCACCTATCGAGAGTTGCGGGACAGTTACGCCCTTCAGGCGGCAGGGATGGTACGTGGGGGAGTCGATGCCGTCCTGGTTGAGACCAGCCAGGATATTCTCTGTGTACGAGCAGCTGTCGCTGGTGCCAAACGCGCTATTGCCGAGGCGGGTGTGGATTGTCCTGTCCTCGTTTCGGTGACCATGGAAACCACAGGAACCATGTTGGTGGGATCGGATATTTCTGCGGTGGTTGCCAGTGTCGCATCCTTGGGGATCGATGGTCTTGGTTTGAATTGTGCGACTGGCCCCGAGGACATGCGTAACTACCTGCGTCAGTTGGCTGACTTGAGTCCCGTCCCTCTCACATGTATGCCCAATGCTGGGATGCCAGTCTTGAGTGATGATGGTGCCTATTATCCGCTGGGTGCTGAAGAATTCGCTGGGATCATGAGGTCCTTTGTGGACACCTATGGGTTGGCCCTCGTGGGTGGCTGCTGTGGTACGACACCCGATCACATACGCGCTGTAGCTGGCGCGTTGCGTGAGAATAGTCTGGATGCTGCGACTAACGCGCAGCATGACGGGGCACAGTTGCAGCATGACGGGGGTTCGTCTCTCCGCCCAGAGGGTTCGTCATTCTGCGCACTGCAACTTCGCGCAGCACAAGCTTTGTCGCAGAATCCAGACACCGACTCCCACTCATCTGGCTGGGTCTCATCCCTGTACTCTGCAACGTCCATTGCTCAAGAGATCTCCTACCTCTCCATTGGTGAACGTACAAACGCTTCAGGTTCCAAGGCGTTCCGTGAAGCCCTCCTTGCCGCAGACTGGGATAAGTGCGTGGATATCGCCAGAGGCCAAGCAGCCGAGGGGGCCCATGTACTTGATCTCTGCGTTGACTATGTGGGACGCGATGGTCGTACAGATATGGCTGAACTTGCTTCACGGATCTCGCGGGAAGTCGATATCCCCCTCCAGATCGATTCCTCCGATCCTGAAGTCATCCGCATAGGTCTGGAGAACACCCCAGGCCGAGCAATCGTGAACTCGGTAAACCTGGAATCAGGTACAGGCCCCGGGTCAAAGTTCACGGCAACTATGGATGCAGTACGAGAACACGGAGCCGCAGTCGTTGCATTGTGCATCGATGAGGAGGGGCAGGCTCGTACTGCTGAAGGAAAGCTGGCCATCGCAAGACGAATAATTTCCATCCTGACAAGCGACTATGGGATGGATGAGCGCGACATCATCATTGACCCTCTTACCTTCCCGGTGGCGACCGGCCAAGATGATGCACGACGGGATGCCCTCAACACGATGGAAGCCCTCGCCCTGATCAAAGCTGAATTCCCTCAGGTACACACAGGACTCGGGGTTTCCAATGTCTCCTTCGGCCTCAAACCGGCTGCCCGGGTTGTTCTCAACTCGATCTTTTTGAATGAATGCCGCACACATGGACTGGATACTGGGATCGTACCTCCGGCCCGAATCCTGCCGCTGTCGCAGATCCCGGAAGACCAAGCTCAGGCAGCACTTGATGTGATTCTCGACAACCGTAGTGACGGTGATCCTGTTGAGAGGTTTGTGTCGATGTTCGAGGGTGCTGCAGCGAGGGCCCAGGCGGTGATCGAGAAATCACTACCCATCGAAGAGCGTCTGCGTCGACACATTGTTGGCGGGGTGGTTGCCGGTTTGGAGACCGATCTCACAGTTGCTTTGGAGTCGAAGACTGCTGTACAGATCATCAACGAGGATCTTTTGGGTGCGATGAAAGAGGTGGGGGAGGCCTTCGGTGCTGGCCGGATGCAGCTTCCCTTTGTACTCAAATCTGCAGAGGTGATGAAGAAGTCGGTGACCTTCTTGGAGCCTTACCTGGATCGTGTGGATGGGGCGACCAAGGGAACATTGGTCTTGGCGACTGTACGCGGGGATGTCCACGATATTGGCAAGAATTTGGTGGACATCATCTTGACGAACAACGGTTATCGGGTCGTGAACCTGGGGATCAAACAACCCATTGCCGACATCATTTCCGCTGCTGAAGAGGTGGGTGCTGATGCCATCGGCATGTCGGGATTATTGGTGAAATCCACCCAGATCATGAAAGAGAACCTTGAAGAGTTGAACGAGCTTGGTCTGGGGCTTCGTTATCCTGTACTCCTTGGTGGTGCCGCGCTGACTAGGGCTTATGTTGAGGGCGACCTGAACGAGGTCTATACCGGAGAAGTACGCTACGCCCATGATGCCTTCGAGGGTTTGGCCCTCATGGATGCCGTTATGGCGACCAAGGATGGGGCAGGGGAACTGCCGACCACCCGGGTGCGATCAGTTGCTCCCGCCCAACATTTGGAACCGGTCACAACACGATCGACAATCACGCGTCCCATTCCAGGACAGGTGGAGGTTTCCGTACTGCCATTCACAGGGGTACGAGAAGGCCGAGCAACCCTGGACGAGGTAGTACCATTTCTCGACAAGCGGGCCCTCTTCGCAGCCCAATGGGGTTTGAAATCGTCCAAGGATGGCCCTAGTTATGAGGACTTGGTCGCCAGTGAGGGTGAACCACGTTTGGCCTGGTGGATTGATCTACTTGCGGAGGAGTCGCTGTTGGATTTCCAGGTTGTATGGGGGTACTGGCCATGTTTCTCGCGTGGTAACGACCTCGTTCTCGTGGATCAGCCCCAGTCTTTCCATTTCCCGCGCCAGTCTTCGGGAAACCATCTGTGTCTTGCGGATTACTTCCGTGATGAGGCTGAGATGAACCAGTACGGCCCCGATGTTGTTGGATTCCAACTCGTCACCGTCGGCGAGCAGATCAGCCAGCGTACGGCAGAACTCTTCAAGGCTGATGCCTATCGTGATTATTACGAACTCCATGGGTTATCTGTACAACTTACTGAAGCTTTCGCTGAGTTCTGGCATACAACAGTGAGGGATGAATTGGGGATTAGTGCATCGTCTGGTGAACGGTACTCCTTTGGTTACCCATCCTGCCCAGACCTCTCCCAACGCCAAGGGATCATTGAGCTACTCAAGCCGGAAACCATTGGAGTGACTCTTTCTGAGGAGTACCAACTCCATCCAGAACAATCCACAGACGCGATGATCCTTCATCATCCCGAAGCCCACTATTTCTCCGTGAGGTGACCATGACAGATCTGATACTCCCTCTATCCGGCGTGCGGCGAGGCCCCCTTGTGGCAGGTGAACGAGTAAGCATCACCAACCCGAAGGGCCGCCGCTATTCTGTACTCCTCAAAGAGGGTGGGCAATTCCACTCAACCAAGGGGATCATCAACCATGACGATCTCATCGGCAAGACTGAGGGGATCGTCGTCAACTCTACGGGCGGGGTGCCCCATATTGTGATGCGCCCAATCCTGGAAGAGTTCACGGTCTCTATGCCGCGAGGGGCGACTGTCATCTATCCTAAGGATGCCTCCTATATCTTGATGTACACCGACATCTTTCCTGGGGCGCGTGTCTTGGAAGCCGGAGCTGGATCTGGTGGGCTCTCGATTTCTCTTCTGCGTGGAATAGGGCCAGAAGGCAAGCTATACTCCTATGAACGCCGAGAGGATTTTGCAGAGACGGCAAGGAAAAACGTCGAGCAGTTCTATGGCGGTCCTCATCCAGCGTGGACCCTCCAGGTTGGGGATCTTGTTGAATCCTATGCAGGCGAAAAGGTGGATCGGGTTATCTTGGACATGCTCGCTCCCTGGGAGTGTATTGACACTGTTCATACGGCCCTTGAACCTGGTGGATGGCTCTGCTGTTATGTGGCCACGACGACTCAGATGGGTCGTACCATGGACACTATCCGTACCCATGGTGGCTGGGTTGAACCCCGCTCTATTGAAGTGAACCTACGAGAGTGGCATGCTGAAGGTTTGGCCATCCGACCTGGCCACGCTGGCCGGGGGCACACGGGTTTCATTATCCACGCTCGTCGATTGGCGGATGGGGTACAGGCCCCCATCAAGCGTAGGCGTCCCGCTCCTGGAGCATATGGTTCGGATTATTCTGGCCCGCGTCCCCCCGGAGTGGAGGAGTACGATTCATACTCAGCGCAGTAGGGACCGATATACTGCACCTATGAATCCAGTCTTTTTCGTGGCACTTGTTGCTGGAAAACTGTGTGCGCTTCTCATACGGATTCTTGCGCCGCGCAGGGGTACGAACATTCCAGGACTCATTGCTGTAAAAATCGATAAGAAGTTCCTTACCAGGGTTCAGGGTATTGATCCGGCGAAGACTATTTTCATTACGGGGACCAACGGAAAATCAACATCGACCAACTTGGTTGTACACACTCTTAAAAGCGCAGGGCTGTCTGTTTGTTCAAACCTTGAAGGTGCCAATATGCAGCCGGGGGTGGCGACTGCTCTGCTTGGTGCCACAACTCTTGGTGGCAGATTCACGAAAGACTATCTTGTTCTTGAAATTGATGAACGTAGTCTTGGGCTGGTCTGCGCTGATCTCAAGCCTGGTCATCTGTGTGTGATGAATATCCAAAAGGATCAGGTTCAGCGTAATGGGGAACCCGACTATATCTTCCAGAAGATTAGGACTGTGGTTTCATCACTGTCGAATCTTAGTATTTATCTAAATAATGATGAGCCTCGCTCTTTGGCTCTCGCGGACTCGTGGAGGGAAGGGTTGAAGGTCGTCACCTTCTCGGTGGCCAAGAATTCTCGAAGTTCAGTCATGGAGGCAGACTGGGGTGTGACCATGCCATGTCCTCGATGTCATGATGCACTTGAGTTCTCCCATATGACTATTGCGGGAATGGGATCATTCCACTGCGTTTCATGCGGATTCCGGTCGGGGTCTGCCGCCACGGTCATTGACAGTGTTGACTATGCCACAAGCACTTTCACTTCCGAATCTGTGAGCTATCATCTAGCCTATCAAGCGGCTTTCTTTGTTTACAGTTGTTCCCTATGTCTGTGTCTTGCTGCGGAGCTTGGTGTTGATACTGACAAAGTCGTGAAAGCCCTAGAATCCTTTGAGAATATCGGCGGCAGAATGGAGTCATTTACCTATTCTGGCAAGGAGATATTCTATGTACGCATCAAGCAGGAGAACCCAGAGACCCTCCAAAGTGCGTTTGATACGATGGCAGAGGATTCACACACCAAGGTTGTCTCACTGGGGCCAGATATTGTCAGCGACTTTGTTCCCCATTACTCCAATACTTTCTATACCTTCGACTGCAACCTTGAACCACTGATTTCTTCTGGAGTTGAGAGATGGGTTTGTTTCGGTGGAGTCACTGCGTGGGACACCGCCAATAGACTGAGGTACGCGGGTGTACCCGACGACAGGATCGTCATCGTCGACTCGGATGATACCCAACAGATTCTTGATGCCCTTGTCGCCTGCAAGACGGATAAGGTCCATCTGATCACATGGATGAAAATGTACACCGATCTCAAGGAGAGAGCCCATGAGCGTTGATGCGAAGGTGAATCTTCTGTGGCTATGGCCAGACATCCTCAATCTTCACGGTGATCGAGGCAATGCCATGGCTTTTCAGCGCATAGGCCATCTGTGTGGGGTTGAGGTTGAGGTGACGAGAGTCACTCAACTCTCACAGGGTTTTGATCTTGAAAAGGCCGATATTGTTCTGCTTGGTTCAGGAGAGATAGTCGTACTACTAAGAATCATTGAGGCCCTTTCTGGGAATCCCCAGTTGGGGTCGTGGATTGATGATGGGGGAGTTCTCTTTGCCGTAGGGACTACTGGGTCGGCCTTGGGTCGGGTTATCCATCGTCGTGATGGCAAGATCGCGGGTCTTGGATTGCTTGATATGGAATCCCATGAGAGGAAAATGATCCTGGGAGATGATCTCATCTATAAGACCCAGGATATGACCATCTATGGAAGCCAGGTGCATATGATGGATGTACATTTGGGTCCTTCCCAATCCTCTTTTGGTTCCGTGACCTATGGGTACGGCAACAATGGGGGTTCTGACGAGGGGGCTGTGCGTCAGAATCTGGTGTACACCAATGCTTTGGGGCCTGTACTTGTGAAGAATCCTTGGCTCGTGGTTGATCTGATTAACCGTGCGTTGGTTCGTCGCGGGATTGCGGAGGAAGATCGACTGGTATGCGATCCAGCATTGTTCCGCTTTGAACTGGCATCCGCAGAGGCCATCCAACGGTTTAATGACTCGAAGGAGAAGCCACAATGGGCGCGCGGCTGACCATTAACACGGAAGCGATCCTTCATAATCTGAGGATCATTCAGCGCCTCGTAGATAGCCATGGTGTGACTATCAGTGTTGTGACCAAAGCTCTCCTTGGTCATGAGGAACTTATGAAGATGTGGGTGGAAGCTGGTGTCGCCAGTATCTGTGAATCCCGTCTGCCAATCCTGGAGAAGTGGTCAGGAATTGATGTCGAGAAGTGGTTGATTCGTTCTCCTGTACCCGGTGAAGCAGATCAGGCTGTACGGTGTGCGGACATCACTTTAGTGAGCGAGGGGGAGATACTGGAGAGTCTCTCTCAAGCAGCAGTGGCTATGGGGTGTATCCATAAAGTCGTGATCATGGTCGAACTGGGGGAGTTGCGTGAAGGCTGTATGCCCGAGGAACTTCTGGACCTGTGCGAGTTGGCGGTTGGTTTGCCTGGACTTGATCTCCATGGAATTGGTACAAACCTCTCCGACTTTAACGAGGTGGTACCCAATGATGACAATAGGGCGGCTCTGATCGCTGCGGCTGATCATGTCGAGAGGACACTGGGTGTGACCCTTGAGGTTATTTCTGGCGGGAATTCCTCATCTTTGGTATCACTGATCCAGGGGAAGCATCCGTCACGGATCAACCATCTGCGTATAGGTGAGGCCATACTTCTGGGTACCCTTGCGTGCTTTGTTGACCCTTTTGAAGGGGCACGTTTGGATGCCTTTACCGTGGATGCGCCCATCTTTGAGGTCAAGGACAAGCCTTCCATGCCCTGGGGTGAGCGTTCTCCGCGGGGGGTACCCATTGTGGATGACCCAACATTGGTGGATCGTGGTGTCCGACGTCGAGCACTGGTTGCACTTGGAAAACAGGACATGAGGGCAGAGTACCTTGTTCCCTGTGACCCGAGTCTCATCATCTATGGTGACACGAGCGACTGTCTCATTGTGGACGTCACAGACTCTAAACGCGACTATCATCTTGGCGACATCGTCCGATTCCGACCAAAGTACCAAGCTCTGGTGAGTGCGATGAATTCCCCCTATGTCGACAAGATTGTCCTGCGTGGGGATTAATCAGTTCAAAGAATCGGAATCAAAGTAGCCATAATACGCTGTGAAGACACGCTTGCACCGACTTAAAACATCGCTCATAACCAGGATCGACGCGCGTGCAGTTTCCTTGTCCATAGAGTACGGATGTACCACCATGGCATTGTTGGGTTTGACGCGGAAAGCGTCCTCAGAGAATAGGTCGGTTCCGTCAACTAAATATGCAGTGTGACCGAGAGTGAAAACGAGTTATAGGCAATCTCTATCTGGGGCTGTGTTATATGGGCAGCGATATATATTAATATCCTCGCCACCTACTTCAACAGGCTCAACAACACCAGGCTTCCTTCCCCAACTGCAGCTTTCTCCATATCTCTCAACAATTTCATCAAACTTTTCCTGGGTGTTATCGAGGTAATACCATTCCTCACCATTCGGTCCCTGGAAATAGCCAGAATTCCCAGGTTCTACATGTTCGCCTACCATGCTGCCTGGGTACTCCCACCAGACTTCTGAGTAGCAGTAATCTGCTGGATCCAGTTTATTGGATGTGGATAACATGGCATCTCCTCCGCATCCAGAAAGAACAAAAGCGCCAGTCAGAATGCCGATTTTTAAAATGGGCCTAATTATATTGAGTTTCACGCACCAATTCTCTCTCTCTCTCTCTCTCCCTCTTGCAAATTGTCAAGATGCATCTATATTGACAGTCTATCTAGTATGTGTCACGATATAGGTGTGGAAAGTGTTGAAAGACCTGCTGAGTGGCTGCGAGGTCTGCTGGATCTGTGTGTTTTGGCTGTGATCGAGCAGGGGCCTACTTATGGGTACAAGATTTCGACAGCGCTGACTACGGCTGGTCTGGGGGAGATCAAGGGAGGTACCTTGTACCCCTTGCTGTCTCGGGCAGAGCGCGATGGTCTAGTTGACACCCATTGGGAAGCAGGCGATGGGGGGCCTGGGCGGAAGTTCTACACATTGACCTCTCAAGGCCAGCAAAGGCTAGCCGAACTTCGTACTGCATGGGAGAACTTTCGGGAGGATGTCAACAGGGTTGTTGAGGGACACCCAAGAATCGAGATTGAGGAGGAATCGTGAGTGCGTCAATTATGGAGAGTACCCGAAAGTACCATGCTCCTAAGCCGGGAAGCTTGGAGGCACTAGGAGGCCAGAATGTACCCAGCAAGTAAGTACCCCCACAAGGTACCTAATCCGCGAAGTGTTGAGGGACACCTAGCGCCGCAGGTTGACGCAAACTGGAGTCAGCCCTTCATTAAGGAGATGCGGTTCCTGGAGGTACCTGGCCCAGAAATTGGAGCCGCCCTCGCGGATGTCAACACTCATGTGAGTGAATTGGGTGAGGACGCGTGGAGATCCTTTGGTGAGCCCATTGCTTATGCAGCGAGTCTCAACCTGCCCAGACGAGAACCACGCAAGGTCTATTGGGAACCGGCCTGCATAGTATTTCAGGCAACAGCGATGTGGATCCTTTGTGAAGCCTTCTGGAGGATGCTTCGTTCCTTTTCGGACTTTTACATCCAGCCGCCTTTGGTTTTCTTGGTCCTCTGCCTGATGGTTCTCATGAGTACTGGTGATCGAGTTATGAGGTGGATTGTTCACAATTCTGCTTGCCTTCAAACAGCTTTGCTCGCTTCTGCAGGAATTGTCGGAGCGATGTTTTTTATTCTGTGGATTACTGGTGGTGCTGGCTGGGGAGAACTACCCTTAGTGTGGGCATGGGTGGTTTCAGGTGTTTTCATGGTCACTGGAACACTACCGTTGGTCATATCTGGACGGTGGGGAAGGATCGCCCGAAATCCCATTCCTGTACCAGATCACCCCAATCCTCCGCGCCAACTGAGAGGCTTAATTGATTGGGATAACGTCTTCTGGTTTCCTGTTGGCGCCGTTGTTGTGCCCGTAATCTACTACGGCATCAATTTTGTTTTCTCCGGTTGAAAAGGGTTCAACATTGTAATCTGCGAGATGAGTGTTCTCACTGGTTGAGGAGGATCTTTGGGGCACGACTTCTGACCATGATGGAGGCGATGACAAGGTAGGCCACCATACAGATCAGGAGTCCACTGCAGTCTATGAGGGCGGTCTCGAAGGTGGGTTCCCAGGTGAATCCGTGCTCGTCGTAGGGGTTTAGGCTTTCAAGGTCGATCTGGGCGGCCCAGGCTCCACCGGCCCATCGTGCGGGGATGACTAGGGAGATGAGTTTCAGAACATCGCCAGCCCATCCTTCAAGATTGTCTAAGGGGATGGGAATTTCGGAGAGCACGACGAACATAGCCAAGGTAGCCATGAGTACCAAAACGGTCGACTTTGTCCCTCTGACAACGCTGGATACTGCCAAACCCATGGCGGTACAACACCAGGAGTAGAGGACCAACATGATGGCGAGGAAGGCGAAATTATTCTCGTGAACCATCGTTGTGTCGGTCTCGACGAGAAGGCAGAAGAACCATGCGGTTAGGACACCTAGGACGATTGTGGGGGGAACAGATCCAAGGAATTTCGAGAGGATATGTTGCCACCCGCGTACTCCCCATGAGGATTCCCGGGCTAGTACCTTCCATTCATCGCTAACACCAGCAGTTGTGAGGCCTATGGAACCAAAGCCAACCACGGTCAAGACAACGAGTAGGGCAGAAACCGAGGAAACCGACTCGACTCCGAGGTTGTTTCCCTTGAGAACCGACTTTCCTACGACGGCCGCCATCAGAGGAAACAAGACGATGATCCACACCGCTTTGAGTCGCCCCAAGGCCCATTTTCGGATGAAGTTGAGTACCTTGGATTCCCCAGGCTTGTAGGGGACCCAGGCGCTGAAGGGGCGTCCCAGTTCACGGGAGACCAGGGTACGTAGGCGACCAGAATGTCGAGGACTATAGGATTTGAGAAGCTGATCAAGTGTCTTCTTTGCCATCTCACCACCGCCCGTTCTCAAGGTTTTCCATGAGCTGTGCATCGTCACCAGGGGCAGCATTGCAGGCAAGGTACATGTCGGCCTTGCGTCCTTCGTAGGCGACTTCGCTGAGGAACTGGTTCCGGATTCCCAAAAGGATCACATAGGCATCGTCAGGCAGATGTACCAGGGTGTGGGTCACCATGATGACGATCTTTGTACTCGACTCTGAGGCAACGAGTTCAAGGGATCTCATGAGTGCCCGATCGCTAGCGGGGTCGAGTCCAGAATTGGGTTCGTCAAGAAGCAGGATCGTCGGAATACTCATCAGTTCCATAGCCAGGGAGATCCTCTTGAGTTGCCCACCTGAGAAACTACTCATGTAGTCGTTGTGGCGTTTCATGAACACATCAATCAGTCCAGTATTATTCAGAGCCTTCTTCATGGTCTCGTGGATCTCATGGGAGCCACCAGGGGTACGTTTCAGCCAATAAGCATCAGAAAGCATTCGCCCCAAAGACACATCTGGCGCCAAAACAGTTTCCTGGGGTACAAGTGCCGCCACATGTTGTCGTTTCCTGCCACGAGTATGGAGGGGTTCCTCGCCCAACAGCATGGTTGGGTTTCCACGGGTGCGTGTACCTGCAGAAATTAGAGCACGAAGCAGGGTCGTCTTTCCTGTACCACTGGGGCCACATAATGCCACGACAGAGTTCATTGGAACGCTGAAGGTCAATTCCAGTCGTTTCTGTGGTCTGGATTTATGTCCGATGGGAAGGATCAGATTGTTGACAGTGAGGGCGTGAAGCCGGTCAGGGCGTTTGGGATCTGTACTGGGAATATCGCAAGGGCTAGCCTCAAGAAACTCGAACCCAAACCAGCTAAAACGGGTACCTGCGATCTCGAACCATTCGCCAGGGGAGAGTTCAACCGAATCGTGGACTCCAGCCCCATTGCTGAGGAATACTCCCCGGTCAGCTCCCTTGTGGCGAATGATGGTCAAGGATTCTGCTTGGGCATTCCATCGCAGGGTTGCAGCACGACTTGGCAGGCCCGGTGTAGTGACCACGAGGTCGCAGGATTCTGCACTGCCCAAGGTGAGGAACTCGCCTGGCCTCAAAGTGAGAGATGAGTCTGCTCGTTCAGGCCGTTTGAGTCTGGGGCGAGGAATCCTGAAAGGAACCGGTGCCAGGGAAACCTGAATAAAACCGTCTTTCTGGACGGTGAACCTCACCTTATCGATCTCGAACCACTCAAATTCGCTGACCCTGATGGAGTCATGAGCTCCGTTCACGTCAGTCAGCTGTGTTCGGCGACCATGTTTGACCACAGTCAGTCGCTCGCGCTCCTCATCCCATTGGAGACTTGCCGCATGGGCGGGAAAACCAGGGCGACGTACCAGTATTTGACAGGCAGAGTCAGAGCCGAGAAGGATCCACTGTCCGGCAGGGATCTGATGGATTTCCTGATGAGTACTCTCAGTCACGGGTCCCCCCATCATCTGGATCGGCTATTTTCACAGGCGTACCAGTATTCAGGGAGTAAAGATCGCCATTGCGTGCTTCAAGTCCAGTCCATTGTTGGGCGATATTGACCATACCTGCTATTCCCCGTCCGTGCCCAGAGGCGAGTACGATAATTCGTTCGATGTGATCTGGAGGTAGTACCTCCCCAGCAGCCTGTGTGAACTCGTCGACATTGGTCACCATGAGGCTCTCTGTGAGTGAGTAAATAATGAGTCGTCCCAGAAGCTCACTGTCGCCATCACGGGTACCAGCGACAGTTGTGATCTCTTCCCCAGGTGGTACATTCGCGAAACCGGCTGCGCCTTTGAAGCGGAAGGAATCCGTGTCGAGCATGAAGACCCGTCGTAACCCTGGAACATGGTGTACATCTGGTGGTGCTGTGAGGAGATTCGGTGCACGCAGATCTCCGATCGTCACCCCCCGAAGATGGAGGTCGTGAACAAGGAGCAAGACCTCGCCCAGACGTGCAATCTTCTGGTATTTCGGATAGTACGAAGGGTTGTGATGTCTTCCAGCGAAAACCCTGCCCTGAGTGACCCGTGAAAACGATGGCCATCCTTGGGTTGTGTCGCCCCAGTCGCCAGCAGACTCATGCCATCGTAGGAGGATTCCGATTCGCTTGCCTTTGTCTTCGATGATGGCTAGAGGCCAGGAACACGAATTGAGGAGGAGGGCATCTTTCGTATGAGTGGAATCTACCAGGGGCGAGACCACATCGTTCATGAGAGTTTCAAGATTGCTCCAGTCTATACAGTCACCAGTTCCAGGGCCCTTATGACCAGGCAAGCATTGGGGTTTGAGTATCTTAGCTACGTAGAGGTTCCTAGACTCATCTCGGCATCGTGTCACTGAGGCAGCGTTGGCAGTCGCCGATGATTCACCCATGAGGCTGGTTGTGTCCATCTCCAAGCATCTGAGATCTACCGTGGGGGTTTGTACCATCAAGCCCCCCTTATCTCATCACCAGTGCAGCGACGGATGCATCATCACCAGTTTGGGCGGCACAGTCTTCAACGAGACGCAGAAGGTACTTCTTGAGCAGACTTCCATCAGCAATATCGGGTGTCCGGGTAGCTGCAAGGTGTTTCTCGTTGACATGGAGGATTCGCGCTGCTCCATCTGTACATGCGAAGCAAACCTGACCACTCGCGAGTTTAATGATGCCGTACTCGGCGTGGCTGTGGACACCGGGTAGAGCATTTGTGAAGGAACTTGATCGACCCTCGTAGGTGGCATCGTGCCTCGTGAGCCACTGTATCCCCTCAGCGCTGATCAGACCAAAAGCTGAATCCCCTACGGTAAGCCAGTAGCAGGAAACCCCTCGAAGGGTTGGGATGAAGACACCGAAAACGAGAGTACTTGCTGGATAAAGATCCTCGCCTGTGATCTTTCGAGCGGTGTGGGCGTGGGCCCTCATAGCATGATCAACTTTGGCAAGGATCGTGTGTACCATCACAGACCATGCGAGGGTGTTCCAGATGTTGAATCCACTCGAATCAGCCCAGGATTTCACCTGGGTCCAGGCGGTACGAATAGCGATGTCGGCACTTTCTCGTACAAGTTGCCTGGATTTTTTGCTGGTGTGTGAGGTACCACTCACGCCGTCAGCTACTGCGATGAAACCCAGATTCTCGGCAACACCAATAAATGCAGAGTCCTGCAAGGGCCACGGTGGTTCCGCGAAGAAATGGTTGCTGCCTATACATGATGCATGGGCTCCAAAAAAGGTTTCTGTGTTGTAGTGTCCCGATTCCATGGGTTTGTCTGCAAGGAGAAACTTAGACTCGCGGCGTTGTGCTGCCCGAAGATGATAAGGAATAACGCTGCTCATCGTCTAGTATCCCTTGGCTGGAACATAGTCAAAACCAGGCAGTCCTCCAGGGGTGGTGAACTTCTTTCCTCGAGAGGACAGAGCCACGGAATTGATAATGAACTCGAAGACATGACCGATGACTCCGTGACTCCCATCGACACCAATGGATTGAACGAAACCTGTACCACCGTGGCTGCGTGTTGCTATGCGGGCGATGGTGTGGGTCTTCGCATGGCCGAAACCTAAGGCTGCGATCCCGGGGGAATAGGCGGGCTTGGATAGCTGATCATAGGAGGATCTCCATCCCCGATCCTTGGGTTTACCATCGGTGATGAAGAAGACCGCAGGCCGGCTCCTATCGCTGTAGTGGTTGCTGAGGTACTGGTCATCCTGGTTGAGCACCTCCAAGAGATATTGGAAAGCTGTGCCATAGTGTGTTGAGGATTGTTTTTCGTGTGCCTTTTGGAGGGACTTCCCAATGTCGAAATGACTGAGTCGATGGATTGCTGTTAACGGAAGGATGGTCTCAACTTGGTCACCAAATGCCACGATCGAGAACAGGCCCCTCTCATAGATCTGGTGGTAGTCCTCATGGGAGAAAGCCAGAGACTGAGCAGCAGTAGTACCGCTGTAGGCACCCTCGCGAAGGAGGACCATGAGTGCCGCAGTCCACTCTTTAATGTCATCTAAAGCGGAGAAGGTCTCACCTTTGACCGTGATCTCATCATTCATTGATGGGGAGACATCAATGACAAGATAAAAAGGAAAGGCACTGCCAAACCCTGTCATTCGTTCATAGGCAAACTCACGCACTGACAACCCCCTCCTTGGCGTGTCGCGAAAAAGTACACACCATTGTTGTTAACTATTCAGCGTTGATAGTCTATACCGAGTTTTATCCTGACAACGCCAATATTGAAAGTTCGCAGCAGGGACAGAGTAAACTAGAGCGGATGAATACCGACGAGATATCCAGGGTCCTTCTGGCTGACCCGACGAGTTCTTTTACCCAGTTTCTGGGGCGTACCTCTCCCGAATTCCTGCCGGTACAAACGCTGGGACGCTCAGGAGGTGACCTCTCTCCAACAGCGACGACAATTGTTGCTGTGGCGACCGAGGAGGGGGTGATCCTGGCAGGGGATCGCAGGGCAACAGTGGGTTCAATGATCGCTCAGCGGGATATTCAAAAGGTCTACCCAGCTGACGAGTACTCAGCAATCGGCATAGCGGGCTCTGCAGGGTTATCCATCGATCTGGTGAAGCTCTTTCGGGTCGAATTGGAGCACTACGAGAAGATTGAGGGTACACCCCTGACCCTCGACGGTAAGGCGAACCGATTGGCCTCCATGATTCGAGGAAATCTGGGGATGGCACTCCAAGGGTTTGTGGTGGTTCCCCTATTTGTCGGATGGGATAGGGTCCGTAACAGGGCGCGAATTTTCTCCTATGACCCCACAGGTGGTTGCTATGAAGAGAACGGTTATTACGCAGTAGGTTCCGGTTCGGTGTTTGCCAAGGGCTCTCTGAAGAAACTGTATTCCTCGAAAGCGAGCCTGGAACAGGCAGTGATCATGTGTATCCAAGCACTCTTTGATGCTGCTGATGATGATGCAGCAACAGGGGGGCCAGATGTACTGAGGCGAATCTTCCCCGTTGTGGTCTCGGTTACCGCCCAGGGGGCGACCCAGATTCCTGAATCTCAGATTGCTGAGATCACAGACACAGTGTTGGCTGGGCGTATGACTCGCCCCGATGGACCGGAGGCCCAACTATGAGCCAGCCCACTTTCTATGTTTCACCCGAGCAGCAGATCAAGGATCGCGCAGAGTTTGCCCGCTCTGGGATCGCCAAAGGGCGTTCAGTAATCGTTGTCCGATACGAGAATGGGATACTTTTCATTGGGGAGAATCGTTCGAAGTCCCTCCACAAATTCGCTGAGATCTATGACCGGATTGGGTTCGCAGCCGTAGGAAAGTACAACGAGTTCGAGAACCTCCGTATTGCTGGGATCCGCCACGCTGATGTTCGCGGGTACGCCTATGATCGCCATGATGTGACAGGGAGGATGCTCGCGGGGGCCTATACCCAGTTGCTTGGCATGATCTTCTCTGCAGTGATGGAGAAACCCTACGAGGTTGAGCTGATCATCTCAGAGGTGGGGAATCAAGCTGAGGGGGATCAGATCTTCCGTGTGAACTTTGATGGATCCATCACAGAGGAATCTGAGTATTCGGTCATAGGAGGGGCTGCAGATCTCATTGGTACTGCTCTCCAAGACACCTATGTACCTCAGATGAGTCTCGCAGAATCCTTTAAGGTATGTCTGGCAGCATTGGCGGCCGATCCTCGCGGTCGTGATGTGGATGTCGATGCCTTGGAGGTTGCGGTCCTGGATCGTACACGCACCCAGACTCGAAAATTCCAACGACTGGAGACCCACGAGATCCGTGAACTCATAGAAGCAAAGCCACGCAAAGCCCAGGCGAAGAAGACAGATGATGATTCCATGCAATGAGGTTGGAGCCTGCCAATCGGTACTCATCATTGGCGCTGGGCTTATTGGTACAAGTCTGGGGCTCGCTCTAGGACAGCGTGGCTATTCAGTCTATTTAGAGGATAGTACCCCTAGTCACGCGCTGGTTGCTGCTGGTTTGGGTGCTGGTGAAGTGGGGGGCTGTGAGGACGCAGAAATGGTTGTCGTGGCTGTACCGCCCTCGCTCACAGGGGAGGTTGTGGCCCAATCATTGGCGGCCTACCCCCAAGCGACAGTAACCGATGTGGCCTCAGTTAAGGCTCCCATCCTTGCGCAGTTGCGCGCACTCAGCTGTGATCTTTCGCGCTATGTGGGTTCCCATCCCATGGCCGGATCCCACAGAAGTGGACCTCTGACGGCGCGGGCTGACCTCTTCGTAGACCGTACATGGGTGGTCACTGCCCATGCAGATGCTGATCCTGCCCGTGTCGAACAGGTCTGTTCCCTGGCTCGCGACTGCCAGGCTCGGGTGGAAACCATGGGCCCTGACGAACATGATCTAGCAGTGGCCGAGATCTCACATGTACCCCAGATTGTCGCCTCCCTCATGGCGGGGAACCTGACTGAGGTTGTACCTGAACACCTGCGTCTCGCAGGGCAGGGGGTACGCGATGTCATCCGTATTGCTGGTAGCGACCCGTCGATGTGGACCCAGATCATCACGGCCAACCACAGCGCGATCAGCAACGAGTTGGCTAGGTTGTCAGCCTCTCTAGAGAGGGTACGAACCCAGCTCGATTCCACAGAAGCTGTGACACAGTTCATGAAACTGGGCGTTGAGGGGGCTAGGAGCCTTCCAGGTAAGCATGGTCGTCGAGTCGCTGATTATGTACAGATCACTGTCGAGATTCCCGACTCACCTGGTGCGCTTGCTCGACTCTTCGCTGATGTTGAAACCGCTGGGGTCAACGTTGAAGACTTGGTTATTGAACATGATCATGCACGTGAAGTTGGATACATCTCTATCTCTGTTGAGCCCAATGAGACTGAATCACTGGCTCAGGTCATGACCGACGCAGGATGGGCCCTCAAACCGTAGACAGTCATTGGGAAGGATTGCTCATGTACACGATCGCCATTGATGGGCCCTCGGGCTCAGGGAAGACCACGACAGCGAAGGCGCTTGCGCGGAAGCTAGGATGGGGGTACTTGGATACCGGTGCGATGTACCGCGCGGTCGCCGTTGGTTGTATGGAGGCGGGGATTTATGATCCTGAAGGTATCGCTGAGTACTGTCGTACTATGGAAGTGGAGATCTCAACAGACCCTGATCACCCGGCCATTATTGTGGCGGGTCACGACATCTCCGAGGCTATTCGCGCTCCTGAGACCTCTGCATGGGTGTCGAAGGTCTCCACAAACCCTGAATGCCGGATCAACTTGGTACAACGTCAAAAGGACATCATCGCCTCGTCGAATATGGTGGCTGAAGGTCGAGACATCACCACTGTTGTTGCCGCTGATGCTGAGGTACGAATCCTGTTGACCGCTGATGCTGAAGCTCGAATGTCTCGTCGTGGTGCTGAACTGGGAGGAAAGGTCGATGAGGCGGGACTTCGTGACCAGGTACTACGTCGCGACCGAGATGACTCAACCCTTGTGAACTTCACTGTTGCAGCCGACGGTGTAGTGACCATCAACTCGACCTTGATGACCCTTGATGAAGTGGTGGATCAGATCTTGTCTCTTGCTGAACATGCGGGGATCCCGGTTCAGTAATCCGCGACCTCCGGTATGATAACTGGGTTGAAGGAGTACTGATGAAGCCTATTGTTGCGGTGGTGGGGCGTCCCAACGTGGGCAAGTCGACCCTAGTCAATCGAGTTTTGGGGCGGCGCGAGGCCGTCGTACAAGACATTCCAGGTGTGACCCGAGATCGGGTGAGCTATGATGCTGAATGGAATGGACGCGAGTTTGTGGTCGTCGATACCGGTGGATGGATCCCTGATGCCAAGGGTATGGCCATGCAGATCGCAGAGCAGGCAGAACTTGCGATAGAGATGGCTGATGCTGTGGTCTTCGTTGTGGATGCGACCATGGGGTACACCAACGAAGATGAGGCCGTGGTACGTGTCCTTCGCAAGGCCAGGAAGCCAGTGATTCTGGCAGCCAACAAGGTTGATGACCAAAGGCTTGAGGCTGATGTGACCTCCATGTGGAACCTTGGATTAGGGGAGCCCTATCCTGTATCAGCCCTTCATGGGCGCGGGTCGGGGGATCTGCTTGATGCTGTGTTGGGTGTACTTCCACCCAAGGAGGAGATCAATGAGGCCGAGGATGGGCCTCGACGTGTCGCCATTGTGGGGAAACCCAATGTGGGGAAGTCGTCGTTGTTGAACCAACTGTGTGGTGAGCAGCGTTCGGTTGTGGATAATGTCGCGGGAACAACCGTGGACCCAGTCGATGAGATCGTCCAGATCGGTGATCAGGTCTATCACATGGTTGATACTGCCGGGATTCGTCGCCGTGTGAAAGAGGCCTCCGGTCATGAGTACTATGCGTGGTTGCGTACACAGACGGCCATCGAACGCGCTGAGGTCTGTATCGTCGTCATTGACTGTTCGGAGCCTGTGACCGAGCAGGATCTTCGGATACTGTCGATGGTGGAGGCTTCAGGGCGAGCGATGGTTGTGGCCTATAACAAGTGGGATCTCATCGACGAGGAGAGACGCCGTTATTTGGACCGTGAGATTGAAAGGGATCTTCCTCATATTTCCTGGGCTCCATCGGTGAATATTTCTGCTTTGACAGGGAGAAACACAGGAAAACTCTCACGTGCGATTGAGACCGCGCTTGAAGGGTGGGAGACCCGGATTTCCACTGGTCGGCTTAATGCCCTGTTGGGGTTGCTCGTCGCTGCTCATCCACATCCAGTCCGTGGTGGAAAGCAGCCTCGAATCCTGTTTGGTACCCAACCTCAAGCATGTCCGCCCACCTTCCTTCTGTTCACAACAGGGGAGCTGGATGCTCCCTATGTACGCTTTATTGAGAGAAGACTGCGTGAGGAGATCGGCTTCGCTGGGACTCCTATACATATCTCAGTGAAGCCGCGAGCAAAGAGATCCTAGGCAGGGTCACCCTGATCTCGGTCGAGTTCCTTGAGATAGTTGTACACGGTGAAGCGGGTCACTGAGAGCGCTTGAGCTGCTCGTTCAACAGACTCTCTCAAGATGAAGAATCCGCTGGATTTCAATTCTGCGACAACTGCTTTCTTGTGTCTCTTATGCATCAGGGCTACGGGTACCTCAACGGCATTGATGGCTTTCATCAGGAGATCTTCTGCCAAGTCATCAACATCGCCTACGAAATGCTCTGGGATCTGATCACCACCAGGGACGATTGCTGGCAGCATTGTTGCTGCGATCTCGGATACGGTACGCCAGATTCGAGTATCGCAGTTGATGCATAGGGCTGCGACGGGTTTGCCGGAACTTGTTTCCATGATGATGGTTGAGGATCGTAGTTCCTGACCATTGGATCCTTTTCCTGTGTACCCCATCAGGGTTTTGAGTTGATCCCGAGCTGCTGCTTGGAGGAGCAGGTCGGTCGCTGGGCCTCCCACCTTGCGTCCAGTGAGGGAGCCTTCAAGCGCGACTATGGAGTTCGGGAGCAGGAAGAGATCGTGAAGGACTACCTCGCAGTCTCCGGGTAGAATCTGCGCCAAAGGAGCAATGAGAGATGACAGGGTACGAAGAATACAATCATGCTCAACCATCTCCTGCGGTGTCATGGTGGCGATACCGGGGACCCCACTTGGTGAAGTACTCATAGTTGGGTCTGTGGTACAGCAGCGATGGATTCGATTTCCACCTTGGCTCCTAATGGAAGTGCTGCAACCTGGAAAGCAGCTCGTGCAGGTAGGGGCTCGGTGTTGAACCACCGGGCATAGACCTCATTGACTGAAGCGAAGTCGGCCATATCGGCCAAGAGAACAGTGGTTTTCACTACAGCAGACAGATCTAATCCAGCCTCGGCAAGGATGGCTTGAATGTTGGACATTACCTGGTCGGCTTGTCCTGCGGCATCGGTTACTTCGATCACTCCTGTGGCAGGGTTGATGGGTATTTGACCCGAAACGAAGATGAGGTTCGAGGTTCGTACCGCTTGAGAATAGGGGCCGATGGCTGCGGGAGCTTTGACAGTGATAATGGGTGTATTCGTGGAAGTCATGGTTGAGTCTCCTTGTTGACAACAGCATTGTTTCAGATCTTAGGGCAGTGGGCCTCGGTTGGAGGGTACCAATCGCCGCAACTCATCTATGGGGCCGGTTATAAGGCTACCAGCCCCATAAATGAGGGATGTTCACTGGGAATGCGTAGTTTGAATAGCTGTTTGTCCTGTCTTCTTCACTTGATAGGCGACGAGTAGTACAGCAAGCCAAATCGGACCGATGATCACTGCGATTCTGTAACCGGGTGAGAAGCACATCATCACGACCACGAATGCCAGGAAAGCAATGACAAGGTAGTTGCTCAACGGTTGGAAGGGCAACTTGAATGAGAGTTTCGATACCTCGTCAGGGCCAATCCGTGAGCGGAACTTCAACTCGGTAACCATCACCATGATCCAGTTGATGATTCCAGAGATGAGGGCAACAGACATCAGGTAGTTGAAGGCGAAGTCTGGCCATAGGAAAACCACGATAACTGCGATGACCGTGATGCCAGCTGAGGCGAGGATCCCTGGAATGGGTACTCCATTGCGCGCTACCTTGCCCAGGAAACGCGGAGCATTGCCTTGATGTGCGAGCGAATGCAACATGCGTCCATTGGAGTAGACGGCGGAGTTATACACCGAGAGTACTGCCGTAATGCACACGAAGTTAAGCAGAGCGGCCCCTGCTTTGAATCCTACATAGTCGAAGATCTGTACAAAGGGGCTCATCTTTCCGTTGATGGATTGCCAGGGTACGACAGCCATAATGATGGTCAATGTACCGATGAAGAAGAGCAGGATTCTCCAGGCGATCTGGTTGATAGCCTTGGGGATCGTACGGGTGGGATTATCAGCTTCGCCAGCTGTAATGGCGATCAATTCCACGCCACCAAATGAGAACATAACCACGACCATAGCCATGACGAGGCCCACCCACGCTCCATCAATTTGACTCATGATGCCGAAGGGAAGGAAGCCACCAGTGGCAGGATCAATCAAATGATAGAAGGAGGGTACAGGGGTGCCCGGGTTATGGATCGAGGCGAAAACGATGATGAGCCCAACAACAATCATTGCCACGATGGCGAGTACCTTGATCATCGCAAACCAGAACTCAAACTCCCCAAAGGAACGAACACCAATAAGGTTCACTGCGGTGATCAACACAAGACAGATGGTGGCAGTGGCCCATGCAGGGAAGTCAGGGAGCCAATAGTTCAAGTACAACCCGACGACCGCCAATTCGACCATGGAAACAAGAATGTAGTTGAACCAATAATTCCATCCAGATACGAACCCAGCTCGGTCACTCCAGTTGGCGTACGCATGATAGGTGAAGGCGCCCGCAACAGGGGTTCGTACTGACATCTCTCCCACAGCCCGCATGACGAAGAAGATAGCAATACCTCCGAGAAGGTAGGCGATTAGGATCGCTGGCCCAGCCATACTGATGGCTTCTGCTGAACCATAGAACAGGCCAGTACCAATACACCCACCGAGGGCGATCATCTGAATATGGCGGTTTTTGAGTCGCCGATGAAGGCCAGCGGTTTCTGTGGCTGCTTCAGTATTTTCAATGACGTCGTGTGTCACATTTTCTTCATGAGACATGATATTTCCTTAATGCTTGACTGGTTGAAGGTGAGCGGTGAAATGTCGGAGAACCCTGGGTTCCCATGTAATCTCATAGCCAGGTACCTGCTCGGCGCGGGCCTTGATCGACTTCAATGCATCGGCGACCACATCAAGGTGGGCCTGGGTATACACGCGGCGAGGGATTGCCAAACGAGTGAACTCGGATGCTGCTTGTTGAGGTTCACCCGTCACAGGATCACGATCCATGAGCAGTGAGCCGATATCGCATGCGCGAATTCCGGCTTCGATATAGAGTTCGATGGCTAGTGCATGGCCGGGGAATTGGTACCACGGGATGTGGGGGAGTAGCTTCCCAGCATCGATGAACACACCATGGCCGCCAACAGGTGTTTGATAGGGGATTCCTGCTTCGTCGAAGAGGCCGGCAAGGTACTGGGATTGGCCCAAGCGGTAGGCAAGATAATCCTCGTTAAGTCCCTCTTTCAGACCGATTGCTAGGGCTTCGATGTCACGCCCAGCAAGCCCGCCATAAGTGAGATACCCCTCGAATGGAATTACATTAGCTTTGATCTTTTCGACGATTTCTTCGTCGTCACGTACCCCAATGAGTCCACCCATGTTGACGATGGCATCCTTCTTCGCACTGAGAGCATAGATGTCTCCATAGGAGAAGGTTTCTCGTGTGATGTCCGTGATAGTGGAGGTACGAAATTCGACTTCGCGCTGTTTGACAAACATAGCATTCTCAGCGAATCGAGCTGCATCAATGACGATGAGCAAGCCATAATAGTCGGCCAGTTCACGTACCTCACGCATGTTGGCCACGGAAACAGGCTGGCCTCCTACAGTGTTATTGGTGATAGTCATGACTATCCCTGCAATGTTCTCGACCCCATGGGTGTTGATAAAGGTACGCATAGCCCGAACGTCAGCATTGCCCTTGAAATCGGCATAGGTTGTCGTATCCAGACCCTCGGCACATACCAGGTCTATGGGGCGTCCACCAGCGAGGCCAACATGACCTCGTGTGGTATCAAAGAAGGTGTTGGAGAGCCAGTATTGCCCTGGCTTGGTCAGCGCAGGAAAGAGCACCTTTTCGGCTGCGCGCCCCTGATGTACAGGTTGGTTGTAGGCGTATCCGAAGATCTCCTTGGTGGCCTCCATCAGATGGAAATAGCTGCGGGCCCCTGAATAGGATTCGTCTCCCACCATGATTCCTGCCCATTGGGTGTGGCTCATTGCTCCTGTACCGGAGTCGGTCTGCAGATCGATGTACACGTCTTCTGCGCGAAGTGAAAACCCGTTATAAAAGGCATCTTTAATGGTTTGTTCGCGGTATTCCCTGGTGGTCATACGGATAGGTTCGACCATTTTGATTTTGAAAGGTTCGGCGATGTATTTCATCTCAAGCTCCTCGTTGAATGCGAATGCCGACGCTTCTTAGACGACACTCAATACTTCACGAGCACTGAACTACCCATGTCGCTTGGTACTCGTGGCAGCAAGTGGTTCGTTCACCATGTCAGCAATATCGATCTTATACGAAATGTTGAAAGAGTCAACAGATAGTTAAACAGTACTTTGGTTGGGGGGAGGGCAGGCAACACTGGAAACAATGTGGGGAGATTGTGGCGAAAAGGTTGGGTGAAAAAGGTGGGACCCCGCCCATATCCGAGACGGGGTCCCTATGATCGCTCATGGTGGTTGCCGAGACCACTGTTGGTGAGGATCATCCTCATAGTCGCCCGTCTTTCCTCTAGATCATTGCCCCGATTTCTTTGTATAAACCTCGAAGGTTTCGAGGGGCAAGCGGGATTTGAATCCGTGTCTGGCGATTTCAGTCGCCACTCATCGATGCCCCGCGAGCGGAATGCTGAATCTTTAGCCCGAGTCTTAATCTGATGACGCTGCCTTTATCATGTTGGGCTACCACCCCGAGGATTGGTACTGGTGTATTCGTGGGGTGGATCGGTCTCGAACCGACACTGCCATGCCTTAGTCAGCGTGAGCCTCACTTTCAGCTTGTGCTCCACTCGGCGGTGATAGTACATGCTTTTGGCCACCTCATCCTCGACCCCACCAGGGATTACCAACCCCACACCCAAAAACAACAAACCAGCGAACCCGCAATCTGAGGGTTCACCGGTTTCCTATGTCCCGAGACATCACATCTGTCGGGTTGACAGGATTTGAACCTGCGACCCCTTGAACAATGTAGGTTGTTTGCGATTAGGGCTGGTTAGTGGCCAGTTTCCTTGGGTTGACTTGGGAGAACAGTTGTACTCCTTGGCTCAAGTATAGCCGATCAGTTTGGGACATCTATGGTCCGTTTGGAAGGGTTTTTGATGGGTTTTCGATGACCTGAAGTAGTACGAGTCTCGACTCACTCCACCCGCGTCTTCACAAGTATCCACCCAAGCTTGCGGTAGAATTGAAAGCCAGAAAGGAGGAATCGACCATGGTAACTGTTATGACTGAAGAGCAGGTTGATGAAGCCATCCTCCTTTCGGATGCGGCACTCGCGGCGGCTGGACATTCATACCATGACGCGGCCAACGAAGCCGACCTACGTGAAGCACTGCGGGGGCGAATGACTTTCGATGAGGTGGTTCGTCGTGGCATCGAGCGGATACAGCACGGTGAGTGAGTTTTCCAACTGGGAGAGTTACTTCTGGCCTGGTACATCTGTTCTGAAAAATCTGGCAAACGAAGGAAATCAGCCTATTCTCACAGACCTTGAACTCATGGCAACCAGGGTTCGAGGAGCCGAAATCGCGTCTCACCCCATTAAAGGCGACTTTGACTTGGCGCATCTATGCGAAATCCACCACCATCTATTCCAAGATATCTATGAATGGGCTGGTCAACTGCGTACTGCTCCAGCATTTCCGGTGGCCATGTTCAAGGGTGGACCGTCACCAGAATCCATTGCTCACGGCGTATTTGATGCAGACGATAAACACCCCTATCGATACTTCCCAGCAGGCGAAGCGATGGAATCCCACCTTAAGGATTGGTTCGCCAGGCTAAATCAGATTCGCGGTGAAGCTCTAGATGCAGCAGCATTCGCTTCATCCCTTGCAGAACCTTGGGGAGAAATCAACGCAGCTCATCCTTTTCGAGAAGGAAACACCCGAGCACAGGTCTTCTTCTTTGCTCAGTTTGCAGCAGAGGAGGGACACTTCCTGGACTACGAGCGCTTCGCAACAGATGAGTACTTCCGTTTGAAGTTCAATGCTGGTCGCTTTCTCATCCAGCATGACACCGATACATCTCTCTTGACCGAAGCCCTTGAACTAATCATCGACCGACGGATGACAGGCAAACCTCGAAGCTATGGTGGGATGCTCCCTGCATATGAACCTCATTACATTTCTGAGAGTGACTAAGGAAACTGGAAATGGCACCGATGGGCCATCAGTCTTCAGGTGGCATCACTGTCAAGGACAGCATTCCCGACTCTTGATTATTACGTGCAGCCTAAATCAGCACTGTTCGCTTTCTAGCCCTTTCCTTCTCCTGATAAGAAAGCCAGCAACGTCTTCCCATCTCCCTGAATGCGGTCTCTAGATGAGTAAAGAACTCCTCTGCTTGGATGACCTCTTGAGGCTTAGGCATGTATGTCTTATCGTGTCGTTGAATCTCTTGCACTGGCATAATGATTCCTTCCTGGCTCAAGCATATTCGAAATAATCGAAAACCAAGTCACTTTAAAGAGACGAGTTCTCATGACTCGTATGGAGTAGGTCACGAAGAAACTGAGCCCAGTTCGTTCCATGTGAACCAGGTGATTGTTGACTGAAGAAAGTGATCAATCTGTAAATGAGAATTTTTCTCCTTTAGTTGTACTATACGTCTATTCTGAGTAGACTCATGAGAAGAAATCTGAAGTTTTTCCTCGTTTGGAGGGTTCAATGTTAGTGAACTTTACAGTGGAGAATTGGCGATCATTCCGTGACCCCACTTCTTTGTCTATGATTGCCACACGTGAGAAGAACCATGGACGTCGCCTAACCAAAATAGTGAAGCATAAAATGCGACTGCTGCCAGTTGCGGCGATTTATGGGGGAAACGCTTCTGGGAAGACTGGCCTGATCGAGGCGATGTCTTTTGCTCAGATGATCATTCTTCGATCAGAAAAATCAGATCGCCCTATCCCCGCAGAGCCGTTTCTGCTCAACTCTGAGTCTAAAGAAAGTCCTAGTCGCTTTTCTTTCACTTTTTTGGCCGATGATCGACTATTCGAGTACGAGTTCTCCTGCACACTGAGAACGATCATTTACGAACAACTAACTGAATTTCTTGGGGCACGTAAGCGGGTTTTCTTTGTTCGCAATAACGATAAAGTGATCATAGATACTACATTGCCCGACGCAGAGCGTCTTCAGTTTGCCTTTTTGGGAACAAATCAGAATCAGCTATTCCTCAACAACGCAGTGTCACAGAAAATCGCAACCTTCGATGTAGCCTATGACTGGTTCGAAGCACTTCACATCATTGGCCCACATTCGCATTTTGGCCCTTGCAGGCATTTCTTCAGCAGTGATCATGGTTTTGCCGAACAAGTCAATGACATGCTGAGACAATTGGACACTGGAATCACTGGGTTAGGTAGTAGGAGAGTATCTCCTGAAGATGTTGGTATGTCTGAGGTTTTCCGGAAAAGAATGGAAAGAGACCTGAGAGAGGGTGAATCCAGATCGATATACAGACCTCTTGATCAGGCTCCTTTGATCGCCTCTCGGGAAGACGGACAATTGTGTCTATTTAAACAGGTCTCGCATCATTTGGCTGATGATGGATCAATTGCAGCCTTCGATCTTGATGACGAATCTGAAGGATCCAGGCGTCTTATTGATCTATTACCACCCTTTCTTGATCTAGTTGATCCCGAGACACCCACGGTCCTCATCATTGATGAAATTGATCGCAGTTTACATACTTTACTTTTGCGCCGACTACTCGAATGGTACCTAGAATCACGTGCTTCAGAAAGCAGAACTCAGTTAGTGTTCACGACGCACGATGTGCTACTCATGGATCAGGTCCTTTTTCGTCGAGATGAAATGTGGGTTACTGAACGTGAAATTGATGGTTCGTCTAAGTTGTTCGCCTTGAGTGATTATGAGGGGATTCGGTACGACAAAGATATTCGCAAGAGCTACCTTCAAGGACGACTGGGTGGCATTCCGAGAATCCTCCTAAGCGCTGAATCGAGGTTCAATGAGTAGTCCACGTAGACCACACCGTACTCAGGGTCGCCTTCCGTATCGCAAGAGATTTGTCGTGGCTACAGAAGGGATAAAGACTGAACGTGAATACCTGGCTTTAATTAATAGGGAACGAATAACCGTGAACTGGGTACGTCCGGACAGCAGTAACCCGATGGGAGTACTCAAAGCCATGAAACGCCATATTGAAAAGGAACCACTACGTCGTGGCGATGAAGCCTGGATTGTCATTGATAGAGACCACTGGGCAGAAACTGAGCTCAATGATGTTGCGTCTTGGGCGAACAGTCAACCGAACCATGGAATGGCCCTAAGCAATCCCAAGTTTGAGTACTGGATGCTCCTTCACTTTGAGGATGCAAAAGGTGTGTCCACCTCCTACGAAATCAAGAATAAACTGAGGCAATACCTACCAAGCTATGTAAAACAAGTGGCACCAAGCGACTTTAGTGAAGAAAACATTGCAAGAGCTATTGTCAGAGCCAAATCTCAAGATGACAACACACATGATTGGCCTAAGAGCCCTGGGCAAACAACTGTTTACAGACTAATTGAACGAATGCTTGAGGCTTGATTGGGACTTTCGGATTAGCGGTGTAAGTGGCGGTTTTCATTAGCGTTCCTCTGTCGGCGTGCGGTCTGCAAAGGTGATTGCGAAAGCGTGGAGTGCTGGTTTCTATCGTTGGATCATTGAAAACCAGAAGGTCCGAGTTCTTAGTTAGCCTCGCAAAGATCGAATCTCCCAGCTACACAATTAGCACTCTCGTCGCTAGAGTGCTAATTTGGGAGTAACATAGTTACATGCGTGTGATTACGACAGTAAGAAGGCAGGTGAACCATGACGACGCTGGGTGCTATGTTGAACCAAGCCTGGGCAATGCAAGCGTTGGGAGGGACAATGCCTACTAATAACTTCGTTGGCACCCCTGCTAAGGTCATACATGTTGACGTGGCAAGCAACACTGCTCATTTGAAGTACCTGAACGGCAATATTGGTCGCATCTCTAATCTCCGTAATTTGGTAGATCTTTCTCCTGGGGAGGTAATTCTTCAGAGCGACACCAATTGGGAACTAGCCCCAAAGGAATCCTGGTATGAGGCGACTTCAATCGCAATCGTGAGAAAGGTCCTTGATGATCTTTCTGTGCTAGTCGACCATGGTTTGAACCTCACATCCATCCCAAACCGGGCGTGCATCCCAGTAGCGATCAACAATACTATTGAGTTTACTGACACCGAGGGCCTGATTCGTGTGATCTCAGAGGAACCGATCACTAGTGGAATCCTTAACCGGGAAACCAATACGACGGAATTCATCCGGAAAGAGTACCTCGTTGAGTTGGAAGAAGGAGGACTCTCTTTCTCTGACTTTGGAGGCTACCCAGAGGTCAAGTCACGCGCACTCGAATTGATCAAGACCCAGCTAGATCATCGTGAGGCCCTTGATGCAATTGGAGCAAAACCCGTGAAAGGAATCCTTTTCACTGGCCCTCCTGGAACTGGGAAGACCCACCTCGCGAGGATCATTGCGCACGAATCCAAAGCAGACTTCTTCCTCGTGAGCGGTCCAGCCATCGTCAGCAAATGGCTAGGAGACTCTGAAGGAACTCTGCGAGCGCTTTTCGAGGCCGCAACAGGGTCCGAATCTGGCAGGGCCATTATCTTCTTCGATGAGATTGACAGCATAGCTGAGAACCGAGCCGGCGACACTCACGAATCTTCCAGACGGCTTGTGGCCCAGTTGCTGGCGCTCATGGACGGTTTCGAAGAAGCCCCAAAGGGTGTTATTGTGATAGCGGCAACCAACCGGGCTGACGCCCTCGACCCAGCCCTCACCAGGCCAGGTAGATTCGACTGGGAAATTGAGTTTGGTATGCCAAGTTTGAATGACCGTCTGGAGATACTCCAAGTCGGAGCGAGTCAGGTCTCAACCATAGGCAATCTACCACTAACCGAAGTAGCCGCGTTGACAGAAGGCTGGTCAGCTGCGGAGCTTAGCTCCATGTGGACCGAGGCAGCTCTAGTTGCAGCAAAAGATGAGCGAAAAGCCATTGCGGGGGAAGACCTTGCTTGGGCTTTTGAGAGGGTACAAAGCAGACCAAGGCAATAGAGAAGTAGGAGCCCATGATGGGATTACGCGAAAAATGGGAAAAACACAAGAAGAAAAAACAGCAGATAGATTCACTTAACAGCAACCCAGAACCGGTGTTACGAGATTTTGTCTATCTAGATGAGCAGAGTCTACAAAGCCTACTGTCCTCAACTAGTGGCGAAATTGCAGACCATCGATCAGAAAGCACTTCGGAGGGCATCAACAGTGAATTTGGAGCCTCGATAGGAGCAGGGAGTCCCTCTCCCCTGAAAGCAGAGGTTTCCTCTCGGTTTCAAGCCACAGATACACGAATGGTCCAAACATCCCGCCGAGCGACAGTCCAGTCTTGGTTTCGCGATTTTCATAAAATCGCTAATCTCAAACTCTTGGATCTGGGGAAGGCTAGAGTCGAGAAGAAGCCTGATTTGTCTGAAGTGAAGGAGACATCACTCCTTGCATCAACATCACAACTTAGGCGTGGAGAACTCATTGAGCTACGAGTGAGGCTCGCTCCAGATCCAGTGTATTCATTGAGCGCAGTGATGTCGGAATATGCATACATCGCTCAAGCGAATCCGGACATGTTTGGGGCTAGTGATAAGAAAGTACTATCTCAACTCCTTCAGGTAAACACTATTATGGAACGGCTTCTAGTCGGTCTTATCCCAATCAAGGCTACTGCAATTGACTATTCGGTGTATGAGGCCAATGGTGAGCTATGCATAATTCATAATGATCTTATTCAGAATGCATCAACGGCAATGAGTCAACTAAAGATCACTGGGGTAACTGATCACTCCTCTTATTGGAAAGACCTACGTCGCGTCCTCTTCGCAGATTCCGAGTTCACATTACTTGGGAGAATTAGCCAAAGTGGAATCAAGTCCACCTGGACACCTGTGAAACTTGCGGATGTTTTCGGAATCGTAAAACCCGACCTTGTACATCAATTCCAGGAGTTGTCCCAAATGACAAACATTGACTTGGGAATAAAGGATTCAACACTCATGTTGGCTTTGCGCTCCTATGCCCAAACGCTTCTTGCTCAACAATCCATCACTTTGGGGGAGGTGCAGCAACAGCTTCTTGAGGAGAGAATATGTGGTCTCCGGAGTGAAGGAGTTCCAATTTCTTCACAATGCAAGGCATTTAGTGTGGTTCGCGAACTCTTGCAGGATTGGTTTGACATTGAAATCGATCCTTCGGATGATGTCGCTTTGCGTGAACAAGCTCGCAATGAAAATGGACTGTCGCTCTTTGGTACACAAACTCAATCTAGCTCACCAATCGAGAAGACTCAGCCAAATAAGAAAGAGCACCTACTCGAAGTGGAAATCATCGCGATTTACTGGTAGAAAAAACAGGGGTTACCTGGATGGACTGACTCTGAGTGATATCAATAATCGAGTGCCATTATCTGGATCTCTAAACCAATATGACGACAAAGCTACAGTACTGCTACTCTCGATGTTGTGAAAAGGAATGTTTCTAGAACCACCTCGGGACGCAAGCATGTTTTCAATTTCATCATGGGTGTTTTTACAGGCGCAATAGCTCTTATTCTTGGAACTCTTGCTCTTCAAGCTCTTTTCCCACAAGATAGCCCCACTTCTTTACCGCGAGAGACAGTAACTGTAACTCATACACCCTCATCAATCAGCACACCCACGAATCCATCCCAGGCACCAACTGAAGCTGAGACTGGAGGTTCTACAAGTCTCTTTGAAAGACCCTTAATAGATAGTAAGCGCTACAATGAATACCACCAAGGTGGTACCCTTTTCCAAGACTCATATGGAAATAGATACAATGAATGCCACTCTTTCAGCGCTGGGAACTACACAACCTCGTATGCCGTCTATAACTTAGATCGAAATTATACCTATTTTAATGCTTTGATTGTTGGGAGCAGCGAGATTCGCTCTGAAAACACTTTCGTAATTCGAGTACTCCTGGACGAGAAGCAAATCTTCATCAAAGATGATTTCACTAAAAGAACTGAGCCTTTTCCGCTTTCTATCCCAATTACCGATGCGCTCCGACTCACTGTCGAAGTGTCCCTAGTAAACGATTACTGGCAAAGCGACGAAGGGTCCACCATTTACTTAGTTAACGCAACGGTCTCATAGCCGTCGATCAAAGACAGGTCTCTTGTTTAAGATACCTTTCATTGAAATGTTCTCGGAACCGATTCACTCGAACAGCTGCGGCGCAATACTGAAATGGCCAAGAAAGCCAGGCGCTGCCTAATGAAGCTTGAACGAGTATTCAGAAACTGACTCTCCTGGAATCAGGGATTATCCTCGGAGATTTCATCTGCATTTCATATCTGAAAGACTCATGAATCTCCTGGATCACCCTTTCTGTTAATCGATAATGCCTCCTCTGTTGTGGGTTCGCTGGCTTACCACCCAACCCACGGACCGAGGACAATTCATAGAGGTCTCGATATGCAACAGTGGCACATAAGGGGCTCTTCACAATCGAGAGTGTAGATAGGGTCTGAATCCTCCGGTTTCGAGTAGGGATCGGGCGATGTAGTGGGTGAGGTTTCTGAAGCCGAGGGCGATACCGCCGAGGTGTTCGAGTCTTCCGTTGATAGCTTCGGTGGGGCCGTTCGAGGTGTGGGGATGATGGAAGTAGGCGAGGATGTCACCCATGCGTCGTTTCAGGGTCCGGCCAAGACGTTTGATTTCCACGTATCCTGGGGGTATCCCGTAACAGATGGACATGATGAGGTGTTTCAATCGGGTTCGTCCACGGGTGCGATCCGGGTCTCGGTAGGCAGCGACGATACGCTGGTAGACACTCTGATAGTATCCAAGAAGCGTCAGCGTGGATCGGTGACTACACTAGCCAGCACCAACAACCGCGACAGGGTCCAGACTGATGGTCACAACGACTCTCCTGATGTGTTCCCAAGCCCTTCAAATGTCACATCGTCGAGTTCGTGTGCAGACTCTGGGGCCACTTCATCGACCACTTCCGCATCGACCTCTCCCATGCTCTGAAGATATTCATTTCGTAGGTCGTATAGACGTTTTCCTGAACTTTGAATGATCCAGAACCACCAACCATTGACTGTGCGTCCCTTGATCGCTCTGCCTGCTCCTGATGGGGTCTCAAATACGTCAGAACCAATGTAGATGCGTCCGTCTCTTGATACAACAGCCAAGGTCTCAGATGCTTCCCGTCCTACAGGTTGTGAACTGGGTATGAGAACTGCTCCTGCTTCAAGCCATCCGTCTGATATCAACTGAGCCAAGTCTACGGAGACGGTACTCTGATCACTCCCGGCTGCCTCAAGTCCTACGTGGCCGACAGGAACAGGCCACACTTCCAGAATCTGCGAAATCAACAACGCCGTGCGGTCTGTAATGGTTTGTTCGTCCCATCCTTCTTCACCCATCACCATGGCTTCATTTGTTAGCAGTACGTCGCTGATTGACTTGAAATGATCTCGCTTAGTTTGCCATGTACCATTCGAGACTTTGCTGTTTAGGGCCTGCGTAACAAGTGTGAGGTTTCCAATCTCCTGAACAACACGATCTCGTCGAGCCTCTTCTTCGGGTGAAAGATCATCTTGCCAGTTTCTGCGCCACTTCTGAGGCATCAAATGCTCCAGCGTTCCTTTGTTCCTGGTGATTGGACCCATTGCCAGACGGTGTCCTGTGGGGTAACCACGTTGTGCATCTTCAAGGGCTTCGAACACCATACGTAGTCTTGCCCTGACATATTTCCAGTACGCAGCTGTACCTGTGAGTGCGGTTCTAACTTCCGTGTCGCCTGGCCAGTAGCCAACGGGAGTGTGATTGCTAGCTAGGAATGCTTCAACAGCGCCAGATAGATTCTCGAAGGAGTTGTCGCTCAAATGACGCAGAAGATCCATAATGAAACGGTTGGACCCTTGAGAAGAGGCTTTCACCAACGCTCGTCGAACAAACCAACTCTCCAAGATTCCAAGAACGCGCTCGCGTTCCTGTTCGGGTATTGACTCCTGTTCCGGTTCATCCAACCAGATCAGGAGTGGCCGAGCAATTTCGGAATTGAGTGTGCCGACGCGGTAACTGAAGAGTTCGATTCGTGACAGAACTCCATCATCTCTGTTGGATGATTCGATGACTGAACGATATCTGTCTGCGGCGGTCCTGATATGAGGTAGCAGTGCTCCAATGTCTTTAGCCACAGTGTTCACATAATGCTTGAACTGGGTAAACACTTCGCGTGTCGGGAACTCCTTCAACGTTCGGGCACTTAACCATTGCGAGAGAAAGAGAGAGGCTCGGGAATGCTTGATTCTGCCGGATGTTATCTCGACTTCCCACCAGGGAGTCTCGAATTGTGCCCAATACTTCAAGTATGCATTTTCGGCATCATGCTCATCGACTTGTTGGAAGACGAAGTTCTTAATCAGGTCAGCTGCCGACAAAGGCGTTCCTCGCGCATTAAGAGTCTCGAAGATGGCTTGCGCATCTTCTGTGGAATCCAGACCAATTGACACGATTTCAATTCGATCACTAATGGCAGCAACTAGCACCTTTGCTCGCGTTTCGGTATCACCTTCGTCGAACCACGAACTGATGACGTTCCTGAAGAAGCGATATGCGTCATTGAGACGACAGGGAAGTGGGTTGCCTGATGCAGACATAACCGAGACAAAACCTTCGCGATCCCGATTCGTAGGCCACAGTTTGAATCGATCCTCTTCAGTTTCGCGGTTGTCCACCGGATTTTCAATCAGTGGACGAATGCGTCCAACGAGCCCAATCAAGTCTCTTCGTTCTAGCTCATCCTTAAGGGCAGCGAGCAACAGTTGAAGTGTCGTCAATCTCTGTTGCCCGTCAATGACATTCCAAGTAGGAAGGCTTCCTAATGCAATTTGTGTTTGCTGGATAACGATTGCACCCAGGAAATGGGTAGCTGCACTGTTGTGTTCAGAGATGACTTCAATCAGGCGAACGATATCCTGCCACAAGGGTTCCCACTGAGCTTCTTTCGACCACACATAGGGTCGTTGAAAGAGCGGTACCACTAGTTTTTTCGGATTGAAGAATATGTCTTGGGGTTTTATGACATCAGTCTTCACGAGTGATCCCCCTCCTTGGTGAGCTGCATCGGATTAATACTGCATCAGTCTATTGCATGGGAATTGTTGAGCTATATCGGCGCAAGTAATGCAGTCTCCCATCATGTCCTTAAAAATGGACCACACTTCTTGCTGACGAGGTTTTAGGCCCTCTGCAACCCCTGCATGCTGGCTCTGTTTTCCTCGTCAGCCAGAAGTGTGGTCGAGATTCCGTCGGTGATTTGGTGACCGATTGAAGAGAGGCGGGCACTGGAGTGAATGCAGTGCAGGGATGTGCAGCACTGAACAATTCTCTCCTTCAACCGACTACATAGTGAGGAAGTTTTTGCAGCGCTCAGTTGGGTTGCAGCCCTGCACGGGTGCTGCATGCCTCCTACACAGGTCATGCAAGGAAAGGACGATCATGCCCGAATCAATCATCGTACTGACTCAACGATACCTACAACTGAAATCCATAATCGGCGATGAATACGCTAAGGAGCGCCCTGTCCCGATCCTGGGAAGAGGAAGAAAGCGGAGGGATGCCCGCAAGGATGCAGCCGAACGTCTTGGAGCCGGGGTATCGTACGCTACTTTTGAGAAGGTGGCCTGGCTGTTGGAAGTGTCGGGAAATACGAAGCGACCCTTGGGGATGCAGGCAGCCTGGGACGCTCTGGCAGCCATCAGGCAAGGTGGCACCGTCGATTGGCCGTACAAGACTGCTGTGTCTGTGGCGCTGATCGAGGAACTGGATCACCTCTCGAAGAACAGCGATCCCGAGGTGAGGAGTATTGCTGAGCGTGAGTATCTTCGCGTGAGACGGTTTCAGAAAGACTGGCGGACTGACAAACTGGAGTTCGAGGTCCGACAGGCAGTGCAGCGGGTGCAGACCTTCCGAAACATCCTTCACTATGACTACCGTGAGGACGAAGTAACCCATTACTTCCTTTTCCAAAGCCATATCGCTGACGTAAACCCAAAACCCCTTGTCGTACGGTGGAGCACAATTTGCACCACCGTACGACAAGGAATAACTCTCTTGCGCCATGGTCATAAGGTTGGGCGGAAAGTACGTTCCAGAATGTCGGCGGTGGCTGGGTTCACCATTTCGCTTCGGCGGATGTAATGCTGGACTGTGATCTTAGGATCAGTGTGACCAAGAAGTTCAGCAGCGAGATCAATAGAGGCGGTTTCACTGATCGCGGTGGCCACGGTTCGACGGAACATGTGTGGGGTGACACCTTCGATCCCTGCCAGGTTGAGCACATGCCTGAGTTGTCGGCGTACGTTATTGGTTGTCAAGGGCGTACCATTTCGCGAACAGAAAACCAACGCATCTGGGGAGATGTCAGTCATGGCCTCTAGGCGCGCCCTAATAGCTTGGGCCGTGAAACTTGGGATCGCGATAACTCGCCGTGACTTGGCTGTCTTCGGATGGTCCTGGCGATATGGGGCGAGCCCTCTCGGGGTGACGATGGTGCCTCGAATGGCAATGGACGGTGTAGGACTTTCAACATCCACGTCTCGCCTTCGGATAGCCAAGGCCTCGCCAATACGAGCCGAGGTACCCAGCATGACCTCGATGATGGCTGAGAGTTGGCCGTCTGGTCGTGGACCGCTGGGGACGATCCCGGTTTCCCAGAATCGTACAGCGATCCTGACTGAGTTCACTTCTTCAGGGGTCATGGCATCCGGTGTGTGCGCCGGTTTGTGGAGTCGGGCGATCCCATCCATGGGGTTTCTGGGAATGATTTCGTGGCGCACGGCCAACCCAAACGCCAACCGAAGAACGACCTTAGCTTGTCGAGCCTTGTTGTAGGAGACCTTCAGCAGGTTCTTGATGAGCATGTCGCATCGTGCGACACCAATCTCTCTTAAGGTCAGGTTCTCGAAGGCTGGCAGTACAAGTTGCCGCATGTGATACCGGTAGCGATCTCGGGTCTGTTGGGCAAGGCGATTCTCTAACTCGATGTCCTCCAACCAATACTCAACCAAATCACCAAAGGATGAATCCGGGGTGAGACCTGAAACAGGTGGTTGGAACAGGGTTCGCTGGGCAAGCTTGACTTTGAGGTTCTGCTCCGCTTGGCGTTTGCTCGTACCAACAGCTTGAACAAGACGACTCTTGCCATCCCAGTCGCGATACCTGGTGCGGGCTTCGACCCTGCCTTGAGTGGTGCGAAGGAAGGTGACCTCACCGAAGGTTCCAATGGGGATTCTAGGTCTGGTCATTGTGACTCACCCCGGTTCCTGGCATCGTCTCGGTGGAGAGCCATCCATGCCTTCACATCCGAGCTCATGAACTTCAGATGCTTGCCTAGGCGGTAGGCCATGGGGCCTTTGCCATGGGTACGCCAGTCGTAGATGGTGGATACAGGGATGCCGAGAAACTCGGAGAGTTCCGTTACGGACAATAGACGTTGCGGTGTCTGATTCTGGTTAGTGTCGGTCATGTACGACAGGTGCGACAGCATTCCCTGGACCAATACAGATCGCTGCCACTGACATGGACCATTCCTGGATGCTGCGACTTCGCGCAGCATGACACAGGGCTCTTCAAACACCAAAACAGGCTTCCAAAAGCGATTCAGACAAGGTGAAACGAACTCAAAATGATGAGTTTTTGATGGGTAGATCAAATCGGAGACTCCTCTCAATGAAGAGGAAACTGGCCCTGACTAGCCAAAACAGTCCGACATTTTGTCGGGTTGACAGGATTTGAACCTGCGACCCCTTGACCCCCAGTCAAGTGCGCTACCAAGCTGCGCCACAACCCGTACTGGCTCCTACACTTCACATATCCGAAGCATGAAGCCTGAGAGAGTCTACTATAAAACTTACATATCTGTCGTGGAATGCTCCCCAACCACCACCATGCAGGGCACTGCAAACTGACGCGCACATGAAGTAGAATCACAATGTGACAGAGACTCAGCATCCCGAACCCACTATGGCGACTGTGAAACAACTCATGCGACTGCTCTGCGGACATGCTATTCCTGTGCCCTGAACCCGAACACTGTCAACACGACTATCATGCTATCTCTATAGTGGAGATGGTTGACAACGGGAAGCCCGCCACCTATCCGACTTATTAGCTATACTAATTCCATGACCGTAGCTGCCGCTGTTGCGGCGGCACTGGCTTTATCAGATGCTGATCGTGAGGCTATCATACTACTCGACACAAACCCGCTCTGTATCGGGCCATTGATGATTAGTTTCGCGATAGACATTCATCCATCGTCGCGTTTCCTATGTCCCGAGACAGGGGTTTCCTATGTCCTGAACCAAGACACTGTCAACCCGACAGTTGTGTCAACCCGACACCGTCAACCCGACAGTGTCAACCTGGCAGTGTCAACCTGGCAGATTGGTGAGTATATGGCCTAGTCAAGCTGGGTTTATCCATGAGCGAAAGGTTCATGGAAGTGAACAGGTCATACTTTAATCATATTAAACTCTTTTTGCGAGTGTAAGCTGTTGAAAGGATGCTGGATTGGTTGGGGTTATCTGGGAGTACTGTCGCACCTGGTAAGTGTGAATAAAGAATCAACTTTATGGGATTTGGAACCGCTGATGAGTATTTCCGAATTGGCCCGATACCTGGGGATTCAGTAGATGGCGCAGCGCGATGAGGTAGGCTGGGCATCGTGGCTTCCTCATCCTCGATCTCCTCGTTGGTTGCTGCGGCCATACATCTGTTCTCCGGTAACTCTGGCGGTGTAACAACATCACTCATCAACGCGGGATGGCCGACAATGCAGGAGGCATTCAGGCCAACGCTCGAAGCGAAGCGTTTGAGGCAAGACGTCAGAAAAGCCATCCACGAGTGGGCCGAAGGCGACAATGTCGCGAATGCTGATATTGATACGGGCCTAGAGATCGCTAAGGCTTCTATCGAGCAGTTTGGGTTTTCCAAGAAAGAACTGGAAGAGTGTGGCTTGAATGCGGAGAACGCCGCCAGCCGAGTGATCCTAGCCGCCTCAAGTCGAGAGCCTTCCTGGTCTCTGCAAAGGGCTGAGTTCAACGTTGCTGAACACGCCATTCGCGCAACATATGCAGCACTAATCAGAGCCTGCCTTTCAGAGCCCGGCTATCTCGAGGCGAGATTTCGTGAAATCGAGTCCGAGCTTGCGCTTCTTCGGGTGGCCTTCGCGCGTTTGTCGAGAATCCCAGCGCAGGTTAACCCGAACAATTCCGATATCATGCGAGCGATACGGATCTATCTCAATGCCCGCATCATCGACTGGAATGCCCTCCCAGACTGGCTTGGTGGTCGTTCCCTCTCGTCATTGGCGCGACCATTGGTACTACGGAGCCCATTCGAACCCGGATCGCCTGACAAGAATGAGATTGATGCGCTTGAGGGTGCCCAGATGATGGTTGTGGTGGGCGAACCGGGATCGGGAAAGACCTGGCTCTCCAAGAGGTATGCGCTCGTGGCGGCCAGGAAAGCAATAGCTGCTCTTGATGAGGGCAAACCACTCAGCGAGGTGGAGATCCCGATCTGGACCACATGGGCAGCCTGGAAAGACACTCCGGGGCCAACCCGCGAGAGTCTCGTACGAGCGTCATTCGATCGAGTCATGGCAGTGGGTAGCCTGACGGATGAAGACCAGGGTTTCGACAACCTGATTCAGCGCGTACTCAGTCAAGCAGGCAAAGCCCTGGTGTTGGTGGACTCCCTTGACGAAGGGCCCATCGGGAATGACCGTGACGCCCTTGCCACGTCGCTTACGACGCTGCCTGGACAGAAGTGGCGTGTAGTGATCACGAGCAGGCCTGGAGCATGGAGCGCGACAAACCTCAACAGATCTGACCGCGCAGCGCCGATCCGCATGACCGAAATCCAACCACTCGCATGGCCAGATGATGTCGAGGTCTTCGTAGGTGATTGGTTCGGCCGAGATCGTGACAACGCGACAAAACTTTTGCATCAAATACGCGCTCGCGATGATCTACAACGGGTCTCTGTCAGCCCAATGCTGCTTACTTTCCTCTGCTTGCTCGGCCCAACATCCGCCGCGTTTCCGCCAAAGCGGTTCGACCTGTTTGAAGAAGTAGCCAGGCGCATTCTGAGCGCGCCGTGGCGACGAGTCGAGACTTCCACCGACGTACAATCATGTTTGGCGCAACTCACACAATGGGCATGGAGCATCGCTGCTTCGGCTCAACCGACTGCCACCACTAACTGCCACCACTATCGGACTACGTACATGGAAAGATAGATTTGCATGTGACGATGATCCGCCTAGTGGGCTTCGTGCTGTCGACAATATTGCGCCTCTTCTATCTGATGGATTTGGGCGACCAAGAGAACGCCAATTCATTCACCGGCTGGTCCTTGAACACTTCATTGCTCGTTATCTTACCGGACTCCCGGTCAACGACGTCTACAGGTATCTTCTTCCCCATTTGTGGTTCGATGAGGATTGGGAGTACCTCATTTCTACGGTCATTGTGTCCCATCGTGATAATGATGCACTTCTCTCTCGCCTACTAGACAAGGCACGGTCGTCTTGCCATGACAGAGCCCATATGGAGGCTGGGTCACAGATCGAAGATATGCTCATCGGACTAGCGGACCAGTCGCAACCGACCGACTGGTCTGCGCCAAACTGTGAGCGAATCAGGCGAGCGCTACTGGGGCCAGCGACCGGGAGTTGGCGCGCAACTACTGCCAGCGCAAGAATCTGGATCTCGCAGACTTCCCAAGAAACAGCGGCAAATGGTATCACCCGAGAGCTTGAATCGGCAAATCCACGCCAGATTCCCGATCTCGTGGATCGGCTCCTCCGTCTGAATCCCAATTTTTCCCAGCGTGAACATGCTGTCAACATTGTTGAAAAGGGCTTGGTGTCTTCATCATCAGTGGAAGATACGTCGCGGATGCTGAGGCAACTCATCGCGTTAGGATCGACAGAAGCGGAAGTCCGCAAGGTCATTTTGAGCGCGTTTGCAGGAAATGTCGCGTGCAAGACTCCGGAGATCTTGACGACGGAGCTGCTGCGGCTCCGGCCAACCGTGCAAGAGCGTCAGCATTGCGCACAGAGCCTCACCAGACTGCTTCTTACGAGCCGTGATCCCTACACGCCGCTTAGTGCGGTGGATGGCTTGCTACGGCTGCCTGCCAACGATCGAGAGCGCCTTCTGGTAATCAACCAGGTACAGAGGTTCGTTGTGCAGAATGAACCACCTGAAGGATGGGACATGCTCTGTATTGTGCGCCCTCTGTTTCGCTTCGCCGACACCGATGCAAAGCGTTTGAAGGCTTTGGATGATATCGTTACCGGGCGTCAAAAGGCAGCATGGTGGCCATGCCCCGGCCTTTCGGAGGCGCTGGTGCGTCTGGCCGACACCGAGGAACGCCGCCGAATCGCGATTGGCGGGATTGTTTCGGCTCTCGGAGAGGATAGTAGAGGCGCTGAGTTGCGTCAGATGGATGCCTTGCTTGTCTTGGCTGACAGTCAGAAGTGGCGCGATTACGCGGTTGTTCTGATTGCTGAGTCAGCAGGTGGCGACCGTCCGAAGCTCGATCTAGCCAAGGCGATGCTGGCCCCTCTAGACACACGGGAGTGGCGAGATACTGTCCTTCGTGCATTGTCTGCGTACCATGTGCCGGTAAATGGGTTAATAGATACCTTGGTCAATAACTTCGACAGTAGCCAGTGGCGCCAGATGATCAGGGATTTGATTCTCCTGGTCCTGCCGACAACGGGAGAGAGACGCGAATTGGTGGACAAGCTCCTTTCGCTGGACCCCAGCCCTGAGCACCTGCGCCGGGCGGTAGGCATCCTCACCAATCTGGCGAACTCACATGACATTGCCCCGAGCTTGCGTCGCATGATGACGACGCAAGAGTGGCTGGGCTGGATTACCAGCGCCGGGTGATTCCAAGGGCTTGAGTCGCTGAACTGATGAGTTCTTGGAAGACATCTATACCCTGATCAACTTCAGAAAGATGATCCCCTAGCCACTATAAGTCTGATCGCGATGGTTTTCATGCCCACAGCTGAGACTGGGGGTTCGCCACGGCTGATGAGAGTACAGCTAAGGCTCCGCCGGTGGCAGCTCCGTAGCGGCCAGAACGGGAGGGGCGTACCTCAAGTTCAGAGGCAAGCCAGCGGGAGGCGAGGACCCGGGAGTTGATTTCAGTGGAGATCCGGGGAGTGAGGATTTCTGCGAGTGGAACGAAGGAACCACCGAGTATGACGTGGCTCACGTCGATGATGTTCATGGCTGTGGACAGCGCGACTCCTAGGGCGAAACCAGCGTGGTCAAGGGCTTCAATCGCCCGAGGATCACCTGCTTGATGGGCCTTGATGAGGGTATCAATCTGGCCATCAGGATCAAGGCCAGCATTGGTCATGATGGAGCGCGTACCAGCGTATACCTCCAGACATCCTCGCGCGGTACAGGCACACGGGGGGCCGTGGGGATCGACGGTGAGGTGCCCGATCTCCCCAGCCCATCCGTGAACACCAGTGAAGACACGACCATCAACCACGATGGCTGATCCAATGCCCACATCCCCAGATAAATAGATGAAGGAGGGATGTGTCTGGGTGGCTATTTCGGCTTGGGCGGCGAGACTGGCTTCGTTGTCGACAAGGAGGTCGTCAACGAGAATCTGTCGTACGCACGCGAACGTGGAAGCATCAATGGAGGGGTCGACATCCAGGGAATCGATCACTGAGGCCATCGTGGAGTGGATGTCGAGATCATGCCACCCGAGGTTGGGAGCCAAACGAAGTGGGCCCCGTGGATGGTCGGCGATGCCAGGAAGAGCGAGGCAGGCTCCCAGGATTCTGATCAAGCGCTTGGAGAGGTCAGTGATGACCTCCATGACCTCGTCGATGAGGGTGGCAAAGGCGCTGACAGGATCCGAGTTGTGCAGGTTGGCCCTCACAAAGGATTCAGCAAGAATGTCGCCCGTGAGATCAAGGGCACGTACCCCTAGATAATCCACATTGATCTCAAGGCCAATCGAGGCAACAGTACCACGAGCGAGGGTAAGGGGAATGGCTGGGCGACCTGCCTTGACCGGGGTGGTTGCAGGTAGTTCGACGATCAGGCTCGCTGCGATGAGGTCACCCACGAGGGTGGACACTGTTGCCTTCGTCAACCCGGTCGTCTCGGCGAGATCCGCCCGAGAGATAGCCTCCGAGGAACAGATCTGCGAGAAGACCAGTCGAAGATTATGTTCTCTGAGGGATCGTTGGCCAGCCCGAATCATAGAGTCGGTGGGAATCACGCGCGTGTGTCGTGCTGCCTGGTCCATGGATATGAATCGTATCAAAGACAGTCCTTGCGTCCTAGGAGAACCTGACCTGAGATGGACAGAGGTCTTGTGGCCAATCTGTCGGCTGGCCTATGATGGGAGATAATATGTTCAACGATAGAACTAATACCAAGGAGGGTAATTCATGTCTATCCCTACACCGACCCCGAACGATCATTTCTCCTTCGGCATGTGGACGGTCAACTGGCCCGCTCAGGACCAATTTGGCTCGGCAACTCGCGCGATGATGGATCCTGTTTATATCGTTCATAAGCTTGCTGAGATTGGAGCCTGGGGAATCACCTTCCACGATGATGACCTCATTCCTTTTGGTACTGCCCCTGCCGAAAGACAGGCCATCATTGACTCCTTTAAGAAAGCCCTCGACGAGACCGGAATCGTCTGTGAAATGGTGACGACAAACACCTTCTCTCACCCCATTTTCAAAGATGGTGCCTTCACCTCCAATGATCGCCAGGTCCGCCGATTCGGCCTGCGCAAAGTGCTTCGCAATGTTGACCTTGCTGCTGACCTGGGTGCCACGACCTTCGTGATGTGGGGTGGCCGAGAGGGTGCTGAGTACGACACCTCCAAAGACTACAAGTCGGCTTTGGATCGTTATGCTGAAGGTATTGATACCGTGGCGGCGTACATCAAATCCCAGGGGTACAACCTGAAGATCGCGCTCGAACCCAAGCCCAATGAACCCCGTGGTGACATCCTTCTTCCGACCGTCGGACATGCCTTGGGTTTCATCGCATGTCTGGACAATGGCGATATTGTCGGACTCAACCCTGAGGTTGGCCACGAACAGATGGCCTGCCTCAATTACACCGCTGGGATCGCCCAGGCGCTATGGTGTGGCAAGCTCTTCCATATCGACCTCAATAGTCAAAAGGGTGTGAAGTACGATCAGGACCTCGCCTTCGGTCATGGTGACCTCATCAACGCCTTCTCGACGGTTGACCTGCTGGAGAATGGATTCCCTAATGGTGGTCCTACCTATGAGGGTCCCCGCCACTTTGACTACAAGCCCAGCCGTACGGAATCTGAAGAAGGAGTATGGGAATCGGCACGGGCCAATATGACGATGTACCTCCTACTCAAGGAGCGCGCCAAGGCTTTCCGTGAGGATTCAGAAATCAAAGACCTCATGAAGTCTTCGGGTGTGACTGCCCTGGCTGAACCCACACTCGCGGCAGGGGAGACCATCGAATCCTTCATGGCTGACCCGTCAACCTTTGAAGATCTGGACCCTGATCAGGTCGCAGATCGCGGCTATGACTACATCCGCATCAACCAGATCGCGATGGAATACCTTCTCGGAGCGAGGTAGTGCCATGACTCTCGTGGCAGGTGTGGACACCTCAACTCAGTCGTGCAAGGTGGTCATTCGGGATGCTGAGACCGGCGCTAGCATTCGAATGGGATCGGCTCCCCATCCTGAGGGAACCGAATGCCACCCCGATCATTGGTGGGCGGCCTTCCAGGAAGCCTGTGAGAAAGCAGGTGGGCTTGATGATGTGTCCGCCATTGCCGTGGGTGGACAACAACATGGGATGGTCTGTCTGGATAAGGATGGAGAAGTCGTACGTCCTGCTCTGCTGTGGAATGACAACCGTTCAGCCCGGGCTGCAGACGATCTCATCTCAGAGCAAGGTCGCCAGTTCTGGGCCGAATCCTGCGGGTCGATTTTGGTGGCCTCGTTCACGGTGACGAAGCTTCGCTGGCTTCGTGACCACGAGCCCGAGAATGCCTCGCGTGTGGCAGCCGTCTGTCTTCCTCACGACTGGCTCACCTGGCGTATCGCGGGCCACGGTCCACGATCTCAAGGTGGGGATGGCGACCTGTTTTCCCTGGTCACTGATCGTTCTGATGCCTCGGGGACAGGGTACTGGTCGCCATTCACCAGCGAGTATCTTTCCGAGATCTTAGAAGCCGCCCTGGGCTCTCGGCCTCTCCTGCCGAGGGTTCTGGGGATTTCGGAATCAGCAGGGACCACAAACTGGGGTGCCCAGATTGGCCCAGGAGCGGGGGATAATGCCGCCGCCGCCTTGGGCCTGGGACTCCTACCAGGGGATGTCTCCATTTCGTTGGGGACCTCAGGCGTGGTGAGCGCTATCAGTTCCACTGGGATAGCCGACCGCACAGGTGTTGTGGCGGGGTTCGCTGATGCCACGGGTTCCTTTTTGCCGTTGGTGTGTACCCTCAACGCGTCTCGCATCCTTGATTCTGCCACTCGCATTATGGGGATTTCCTTTGCGGAAGTGGATGCCCTGGCTCTCAGTGCACCTGCCGGCGCTGAGGGGCTGAGACTCGTACCCTTCTTTGAGGGAGAGAGAACCCCACCACTGCCGCAGGCCACGGCCGCCCTCCACGGGATGACCTTGGCCAACTGTACCCCGCAGAACATGGCTCGGGCCTTTGTGGAGGCCCTTCTGTGCTGTCAGGCTGGGGGATTGGAGGCGATCTCCTCCCATGGGTTCACTGCGGAGCGGGTCTTCCTGATCGGCGGTGGTGCGAAGTCAGCAGCGGTACGTCAGATCGCCCCAAGTGTCTTTGGGTGCGAGGTCGTCGTACCTCCGACTGAGGAATGGGTGGCTATTGGATCTGCACGTCAAGCGGCCTGGGTTCTTGCGGGAACCCCCGAACCACCCACCTGGCGCATTGACGGGTATGACACCTATTCGGCCCCTGCTGAACCGATCATCATGACCCAGTATCAGCAGGTACAAAACCTCTTCTTCTCACGCGACTGAGGCCCCAACGACTCTCGTACCGCGGGTGGTAACTGGTGCTGGAAGGGACTGGATGGCACCTGTAATGGCAGCGACGATGTCTTCGTAGGTGACGTCGGACATGGGTGATTCACCAATGATTCTTCCGTGACGCATGACGACGATCCGGTCGGCGACCGCTTGTACATCGGCAAGGTTGTGGGAGATCAGAACGATGCCATGCCCCAGACGGCGCATCCGAACGATCAGGTCGAGAACCTCGGCTGTCTGTGTGATCGACAATGACGAGGTGGGTTCGTCCAGTACGACGATCTTGGGTTTAGCGAGCAGGGTACGCGCAATCGCCACGGACTGACGCTGACCGGCTGAGAGATTCTCGCAGGGATAACGTACGGACGGAATCCGGGCGCCGATCTCATCGAGAACTGACTTCGCTTCGGTTTCCATCTCATCACTGGACAGTACGTTCGCGCGGTTCCGTTCGTGTCCGAGGAACATGTTGGCGACCACATCAAGGTTGTTGGCGAGGGCGAGATCCTGGAAAACCGTGGCAATCCCCAATCGGGTGGCCACCGAAGGGCTGGTGATTGATACCTCCATACCATCGCGAAGGATGGTTCCCGAGGTTGGTCGGTACACCCCAGAGACGACTTTTGCCAAGGTGGATTTTCCGGCGGCGTTCTCTCCGACGAGGGCGACAATTTCATGGCTGTAGACCTTGAAGTCGATGTGCTCGAGGGCTCTGATACCGCCAAAGCTGAGATTGAGATCGCGCAGTTCCAAGGCTGGAATCCTGGGGGCTTCAGGATCGTAGGTGGGAGCGACGGGAGTGTCAAGATGCGTCATGGAAAACCACTCCTTCGAGATTTCCAGGCAGTCGGATGGATTCAAGAGCCAAACACACTGCGCCAACGAGTTCGCACTCCACACCGAGCTCGCCGGGGACGATTTCGATGGTGGGGGTGGAACCAGGCAGGGTGAAACGTGATGTGGCTGCTCTGAGCGGATCCAGGAAAAGATCACCGAGTCGGGCGATGTCGCCTCCGACGACAACACGTTGAGGATCGATGAGGTTGCATAGTCCAGCCAGCGCTAGACCAATGTGGCGTGTCGCGTCTTCAATGACCCGCCGGCAGGCAATGTCCCCTCCGGTTGCCCTCTCAGTAAGGTCAGCAAGGGAAAGGTTCCCATGAGTGAGCTTGAGTGATTCGAGCATCGACGAGGTTCCGGTGACAGCTTCAAGGCATCCTCTGTTTCCGCAGTAACAGATGGGCCCTTGATCGTCGTAGCTGACATGGCCAATTTCACCAGCGATCCCCGAGAATCCACGGAAGAGTTTGCCCTCGTAGACAATTCCCGCACCGATTCCATGGGAAACGCTGAGATAGATAACAGGGTCGGCACCAAATCCAGCACCCATCCGGCATTCGGCCAGAGCGCCAACATTCGTGCCGTTTTCTACGACGACGTCGCAGTCTAGACGGCGTTCAAGTGCAGGACCGATGGCAATTTGGTCCCAGCCACGCATGAGTCCAGGTGAGCAGACCATGGAGGTCGTACGGTCAATGGGAGCATCAAGGGCGACACCTGTACCGAGGATCTCCTCGCGGGAGGCTCCAATGTGGTTGAGCATGTCGGAGATGAAGAGCGCGATTCTGTCAAGGACGGTGTCAGAGCGATGGTCTTTGGCGAGGGGGAGATGCTGCTTGATGAGAATCTCTCCGGCCGGGCTTGCGAGGCATACTCGAAGATCACGGCGACCGATGTGGACTCCAGCCACGATTCCGAGTCGTCGTGCCAGGGTGACATTGATGGCCCGTCGTCCACTGCGAGAGGTGGGTGTGGTGTTGACGATGCCAGCTTCGAGGAGTTCTTTGACGATAACTGAGACTGTTCCTGCAGATAGACCTGTGGCATCTGCAAGCTCCACTTGGGTGATGACACCGAATTTCTTGATGGCGTCAAGAATGTGGGCACGGTTAGCTTCACGCAGCGAAGTCTGTGACCCGTGCGCGAGACCTGCTGTGTCCACCATGGTGCTTATCATACTCCTTCCCTCGCGATCATGGCTTTGACGGATAAAGTAACAATTCCGTAACTATTGGTTTTTGTCTTTGTTTTCCAAACTCAAGGCCCTATAGTTGAACCATTCCAGCGGGACAGACCCCAGGAATACTCGCCAGGTGAAGAATTCACATGGCGAAGGAACTCAATTCTTACGCCTCGTGATGTGAGGACGGAGTTTCAGATGTACCCATCTCAAAGAGGAGACACTATGAAGCTAAGGAAACTAGCAACATTAGCCCTGGGGGCAGTACTGGTTATCGGTCTCACTGCGTGCGCCGATACCACCCGTGATCCAGTCAGCTCAGGAGGCGAAGAAGCAGGCGGTTTGATCGGCATCTCTATGCCAACCAAGAGCCTGGAACGTTGGAATAATGACGGTGCCAATTTGGAGGCCCGCCTCAAGGAGTTCGGCTATGAGACCACTCTGCAGTATGCCGATGACAAGGTCGACATGCAGATCTCCCAGCTTCAGAACATGATCAACCAGAATGTCAAGGTCCTCGTGATCGCGGCTATCAATGGTGAGGCATTGGCACCAGTTCTCAAGACTGCCGCTGATGCTGGAATTAAGATTGTTGCCTATGATCGCTTGATCAACGGCACCGAGAATGTTGACTACTATGCCACATTCGATAACTACCTAGTTGGTAAGTACCAGGGCGAATTCATTGAAGAGGCTTTGGATCTCAAGAATGCTGCTGGTCCTTTCAATATCGAACCTTTCGCTGGGTCTCCCGATGACAACAACGCCAAGTTCTTCTTCTCTGGTGCCTGGGATGTTCTGAGTCCTTATGTTGAGTCAGGCAAGCTCGTTTCTCAGTCTGGCAAGGCTCCTGCCACCAATGACGACTGGGCTTCCATTGGAATCCAGGGTTGGAAGACCGATTCGGCTCAGTCCGAAATGCAGAACCGTATCAATTCCTTCTACACCGGTTCCACCAAGGTGGACGTGGTTCTTAGCCCCAACGATTCCCTCGCCTTGGGTATCGCTCAGGCTCTTGATACCGCTGGTTACAACCCTGATGTTGATTGGCCCGTTCTCACCGGTCAGGATGCTGACATCGCCAACGTGAAGAATATCCTGGCTGGCAAACAGTCCATGTCAGTGTGGAAAGACACCCGTACCCTCGGTGATCAGGTTGCCAAGATGGTTGACCAGATGCTGAAGGGCGAAACGGTTGACGTCAACGACACTACGACCTATCACAATGGCGTCAAGCAGGTTCCTTCCTACCTGTTGCCACCTGAGGTTGTCGTCAAGGACACCGTTGAAGAGATTCTCGTCGGCAAGGGTTACTACACCAAGGATCAGATCGGTCTGTGATCGATTCTGGTTCACAGGAACTCTGTGATGCCGTGCTGGGTATCATGTGAGAACTGGGGGAGGTGGCGCTCAAGATAGCGCCACCTACCACCCAGGTTAATACGACCATAAAGGCAGAACAATGGATGACTACATCGTTGTAGATGATTACATCTTGGAGATGCAGGAGATCACCAAGGAGTTTCCGGGGGTGAAAGCTCTCACCGATGTCACTTTGCGAGTACGCCGCGGCGAGATCCACGCCATCTGTGGGGAGAATGGCGCTGGGAAATCGACCCTGATGAAAGTACTCTCAGGGGTACATTCGGCAGGATCGTACGCAGGCGAAATCCTCTTTGATGGACAGCCGTGCAGCTTTCGTACGATCAGGGACTCAGAAAAACTGGGCATTGTCATCATTCACCAGGAATTGGCGCTGAGCCCGTACCTCTCCATTGCCGAAAATATCTTCATGGGAAATGAGCGCTCCCGTAGTGGTGTCATTGATTGGCGGAAAACCACCCAAGAAGCTCAGGTTCTTCTCGACCGTGTCGGTCTTGATGAAGACCCCTCCACACGTATCACCGATATTGGTGTTGGCAAGCAGCAACTCGTTGAAATCGCGAAAGCCCTCTCCAAGGAAGTCAAACTTCTCATCCTTGATGAACCCACAGCGGCCCTCAACGACGATGATTCCGAGAACCTGCTGCGCTTGATTAAACAGCTTCAATCCCAGGGGATCACTTGTATCATGATCTCCCATAAACTTGGCGAGATCGAGGAGATCGCCGATACCACCACCATCATTCGAGATGGGCTCACCATCGAAAGCCTCGATATGCATTCTCAGGCTCAGGATCATTCCCAAGAGCACATCATCCGAGGCATGGTGGGTCGCCCTCTCGATCATCGTTTCCCCGATCATGAATCCACCATCGGTGAGGAAGTCCTCGCGATCAAGGATTGGACCGTACACCATCCCATCGATACCTCACGCAAGGTGGTGGACTGTGTGTCTCTCAACGTACGACGGGGAGAGATTGTCGGCTTAGCCGGACTCATGGGTGCAGGCCGAACCGAACTCGCAATGTCGGTCTTTGGTCGGGCCTATGGTACGCGAATCTCCGGGCAGGTCTTCAAAGACGGGAAGGAAATCCAGATTCGTAGTGTCCAAGACGCGATGAATCATGGGATCGCCTATGCCACCGAAGATCGAAAGAGGTATGGACTCAACCTCATTCAGACGGTCAAAGAAAACATCACCTCGGCGGCTCTCACCAAGCTCTCCAAGGTCGGTGTCATCGAAGTGGACGCCGAGACCGGTGTGGCTGAGGAATACCGCAAGGAACTCAACGTCAAGACACCGACCATTGAAGTGTCTGCATCGAAGCTTTCGGGGGGGAACCAACAGAAGGTCGTACTAGCTAAGTGGATTTACACCGACCCCGATGTTCTGATCCTTGACGAGCCGACTCGTGGTATTGATGTCGGGGCCAAGTTTGAGATCTATACAATCATTGGGCGTCTAGCCGACGAAGGCAAAGGTGTGCTGATGATCTCCTCAGAACTCCCTGAACTTTTAGGGGTGTGTGATCGAATCTACACACTCGCACAGGGGCGAATCACCGGATGTCTGGATCGCGACGAAGCGACTCAGGAATCCCTGATGCACCTCATGACTGCCGAGGATTCACATCGAGGATCCAAAGCCCACCCTGACTCCGGTACCGACGCCGGTGACCAACAAGAGAAAGACCTGTGATGAACGCCCTCAACGAAATCAAGGAACTTTTCGGCAAGAACATGCGTCAGTATGGCATCATGCTGGCCCTCGTGGTGATCCTTCTGGTGTTCGCCTTCTCGACTCAAGGTCGAATCATCATTCCCAACAACATGTGGACCCTCATCCAGCAGAATGCCTATGTTCTTATTCTGGCACTAGGGATGCTGATGGTGATCATCGCGGGGCATATCGATCTGTCGGTGGGCTCGGTGGTCGCCTTTATCGGGGCCATCGTTGGCTACATGATGTACACCTGGCATGTTCCCTGGATGCTGGCTGTCCTATGCGGTCTGGTTCTTGGTGTGATCGTGGGTGCCTGGCATGGATTCTGGGTGGCCTATGTTCGAATTCCCGCCTTTGTGGTCACCCTCGCGGGGATGTTGCTCTTCCGTGGTTTGGCGCAGGTCATTGCCGCACGTACAATGGCTGGATTCCCAGCGGGATTCAATGCGATTGCTGGGGGTTCCTTACCGAATTTCCTGGGGTTCGTCCCCAACCCTCTTGCGGGGTTATTTGGTGAGGGTAGTCCTTTTGGCGTGAGCTTGGATGGTGTGACTCTGGCGATCGGGGCCTTTGCCATCTTCGGGATGATCATGCAATCGTGGAGGTCTCGCCTCTCGCAGATCAAGCATGGACTCATGGTGGGTCCGATGTCACTGCTCATTGGGCGGTGGATTCTTCTGGGATTGGCCATCGCCTTCGTGACCTACATTCTCTCCATGAACACCATTGGCGGGACTCCAATTGTTCTCATCCTCGTCGCTGTACTCATCCTCAGTTATGCCTTCGTGACCACTCGTACGGTCTTCGGACGTCATGTCTATGCCATTGGTGGCAATCGAAATGCCGCCCTCCTCTCGGGTATCAACACGGCTAGGGTTGACTTCGGAATCTTCATCAACATGGGCCTTCTCACAGCGATTGCTGCCATCGTAACCACCTCGCGTTCGGGTGCCTCCATTGCTGCCGCCGGTACGGGCTATGAGCTTGACGCTATCGCCGCCTGCTTCATTGGCGGTACGGCAGTCACCGGCGGTGTGGGACGTGTGGCAGGTGCCATGGTTGGGGCTCTCATCATGGGAGTGCTCAATATGGGGCTGTCTATCTTGAGTGTCGATGCTAACTGGACCATGGCCATCAAGGGTCTTGTTCTTCTCATTGCCGTCACCATCGACCTCGTATCCAAGCGTCGGGCCACGATTGGGTAACGAGGCTCTAGTCTTTTAACCTTGAAGGTACCCTCCGGTGGTACCTATGATCGTGTCGTCGAGGAGAGCTTTGGTGCCACGACGCAGAGGTACCCGAGATCGCTGGGGTCTCGTCCTTCACCAACTCGGTAATAACCGACATAATTTATCGCAACAAATGATAAGAAATCTTGCCATATTCCCTTGTTGTTAATCATTGACACTAGTAAAAGAAGGGAATACATTATTATTTATGTCAACACGGGGTGACATTGTTTGGCAGTCGCTAAACGGGGAATGAGTATGCCTTGAGGTGCCTTGGGGTGCTCTATTGAACGGGGAGGTGTTCGAATGAACGCACACACTACTATTCTATTTTCAAAATCTGTTCTAGTCAGAATTCTGGCTTTCACTATGCTGCTCCTTGCCATTGGGATTGGGGTTCAGCCTCCTGCTGCTTTCGCTGATCTAGGGTCAGACTTGTGGGCAAAAAACGTTGGCGATACCTACAGCGTAGATGGGTACACCTTTGTCATCTTGAAAAAGCAGACTGTTGATGGGAAGCAAGCAGTCATGATCATGCCACGTGGGGATTTCTTTCCTCAGCAATCGTGGAGCAGTACGAGCAACAATTACGAAGGATCTGACATCCAGACCGAACTGACGAAGGTCTACAAGTCAAACAACTGGCTGCCGTCGATTAAAGCCATCACACTGGTCCCAGACCTGGGGCCTGTTAATAGCACATCCAAGGATGTCGAGACCAAGCCCACGGGGGTCTTAGCAACATCAACAACACAAACCAAGGACATTTATTTCCTGCCCAGTTATGGTGACCTGAAAGCCTTCAACAACAACTCGATTATGAACTTACGACCAGAATTCAAGAACTATAACGAGGGACGCTTGATGACACGTACTGCAAAGGAATCCGATACAGCAAACGTCTGTGAGGTAATCTATAAAGCTGACACATTTTCCTGTTCAGCTCACTATTTGGCAACCATCCCAAGCAAGCAACCCACCATGTGGGTTCTGGGTGAGGCGATAACCCACTCCGCGACAATTAACTATGTCGATACTGATGGAAATCCCATTAAGACGGCTACTATCCAAACAGTTGATCATGGCAACACACTGACCATCACCTCTCCGCCATTGATTCCTGGTTATGACTACGAGGGTTGGAAGAACGGCTCATCGGGCGCTGTAAACACTGGAACCGTCACGATAGCGAATGTGACAGGCGACATCAGTATCTATCTTGTCTACCATAAAAAAGCATATACCGCCGAACTGTCGGTTAATCCAGCTAGTACTACAGCGGGTTCGTTCATCACCGCCACAGTCATAGTGAAGGAGACTAACGGTTCTCCCATTGAGGGCGTGACGATTACTTTTGCCAAGAAGAGTGCGGACATCACCTTGACGACAACGACCTGTATGACTTTGGCTACTGGCTGCTCAGTTGACGTTGTCTCGGATGTCGCCAAGACGTACCCAGATGAAATCTCAGCCACTGCCACTGTTCTTTTAGAGAATGTCGCAGTCACTGGTTCGCCTGCTACGGTCACCTTCACTGCTGGGCCTCTCGACTACACTAGATCAAGCTTTAGTGTGGAACCAGTGGCGAAAATGGAAGATAAGACCACCTGGGTGATCGTTGGCAATTCTTATACTGGTACGCTGACTGCCAGCGATTCGTTGGGGAACCCAATCACGGACCTGGCCTTGTCAGATATTGTTTTTTCGGCGTCTTCGACAGCTGTCGATGTGTCTGCAGTGACCAACCACGGCGATGGACGGTACACCGTTACCTACACCTCGACCAAAGCAGACAGTGCACCGACAGCTCAGGTGACATATAAGGCAGTTCAGGTGGGCAAGACTGTGCCGATTCCATTCCGCGAGTCTAAACCTGTGACATGCTCCGATCCTGATCTGGCGACGCACATCACTGCTGATCCCACCAATTTGTTAGTCGGACAGACCTCGAAGGTAACCGCTCATGTTTCTGATGAGTACTGCAACCCGATCCCAGACTGGCCAGTGACTTTCTGGCTTACTTCAGGCAGCAATGGACAGTTGTCCGAAACCATCCAATTTACCGATGCCAACGGCAATGCGGCGGTGGCGCTCACCGATAAAACCGCAGAAACTGTCAAGGTCAATGGGTCGATTCCTACGGAAAACGGTGATTGGACTTTGCCCAATTCTCCAGTAGCAGTGACCTTCTCCACAAGTACCTTTTCGTACACCACGTCCACCTTCACTGTGAATCCGACTGCGGTTCTGTCCGATAAGTCAACGTGGGTCCAGGTGAGTCAGCCGAATGAGGGAGGCTACTTAGGTATTCTGACAGCGAAGGATGGATTCGGTAACCTGCTCACGGATTTGAACCTGGACGACATTGTCTTCACCGCCTCAAGTAGTGATGTGGCGATATCCACTGTGGTGAACAACCACGATGGTACCTACTCGGTGACGTACACCTCCACAAAAGCCAGTTCGGATCCGACGGCCCAGGTGACGTACAAATCGACCCAGGTAGGTGAAAACCTGCCGATCCCCTTCAAAGCTGGTACTCCAACCGCGATATGTCAGGACCCCAAACTGGGTTCCTCGTTGACAGCTAATCCGCTCTCATTGCCGGTGGGGGAAACCTCCGAAGCGACTGCCTATGTCACCGATGAGTTCTGCAACCCAGTGGAGGGTGTGGTGGTGACCTTTACGCTCGAACCAGGTAGTGATGCGATCCTCGTGGTGCTCACCAGCATAACCGATCCGGCTGGGAAGGCATACGCCACGCTGAGTGATGTCACCGCAGAAACTGTCCAGATCAGCGCAGCCTTCCAGGCAACACAAGGATGGGTAACGATACCAGGTTCTCCGGTGTCTGTGGAGTTCACTGACAATAAGGTCGATCCCGACAAGTCAACGGTAACTCTTGATCCTGATATTCAGGTGGTTGGTTCTCCAGTCACGGTCATCATCACTGCCCGCGATTCCAAGAATAACCCGATAACCGGGATTCCGGTATCTCAGATTCAGGTGAGTGGTATCAATGGTACGCTCTTGGCCACCGTGACGAACTGCATCGAGGTTGGCCCCTCCAAGCCGGGTGTGTACACCTGTCAGATGACAGCCCAGTTGGTCGGACCCTACACTGTGACTGCAGTGGTGACCGCTGTGACCCTGAACCAGCATCCTGTGGCGCAATTCACCCATGGAGGGGTGTGTACAGATAACTGCACCCCTGTCGATTCGAGCCACATCACCCGCTTCGAAATGGTCACCAACGACCAACTCGCCAACGGAAAAGCCAAAGATTCCGCACGGGCTTACGCCTATGACACCTACGGTAATGAGGTGTCTGGTGCTCATGTTATCGTGATCGATGTCTCTACCGATTTACTGGCCGGTTATCTGAACCCGGCTACAGCCACTGCCACTACCGGTAGTGACGGAACTGCCCTCGTGGAGTGGACCTCCACCAAACAGGGGATCTTCACTGGGCAGGGTACTATCGACGGACTCTCTCCAGTGACCGGTATCCTGAACCAGATTCGGTTCATTGCTGGTAAGGCTGATCCATCTCACTCAGACCTCGTAGTGAGCCCAGCCAGTCCGATCGTCGTTGGCAACAATTACACGCTGAAGGTGACGGTACGGGACACAACCGATAATCCACTGGCTGGTGAAACGGTCAGCTTCTCAGTTGATTCGGACAATGCGATCTACTCTGAGACAACCTGCCAAACGGTCAGCGATGGTACGTGCTCAGTCACCCTAACCTCGAAGCTGGTTGGAAGTTATCAGGTGTCGGCCGCTATCCCCAACAGCACTGGTGTAGCCACCAATGTTATCGGTAGCCCAGCGATAGTGGAGTTCACTCACGGATCTGTTTGTGTATCCTCGCCGACGACACCGTGTGATCCGGTTGATCCCAGTCACATCACTCGAATCGAAGTAGATCCCAATGGCCAGCCAGCCGATGGTAAGGCTCAAGATGTGATCAATGTGTACGCCTATGACCGCTACGGCAATCCGGTTTTGAATGCCCAGGTTGATGCAGTTGCAGCGACTGGTGTGACCTTGGCTACACCCGCCAAACCAGTGATTCAAGGTAATGGCCAGGCCATCGTGGGCTATACGTCGACGACCAAGGGCGAATACAAGGTGGATGTGACCGTTGGTGGACTAGTTCCCAATGGTTCACCTGCAACTCTGATTTTCAGGTCAGGAACCCCGGATTGGTCGAAGTCGACTCTGATGATCACCCCAACGTTCCCACAGGTGGTCGAGTCAATTTTCACTGTTACTGCTCATGTTGTCGATACGAACATGAATCCTGTTTCGGGTGCAGTTGTTGTCTTCCCGGCGGTCACCAATCTAGCCTTCGACGCTAGCACATGTACAACGGATGACAATGGTAACTGCTCGGTGAAGGTGACCTCCATTAAGGCCAACACTTATGTGATCAGTGCAACTGGAGACGGTCAGCCACTGGCCAATACCGTCACTGCCACCTTCACCGCAGGTGAGATCTGTATTCCAGACGATGGTTGTGTGCCCGATGCTGGTGAACCCATCAGTCGGATTGAAACTGTCGTCAATGGCGTACTGCCTGATGGAATCCAGCACGATATCTTCAAAGTTTTCGCCTATGACAAGCATGGCAATCCAGTTTCTGGGGCCGACGTAGCATCGACGACTACTGACGCTCGTCTGATCACCCAGTCACCGATTGCAGCCACTGACTCAGATGGTACCTCGACGATTTGGTATGCCTCCCTCCATGGTGGAACCTATACCGCAGCAATGACAGTGGGTGGCAAGGTGCCCCAGGGTTCACCCGTTCACCCTGTGTTCGGTGGGATAGCCGATCCGGATCATTCCTTCTGGTCCGTATATCCGACAACACCACGTACTGTTGGTGTCGATCCGGATAATACTTTCACGATGACCGCGACCCTGCGCGATGCCAATGATCTGCCCATGGTTGGCGCTGCGATGACTTTCGCTATTGATCCGGCAAGTGGCCCGACTTTCCCGAATGGTACGTCGTGTCTGTCGGACGCGGATGGAAAATGCACGGTGGATGTCTATTCCACTAAGGCTGGTACCTATTCGATCTCAGCGACCTCAGCCGGTCAACCGGTGAAGAGTCAAGCAGGACGATGGGCCGAGTCAGTAGTGTGGATCTCGGATGAGGTCTGTACTGAAGCATCAGGTTGCGTCCCGGTTGATCCCAATCTGCCGCAGAGCCTGCGTACCCGGGTGGTGGTGACTGAGGACTATATGGTAGCCGATGGTGATGCGCGTGATCTCGCGACCGTCTATGCCTTCGACAAATGGGGTAACGCTGTACCTGGTCAACTGGTGCAGTCATCCACAACCGAGAAGATGACGGTTCAAAGCGGGATAGCGGGTACAAATAGCAATGGTCAGTCGACTATTTGGTACTCCTCGACCGTGTCAGGTGGTCATCTAGCTATGGTGAAGGTAGGGGGCAAGATCCCTGCTTCAATCAATTCAGATGGTACGTCATCTGGGGCAGGTACAATCACCCTAAACTTCATACCAGGTGCACCCGATGCAGATAAATCAGTTCTGACTGTGAGTCCTTCCATCCAAAGGGTGGGTGAGGATGTCAGTGCCACAGCTATTATCAAAGACGCCTACGGCAACCCCATATCGAATACGCGTGTGAGTTTCTCTTCGACCGGGGCATCAACACGCACAGGGGATAGTTGCATCACGGATGCAGCTGGCAGTTGCCAGATCTCGCTGACCGACAAGGTGCCGGAAACTATTCAGTTGAATGCGACAGTGGTGATCAACACAGCAGCCACCCCGATTTCTGGATCACCTGCGACCGTGACCTTTAACGATGTGACCGCTCCGGAACCGCCAGTGATCACCTCTCCTAAGGATGGCGATCTGACCAACCACAGTTCAGTGATTGTCACAGGAACTGGTGAACCTAGTGCGGAGGTGACGGTGATAGACGAGAACGGTACCTCAGTGTGCGCCGATGTTGTCATAGTGGGCAGTGATGGTACGTGGACCTGTGAGGTACTACTGCCCGATGGTGAGCACACGTTGACAGCAACTCAGAAGGACTCGTCGGGTAATACCTCCGACCCGTCTAACTCAGTGACAATCACTGTCGACACCACACCACCCGACACACCGATTGTCGATTCATCCAATGGTTCTCAAGTGACTGGTTCCGGTGAACCGGGCAGCAAGGTGACGATCAAGGACCCAGATGGAAATGTCATCCCTGGTTGTGAAGACGTGTACGCCGATGAGGATGGTCACTTCGTCTGTATTCCGACTACAGTGATTCCTCCGGACACGGAATTGAGCGTCACGGTGACCGATGAGGCCGGAAATACCTCCGAACCAACCACCGTCGTGGTGGGTCGACTGGTTATTGAATTCGCCTATCCAACCCGGAATACTTCGCAGACCCAGATTGTCACCGGGGCCAATTTCAACCCCTATGAAAAGGTCTGTATGGAGTATTCGGGAGGTACCGAAAGGACGTGTACTACCGCCGATAAGGAAGGAAAAGTGAAATTCTCGTTTACGGTGCCTGGCAACCTCAAGGCAGGGGTGTGTGTCGTCACCTTGATTGGGGAACGCTCTGGTTCGGTAACGGGTACCTTTTCGGTAACGAGTAGCTTCACAGGAATGAATACACCATTCGTCTCTACAGGTGGTACGGCAGTCCCGCAAGGGCTACACGTTGGCAGGTTGGTTGCTGCAGCGATGGTTGCAGCTGCAACCATGCCGCTAAGACGCAGGCGAGGCCCCCTCATGTAGCTAATGGGATATCTTTTCAGGGTGTGGTGTCTTGCAAGAGCAATCCAGCGGGGCACCACACCCCTCATTATCTGATTAGATTCTGAGCAATTTCTTGGCGTGTAGTACCGTGCTACACTATGCGTATGAGAACCTCTCCACCTACTCGACTTCCAGCGGATGTGTACGAATCGGCTCTGGCATCTGCGGGAGTGGACTCGCGCAGTGTTCCTCAGCAGATTGCGCACTGGGCCCGGATTGGTCGGGAATTCGAAAACTCCCCGCAAGTGAATCATCGGGCCATTGCCCAAGTTCTTGCCGGGAATGGCTTCTATGATCTGTTGGGCGAGCGCGAGCAGGCAGTGGTACGAGGTGCCTGGTCGGAACGGATCGCTACCTTGCGGGAATCCTTGAACTTGGCTTCTGAGTTTATGGATGCTGGTGATTCCTATTCTGAGGCTGATGAGAATGGCACACTCATGATCCATCCAGGACAGTAATGCCTGTTCTTCATCTTCTTGCAGGGCCGAATGGCGCTGGAAAAACCACCTATGCCACCAGAGTCCTCATTCCTGCCACCAGGTTGACTTTCATTAATGCCGATGTGATTGCGGCCCAGATTTGGCCTGATCATGAGAGTGACCACGGTTATGAGGCTGCGCAGATTGCCCAAGAGCATCGTCGAGAATTCATGGAGCGAGGGGAATCCTTCATCTCAGAGACTGTCTTCTCTCACACATCGAAAGTTGATCTTCTCGCTGATGCCTCAGCCATGGGGTACCTCATCCATCTTCATGTGATTCTTGTACCACTGGAACTCACGATTCAGCGTGTTACTGAGCGCGTTCGTCGGGGCGGGCACAGTGTACCCGAAGAGAAAATACGAGGAAGGTACGCACGGCTGTGGGATTATGTGGGCGCTGGGTTGAAGATCGCTGATGTGGGGGAAGTACTCGATAATAGCAGTGCCCGTTATCCTTTCCGCGTGTGCGCGCGATTCTTCCATGGGTCAGTGATTGGAACCCCAACCTGGCCACAGTGGGCTCCTTCAGTACTCCTAAGGTTTTAGTCGTTCTTGCATGGTGAACGTGCAGGTAGTGTGGGGAAAATGATATGCTGAGGATATCTGCGAGAGATGCATTATGGGGCTACCAATTCGAAAGCATGACTCAACCCTGCTAAGGCTGTTCAAACTGTTTCTGTTGGAGGGGTAACCACTGATCCTGAAGCAATGGTCGAAACACGAAGTTTTCATTGGATGAGTCAGGGCATTGGGACTCGGTACCACCAGGTTATGAAAGTTGGGAAGATCCTCAGGGAACTCAAACCAGCCAGGATGAAGTCATCTTGGATCACGGCGTCTATCAGTGGACTATAACGGACACGATCATAACTGTGGCCGGTGGTAGTGATCTAAGTGAAACGCAGATGGACCCGACCATCCCCAGGTTCTATCCGTCCAAGTCGATGAGTCTCGCCAATGTACAGTGACAGGCGATCTCAGCCTTGTGTCCAAGGCGGGAGTCACTCTCAATGGAGGTGGAACTTGCAGCTCAACCGTGACTCACCTGGCATAGACAGATGACAGTACCCGCCTGAAATACGCTCAAATCAGGCGGGTTCAGTCTGTATCTAAGATAACGGATAGGTCACAATCTGTGGGTTTGATTGCTGGCCTAGAGTGAAATCGCGTACGATTACTATGTGCCTAAGGCTGACCATTTCGGGTAAACAATCGCCCACCATTGTGATCCACAAGATCACTGTTATGGGTCAGGGCACTTACATCCCTTCGAACAAAGGAAAATGACACATGCGTCATGGCAAGATCATCGCTGCACTTTCTGCAGCGGCACTCGCGCTGGCTGGACTAGCTGGCTGTGGTTCTGGTGAGCCCACAACTCCATCAACTGATGCTCCGGTTGATGGCCCTTCCGGCCAGTTGGAGATTTTCTCCTGGTGGACCGCTGGCTCTGAGGCTAATGGCCTCGAAGCTCTGGTTGGTGTCCTCGGCGAGAAGTACCCGAACATTGAATTCGTGAACAACGGCGCCGCTACTGGTGGCGGTTCCGGCAAGGATGTCCTTCAGACTCGTATGGCAGGCGGCCAGCCGCCGGACTCTTTCCAGGTCCACGCCGGTGCTGAGGCTCAGGATTACATCACTGCTGGTCAGTTGCAGGACGTTTCGAACCTGTATGACGAGTTCGGCTTGAACAACGCTTTCCCACAGGATCTCGTTGACCTCCTCACCAAGGATGGCAAGATCTACACAATTCCTTCCAACGTGCACCGTTCCAATGTGATCTGGGCTGATGTGAAGGCACTTGAAAAAGCTGGCCTGAGCACAACTGATGCTTACTACGACTCCATGGAGTCCTTCATCGCTGCTCTTGAGACCGCTAAGGCTGCTGGCTTCGAAGCTCCATTGTCCATGGGTATGACCTGGACCCAGGTTCACCTCCTTGAGACTGTTTTGATGGCTGACCTCACACCTGTGCAGTACAACGGCCTCTTTGATGGTACGACCGATTGGACTGGCGCTGAGGTAAAGAAGGCCCTTGAGGACTTCGGTAAGCTCATGAGTTACACCAACGCTGACCGCGATAGCTTGGATTGGGAAGAAGCATTGGCTATTGCTCTCGATCAGAAGGCTGTCTTCAATGTCATGGGTGACTGGGTTCCTGGTGCACTCGATGCCCGCAACCTCGTTGACGGCACCGATTACCTGTGGGCTCCTTCCCCAGGTACCGATGGTGTCTATGGCTTCTTGGCTGATTCCTTCGGTTTGACCACTGGTGGTCCTAACCCGGATGCTGGCAAGGCTTGGTTGGATGTCATCTCCTCTGCTGATGGCCAGACGGCCTTCAACAAGGTGAAGGGTTCGATCCCGGCTCGTACCGATATCGATCTCAGTTCCTTCTCCGACTACCAGCAATCTGCTTCGAAGTCCTTCAAGAACGATGTGATCGTCGGTTCCATCCAGCATGGTGCAGCTGCAACCATCGCACAGGGCAACGCAGTCAACGCTGCAGTGTCCAAGTTCACAACCTCACCGATGGCCGAAGCCAATCTCGCCACATTGCAGGCGGAGCTGGCAGCAGCCTTCGCATAAAAACACGATGAAGTAATTCATTGACCACGGGGCGGCTATTCTTAGCCGCCCCGTTGGTTTAGTGCATACTGGACACATGAAGAGCAAGCTCAAGAAATATGGTCCCCCGGTATTGCTCCTGTCACCATCATTATTCCTTGTCGGAACGTTTGTTTACTATCTGATCATTAGGTCGACACAGATGTCGATGACAGACTCACATACCTTCCCTCAATTGATGGGAGCGGTCCCCACTGAGTTCGTGGGTTTGGACAACTATTTCTCCCTTTTAAGCAACGACGACTTCCAACATGCCTTGAGAAACCTGCTTTTGTACACTGTGGTGTTCATCGCCGGAACCATGATCCTTGGGTTCTTTTGGGCCTGGCTGCTTGACCGCCGATCCAAGGCCGAGGGGATTTTCCGTTCCCTCTACCTCTTCCCGATGGCCGTTTCCTCCATTTCCGCAGGTGTTGTGTGGCGCTGGCTACTGAACGCATCCACTGGTGAGAGGGCTACTGGTCTCAACCGACTGTTTCAGAATGTGGGATTGGGGTTCCTGGAAAATGGCTGGACCACCCATGTTACCTTGGGCATAGCTTCTATTGCTTTGCCCGCAATCTGGCAGATGGCTGGCTATGTTATGGCGCTCTTCCTTGCTGGGTTTCGCGGTATCCCTGATGAAATGAGGGAGGCAGCTCGTATCGATGGTGCCTCCGAATGGAAGCTCTACCGCCATGTACTCTTCCCCCAACTCTCACCTGTAGCCCTGTCGGCGTTGATCATCCTGGGGCACATGTCACTCAAGGTCTTCGACCTGGTTGTCGCTGTGACGGGTCCACAGTTCTATCCCACATCTGTACCTGCGATCGTGATGTACAACTTCATGGGTTCTGGCGACTATGCTAATGCATCCGCGGTCGGCATCATCCTGCTGGTCGTGATCGCCATCTTCATCATTCCTTATCTCATCCACGTAGCACGGGAGGACAAGTGAGCACCGAACAACTGCTGCTAACTAAGAGCAAAGCCCCCGTACCAGGAGGATTCGATTGGGGTCGCCTTGTGCGCTACCTCGCATTATTTGCTGGCCTGATCTTCGTCTTGATCCCGGTGTATGTCCTTGTCATTACCTCCTTCAAGACTGTCGGTGATGCTGATCCTTCCCGTGCATGGGCTTTCCCTCAGGTCTGGAGTCTCAATTCCTGGAAGGCTTCATGGTTCGGAAGTACAGCACTGCCATCCGTGGGAGCTGCTCTCGGACGTACAGCAATGATGGTGATTCCAGCGTCGATCATCTCATCGATGCTCGGATCCATGAATGGCTTCGTACTATCCAAATGGCGTTTCCCTGGAGCCAACATCGTTTTCACAGTCATTCTGTTCGGGATGTTTATTCCCTACCAGGCTGTTATGGTTCCTCTCTTCCAGTTGATGTCGAGTCTGTGGCAAACCACCCCGCTGTCTCAAGGGATCTGGTCCCTGGTTCTTCTCCACGTTGTCTATGGCATTCCCATTACGACCCTGATTTTCAGGAACTACTACCAGAACGTACCCCAAGAGCTCATCGAAGCAGCCAGGGTTGATGGCGCTGGGATGCTGGGAACCTATTTCAGGGTTATCCTGCCTATCTCGATCCCAAGCTTTGTGGTTGTGTTCATCTGGCAGTTCACCTCAGCCTGGAATGACTTCCTGTTCGCGACCTTCTTCGGTGGGAATCCCACGACGATGGCTCCAGTCACAGTCACCTTGAACATGCTCGCCAAGGGGTCAATGTTGGCTGACTATGGTGCCGCTATGTCGGGCGCACTTCTCGCTTCTGTACCAACCTTGATTATCTACATCCTCTTGGGTCGATACTTCATTGGTGGTTTAATGGCGGGTTCTGTCAAGGGGTAGTACCTTTTCCTCCACTGGTGGATCTCCCCTGTGGAGGGGAGTATCTGGTGCGACTGGATGAAACTCTCACTATCACATCGTCGCTCAAGGAGGCTTGGGAAGCAATGAGGCCCATAAGCTCATCTGGAGAACTACCCCAGAGACACCAATCCCTGATATGGGTCTTTGGAAACTTGCTGATGAGTTGCAAAGGCGTACAGGAAAACCGATCTTCTACATCCAGGTGGAGCACAATACAGGTGGATAGTTTGTTATGTGTTCAGGATTACGATGATCCGATCAGATTCTTGAGTCGTTGTGTACATTCGATCGCGGCTCGCACAGTGTGGTACCCACCTGTCCACTCGTTGCCCAAGCTTGAGTCTACGGGTTCCCCTGTACGAGTGGTACGAATGCACCACTCATGAAGATCGGGGTGAATCATGTGTTCCTTAACAAACCTCCAGGTTTGGGAGTACGCGCTGGCGTACTGTGGTTTGCTGGTGAGTTCATAGGCGTGGAGGAACCCGATCAGGCCTTCGGCGTTCTGCCAGAATTCCTTGTCCTGGTCGGTCGCTGGGCCAAGTGGGGGTCCCTCTCTGTAGATTCCGCCGTACTCATGGTCGAAGCCATATCGAAGTGCGTGGTCAGCTAGTCGATCAACTACCCAGGTGTGGAGTCGGTGATCCCCATTGAGGACTTCGTCAGCCCAACCTAGGAGCCATCCAAACTCAAGATTATGCCCATAAGAGGTGGTGATTTGTCCGGGTGGGAGTGCTTGGTCTCCGATTCTCTCCGCGATCCATGTACGCGAGATGACGATGGGTTCGAGGGGAGTCCAGGTGGCGTCGTACTGGTTCCCTCCGATGCACCATGTGGGGTCAATCATCGTTTTGAAAAGAAGTCGGCGGATTTCTGAGAGCCGACGTCGATGTGTGACGTCATCCGTGAGTTCGGCTAGGGCAGTGAAGGACTCCAGAAGATGCATGTGAATATCAAGGGACTTACGGCGACCGGAATCAGTATCCTCAGGTGCCCATGTACGGTCGATGTTCTCCCAGAATCCTCCGTAGGTTAGGTCTGCCGCCTTATGCATTGCATCAAAGGTTTCCACAGCTAATTCCAGGGCACGCTGATCCTTGGACGCTGAGGCATAAGCACACAGTGAGTAGAGCGCGAAACTCTGGCCATACATCAGTTTTGCTGGGTCGTCTCGTTCATCCCCGATAACCCAGTACCACCCTTTGTACTGCTTGTCGTAAAACTTGTTCACTAGGAAATCGAACCCATGCTTGGCTAGTGGAAGAAAGGTTTTATCACTCAATGCTTGGCTGAGCGCGGAATAGGTCCACAGAATCCGAGTCTGCGCAATAAGAGTCTTTCGATTCTGAGGGATCGTGTCACCACTGGGGGAGAAGTTGGTGTGGTACCCGCCATCTGAGTCGATCCCACGCTCTCTCCAAAACTGTGAGATACCCTCAAGATTCCCCTGCATCTCAGTCAGCAGTTCTCTTGGGTTGAAGTCAGCAATCGTGGCATTGTCTAAATCTTGCATGAGTACCATCCTATGATCAGTGGGAGAAGGCCTTGGATTGATCGTACCTGGGGGTAGCTCGCTGTGTCATGACTTAGGACAGCACAAGGTGAACTTTGTGGATCATAAACGCCACGACCCTCTACATGGCTAGAATAATTGGTAATTGACACGGAGGTAATAATTGGTAATTGACACGGAGGTCTTTATGTTCCTAACCCCATACCTGAGTGTGGCTGATCTCTCTCTCTCTCTCTCTCTCTCTCTCTCTCTCTCTCTCTCTCTTAGCTTTCAAAACCAGAGAGTCTGCAACACTAAGGACGGTGTGGCATGAGCCGCATCGTTGACAATATCTCCCTGACATTGTCGGATGTGCTCAATGGGGTTCTTCCGTATTCATCGAGGCTTGATGCCTGTGTTGGTTACTTCAATCTGAGAGGGTGGCGCTCGCTTCGAGACAGTATTGGACAGATGCAACCAGATGGCAGCGAAGAATCTCAAGGGTCCACGGTTCGTCTCCTTGTGGGGATGGCAGTCTCCACAGATCAACTAGTGCGACAAGATCTTGAAAAAGGCACTCAGCGGATTGATCATACCTTGGCTTTGCGTCGTGCGGATCAAGCGGTACTAGGATTCGCCAAACAACTGACATGGGGGACGCCAACATCCTTTGATGAAGCGGGTTTACGAGTACTGCGAAAAGACCTAGAAAACGGGCTTCTGACGGTGAAGTTTGCTGCGCGAGAACCGTTGCATGCCAAGCTTTATGTTGCACGTCTTGTGGGAGGACTCAGAGCATTTCATGCTGTGGTGGGATCATCCAATTTCACGGCGGCAGGGTTAAGCAAGCAAGGAGAACTAAGCCTTGAAGAGACCGATGCTGAATTGACTGCTCAACTCGCACAGTGGTTTCAAGATCGTTGGGATGATCAGTATTCCATGGACATCACAAAACAGTTGATTGAAGTTTTGGAAGAGTCTTGGATTCGTGAAACCCAACCCAGACCATATTTGGTCTATCTTCGACTTGCCTACGAGCTTTCCCGGGATGCTCGTGCTGGGCTTACTTTGGATATTCCCAGTGATGTTCGCAGACTACTGATGCCTCATCAAGAGAGTGCGGTCAGGGTTGCTACGAAACTTCTCCAGAGAAAAGGCATTGCAGTTATTGGTGATGTGGTTGGTTTAGGAAAAACACTCACAGGTACTGCCATCGCAGCAACAACAGGTGAATCGGTACTTGTGATTGCTCCTAAGAACCTGACTCAAACATGGCAAGAACATCTTGAGCGTTTCCATATCCCAGGAAGAGTTATCAGTTTGAGTATGGTGGCAAAGGAATTGCCAGATTTGAAGCGATTCCGACTCGTACTCATAGATGAGTCTCACAATTTGCGTAATCGACAACGGAAAGCATGGGACGCGATCCACACATATGTCGACGACAATGACTGCAAAGTGGTTCTTCTGACGGCAACAATGTTTAACGCTCGCCATGAGGATATTGGTGGTCAACTTGGGCTTAAGATTCCTCTGGATCAACCGCTTGGTGTTCGACCTGAAAGGCATATTGCCACTGTGGGTGCGCAGGCATTGGCAGCTAGAACGAATGGACGCCTTGACACACTCGCTGCCTTTGAACAGTCAGAGTTTAATGAGGATTGGCAGAGACTTCTCAGCGAATTCCTCGTACGCCGAACCCGCAGGTTCTTGGAATCCACATACGGTGTCACAGATCCCAAAACTGGTCATACGACACTGAGTTTCCCTAATGGCGAAAGCTTTCGATTCCCGAAGCGTATTCCTGAGGCATTGAATTACCAAGGTGGGCCACAAGATCCGAATGACCGACTAGCAACTGAGGAGGTGTTCGAGTCCGTCGTGGGGCTCTCCTTTGCTTGCTATCAGTTGGGAGCTTATCTGGTGGATGATGTGGTGGCATTGGACAAAGAAGAGGAGGAATTGATTAATGACCTCCGGCGTTCAGTACAGACAGCAGCTGGTTTTATTCGCACGACGGCTTTTAAACGCCTCACCTCTTCTGCCCATGCTTTTATTTTGACGATCACAAGGATGATAGCTCGTAATGCCGTTCTGGACTATGCATTATCTCAGAGGCTCCAAGTGCCCATGGGTAGTTTTTCTTATGGTTTCTTTGATGTCAACGATGATGATGATATTGATGATTCTCAAGAAGAAGCTGTACCCACAGGAGTGAACTGGTCAACCACTCAATGGCAGGGTAACGCACAACAAGCTTATGAGGCCTTGGACGCTTCCAATCCGAAAGGACTTCGTTGGGCTCGACCCGGATTGTTCAAGTCACATGAGGTTCTATCCAAAGTACGAGCCGACTCTGAGGTGTTACAGGGACTTCTCAATAGATATGGTACGTGGCATCCCGATCAGGACACCAAACTACGTGCCTTAGCTGATTTGATTGAAGGGCTTCCCCCAGATGAGAAGGTCTTGGTATTTAGTGAGTACAAGGACACTGTCGACTACTTAGCCAAGTATCTTCCAGACTATACGGATCGTTCCTTGGCGTCAGTCAGTGGGCAATCTAGTGACCCATTACGTGTTGCTCGCCGTTTTGCCCCTCGAGCGAATGAGGATATTGGAGGTCTCCCAAGTGGGGAAACTGAAGTTGATGTACTTATCACAACAGACGTTCTTAGCGAAGGACAGAATCTTCAGGATGCGCGCATTGTTGTGAATTGGGATCTTCCCTGGACAATCATCAAGATTATCCAAAGAGCTGGTCGTGTTGATCGCATCAAGCAAAAAGCGGAAACAATCCGGGTATTGTCATTCCTTCCACAAGGAGGAGTGGAGGAACAGATCAATCTTCGTAGACGGTTAGTCAAACGCCTCAAGAATGCTCAGCAAATCCTTGGTGGCGATGAGCGTTTCTTCGATGATGATGACTCCAGTGTAGATATTTCTGGACTCTTCGATGGTACGGCTGATCTTGGGGAAGAAGAAGGAGAGGTCGACGCCTCATCGTTTGCTTTGGGTATATGGGAACAGGCAAGTGAAGATGATCGGCGCGAGGCCTTGGATTTACAGGAAATCGTCTATTCCACAAAAGTCATTGACGAGGGTAATCCTTACGTCCTTACATACGGAAGAACTGATGCTGGCACAGACTTGTTGGTTCGAACAACTCAGTCTGATCTTTCTTTTATCACACCAATGGAAGCACTTCAGGAGATGGTGAGTGAGGTCTTCGAAACAGCCAGTCCGACCCTAGGTGACCATCTGCAACACATTGGAAGAGCAGTAGATGCGATGGGGGAGCAAGTAGCCAAGAATACGGTTCTTCTCCACACAGGTTTACGGAAACGTCTCTACGACTTTTTAACCAAACAATCTCAACGCATAGATCTTCCCACGCCCATCAACGCTCAGATGTGTCAGGTGATTGATGCAGTGACTGCCAACCCCATTAGAGAGGATGTCAAGTTAGAGGTGTCTGGGATCTTAAGACAAGTCAGGCACCTTGGAGATGACAGTGGATTGCATAGGTTGCTGGCCCTTCATGAAGAGCATGCATTAATTGATGTTCGCGATTACGGTGCTGATCGGGTTCAAGTCATTACAGGCATGGGTTTCAATCCGGTGGCCATCTCAAGTAGAGAAAAGAGTCCTCATTATGACCAGTGAAACACCAATGATTCCCAACCTTCAGAACCTCTACTCATCTGGTGGCTTGAGCGACATGTTCATTGATGGACTTGGCTGGGAAGCCCCTAGTGAATCTGTGCCTCCTGTAGTGATACATGAGTCCATCTACTATCCCCAGTTAGCGTCCTGTCTTCGAGGTTTTAGGATTTACCAGGTTCCTTGCAGCGAGCGTCCCACGCGTACTCTCATGCGTGATATTGATGCTCAGCTGAGACTTTTATCACCCGAGCGGATGGCTGTATTTGAGGGGCCAAATGAATGGTTTTGGTATTGGCCTCGACATTCAAGTTCGGGGACAACAACATACGAGTCCATAGAAACACGCCCAGCATTGTTGCCTACTTTTCTTGCCCAGCGATTGTGTGGGTTGAAATTCACAGCCAGTGATCATCGAAATGGGATTACTTTGACTGATGTCTGTAATAGAGTCCACGGACATTTTGATGCAAGTAATGTCACAGCTGCGTTCTATAGACAGTTCCAAGTAGAACATCAGCATCTATCTGAGGTGATCTTCGGGATTCCTGAGTCCGAGAATACCGGATACGCCACAACGTTATTGAACAGGATGATGTTTATTTACTTCCTTCAGAAAAAGGAATTTCTTAATGAGGACATGAACTATTTAGAAAACACTCTTGCCGCTGTTCAAGAGATCCGTGGGCGTGACCACTACTACACTTTCTATAGAGATGCCTTGCTTCCATTATTCTTCAATAAACTCAATGACAGTGATGGAGTGATCAAGGATCCGGAAATCCTACGAATCTTGGGTGATGTTCCCTATGTGAACGGAGGTATCTTCGGAAGAACAGATCTTGAGGAGGAATTCGCCGAGGAACTGTCGATACCTGATGAGGCCTTTGAGCGAATCCTTAGGTTTTTTTCGCAGTTCAATTGGCATCTTGATACGCGACCTACGGGAAATGATAGAGAGATCAATCCGGAAGTCATAGGTTATATCTTTGAGCAGTACATCAACTTTGCCGCTTCTGGGCAAAGAGAGAATGGCGCTTATTACACACCACATGATGTGACGTCATACATGGTTGCGCAGACTGTGATTCCTCGAATCATGGATAACCTTAGCAACCTTGATCATGCTTTCCGCCTTCTTATCACCAATCCTGACCGATATATACAGCCCATGATGCTTCATGGGTGGAGTGAGGCTGGACAATGCTGGGAACAGGTTCCTGAAAAGCTTCAGATCGCCTGGGATGGAGATCCGCTCACGTGGGTGCTGCTTGATGATGCAGAGCCTGATCCATTGGTGAATCTTCCTGGAGAGACGTGGGTAGAAACCTTCCATCGACGTGAACGTGTTGAAGCATTGCGGAGCCGGATGAGTTCTGGAGAGATACGAGAAGTCAACGACTTGATTACGGATAATCTCAATACGCAGTTGCTACTCACCGATTTTATTGATCTCATGGATGATCCCAGTCATCTTGCTGAGCTTTTTGACGATCTAACTGGGTTGAGTGTCTTTGATCCGACTTGTGGTTCGGGAGCCTTCTTATTTGCTGCACTAGAGGTTTTAGAGGATGTTTATGCCCATATCATTGATAATGCTCTGGGTAGAGGTGGGGAAGCAGTTGAGTCGCTGCTAACGCAAGTGAAGGCTCAACCGAGTTCTCGGTACTTTATTCGAAAGCATATCGCGATTCGTAATCTCTATGGTACTGACTTAATGCCAGGAGCCATAGAAACAGCCAAGTTAAGGATATTTCTTTCATTAGCCGCTTGCGTGGATACACGAGAAGAACTTCAACCGCTGCCAGATCTCGACTTCAATCTTAAAGCAGGCAACTTAGTGGTCGGATTCAAAGATGCGGAGGATGTTTATCGCGTAGGAGGAGATCTGTTTACGTTTACTCGCCTTGATGATCTCGTTCCCCGTATTGACAAATACTCTGAGCTATATTCATCTTTCGTTGAAAGCATTGAGTTGAATGATCATTCCTCGGTTGAGATTAAAGACCAATTGCGTCGCATGGAGGCAGAATTACGAACTGAGTGCAATGGCATCTATGCTGAGATATGTGGTTTCATAGATGACGGAGACACATGGGTGGATCAAGCTAGGCCATTTCATTGGTTTTGTGAATTTCCGGCCATTGTGCAAAAGGGTGGTTTCGACGTAATTATCGGCAATCCGCCGTATATCCGGATGCCTAGAGGCTCAGAACTGCAAGAATTATCCATTGGGTACGAAACTAGAAACTGCCCTGATTTCTACGCTGTCTGCTATGAGCGGAGCCTATCTTTATTACATGACTTCGGTCGCCACGCTTTCGTGGTTATGTCCAACCTTGCGTTTGGTGACGACTTTCTAAGTCTACGAGCTCTCATTGCACGCAAAGGAGCGAGTGAATGGTGGAGCACTTACGGGAAAATACCGCAACCATTGTTTGATGGAGTAAAAGTAAGAAATACGATTTTAGTTCTTGGCCCTGGCTGCCCGCTCCGAATGGTCACTCGTCATCATATTCATGCTAGCATTCAGCGGCCATGGCTTTTTCCAACAATTGAGTTTGCTAGATCAGCAAGATTGGGAGATCTCTGGCCAATTCGCGGCGGTGTGGCAACATCAATACTAGAGAAAATCGCAAGTCTGCCGAATGACACTTCCCAAATGGGTAATGAATATCTTTACTTACGAAACACGGGTGCATATTGGTTTCCAGTGTTATTAGGCCCAGCGCCTACCTTAGATATGGATTTTAATGTTATCGAGGAAGTCACCTCAGTCCTTAAGCCTTTTCGGTTGCATATTGACGAAGTAAGGCGCGATGTCGCCGCGATTCTTGGTGGGAAAATCGGTTATTTGTGGTGGACGGCTGTTGGTGATGACTTGAACTGTTGGCCAAGAGAAACCATAGTTCCTCGCGCGCTCGCGAATGTAGCGAAGATGAGCCTAGGCTGGCAAGATGCCGTTTCCAGCGTCATCAAAGCAGCAATAGAAAACACAATCATTGTACAAAATGCTGGTAAGAACTACTTTAATATTCGGTGGAATAATGTTCGCGCATCGACGGACACCCTTGATAAACTTGCGTTTAATTCTGTCGGATTGAATTACTTGGACTGGCGCAGGCTTAATGTTCTTTATCGGCAAATGATGCGATCATCAGGCGATGGGCGAGGTCACTACGTCACCACTGAAGAAGCTAACAAATATCTTAACTGGGATGTGTGATACTAGTAAAAGCGTGCTAGCTTAAGAATGTCGAGCTTCTGTGCAGACGTCAATGGCAAATGGAGGAAGTAATGAGTGACGACCTGATGGTTTTAAATACTGAGGTGGCTCCTCGTGATCCTGATGAGTTTATGGGGTGGTATCGCGAACAGACTTCATGGACAGAGGACCGAGATTATGACGATATCCTTGGTTGTGCTCCCAAGTTGCAGGAATGGTTCGCGGATGCCCGAACCTTGCGATGCCAGCATCGAAGCTAATGTAAAAAAGGGTTGAAACCCAGTAAGTTAATACATCCAGTAAGTTAATACATTCTGACTGAAAGAAGGAAGTCGATGGCTCATAGTAGTGGTACAAAAGCCGTTGTTGCGGCAATGTCAGCGAATCTCGCTATTGCAGTTATGAAGCTTGTGGCTTTTCTGCTCACACGGGCATCCTCGATGCTTGCGGAGGCGATCCACTCTTTCGCTGACTGTGCCAACCAGGTTCTTCTTCTCCTTGGTGGTCGAAGCGCACAGAAACAGGCCACACCCCTTCACCCCTTTGGTTATGGTCGTGCCCGTTATCTATCAGCCTTCCTCGTGTCGATCATACTGTTTTCTATGGGTGGGCTCTTCGCTCTCTACGAGGCCTACCACAAGTTGGAAGAGGTACGCGCGGGGCACCCCAATGAGTTGTTGAACTCCTCATGGTGGTGGGTGCCCTTGGCTGTCCTCGGTGGAGCAATTATCGCCGAATCCTTGAGTCTTCGTACCGCTGTCATAGAATCCCGTCCACATAAGGGCAGCACCTCATGGGCACGGTTCATCAAGAGTTCCAAGTCTCCAGAGTTGCCCGTGATCCTCCTTGAGGATATAGCTGCTTTGTTGGGTCTGGTCTTTGCACTCATTGGGGTGGGAATGACCATTATTACCAAATGGGCAGGATGGGATGTGATTGGTACAGTTGCGATCGGTATCCTGCTCATCTGTGTTGCAGTGGTCCTCGCTGCCGAAACTCGATCCCTGTTGATTGGTGAGGCTGCTTCAGATGAGGAGATCGAAAAGATCACTACTGCGATGACTGGTACTGCTGGAATCCAGTCGATCATCCACATGAAAACCATCCACTTGGGGCCAGAAGAGGTACTCGTGGCCGCAAAGGTCGAAGTTGATGCAGATGCCACTGCCAAGGAAGTAGCGGAAATTCTCAACTCTGCCGAGGCGGCTGTACGTCAGTCAAGCGCTGTTGTTGGGCCCATGTATCTTGAGCCTGATCTGCGACGTGACGAGGGAGACACTTCTGTTTCTGAAGAAGTATCCACCACCAGTGACGAGCATTAGTTGTCCTAGAAATAACTGACGTTTTTCTTGCGAAATATGCCGGATTACTAGCCAAAACCATTGAAAATCTTTTTTTTCTCGTATGAATGTGGTGTTGCTAGATAATGGAAAATCGACGCGCTATGATGTGGCTTATGATTGTCCGTCTCACAACGATGTTGGTCGCGGCTGATCACAGAGACGCACTAGAAAGCATGGGCGACTGGAAGTCCCCAAAGGAGCGGAGTTCGTGTGACATATTCAATGGACGGTTGGCAAGAGCCAACTTTTGCAGAAAACCTAGAGAGGGCCGGTGTATCTCGCCGCGACTTTCTTAAGTATTGCGGTAGCATCGCTGCCGTATTTGCAGCAGGTTCTACTGTGCTGGGCTCAGCGGCCCAAGCTCATGGAGCCCCCACACCTGGCACGGTAACAGCTGAAGATGTTGCCAATGCCTTCGAATCGGTGAAAAAGCCGAACGTTGTGTGGCTTCAGTTGCAGGAATGTACAGGATGTATTGAGTCTGTACTGAGAGGTGGGGGGACAACTGTTGAGGACGTTGTATTGAACCTTCTGTCAGTCACATATAACGAATGCATCATGGCACCTTCCGGCGAGGCTGCTAACAAGGTACTTGAAGATACCATCCACGAGGGTGGTCATATCCTTATTGTAAACGGGTCAGTTTCCCGTAGTGACAACGGTGTCTACTGTGTCATTGGTGGGAAGACCTCTGAAGAGGTACTCAAGGAGTCTGCCGAGAAGGCTGCCGCAATTCTTGCTGTCGGTGCCTGTGCCGTTTATGGGGGTGTGCAGGCCTCAAAGCCGAATCCCACCGGTGCCTGTGGCGTAGACGACATCATCAAGAGCAAGGCTGTTATCAATGTAGCAGGTTGCCCACCAATCGCTGAAGTGATCCTGGCAACAGTGGCCTATTTCCTCACCCATGGTGAGGCACCAAAGACAGACTCTCAGGGGCGTCCGCTGTTCGCCTATGATCAGCGCATCCACGACTCCTGTCACCGTCGTTCACACTTTGACGCTGGGCAGTTCGTACGTACCTTTGATGACGAGGGTGCGCGCAACGGATGGTGCCTGTACCACGTTGGATGCAAGGGCCCGAGCACGTTCAGCCCATGCCCCATCATTCAGTGGAATATGCATACCTCCTGGCCTGTGGGCGCAGGACATCCATGCATTGGCTGTACCGAAAAGAACTTCTTCGATGTGTACACCCCCTTCTACTCCAGGCTGCCCAATGTGCCAGGCTTCCCAGTTGAGGGAACCGCAGAGAAGGTTGGTCTCGGTTTGATGGCCGCCACAGTCGCTGGTATCGGTATCCATGCTGGAGCCACCGCGATTCGTAAAGCTGCTGCCTCAAAAGAGTCCCATGAAGAACCCCTTCAAGCCTTCGGTGATGAGGTAACAGAACCTCGTCGCGCCGCTACTACCGATGCCGCAGACACGGCAACCAATGAATCCGGAAAGGAATAAATCATGGCAGACCGCGTCGTTATTGACCCCATCACTCGTATTGAGGGACACCTGCGCCTCGAATTGGAAACTTCTGGAGGAAAGATCACTGATGCATGGAGTCAAGCCACCCAGTTCCGTGGCTTGGAAACCATCCTTCAGGGTCGTGATCCTCGTGATGCCTGGGCTTTCACCCAGCGTATCTGTGGAGTATGTACTGGTGTTCACGCCATCACATCGATCACCGCTGTTGAGAACGCTATTGGTTCGCAACCGCCGGAGCAGGCTCTGTTGATCCGTGACATGATCATGGCCTCCCAGGAGATCCAGGATCACGTAATCCATTTCTATCACCTGCATGCTCTCGACTTCGTCAACGTCGCTAATGCAGCCAAGGCTGATCCTGCTGCGGCTGTTGCCTTCGCTGAAGCGATTGGATCGACATGGAGGGGTAATACCCTCACGAGAATGACTGAGGTTCGTGACACCGTTCAGGCGATCCTGGATTCCGGTCAGTTGTCCATCTTCACAGGTGGGTACTGGGGGCATCCGGATTACCGGCTCCCACCAGAAGCCGATCTGATGGCTGTTGCTCACTACTTGGATGCGCTAGAGTTCCAGCGCTCAATGATCCGTATCAATACGGTCTTTGGCGGAAAGAACCCTCACCCGCACTTCCTCGTTGGTGGCATGGCATGTTCCATTGATCAGAACAAGTCTGAAACGGTCAACCAGGTTCAGGTCTCGAATATCCAGAAGTGGGTTGCTGAGTGCCTCGAATTTGTTGAGACCTGCTATGTGCCCGATGCTTTGGCTGTTGTGGGTGTCTATAAGGATTACTTCGATATTGGTGCTTCAACCCCCAACTACCTCGCTATAGGTCTTGCGGGTGCCACCTATGGTGGAGATCCCAATGTTGTGCCGAAGTTCCCAACCGCGAAGATGGATGTTAAGCCGGGTGTCATCTTTGATGATGACTTCTCCACGGTTCATCCTTTCGACCATACAAAGATCACTGAGTCTATTGCCTCAGCATGGTTCTCCTATGAGGGAGGGGCTACGGCTCTGACACCTGATCTCGGTGAGACGGCTCCGAAGTACACCGGCCCTCAGCCACCCTACGAAGCTCGTACCATAGCCCAAGATGATTCTGTTCTCCTGGCTAGCAGGGAAGAAGGCTGGGACGGAAAGTACACCTGGAGCAAGGAACCAATGTACGACGGCAAGCGCATGCAGGTTGGTCCTGTTGCTCGTGTCATCTTGGCCTATGCTCAAGGCCACGAACGTATGAAAGAGATCGTGGATGGTGCTGTTGCAACGTTGGGTATCAGCCTCAGCCAGATGAACTCAACAGCTGGTCGTGCTCTGGCTCGTGCAGCTGAGTGCTTGTTGTCAGCTGAGATTCTCGCTAATTCGACCTTCCCCAAGTTCGTGGAGAACCTCACCCAGGGTGACATCAATGTTTTCGACGCCACCAAGTGGGAGCCCTCAACCTGGGATAAGGAATGCTCTGGCTTCGGTATGGTCGAGGTTGCTCGCGGAATGCTTAGCCACTGGGTCACCATTAAGGACAAGGCTATTGATCGTTATCAGTGCGTTGTGCCATCCACATGGCTCGGTGGTGGTCGTGATGGTGAGGGCAATATGAGCCCTTACGAACATGCACTCGCTGGTGATGGGACCCACCCATTGGTTGATCCTGAGCAGCCCCTTGAGGTCTTGCGTACGATCCACTCCTTCGATCCATGCATGTCATGTGCTGTTCACGTTCTCGACGAGGATGGCAAGGTACTACAGGTGGCACAATCATGACCAAAAGTACCCCTACCGATCAGGTTGAGATACCGACCCTAGTGGTCGGAACTGCCTACAGCCTGGGAGCGGTCAGCGAGGGACGCATCATGACAATGGCGGCGGCAAGTCCGCCGAATAGTACTGATCCTGTGGATCAGGCAGCCATTGAGGTGCTCAAGGCCAATTATGTTGGTCTGGAGGTTCCCGAAGTTGCCGCTGATGATGTTGATCCCGCGAGCCTCAAACGGCGTTACAGTTTGGCGAGGATTCGTCGCTATAACCGCCAGGATGGGCATATCGATGATCGAGTTATCATGCGTGGAGACTTGGATGCCGTCCTTGAGAAGGTGAAGATCTCCAAAGAGCAGACCAGGCTTGTGAAAAAGAATGCCGCAGTGGTCATCCGCAATGGGTGGCGTCCACTGGCTGTTGCTCGTGCCAAGGTTGATCATAATGACATTGTTGGGGCTTTCCGCTTGGAGGGCTTCATCCCTGTGGCTCCCGAAGGACACGCTGGTGATGACATGGATGTGTCAACAGGACCAGCAGTGTGGGCACGTGTACGCGTGTGGTCAGCATCCCTGCGCTTCCAGCATTGGCTCAATGTTGCGGTTATCTTTATCCTGAGTTGTACAGGCATTTTCATCATGGATCCCTTCTTTGGTGCAACAGCATTGGGTACGGATGCCAGTGGCTACCTCATGGGTATTATCCGTTTGATCCACTTCATCGCAGCCTTCGTGTGGCTCATCATTGGTGCCGCTCGAATCTGGTCCGCTTTCATGTCCCGTGATAGGTACCTTCGATGGCCATCCATGTGGCCGCTGAAGAGCAAAGATGATGTGAAGCACCTTGGACAGATACTCCAGCATTATGCTCTTATCAAAGAGCATGCGCCTTTGTATCTGGCTCACAATCCGTTGCAGCAGTTGGCATATACCTCTGTGTACATTGCCTGTGGTTTACAGATGCTCTCAGGGTTTGTCCTCTATGGGCTCTATCACCCATCGAATCCTTTCTGGTCCTTGGTGTCTTTGCCGGCGGCATGGTTCGGAGTTGGAGTGGTACGTCTCTTCCACACCTTGATGATGTTTGGACTGTGGGCCTTCGTGATCATGCACATCTACCTTGTACTCAGGGCTGAGTCCCTGGAACGCCACGGTGGTCTGTCTGCCATGATCAACGGCGGCGTATGGGTGAAGCGTGGTGCTGAGCCTGTGGATGCCCCCAAGGTCGAGTGAGACGTGTGGAGATCGAAGATATAACTTCATCATCCTGTGCTAACACTCAGGATACCGATGGGTTTGCCGTCACCGTTTTGGGTGTCGGCAACCCCATCATGGGTGATGATGGGGTAGGCATTGAGTTACTCGCAAGGGTGCAAGATGTCTGCCCTGATCCACGCATTGAGTTCGTGGACGGCGGTACAGCTGGCTTGGAATTGCTCCATGTAGTTCAAGATTCGGAACGAATCCTCTTGCTAGATGCAATCGCTGGTGATACTCCTGGGAAGGTAGTCGAGGTCGATGGAGACCAGATTCCTCGACTGATGGCAGCCAAACTCTCACCCCATCAAGTGGGATTAGTGGACATCTTTTCTGCTGCGCGCCTCTTGGGATATGAACCACGCGAAGTCGTCGCAGTAGGAGTTGTACCCGAATTTGTTGATACGAAGTACGGCCTGACACCTGTGGTGGAGGAAGCCCTTGATGAGGCAACCAAGCAGGCTGTGAGTATCCTTGAACGGTGGCTCGCTGAGCTACCAGAATAAGCGGAGCGAAGTCTGTGACCCTAGTTGTCTCTCAGATCTGCGAAAGTGACCTCGAATTCCTTCCCGGAAACGAGGTTACCAGTGGGTGTAGAACACTGGGGACACACCAGTGCAAAGAACTCATCGATGTCTTGCTTGGCCTCACATTGAGGACACCATACCTGGGCTTGGATGGTTTCAATCTCAAGGATGGCCCCGTCAACGAGGGTGCCTTGGGTGGCCAAAGGCCAAGCGCCACAAAGGGCTTCCTCGTGGGTTCCACTCATGGTACCAACGCGAAGGCCCACCTTCTCAACCCCAGTGGCGCCCCTAGATTCAGCCACCTGCGTGACCGCAGTAACCACACCGGTCAGCAATCCCAGTTCATGCATCCTGACTCCCGATTCCAGATTGGACTTTGGTCATGATACAACATGTTAATGTCTCTCAGATCATAGATGCCGCCCCAGCCCGCGTGGTACTCACTCGTGATGGTGAAGGTACTCTCACAGATGCTGCCTTCGACCTCTCAGGGTTGCCCAGAGTTGATGCGATGTTGACCGGTCGACCAGTGGTCGAGGTACCTGCTCTCGTGGAAAGGCTGTGTGGGATCTGCCCCCAGGCCCATCATTTGGCAGGAACACGAGCCCTGGAGGCCCTTTCAGGTCTCACGGACCTTCCCCCAACAGCAACGGCTCTTAGACGTCTGTTGCATTATTCGAGCGTGATCGCGATTCACATTGTGGGCCTGATTGTCACCGACCAGGCTGAGGCTTTGATTCTTAGACGTTTTGCGAAGGCGGGGATGACGGCTTCAGGGTCCCCAGGGCATTTTCCGGCCACGGCTGTACCGGGTGGGGTTCTGGCCTTAGCAGATCCAGCAAAGGTTAAGGAATGTGTGGAACTTGTACCTGAGGCTTTGAGTGCGGCACTCAGGCTTGTGGAGCGCAGTCTTGGGGTACACGCGCCTCCAGACCATTTTGATGGCGCGGATCTTGCTCTTGTTGATGATCAGGGAAACCTTGACTTGTTTGGAATGGCGTTGAGTGCGGTTTCCCCGGACGGCGGATCTGTTCTTGATCGGATGGGGCCCGAACTCTGGGATGAGATCGTGGCCGAAGCAGTGCCAGGGTCCTCAGCACCCAAGCCTTTCATCAGGGCTCTGGGAGCCTCATCGGGTGCCTATCGTGTGGGGCCTGTGGCGCAGTTGCGGGTTGCACAGTTAGCAACCCCTCAGGCGAGCGACTACAAGGACCAATGGCGTACACAGGGTCATGGGGCTGCATGTGCACGGGCGATCATCATTCTTCACTGTGTTGAGACTATTGTGGATCTCTTGGCGAACCCCGATCTTGTCACGGGTACTCTCATCACCGAGTGGTCTGCGAATCTGTCTCAAGCGATTGGGGTTGGTTGGGTTGATGGTGCTCGCGGGCTCTTAGTACATCGGTATGAAACGACCGAGGATGCTCGTGTGAAGCAGGCCACCATTTTGACTCCTACAGCCCAAAATGAACCCTGGTTGGGTGGACTTCTTAGGCGGGCTGCTCAAGGGTCTGGAAAGTCGGTTCAGGTCAGTTTGGAGGATGCTATCCGGACGGTAGACCCGTGTTTGCCCTGTTCGTCTGCTCCTGCTGGCACAATGGATCTCGTTGTTGATACAGTTTCGACATAATCGGAAGGATACTAGTAATGTGTATTGCAGCTCCTGTACTCATTCTGGATATTGGTGAAGGGCCCATGCCTATGGGGCATGTTCTTCATGCTGGTGAGACTACATCCTGTTGTTTTGCTTATGTTCCCGAGGCCAGGGTCGGAGATTTTGTCTTGGTACAAAACGGTTTTGCCATGCAGGTACTTGATGGTGGGGCTGTGGAAGAGTCCCTGGCCGCCTTTGAAGAGTTGGCGGGTACTCTCGGCAATTTCGATGCTCCAGGATTCAGGGGTCGCTCTGAACCCATGACAAGTGATCAGGAATTGGTCGAAAGGCTGCTCTAACTTCAAGTTATCCTTGCCCAGGCTGGGAGGTGAATATGACTTTGGTTGCTCCCTTGAAGGAGAATCGAACCTTGAATTGTTGGATATTGGAACAATCTGAACTTGTGGCCTGTGTGTTCATGCCCATTGAGGATTCGGGAGGAAACTATCACAGGTGGGCTGAACTACTAGGTGAACCAATGTCATTTAAGGAAAAGGGATTATTCGATTCGCGGATACCTGAGCTCAAAGAGTCAGGGCATTTTGGATGGCCCGAAGGGTGGACCACTAGGAAAACCGCAAGTACTCTTGCTCATACGCTTGAGACGATCACTGACGAGGGAGTTCTTTTCGTGGTGGCTTTCTCGCAGATCTATGATCGTGATCTTTCGTGTGAACCGACTCTGCCGTGGAACGAAGAGCCATCCCGGTCGTTCATTGACATTACAAGAGCTGACCTCTTCGTGTGCGATAATCTTGATCTCGTTGCTGGGGCGAGTATCGAAGAAGATCAGTACCTTCCAGTAGGGATATGGCCTGTGGACTTCTCCTGGGCTTTGACTTCCGTACTGTATGAGGATAAGTGGTTCTTCTCTGGATCCAGGGCGGCATATTCGGTTTTGAAAGAGGCTGGCCTCGAAGTGGCAGAGGTTCCTTATACGTGTTATGTGTGTCACGGGGACGTGTAATTTGACGTATTTGGGAGGGAATTTCATGGGGATTTGAACTCTAGAGGATCGGTAAATCTTCGGGTTTCAAGTGAAAATGTCAAATTACACGTCCCTATGACACACCACACCCCGAACGAAACGAACCAGTATTTAGGGGTATCTTTTTCGTTTGGTGGAGTTCCACCGTGTTTGCTGCTGGTTTTGATGTCGATATTCCACCAATCGCTTCAAGAGAGCCACGATTAGTGGTTATGTGTCAGGACATAGGTGACAGCGGGGTGTCAGGACATCGGTGACACTTTGGTTGGGTTTGGTGGTGACACTTTGGGGGGGGGTATTGATGATGGGTGAAAGAGAAAAGATTTCTGGTTGATCCTCGTGTCCGTTTGGCTATCTTGAATCCCCCTCCGGAGAGTGTTTAGTGTTGCATTCCAGCTTCTGCTAGAACGCTGTCATGGATAGCATGGTAGATGGTTTCTGCTTGGGTTGGTGGGATGTCTCCGCAGTATTGGTAGAGACGCTGATGGTTGAACCAGTTCACCCATTCAGCAGTAGCAAATTCGACCTCGTCCACGTTTTTCCAGGGCTTCCGGGGTTTAATGAGTTCAGTTTTATACAACCCATTCACAGTTTCGGCTAGCGCATTATCATAGGAGTCACCGACCGAGCCCACTGACGGAGTAATACCCGCCTCGGTCAACCGTTGCCCATACATTAACGACGTATATTGACGACCACGATCCGAGTGGGCCACGAGGGCTGTCAGGTCACCGTGGCCTTCATGGTCTCGAACCCAGATCGCATGCTCACAAGCATCCAGAACCAGGTCAGTAGTCATTGTTGTACTTACCCGCCATCCCAAGATTCTCCGGGCAAACCCGTCAATCACGAATGCAACATACACCCATCCAGCCCACGTGGACACATACGTAATATCGGCAACCCAGAGTTGGTTCGGAGCAGTCGGGGTCAACATTCTCTCCACATGATCAACAGCGACCTCATGGGAATCATCTGGGATTGTTGTGCGATGCGGACTGCCTCGATGAATCCCGTGAATACCCATGTCAGCCATGAGTCGTTCCACAGTGCACCTCGCCACAGGGATGCCTTCCTTATTCAGGGTTAACCAGATCTTCCTGGCTCCATACACCCGATAATTCGCATCATAAACACGACGAATATGCTCACGCAGAACCATGTCTCGCTGCTCACGAGGGGTGGGAAGCTTGTCCCGCCATTCATAATACGTGGACGGGGCAATCCGCTATCCCATGCTCACTGAGCACTCGACAGATCGGTTCGACCCCCCACCGTAAACCATCTGAATCATGGTCACGATATTCACCAATGAAATCCACGATCACAGTCCTGGCCGGTCTAACTCGGCCGCAAAAAAAGCTGATGCCGCTTTCAGGATTGCGTTCGCTCGACGCAGTTCAGCATTCTCTCTTTTCAACCGTTTCAGCTCAACTGATTCCTCACTGGTCACCCCAGGGCGTTGACCAGCATCAACCTGGGTTTGACGCACCCAACGAAGCACTGCCGCCCCAGAACCCACACCCAGCAATTCAGCAACCCTGTTCACGGTAGCGGTATCCGAAGAGTAATTATCCCTCGACTCCTGAAACATCCTCACAGCACGGGCCCTCAACTCAGGAGAATACCTATTATTCGCACTCGACATGACTCAAACCTTCCTTCCAAATCAAACAGAGTCAAGTCTCCGGACTCGCCGGGGGGATTCATTCCGGGGGATTCAGCGCGCTGGGTCGTCCGTCGCGTTGACTGTAGAACAGTGGCGTGGAGTGGTTGTTGCGCTGGTCAGAGTGGAACTCGTTGAGGTAGCCACGCAGGTGGTCAACGGTTTTCCTCATGAGTGGCATGTTCCTGGTTTTCCCGCCTTTACCAGACGAGTCAAAAATGTTGCAGCAGCCATCCCAGAACATACATGCTCCGATAAGTAGTCCAGGATTTTGTCCGCACCCCCACAGGGCAACTTCAACTTGACAAAACATAGATTGATACTAGAGTGTTAATAGTTTTAGAATTTTCGTTCAAAGGTTGAACGTATTCTGGAGACTGTATTGAAAACCCATCCGAATGGAGGAAAAATGAAAAACCGTATTGTCCCCGCCATGGCTGCTGCTTTACTTGCCTTTGGTGGAATAGGGCTCGTAGCAGCTTCTGAGGCCACTGCGCCTGAGGCACAGGCGGCAACCTGTTATTACAGCAATCTCTCTACATCTAGAGTCTTAAATGTAAATTGCACAGCAGGTGGTGCCTATGGATACAAGAATTCAGCTAATGCATCCACGGGTTACCGAGTAGGAGCTTGGGTGTCACCGGGATACTATTCCTATAACCCCAACCCAGTTTGCTATGCCTACCCTACTATGGTTAAGAGATGATAGTGAGTTTATCAACCATTATTGGATAATTCAGCCCAGTGTACTATGTCTAAAATTAAGAAATCTATAAATGTAGTTGGCGGGGATCCTATCGACCTCGCTGTTAAGACTAGCTGGATTAGTGACTCTGTGGTCCACCACTTCGTTAAAAAATCCACGAGGAGAAGTTCTCGCCTGGGTCTTGTGCTGGTGGTGGGCCTCAGTGTCATGGTATTGGCAGCTTGTTCAACCATTGACAAAACTGCTACTCCACAGTTTACTGGCCCGTGGGGCGATATCTATGCTTACTATTATGAGACATCAGAAAGTGAGTTAGGTCGAGAAATTTTGAGTGATGGAGTTATCACTGATATGGAATTTCAGGAGGCAATGCTGGAAATCGAGCAGTGCTATCTGAATGATGGATTTAGGGTTACATATGATCCGTATGGATTCGAAACTGTTGAGAGTATTGGTGGAACGCAGGATCCACTTGAAGAGATGGGGAAATGTGCTTTTGCCGATGGTGGAGTCGTTGTTTTATACTACCAGATAGCTCGAAATCCTAACCATATGAGTGAGGAGGAACTGTTGGCTGAATGTCTCGTTCGAATAGAAGTTGTCGAGCCAGGGTTTACCGCACAGGACTTTGAACGTGCTATGCAATCGGGAGTGATACCTTGGGATTCAACTGATCCACGTGTGACGGAGTGCTATAAAAACCCTTTGGACCTATTTTGATGAGAAGATCTAGTTGTGAATACTGCAAAGCAGACTGATAACAGTACGCACACTAAGCGTCGATGGGTGCCATTGTTCATAGTGGTGCTTACTGGTGTCATGGGGATGGGAGTCGCTGCTGGGTCATTGTTCTTTCCGATTTCCACGCCTGCTCCATTGGAATCCTCGGGAATTATCGCAGAGGCCCCCGTTGACATCGGTGGGTTCTCGGATTCACGCACTATTTCGCTGCTGGTGTCTACTGTCGAAGGTGCTCACCTTAAGGTAGCAAGATCTGGATTGGTTACTGCATCTTCATGTTCTCCCGGTGTAACCATAAAATCAGGTTCTACGATGGTCAGTATAGATGGGCAACCAATTTTAGCTCTTGCCACCAGTCAGCCACTATGGAGAGAATTTCCAGTCGGTTCAACTGGCCGTGATGTGGATGTCTTGTTTTCTGCCTTGCGGGAGTTGGGTATTGAGATTAAAGGGCAGACTGTTACTAGGTCTGTGCTGCGATCATATGAAGGCCTACTGAAATCGATTGGTGTGTCAACAGCCATTACCAGTATCGAACCATCGGACTTAATGTGGCTTCCAGCAAGTGAGGTTACTGTCTCTTCATGTGATCTCCATATTGGTGGTGAGATATCTGGACGTACCACCGTTGCCACCTTACCTCCCACAGTTTCATCGATTACACTCAAAGAAGTTCCTGGGGATCTAACTCCTGGGGACCGAATGCTCATTATTGATGGGATAGAAATTCCAACAGATGATCAAGGTAACGTTATTGCGCCTGAGGCGCTCAATCTCATCTCCCAAACCCAATCATTCGTACGCGCAACTACTACCGAGTCAGAAGTCATCATTACTGCTTCATGGTCTCTAGTAGAACCTGTTGAGTCCTGGACGATTCCCCCAAGTGCAATTGTTGTAGGAAAAACAGGGACATGCATCGTTGTGGATGGAAAACCCACTGCTATTACGATTGTTGGATCTCAGTTAGGACAAACATTCGTGGTGCCGCAAGACTCATCTTTGCGCCCAAACATGGTGTCCCTGTCTCCTTCTGATCTGTCTCAATGTGAGTGAATCATGCATGTAAAACTGCACGGTATTGCTCACCAGTTTCCTGGCCAACACTTCCTTTTTCGTGAACTCAACACCACTTTACTCACTAATCGTGTATACGCATTAGTGGGTTCCTCAGGTTCCGGCAAGAGTACTCTATTATCGATCCTAACTGGGTGGCTTAGACCCACAGAAGGCAGTATTTCCTATGAGGGTATCGTTCGTATTGGGTGGGTATTTCAAAATCCTCATGGGGTTCCGCATCGAAGTGCGATTGATCATGTGATTGTGCCGCTGCTTGCTCGAGGGTTATATCGTAATGATGCGAAAAAGCGAGCCGGTGAACTCCTTTCTGACTTTGATTTGGCACATATTGCAGATCGTCCATTCTGCGCCTTGTCTGGAGGGGAAGCGCAACGGCTGATGCTAGCTCGGGGTATTGCTGCTAAACCTCATTTGTTTCTTGTAGATGAACCGACGGCACAATTGGATACTCATACTGCACAAACAGTGAACAAGACTCTGCAGTCACTTGCTCGAATGGAAACCATTGTCGTGGTTGCAACCCATGATCCTTGCACCCGAGACTCCTGTACGGACATCATTGATCTTAGTAGGTTCTCATGAGTTGGGTTTTTGGAGAAGCCATTCGGAATCTGGTTACGGGTACAACTAAGCCCATTCGGCTGGTCTTTCTTTTTGTGCTTGCCTGCATTATTCCCACTATGGCTGATCTTCTCACTGTACAAAGCCTCATGCAGGAAGCCCTTCGCTATCGTGACTCAGGAGCAGCCACGATTACTGTTCTAAGTCCTGGTCGAATAAAGGGAGATGTTTGTGACGATCTCTCGCAGGTTCCCTCTGTGATAGCATCTGGAGCCATACGACATGATGATAACTCCTATTCCAGTGTTGCAATGCCGAATGGGGTTATTGCATCCTATTCCATCACTGAAGGTGCCTTGTCCGTGTTCCGTGTTGACAATATGAATGAAGGTGGTGTCGCTATATCCTCGACGGTTGCCTTTACTCTTGGCATTGCACCTGGTGATTCTCTAGTTTTGACCACTGGAAGAACCACAGTTCGAGGTGTATATGACTGGCCCAATGATGGGAGAAGACCCGGATTCGATTTTGCTATGCTCATACCTGTGCCCACAAGTGAACTCTTTGATGAGTGTTGGGTCACTACCTGGCCAATGACTGAGAGTGTTCAAACACTACTGAATTTGTCTATAGATAACTCTGCCGGTGACACGAACGCGAGAACAGAATACTCGCAAGTAAATTCGGCTTTGGGCAAGGAATTCACTGGTACCGAAAGGTTCAATCACCGAATGACTCAGTTCGCTTCAGTAATAGTTTTTGGGTTGACAGGGCTCCTGAGTTTTGTCATGGTCTGGTCCCGACGACTCGAATTATCATCTGCACAACACGTAGGTGTGACATGGTGGGCCCAACTAACTCAACTATTAGTCGAACACGGAATATGTTTCCTAGTAGGGTCGGGAATAATCCTCGGTATTAACGCAATGATTATTGCTTCCATAGTCCCTGTGGATACCGAAGGCCTGTGGAGCATCGCATGGAGAAATCTAGCTTATGCCCTATATGGGTCTCTAGCTGGGTTAGTAATGACCTCTTGCATGATTACCCCGAAAAGGCTGTTCCGATATTTCAAGGTGAGATGATTTCCCGAGGCCACTTATGATGTGTCCTTGTAGGCACTAGAGTGTAGGAAACCCTGAAAGGACACCCATGGAACCAACAAGAGAAAACCGGCTCTTCACAATCTTGCCTTCGTGTCCGCGGGTAGTCGGTCGTTCGTTCGTGTATGAAAATGGGTGGTGTGGGTTTCTGGGTTGAGGCCGACTCTCTATGGTCGTTGGAGGCCGTATTCTAGCCGGGTCGGGTC